>CAYTAU010000058.1:0-1514 GCA_964435855.1 uncultured Bacteroidales bacterium | reverse complement strand
CCTCCATAATTATTAGGAATTCCACGTGTGCCAAGTATCGCAATTTTCATTTTACAATTTTAATTAAATATATTTGCATTGACAAATTATGAGCAATTCAACAAAAAATAATTATAGTATTGCAATTATTGACCCAGTTGGGGTAAAAGCTGGGATGAATTATTATAATATTTCTTTATTGTCAAACATGTCTAATCAAGGTGTTAAAACATATGTTTTTAGTAATTTTACACATGTTGAAAATAATGAAAACATTAAATATTATTTATATTTTAAAAGTCACACAAATTCCAATTCAATTGCAAAATTTCATCATTTCATAAAAGCTTTTATAAAATCAGCCAAACAATGCAGAAAAAGTAACATCAATTTAGTTATAATTCATATATTTTCTGCAAATTTCATTAATGTTCTAATGCTTAAAATATTGAGGTTTTATAATCTTAAAATTTTAATTATTGTTCATGACATAACAAGTTTAAATAATGATGACTCACAAAAGCGTAGAAATATTATTTGCAATAAATTATCTGATTTAATAGTTGTTCAGAACAAGCATTCTTATGATTCCCTAATAGAAAAAAGTAAAATAAAATATCCAAATAAAATTCATGTGATTAAGCATGGAGGATACATTGATTTTATTAACCAGAATATTACAAAAGATGAAGCAAGGATGAAACTTGGTTTAGAAAAGAATGACAAGTTTATCCTATTTTTTGGACAAATTAAAAAGGTAAAAGGATTGGATATTTTATTGCATGCTATGCAATATGTTGAAGAAGACGTTAAACTTATAATTGCTGGTAAATCATGGAAAGATGAATTTACAAAATATGATAAGATTATTAATAAATATAATTTACAAAACAGAATCCATAAAATAAATAAGTTTATTGATGATACACAACGTGATTTATTGTTTCATGCATCTGATATTAGTATTATACCTTATAAAATAGTATATCAAAGTGGTGTTTTGCTTATGTCCATGAGCTATGGACTACCAGTAATAGCTTCAGATCTACCTGCAATTAAAGAAGTAATTAGTGATGGGAAAAATGGCTTATTATTTAAAACGGAAAATATTAAAGATTTAGCGGATAAAGTAAATTTTTTATTCTCAAACAAAGAATTGTATTTAAAAATCAAAAATAATTCAATAAATACAATCAATTCAGAATATTCATGGAAAGAAATTGCAAAAAAATATACAGAGATATTAAAAAAATAAATGTATAAATGAGCTTAATAAGTATTATCATGCCGGTGTATAATGGGGGAAAATATCTTCATTTAGCTATTGAATCTGTACTTGCTCAGACATATACTAATTTTGAGTTTATTATTATTAATGATGGTTCAACAGATGACACAAAAAACATACTTGAAAAATACTCCAAATTAGATGATAGGATTAAAATAATTACAAATTCAGTTAATCTAAAAATTGTTAAATCCTTAAATATTGGTTTAAATGCAGCAAAAGGAGAATTTATTGCTCGTATTGATTC
>CAYTAU010000057.1:17318-24862 GCA_964435855.1 uncultured Bacteroidales bacterium | reverse complement strand
TTGAGATGATGTTCCTGTTCCAATAGTTACTGTTTGAGAATATCCATTAAATATGCATAAAAATATAATTGAGAATAATATTATTAAATTTCTCATATTACTATTTTGTGTTATTAATTTGAATAATATCTGTTTGATCAACATTAATATTATCTAATTCGAATCCAGTCAATTCTGCTTTATTATAATTTAAAAATTTTGAAAATATGTTATATCCCCGATTTTTATCACAAGAAGTTTCAAATACTTGTTTTGGTTTTATTTTAAGATGTTTTTCGTATTCATCACTTTCTGATGTCATTTTCGTTCCATCATACCATAAGGTATGTAAAAAAGATATTTCAACATTATTGTCTGTTTTATTAATAAATTGAAAAACGACATATTCCTTATAAGTACCTTGACTTGGGTTATTACATTCAACATATTTATATTTAATTTGAATACCATTAATTTCATTATAGATTTCCCATGCCTCATTTTCTTGAGGCAATGATGTTTTTTCTTGGGACAGTAATGAAAATGGAAGAATTGCAAAAAAGATTACTAAACTGAAAAGTGTTAAAATTTTGTTTTTCATAATTAATATCTTCTTGGTTAAATTGAATATGTAAGTATACGGCATTTTACCCTTGTTTGCAAATAACTAGATTGAATAAGAGTATTAATACGGGTATTAATACTTGTTACGCCAAATAAGCATTAAAAAACCCCGAAATATTTCTAATTCGGGGTAATTTATTAAAAAGGGCAATTTATCTCAATATTACAATTTGTTTAGTAATTATATTATTACTTGTTTGTAGAACAATATTGTACAAACCGGCACTTATACCTTTGTTTGTAAATATTATGTTATTTTCAAGATTTTTCAAACTAAGTGTTTTTTGAATTATTGTTCTTCCTGTATAATCCATCATATATACAATACAATTTTCTTCAACAATACCAAATGTTTTAAGAACAATGTTACCAGTACTTGCATCAACAAAAGCATAAACATTTATATTATTATCTTTACAGGTAACATATACGATTTCAGAATATTTATAATTCCCATCAAAATCTGTTTGTTTTAAACGGTAATAAGTAGTCTGATAAGGATTAACATCAATATAGTTATAATTTGTTATTGAATTGCTATTACCAGCGCCATCTATTGTTGTTAGAAAATTCCATGTCCGTTGTAGGTCATCTGTTTTTTCAATAGTAAAATAATCATTATTTGTTTCTGATGCTGTTGTCCAATTAAGTTTAACTTTTTTTCCCTCACACATGGCATCAAATGATAATAAAGTAACAGGTAAACTTTCTGGCAATGTTATTTTCCAGTCAAAAAGTTCAGGAGAAGCAGCTCCATTAGTTAAAAATGCTTTAAGGTATAATTTGGAATAAGTAGTAGTATTTAAACCTGATATATTAATAGGGCTATTATCAAAACCAGCAGAGTTACCCGGTAAAGCAGCATCGGGAATGATAGTTACTGTACCCTTAGCATCATCATCGTAAAATACTTTATATTTAATGTCTCCATCAGTTTCATCATCATTCCATTGAATCTCACCCCAGCCATTTGCATCTATCAAAGAAGAATAATCCACTAGTGATGATAATATAATACCATCTTCGGATTCATTAATTACAAGTTCTGTACCAGTGCCTGACTCATAAGCATGCCATGTTCGATATTGACTCCATGGACTTCCATCATTAGAAACAATTATTGATATACTATTACCTGATGACCAACCTGGTCTGTCAACTATTTCCTGTATTACACTTGAAATATCCGAACTCTCATACCAATTATCGCTTCCATCATAGGGTGGTACCGGATTTTGACTAAACCATCTGTCAACAACCATTGCTTGATCCCAGTCTACTTTGGCTGTTGTTTGTGTCCTCCCACTGGGTCTTCCTGTAGCAGTAGCAGAAAATTCGGGAGAATTATCAACATCATCAGCACTAATCTTCCACCATACATCAACGTTTCCTTTATCATTATTATCCGGAGGATTACGCCATATTGAAAGAACCTTTATTTTAGCATTTTCAATAGTGGTTCCTTGTGGTATCAGAACATTTTGAAATCTCATACCTACTGTTTGATCTCCATACCAATTATCCAAATCTTTATGACCTGCTCTTAAATAGGCTTTGCCTAGTTCTACCGGTTCTGTACAATCCCCACCTGATTGATCAAAAGCATCATCATTGTTAGCACCAACTTGTGCTACAACACCGCCACCACTACCGGAAAGATATACATAATCCCCGATATCAGCTTTTGTTGCACCTTCAAATACATCAGTGTAAAATTGTTGCTGAGTAGTTTGCATCCATTCTATAGCTCCTGAAGTTTTATAGGTAAAGCTATAAGTTTCTGAATACCATGTTCCCCAATTTGAACCACCATCATCAGAAGCACATGCTCGTACATAGTATGTTACATTATTGGTAACTGGGAATGCAGGAGATAATGAATTGCATTCAACATCATATTGTGTTCCTGAGGAATAGGTTCCGGAAAATGTTTGAGTATAAGCTGTACCTGAAAAATCTGAAGCAGTATTTATTTCAACTTTAAATCTGTTAAAAGCAGAAGTGTGCGTAGCTGATACCCTAAAAGTAGGAGTATTATCATTAATATATGCATTATTAAAACAAAGTTGACTGCTACTACCTGTATTATAAAATACCGGGGCACCAGGACCTCCTCCAATAACATTTATTGTATAATCTTCTACTTCGCCATAAGTAGTAGAACCACATGGATCAACAGTACCAGTATAGGTAATCCTTACCCTCATCCTTGTATTCCCCAATGTGGCACCTGCCGGAGGAGTAATAGTTGCTGTATAGGGACCACTACTTGGTATCGTGACAATACCACCAATAGTTTCATTTGCATCATTAAAATCTAAATCCTGATTCCAGTCAACCCAAATACCACACTGGTCATCTGCATATCCGTTTCCATTTGTTACTGTTATGCCGTAACCTGTACCAATATTCATATCTGTTAACTGGGCAGTATAGTCAAAATAGCCACTGGAACCTGTACCTGTATTATTAATACTTCCAACCTCAACTCCACTAATGTACTCATCGCCTCCCCCATCGGCAGAACAGTACTGGGCATTTATATCAATTGTGAAAAAAAGGAAAATAAAAACAATAAAAAAGGAGATAGAATATTTATAAAACCCTTTAAGAAGAATAAGTAAGTTCCTTAAACAAAATAAATTATATGTATTTTTTTGTTTTGTCATGAGGATTTTATAAAAGTTAGGATAACAAATATAAGAAATTAAGTTACCTATTCCAAATCAAAGCTGTTCGGATACAGGTAAACAAACCTGAAATTCGTAATAAACATGTTTGAATACAGGTATTCATACTTTAATCTGAATAATTCACAAATTATTTATTCCAAGTTGAAATTAGACGCCAGACAGTCAGGCAGGTTTAACCATCTGATAAAAACTCAAACAATATTTATTTTGCAAAGTCAATAACAAAACAGATTACATAGTTTTCTTGCAGATACTATTTATTACTTCTTGCATTTATTCGAAAATAGGAAGGTGTAAGTCCTGTATATTTCTTAAAAGCAGTGTTAAAGGAAGATTTTGAGTTAAAGCCTGCTGTTGTAGCAATACCCTCTATCGAAAGAATATCATTTTTTGGATCTAAAAGCAGTTTCTGTGTTTCTTTTACTCTATATTTATTCACAAAATTGTTGAAATTAAGATGGAATTTTTCATTAACTACTTGTGAAATATACTTCTTATATATGTTGAGTTCAGATGCCAATATGTCAATAGTAAGATCCGGATTCACGTACATTTTATCTTCTTCCATAAGCTTGATGATCCCCTGAATTAATTCTTCTTTTTGTATTTCTGTTAACTGAGATTTCTTGTATTTGTCCTGCCCTGCTGTTTCATTCTCAGACTGTATCGTTACTTCATCATCATCTTGATTACCTTCAGATATTTGCTGGTCAACATTTATTTCTTCAGTTTGATCTATAGGTGTATTTATGGTTTCCAGATTCTTTATCAACAATAATCTATAAGCCATGTCTTTCTTCCTTTTCTGCAACATTATCAATACTGAAAAAAATATTACGATTAACACTATAACTGCCAATATAATCATCCAATTTTTCTGTTCAATGATCTTGTTTTCCTTCTGTTTCTTTTCTGTTTCTAATTTTATTATTTCATTGTCAGTTTTTGCTTTCTGGTATCTTGCTTCAATTTTTGCAATTTTCCCATGCACATCAGAATTAAGAATACTGTCCTTCATTCTATAAGATATAATTAGATATTCTCGTGATTTTTCATACTGTTTTGTATAATTATATAATTCAGAAAAATTAAGATATAACTCAGAAAGAAGATCGGGTAAATTATTATTTTCCGCTATCTCAAGACTTTTATTAAAATATTCATCTGCTTTTTCGTATAATCCTTTTTTTAAATAAATTTCTCCAATTCCCTTTAGAGAAAAAGACATTCCACGTACATCTTCCATTTCTTCCTGCATTGCAAGAGCGCTTTTATAATGCTTCAGAGATAGCTCGTATTCTTGAGTTTTCAAGTAAATATTTCCAAGTTTTTGTAAGATTGCCATCTTGACAAACACAATATTATATTTATCTGCAACTATCATAGCTGTATCCAAGTAACCTCTAGCCATCAACATATCTCCAATATTATAGTATATTGAACCTGCATTCACATAAGCCATCATTACACTTGTTTCATCAGGCAAAGCACTTTTCATTTCAATTGATCTCAACACCATCGACAATGCTTTATCATAGTCTTTTTGTTCGTTATATATAAATGATTTATTGTTCAGCATAAGAATAATATAGCTTGTATCATTGATAGCCTCAGCCAGCTCATGACTTTTAGTATAGTAGTTAATGGCTTTGGAATATTCACATGTATAACTATATGCAACACCTAAAGCCGAATAAGCAGATATCAAACCAACAGTATCTTTGTTTTGCATATAGAGCAATAATGCTTTTTTTTCAAAATCAATAGCTTCATCATATCTGCCGGAGTTATTATATATCACACCTTTAATTTGATATGAGTTTGCTTCTTCTAATTGCTTATTATATTTTAAAGCTAATGTAAGGGAAGAATCAAGATATAATAATGCAGTATCAGTAGAGTAATGCTGAATTTCCAAAGCTAATTGGTTATATATACTTATTTTACTTTTTTCATTCTGTGAATTATTTAGGAGCGTAAATAGAGAATCAGTAATTGAGAGATTTTTTTCCGGCATTGAATTAACAACAGAAAAAATAAATAATAATAGCGAAAAAATGATTAATCTAAACATAATTATCACGCCTGTTTCCTACCAATGAACAACATACACGTCTTCGTGCTTATCATTATTATTATTAAGACGTGGAATTTATTTAAGGGTTGCTTATTATTAATTAAAAATAAATACGGAATATATTTAAAAAGGTTTCTTTTTGGGATAAAAATAGGTTTTTCTTTGACGAATGCATTCTAATAGTCACCACTAAACAACATATTTCGCAAAAAAAGAAAAAACTAATTATTTATAAATATTAGTAATTATTTAGCTGTAAAATATTTTCTTTGTAAAAACGCATGAATTATCAAATTTGCCACTGATTACTCACAATATTATTTATTTTTAAAGGTGTTCATGATATCACTTCGCTCAATTCACAGATTTTTAAAATTATTTCTTTTAACCCGAATTATGCAAAAGGATTTATTTCCTTTGCATAATCGATTAAGAATCACAGCCAAAATGATTTCATTTCAATCACCATTTTGGTGTTCTTCTAAATCGGGATTACCCTTATAAATTCATTAGTTCGGCTGTTTGCAACCTCCTAATGAATAATGCGGGTTTAATATAAAAATCTCAAAATATTTCATAGATTTTAACAATTTTTATTTGGTTAGATTAACATGAAAATGAAATTGTCTGTGAATCTGTGGCTTATTATTTTTTCACACACAAAAATATACAGAACCCAAAATACCACCTAAATAGTTACAAATATTATTTATTTTCGCATAATGAATTATAAGCAAACTTTAGAATTTTTATTTGAGCAATTACCCATGTATCAAAGAGTGGGAAAGGCAGCCTATAAGGCAAACTTAAACAACACACTAATACTTGATAAGCATTTTGATTTTCCACATAAAAATTTTAAATCTATACATATTGCCGGAACAAACGGAAAAGGTTCTGTTGCTCATATCTTAGCCTCTGTTTTACACGAGCAAAAATATAAAGTAGGATTATACACTTCTCCACATCTTAAAGATTTTAGAGAAAGAATAAAAATAAATGGTCAAATGATACCGGAAAACAAGGTGGTAAAATTTGTAGAAAATAACAGTACAATAATAGAAGAATTAAAACCTTCTTTTTTTGAAATAACTGTTGCTATGGCATTTGACTATTTCGCAAAACAAGAAGTAGATATTGCTATTATTGAAGTTGGAATGGGCGGAAGATTAGACTCTACAAATATTATTACACCACTTGTTTCTGTTATTACAAACATTGGGTATGACCATACTCAATTTTTAGGAGAAACATTAGAAAAAATTGCTATTGAAAAAGCAGGTATAATTAAAAAATATATTCCTGTTGTAATTGGTAAATATCAAAAAATTATTGCAGATATTTTCACGAAAAAAGCTAAAGAGAAACTGTCCAAAATTTATTTCTCTGATAATGAATATAAAATTGATTATTCCTTAATAAATTCCGATTCTCATCAGGTTTTTAATGTTAAAAAAAATAATGAAACAATAAAATATGAAAATCTAAAATTAGACTTACTTGGTCAATATCAACAAGAAAATACACTAACTGCATTAAAAACAATTGACATTTTAAATGATTCTGATATTAAAATTTCAGAAGAAGCAATCTATAAGGGCTTTAAAAATGTTGTAAATAATACAGGATTATTAGGCAGATGGCAAATTATTGGTAATAATCCGTTAATTGTGTGCGATACCGCCCATAATAAAGAGGGTTTAACAAAAGTATTTGAACAAATAAAAAATACTGCATACAAAAACCTGCATATTGTTTTTGGAACGGTGAACGATAAAAATATTGAAGAAATATTAAATTTATTACCGGTAAATGCAAAATATTATTTTACAAAAGCTAATATCCCAAGAGCATTAGACGAACAAATATTATTTAATAAAGCAAAACAAATTGGCTTAAAAGGGAAAGCTTATTCGACTGTAAAACATGCAATTACGGCAGCCAAATTAAATGCAGATAAAAACGATTTAATATTTATTGGCGGAAGTACTTTTGTTGTAGCTGAAGTTATATAAAAAATTAATATTTTGTTTGCAGATTACAAAAAGCAATTTATCTTTGCAGTCCGATTTTGGGAGCTTAGCTCAGTTGGTTTAGAGCATCTGGTTTACACCCAGAAGGCCACTGGTTCGAATCCAGTAGTTCCCACAAAGAATAGCCACACAATTTGT
>CAYTAU010000057.1:0-17218 GCA_964435855.1 uncultured Bacteroidales bacterium | reverse complement strand
CCCGACTTACAGTCGGGAAGGCCACTGGTTCGAATCCAGTAGTTCCCACAAAGAATAGCCACACAATTTGTGTGGCTATTTTGTTACAATGAAATATGTTTTTTACATAATATATTCTAAAACAGCAAATAAATACTACATTGGTCATTCTTCAAATATTGTAGAGAGAATTCAAAAACATAATACAAATCACAAAGGTTATACAGGGAAAGCAAATGATTGGCAGCTTGCTTATTATGAAAATTTTGAAACTAAATCAGAAGCTTATGCTCGTGAAAGGCAAATCAAAAAATGGAAAAATAGGAACAGATTGAAAGAACTAATCAATAAAGGTATAGAGCATCCCGACTTACAGTCGGGAAGGCCACTGGTTCGAATCCAGTAGTTCCCACAAAGAAAAACCACACTTTTGTGTGGTTTTTTTGTTTTTTAAATTTATTTTTTTTGCCAAATTATAAGGCAAATAGAACTTATGTTCATTTTGTCTTGATGAAAAACCCTGCCTACCGGCAGGCAGGGAACCAAAAAATCAAGACAAAATAACGCTTCAATCCGCTCTAAAAAAAACAGAATTTTCTAACAACAAGGACTGCCTCTTATAAGAAAATTTAGCTGTTTTCTTTATTCACCACATCGTGGCTCGCAATTTTGTCAGGCTAACGCGCTTTGCATTAGTTTTCAATAAAGACAGGCAAGTATAAATTAAATTTTTTCCTATTTATTATATACAAAGTGTATTTGGATATCAAAATGCTGAGGACAGTAGCCATGAAAATTTTTCAGGGTGTTGCAACGCTGAAAACAGGTGAAAGGTGCACTCCGCTATCTTTTGTTAGCGGAGCCATCTCAATTAGCCTTTGTTATTGCTTAATCACTTTAATTTCACTCATCTCTATTCCATTTTTATCGAAAATCTTAACTAAATACAATCCTTTATTTTGATTTGTTAAATTAATCGTTTTCTGACTTCTAATCTTAGATTTAATAAGTTGACCATTTAAAGAGTAAATTTCATAGCTAAAATCTAAAATGCCATCAATATAAATAATTCCATTTGTTGGGTTTGGATAAATAAAAATGTCTGTTTGATTAGGAGGATTATTAACTCTTAATGATGAACCATATTCGTCAGCACCACAATCAACATTACCATTATAAACTCTAATCTCACCATCCATATCCGTTTCACCACTCCCCGCAACAAAAGAAGGATTTCCTGTGTCAATAGCTGGCGAAGAAGTATTTATATGTAAATCTGGGTTGGGTATTGTTGCACTTAAAAATAATGGATTTGAAAAATCGGAATTAATATCCTGAGATGTAGCTGTTTGATAAGTGCTAAACTCATTATATTCAACACCGTTTATTTCTATAACAATATCATTATTTCCGCTTGGAGTATAATACAAATTGTAATTAAATGACAAGGTAGGGTTTGCGTCACTGCTTATTATTAATACTTTATCGATGTTGTTTGTATAAAAAATGTTATTTTCTATACTTGAATTTTCAACATAAGAAATTAATAATTCTCCATTGTATGAGTTGTCTGTATCATTATTAAACAAAGTGTTATTGCTTATTGTAATTGTTTCAACTTTGCCTGATGTTGGGTAGTCGTATCCACCTAATGCTATTCCCGAAATTTTATTATTATAAATTAAATTGTTTCTTACAATAATGTCTGATGCAGATGGGTCATTTGGTGCATTCCCGTTGTTTTCACAGCCTATTTCAATACCAAAATCATTATTATAAGAGCTGTTATTTTCTATTGTTATAGATTTTCCACCATCTATGTAAATACCGCCTGCTGATGCATAAGCAGAAGGATTATCGTGTATATTATTATTATTTATTAAACCATTCCTCGCCTGGTCTAATGCGGGGTCAGAACATTCGCCTTCGTGCCCTATGGCAACAATAGGAATGTTCGTATTGTTATAAATGTGGTTATTTTTAACTTCAAACCCATCAATATTACCATTAATAGATAGACACTCACTCCAACCTGTTTCGCAATCGTGGATAATATTTCCATTAATAGCTATATTATTAATCGAATTTAAAGGGTCTCTTCCAAAAACAATAATTGGTTGACTATTTTGTGAAACATTTGGCGTTTCTCCCACAGCAGTTGATGAATAATCTATATTAGAAAACTCATTGTTAAGAATAGATATATTACTACTATTGATAACAAGGATACCTATTGCATCTAATTTTTGATAATCTTGAAATTTTAGTCCACTAATATTGATATAATTTACATTCTCAATTTTTAGTAAGTATTCATAATCGGGTAGTGTTGCACCATTAATAATAACATTATCATTACTGTAATTTTTTATTGTAATTTCTTGATTAATAGCACCCGATGTGTTCACATCAATTTTTCCAAGATAAGTCCCTGTCATAATATTCAATGTATCTCCTGCATTTAATTGACTTACTCCATATTGTATAGTCTGCCAAGGAGTTCCTATACTTCCATTATTAGTATTATTTCCTGTTGTAGCAACATAGTAACTTGTTTGTGCAAAACTCAAAACAGAAATTATTCCCGCTAATGCTGTCAAAATATTTTTTTTCATTTTCATTTTTTTTAGTTCATAGTTTATCTTTAATAAAGGCTAATGTTTCAATAAGTGTACAATTACACTTATTTCGCTTATAGCTACACCTTATTAATTTATTTCTAAATCATTGATAACGTTCTCTAAAACTAACTTACAATTATCTTATAAACATTCAGACTTTTATCCGACTGAACACTTATCATATAAACACCTTTTGCTAAATGCTCAATGTCAATTGAATGATTGTATTTACCTGCAAAGCCCTGTAATTTATCTATCCATATTATTTGCCCTGTATTATTATGAAGTTTTAAAATAATATTATCCGTTTTAATACAATTGAATTCAACATTAAGTTCAGATTGTGCAGGATTAGGATAAATATTTAAAGATGATATATTTATTTCAGAAATACCCACAGTAACAATATCAACAGTATAGTATATTGTGTCGTTTCCGCAAGAATTTACAGCTATAAGCATAACATTATATGTTCCATTTGCAGTATAAGTATGCGAAGGATCTGTTAGAGTAGAAGTTGAGCCATCATCAAAATCCCAAAAATACGAGTTTGCATATTGCGATAAATTAGTAAAATCAATTACAGGGTCATTTGACACATGAGAAAAATCGGCAACAGGCTGGTAATTTAGAATTGAAATTGCAATTTGATTTGATGAAATTGAACAAGAATCAAGAATGTAATCAACAAAATAAAAACCTGCGGCGGTAGCACCAATGCTCTGTGTTGTTTGATTGTAAGGATGCCATAAATACGAAGTAGCACCAGATGGCGCTGTTAATATAACTGTATCTCCATCACAAATATCTGTACTTCCATTCGCTGTTATATCAATACTTGATGGCAAAATAATTTCTGCCAAAACATCTGTACGGCTACTAACACATGATTGAGAAACAATTTCCCAGTCATAAAAATAGTAGTAAAATCCTGTTGGATTAGATGTTGCACTACTATACAAAATTGAAACATCACTGCCAATATCATAAGGATATGAGCAGTTTGCATTATTTCTAAACAAACCGGGAGATAAAGGACCGACTATGCGATAATTTGTGCCTGCAGGAATATCAAAATTCAAATCTATACGGCTAACTCCTGCCGGAATATTTACTGTTATTTGATCAATAACACTTCCCGTATTATCCTGAAGTTCAATAGTTCTGTTTGATGTTGCATTTGCATTAACTTCAACAGATGCTAATGTTATATCTGAGAAACAATCAAATACCAAATAACGCTGAGCTGCAACAGTATAGAAAGCTCCATCTGAAGTATTATTTGTTTCGCCTCCATAAATACTTGAACCAAGTTCTACATTTTCGGCGTAATAATTAGTAGTTGCTGTTATTACAGGTGTAGTAAAAGTATTTCCTGTGCCCAAACTACTGCCTGCAACCGGAACATCATACCACTTAATAATACCTGAGCCGCTTGCTGAAAGCATTATACTACCGGCATCACAACGAGCACCATCTATAGCCAATGGTGCCACCGGAGTACTTATTGTAATATAACTTGTTATAATTAAAGAATCACTACCATAAGCATTAGAAGCAACTAAACTAACATCATAAGTTCCATCTGAAGTATAAGCATGTATAGGGTTTTGCTGAATTGATGTAGTTCCATCGCCAAAATACCATAACCATGTATCAGGTCCGTTAGTTGACAAATCGGTAAAGTCTATACTGGCAGAACAAGAATTTGTTTCGGAAGCTATAAAATCAGTTACAGGTGGTGCATTTACAAATACACATTGCCAGATCATTTCAAAACCTTGTAATTCAGAACCTCCATCTGTATGTTGGACTATCGTAACAGATTCTCCTGTAGTGCTTAATGTTCCTGGTCCTCCTGTTGTATTACAATAAAGTCCAATTTGAGGAGATGTAGTGCTTGGTCCATCATAAATTTCTATCCAGTCGTAATCACAGGTTGCCCCGGAACCTTCTTCAACATCAAACAATACAAAATCTAAATCAATTTGTGTTGATCCGGAAGCTGTAATGGTTGTAGTAAGATCAGTATTTGCCGAATAAAAACTTGTACCCCCGTCATCAAAAAGACGACCTGCACATTCTGTAATTGTTTGTGTCCCGCTTGATGGCATTAAGTATGAACAATAAGATTCTACATAAATACTATCGGTATATACTTCTGTATAGGAAGCATTTTCAATTGTTAAAATTACAGTTTGAAAACCACTTGTACTATATGATACAGTATGAGGTCCAATTGTATTGGCAGTAGAAGGAGTAGCATTAGGTCCAAAATCCCAAGTATATGAAGTAATATTACCACTTGAAGCATCTGTAAATACAATATCATCGCCTCCAATACAAGTTGCGCCCGGACCAAAAGTAAAATATGAATTAATACAATCTCCTGCAATTGGAATATTTTCAATATATGGCTGATAATTATGTTTTGATATTGTAACAACAGCATTATTACCGTATAGCTGAATACCACCAAAATTAATTACCCCAGATCCTCCTGTAAGCTGGATTTCACCCACAAGCAAACCATCAATAACCAAGGTAGCCAAACCATCACTTAATGAGCATGTAAATATCGAAAAACTTGTATCATTACAGTTAAGTGTTGTAGTATGTGTTGCGGTTACAGCTTGTGGTTGTGCTGTCCACATTTTCATAGCAGGGTCGCCAAAATAATGGAAAAGCTGGTGAGTGTATTCGCTATCATCCCATGTTTCTACCATCCTTATTAAACCTTGGTTTGCAACATCGCCCATAGTAAAAATATCGGAATGAGGTGAAAGAGTAGGACTGCTTATGCCTCCTGAACCTGTGAAATTAGGGATTAATCCGGGGTTAGACCAAATAGCATCAATAAGCCCTAAAGCTAAACCATCGTTATAGCCGCTATAGCTAACTTCGGCATGTCCGAAAATACCAACAGCTCCATCATCAACTCTGAGTAATTTTTCAACAAAACATTCTGTTTCCAAAAACTTACCTGTTAAGCAATTAATGCTAAATACCACAGGTGTCATATTAGCATTAGTAAATGAGTTAATATTCGCAGATGTAAAATAAGGATCACCCCAACCATCTTCAAAACCATGATCACGATGGAAAACATAGAATGCTCCTTCGTTAACATAATTTATTATATCGTTAAAATCTCCATCCCATGCAAATCCCGGTTTCAAAAGATAAGCAGGAAGAGGTTCTCCGGCTGAGTATGCATCATCATTCCAATTTGTTGGAGTAACAGCGCTTTCTGTTACATATACTCTATTTACAGTATATCCCTGAACCCCATTAACATAATCCCTGATATCTTCACTTGTTTGTGCAAATCTTCTTTCAGCATATCCTGCTGTACTTGATTCCTGAAAATATGCACAATTTAAACCTGTTGTATAAAACGCTGGTTGAATAGGTGGTGTTTTTTCATAATTAATAATCTTTGATATAACATTTGATGCTTCTGTTGCAGAAGAAACAGAGATTCTTCCTTTTGCCATGTCAGGGTAATAATCACTACCTCCATCAGTACATACCACATATAAATCAGTTGCAAAACTTCCATAAGATCCGACATGAATATCACCGGGAACTTTATCATGGTCTCCTATTATTGCGACATAATCGGGTTTAGGTGTCCAGTTTTGATAACGTTCATGAACTTCAAACTCAACTTCACTGTATGTCCATGAAGCTCTTGAAACAACTTCAACAGAATATCCCAATTGTCGTTTCCATTGAGCAAGAGAATTTGCAGCAGTTATATAATCAGCATGTGTTATTATAATATATTCTTTACTTGGTCCACTGATACCTCTAACAGAGTTATTATCTACAAATTGATTAATTTCTTCTCTAATACTACCTCCATTTAAAAAATAGTTTGGTATCATTTTAAGAGTATTATCAGAATGTTGTGTTTTATCAAAAAATTCATCTGATTGTGTGAAAGAAATTCTGTATTTTATATTACTGTATACAAAAAGCTTACGCTCTTTAGCATTATATTGAATTGGATGAATTTGAATACTTGCAACAGGTATATCTCTGTAATAATTAATACTATTAATATCTACAATTTCTGCAGGATATAAAGTATTGGTATTATAAAAATCCTCATTAATCACAAATTCTGGTTCAGTTTCACCATATTTATCAGATGCAGGTTCAAGTGCAGGATATATCAGCATATTACTAATTTCACTTACATCATAGCTTATAATTTCAATTTTTGCTGTTGCTCCAACCGGAATTGCAATAATATCGTTATGACTTGGCAAAGCTGGTTTTCCGACTTCCATAAGATGCGAAAAATCAGTAATTTTAAGATTGATATAAGTAATTCCTTCTTCAATTACATCATGGATATAAACGCCATCAAAATTATATTCAATATCAATACCTTTTAAACCATTATCGATAATTTTTCTAACCGGAGTATATTCAGGTTTATTTTTATCTTGCTGATATAAATAGAAATTCGACTGCGCTATTAATGATTGAGTTATAGCTATTAAGGCTAATAATACAAATGCTTTTTTCATAATAATTTTAGTTTAAGCGTGTCAAGAAACGAAGATATTTTTTGTAAATATACGAAAAATTATTAAAAAAAAAAGCAGATAGCTGTCTTAATTTATTATTTTTTGAGATTTTTTTAAACAATAGAAGATTACTCTAGTCTACGAAATCAAAACCGACTTATTTTGCTGCTCAATCACTTCTCCTATTATTGCAGATTCAATATAATTCGACTTTTTAAGTTCTTTTAGAATAATATCAACTTTATTGGCAGGTGTTGAAATTAACATTCCTCCTGATGTTTGTGCATCCATTAACAGCATTTTATATTCATATTGCATATTTTTTTCAAATAAGCAAAATTGCTCAACAAATTCCTGGTTTCTGAAAGCTGCTCCCGGAATACATCCCATTTTCACTAAATCAAAAACATTGTCAAATAAAGGAACTGATGCCGAATATATTTTTATAGAAACATTACTTGCCTGTGCTAATTTTAGGCTATGTCCCAATAGTCCAAATCCTGTAATATCTGTTGCACATTTTATATTATGGTTCTGCATTATTTCCGATACATCCTTGTTTAAGGTTTTCATGCTATCAAGAACTGCCTGATGGCTTTTTTCATCAACTTCGTTTATCTTTTTTGCTGCCATTATAATTCCGGAGCCTATAGGTTTTGTTAAAATTAATTTGTCTCCGGCTTGAGCTGCTGAATTTGTTATAACTCTATCAGGATGAACTACTCCTGTTACTGCCAAACCGTATTTTGGAATATCATCGGTAATTGTATGACCTCCAACAATAACTCCACCGGCTTCGGTAACTTTATCTTGTCCTCCCAATAGAATTTCCTTTAAAGCACTCATTGGCTTATTTGCAGGAAACATCATCAAATTCATTGCTGTAAGCACTTCTCCTCCCATTGCATAAACATCGCTTAAAGCATTTGCTGCAGCAATTTGTCCAAATTCATAAGGGTCGGAACAAACAGGTGGAAAAAAATCAGTAGTTTGAATAAGAGCAACTTCATCATTAATTTTATAAACTCCGGCATCGTCATGTGTTTTGATATCAACAAGAAGCTTATCACAAGTAACTACCGGTAAGTCTTTTAATGCTTTATCTAATTCTGTTGCAGGTAATTTTGCTGAACATCCTCCATCTCCTACTGTATTTAGCATATCAAATTTCATATATCTATTTTTATTTCTCAAAAATTTTAAATTCAAAATTATTTTTTTCTAATATTTCTTTAAGTTTATCATATTCTATTGTTCCTTTTTCAATTCTAATAGACATTCCACAATTCGACGATATATCTCTTGGCGTAGGAATTATTTCGTGCTTGATATGTTTGTTTATCAATACTTTTTCTGCTTTTATTACCTTATGTGTTGATTCAAATATCAATATTAAATTTTTCATAATCTAAGGATAAATTACTTTATCAGCACTTGTAAGTTTTTCAATTATATCATACATATTCGATACTATGCCTACTTCAAGTTTATCCATATTATCAAAATAATCAAGACAGGTTCCACATACAAGTATTTCAATACCTTTATCTTTAAGTTTTTTTAATGACTCTAAAACTTGAGAATTTTTAATTGTAAGATGTATTCCTGAATTTAAGAATATTAATGCTTTTGGCAATTTTGTTGCTTCCGGCAATGTATTTATAAAACCTTTCATAAGTATTTCTCCCAATTCATCAGAACCGAAACCCATTTTATCGTTCTGAAAACTAATAACATAATTTTCGTTTTCATTATTTGGAATTGGACAATATTCTTCAACTACCTCTTCAAATACAACACCCTTTTTACTTACTAATATTTCGTGAACATTACCTGACTGATGACATTTAACTACCATTCCATTATCTTCGAGATAGCGAACAACATTAATTTTTGATGTTTCATTATCAATTAAAATCTTCAAACTCTCGTTTTCCTGAATTTCCTCAAGAGCTTTTTTTGTCATTATTAGTGGTTTTGGACACAATTCCCCCTTTGCATTAACTGTTTTCATTTGCTTATTTTTTAATAATTATATTTTTTAAAGCATTAATAGTATAATTTATTTCTTCCTCTGTATTAAAACATCCAAGACTGAATCTTGCTGTTCCATCGGGAAATGTTCCGTTAGTTTTATGAGCCAAGGGAGAACAATGTAAGCCTACACGGATCATTATTCCATATTCTTTATCAAGTTGATATGCCAAATCGCTTGAAAGCATATTGTTAATATTTAAAGAAATAACAGGAAGTCTTTCTTCATTTGCATCAGGACCATAAAGTTTTACTTCATTGATTTCAAGCAGTTTATTAATAAAATATGATGTGATACTACCAACATCTTTTCTGATCTTGTCAATTCCCTTTTTCTGAAGAAATTGAATTCCTGCCTTCAATCCTATTATTCCCACGGTATTTTTTGTACCTGCTTCTAATCTGTCGGGATAAAATTCCGGATGTGTTTCCATTTCAGAAATACTACCGGAACCACCTTGTATCATTGCTTTTATATCAATATTTTCTTTAAAACATAAGCCTCCAATTCCGGGAGGTCCATAAAGCTTTTTATGTCCTGTAAAACTAATAATGTCAATTTTGTCTTTTTGCATATCAATTGGTACATATCCTGCAGTTTGAGCAACATCTACAAGATAAATAATGTTCCTTTTTTCACAAATATTTCCAATTTTGTTCAAAGGAAGTATATTTCCTAAAACATTTGAACCATGAATAGTAACAACAAGTTTGGTATTATTTTTTATGCTGTCTTCTAATTGCTTGAAGTCAATATTTCCTTTATCATCACAATTAATAATTGTAATTTCAATACCTAGTTCTTTTTCCAAATACCTTAATGGACGAATTACCGAGTTGTGCTCAATAGATGATGTTATTACATGGTCTCCTCTTTTAAGAATCCCTTTTATTGCAAAGTTTAATGCATAAGTTGAGTTTGATGTAAAAATATTATGTCCGGTTTCCGGAACATTAAAAAAATTGCCAATTAACTCACGTGTTTCAAAAACTTCTCTATCTGCCTTTAAAGCAAACTGATGCCCCGATCTCCCCGGACTTGCACCATAGTTTGTTAAATAATTACTAATCGCTTTAACCACAGTAGATGGTTTTGGCCATGATGTTGCTGAATTGTCAAGATATACTTTCATGTTACAAACCTCTTAAATTTTTATAAAATCCCATGTTAAAATTACACATTTTATCTAATAATAAACAAATGCCTAAAATGCCTAAATTGAGCTAAAATGACTAAAATTAAATGATTATAACTTTATGCCGATTAGCAATCAATAACTCTCACAATTCCTTTAAGAATTCTTATTCAAAACTTCTTTTCCTTTATTTGTAATGTTTATATAAATGTATGTATCAACCATTTTGGTTGAAATAATTCCTTCTGACTCAAAATAAACAATTAAAAAATGTGTTAACTTTTTACTTGTTTCTAGCAATTTTCTAATTTCACTATTATTTAAACTTTTGTTATTTTTAATTAAACTTTCTAGAATTGTTTGTCTGCATTTATCAATAACTGACTTATGGACATATTCATCTTTATGAAAGCAAATTTTATTTTTTCTGAATAGATATGTGATATATGTTTTTAACTTTTCTTTTGTTATGTTTTTTTCTTTCGCAGCATCTTCAACATCCTCATAAACCGGCTTTTGCATGTCGTAATTTTTTATCATTTCTTCAAGCCAATTAATATCTTCTATTGTTTTATTATCAATAATTGCTTTATGATCTATATCTATCCATGTATTTTTATACCTTTTTAACTTTCCGTCAGATTCAATTTTCAGAAGCAATAATTCAAGATATTTTTTCCCTGTTTTATCTTTCGAAAAACCAAGTTTTCCGTAAAATTCATTCTGCTCCATTCCATCCTCCAAAATCTTATTTTTTGAATGGTATGCTTTAATATTCTGAATTATTAGATTGTAATATTCTTCTTCTTTATTCTTATCTATCAAAATAAAAACATCATTATCATTGTAAATTATTATGTCATTAATATCATTCAGAACTGCAATAATTTCATCAGAGGATCTATTAATTTTTTCAACTATTTCGCTTACAAACAATGGTTTATTTTCTTTTTTAAGTTCTATTTTTATGAGTTCGTTGATATTATTCTCATTTAAGATACTATTTGTCAGTAAAGTTAAATTCTCAATAAGTTTTGCTGTTCTTTTCCTGTGGTGCAAAGGATTTGCATCAATAATTATTCCTCCACCATAAGTTTTATTACCGGAAGAATTTCTAATTATAAATTTATCATTAGTTAATAAGGTTGCTGATCTTTCCAGATGAATTTGTACAACTGCATTTTGTCCTCCTTTAAGTATATCTTTGTTAAGCAAGTGCATTCTTGCCTGGCACTCAAATGTTCCTGAATGAAAAATAACAGTTGACCAAAGTTTTAGATCCTGACTATTTTCAAAAAGCGAAATATGCGCATCAATTATTTTTGTTTCTTCAAGAATTTTGCCTGATAACATCATTCCACGCTTAAAGTCCTCATTTTTAAAACCGGTAATATTTATTGCGGCTCTATCGCCGGCAACAACTTCCTCAACTTGGTTCCCGTGTCTTTCAATACTCCTTATTTTTAATTTTTTATTTCCAGGTAATAAAAATATATTTTTTCCTGTAGATATTTTTCCACTTAAAACAGAACCGGTAACAATGCTTCCGAGTCCTATAACAGAAAAAATTCTATCAATATACATTCTAAATATCCCAGTGTTTTCTTTTTCTTTAATTGTAGGGGCTATTTCTTTTATTGTATCAATAAGTTTATCAATACCTTTTCTTGTAATAGAAGAAACTCCAACAATTGGAGCATTCTCAAATTCTGTATTTTCTAATAATTCTAATATTTCAAGCTTTGCCAATTCAATCAATTCTTCATCAACCAAATCTATTTTTGTTAAAGCAATAATTCCTTTATTGATTTTTAATGTTTTAATAATGTTAAAATGCTCTATGGTTTGAGGCATTATTCCGCTGTCTGCTGCAATAATTAGTAACACAAAATCAATTCCACAAGCACCACCAAGCATAGTATTTATAAAATCCTTATGTCCTGGAACATCAATAATTCCTATTGAATCGCCTGATGGAAGATTTAAATGGGAAAAACCAAGATTAATAGTGATACCACGCTTTTTTTCCTCTTTATGAGTATCACAATCAATATCTGTTAGTGCTTTTATTAGTGCCGTTTTTCCATGATCTACATGTCCGGCAGTTCCCATTATTAAGTGTTTCATTACTCTTAATTTTATCGTTTGTCGTTTGTCGTTGCTATATTGTTATAATTTGCTCTTTGGCTCTAATTCCTTCTATCCGCATTAGGCAAATTAGAGAGGGCTTTTACAACATTATCAATAATTTTAGCAATATTTTCAATATCATTTTCAAACAAAGTCAGTACATCAAAATAGATGTTTCCTTTTTTCAAAATACTAAGCACAGGAGTATCTTGATCAAGCAAACCATGATATATTTTTTCTGCATACTCTGAACGTTTCTTGTTACTTTCGTTATTTATTATTTTAATTGCAAAACTTTTTATTTCATGGTCGGGTAATGTGCCACCACCATATTGTCCTTTACTTTTCACTACTTCTGTTTCTATATTTCTTTTTTTAAGTTCTTTTTGCAAAAGGTGGGCTGTTTTATTCAATTCGTCTTCCGTTCTGCTTAATGTTTTAAATATCAAATTCTTTTCAAAAAGATCTTTATCATTCAAATAATAAATGCAAGCTGTTTCTAAAAATGCCAAAGTAGTTTTACAAACTCTTAATGCACGCATCATAGGCTCTTTTTTAAGCACATCTATCATTTTCTTTTTTCCTGCAATAATTCCTGCCTGTGGTCCGCCAAGTAATTTGTCACCACTAAAACAAATAAGGTCAATGCCCGTTGATAATGCTTGCTTTACATCGGGTTCGTATTTCAAAACTTTGTTATCAACCTTTCGTAAAAGCCCTGAGCCAATATCATATACAACAGGAATATTATTTTTCTTTCCGAGTTCAACAAGTTCTAGAAAACTGGCTTCTTTTGTAAATCCTTTAATCACATAGTTTGATTTATGTGCCTTAAAAAGCATTGCCGTTTTTTCAGTAATGGCATTTTCATAATCTGCTATGCCTGTTTTATTTGTTGTTCCAACTTCAAGCATTTTACAATCGGATGCAGCCATAATATCGGGGATCCGAAACGAACCACCTATCTCAATTAATTCACCTCTTGAAACAACAACTTCTTTACCTTTTGCAAATGTTCTCAAAATTAACATTACGGCAGCAGCATTATTATTTACAATTAAAACATCCTCTGCTCCTGTTAAAAATTTCAAAAGTTCAGATGCATGGTCATTTCTTTGCCCTCGTTTACCGGTTTTCAAATCAAACTCAAGATTATTATAATCCCTAATAGTATTTGAGACTTCATCAATTAAAATTTTTCCAAACGGAGCTCTGCCAAGATTTGTATGAATTATTATACCAGAAGCATTAATAACAGGTTTTAAATTTCTGTTTCCTGTTTTTTGTGTAAAGTCCTTTATTCTTTGAAGAATTTCTTCTTTTGATGGAGGGGAATTTCCTGCTAATATTTTTTTTCGATAGTGAGCAATCACATTTCTGACAGAGTAGGTAACCAGGTCTTTGTTGTATTTATCTGTCAAGTCTTTAACTTCTGACAAACACAAGATTTTATCAATGCCTGGAAGATTTTTAAGTTCTTCCTTAGTAGAGTTCATATTTTCAGAATTTGCATAATTCGAGTTAAAATTTTAGCAGAGAGGGCAGGAATCGAACCTGCCACAGCCGGTTTTATCCGTCTGCTACCGGTTTTGAAGACCGGGTGAAACACCAGTTCCGTCCCCTCTCAATAATTATTTCAAAAGTAAATAAATTCTATTAAATACTATCAGAACTCGTCAAAATTGTGCTTTTTTAGAAAATAAGCCAAAAATTTAAGTTTTAATTATTTAACGCACAATTACTAAATTGCTAAATGATTAAATTGTTGTATAGGAACAATAAAGAAAAAGTATTTGTTTTAAAATTTAGTATTGATAACAACTACGTAAAACCGTGAGGTAATTGAATAGGATTGCAAATTCGAGCAGGCAGAGTATACTCTACAGTCTTGTTCTACGTTTAATTCTAATTCTTAAAAATGGTAATACAAGATATGTTTCAACATCGCCATTACGCCTTCTTATAATTTCTATACCTAACCCTATCCCAAACCAAAAATCTATCATTACGAAAATTATTAATGGAAATTTTTTCCGTGAAAATGATTGCTTAATTTATTAAACGGATTTATTTATATTATGTTACAAAACATGAATGTAAACAAACATGGGGGAAAAAGTTGTTGGGAAATAATGAAATGCGGAATGGAGCAGGACGGAAAAAATGCTGCAAAATTGGGAGTTTTTTAAACAAGTAAATAACGAATAAGACAGGGCATTTATTCTTATTCCTGACCAATTAATGTTACTATTAAACCCCGATTATGCAATAGAAGACTTGAAAAAGTCGAACTACTTGCATTAGCGAGGGTTAATCCCGACCTAGAGTTTCACCATTTTGATGTTTTTCAAAATGGATGAAACCCTTTGTCGCTATACAATAGAAAAATTATTAATTCTTCTATTGCATAAATTGGGTTAAAAGATTTACAGTATAAGCATAAATCAGCAGTGAATTATTTTTTAATTGAAGCTAACTTACACTTGTCTACCTAAGGCATGAAACTACACCTTAGCAGGGATAGCGAGGTTTTTGATAAACTTTTTTACTCTTTGAGATACTGAAGTTTCACAAAGAAAAATTACTATTAACCATAGCTTCCACATCGGCAATTTCAATAGGAATTCTTTGTTTGCCAAGATTACGACTGCCGTTTTGGGTAACAAGTATATCGTCTTCTAATCTTATACCTCCAAAATCTCTGTATTGGTTTACTTTATTAAAATCAATAAACTGGGTATTTATTTTTTCGTTATACCATTTGTCAATCAAAGCAGGAATAAAGTAAATGCCTGGCTCGTTTGTAATAACAAATCCGGGTTTTAATTTTCTTCCCATACGCAAATATGCAGTTCCAAATTGCTCGCTGCGTTTTGTTTCATTATCATACCCAACAAGGGTTTCGCCAAGGCCTTCCATATCGTGTACGTCAAGTCCCATCATGTGTCCAAGTCCGTGAGGAAAAAACATGGCGTGAGCTCCTGCTTTTACAGCTTCATCAACATTTCCTTTCATTATACCAAGATCTGTTAATCCCTGAGCAATAACTTTTGCTGCTACAAAATGCATTTCGCGATACGAAACTCCCGGTTTTACCATTGATGTTGCCTTATTGTTGGCATCTAATACTATCTGATATATTTCTTTTTGTTTTTGAGTAAACTTGCCACCAACCGACGATGTGCGTGTATGGTCGGTTGCATATCCTAATCCCGATTCAAAACCTGCATCTGTTAACATTAAATCGCCATCGGCAAGTTTATTACCATGATAATGATTGTGCAAAGTTTCGCCCCGCCTTGTTAAAATTACGGGAAACGAAACTGTTCCGCCATGCTTTAGTGCAATACCTTCTATTGCTCCTGCAATTTCTCGCTCATATACTCCGTGCTGTGCCATTTTCATAGCAGTAGTATGCATTTGATATGCAACATCCATTATACTGTCGAGATGCTCAATTTCGTATTTATCTTTTATTGCTCTGATATCAATAACTGCTTTAATAAGTTCTTCTGAGGCACTATCTTTTTGTTTTGATGGATGGATATTAAGAGTATCCATCAGATAAATTTTGTTTTCAGCTCTATATGGAGGCAAAAAATGTATTTTTCGGTTTTTGCTCAATGTTTCTTTTAGAAATTCTTCCAATTTGCCAAAAGCTGCGGTATTTTCAACTCCAACATTTAATACCTGGTCTTTTAACAATGGCTGAGGTCCCATCCAAATAATATCGTCAATATCTACATCGTTGCCAAAAATATAATCTTTGCCATTATCTAAATCTAAAACTCCTGCAAATCCGGGATGATCTAATCCAAAAAAGTATAAGAAAGAACTATCCTGACGAAACTTATAAATATTAGCAGGATAATTCATTGGCGAATCAACATTGCCAAGTATTAATATTATTCCTTTGTCTACATTTTTGCGAAGTTTATTTCTTCTGTCAATATAAATTTCCTTTTCAAACATATTACTTTATTTTAGAGTTTAATACAAATTATTAATATGAGAAAACAAATGTAAGTATTAGTTTTAAGCAATCAAAAGCAAAAAGACACAAAAAAACCGCTTAAAAAATTAAGCGGTTTTTTTATGTCTTTGTAAACGTAATTTATTTTACGTTTGTTTTAACTTTGTCTTTAAATGAATTAGCAGGCTTGAAAGTTGGTACAAAGTGTGCAGGAATTACAATTGTTGTATTTTTTGAAATATTACGAGCAACTTTTTTAGCTCTTTTTGTAACTGCAAATGTTCCAAAACCTCTTAAATAGATGTTTTCACCTTTAGACATGTTGTCTTTTGTAGTTGTCATAAAAGCTTCAACAACTCTTAAAACTTCAACACTACTGATTCCAGTTTTTTCACTGATTTGTTTTACGATTTCTGCTTTAGTCATTTTCTATAGATTTTAATAAGTTAAAAAAATATTTTGACAAAAATACTTAATTATTAAACAAATATGCAAATTTTAAATTATTTATTTTTATCAACAATTTATGTTTTTAAATATAAATGCTTTTTTTTATGTTGATAACTTTTTATTATTGTGGCATTTAAGGTGTGGAAAGCCTTGCAATTACTATGTTTTCAGGGCATTACTATTTGCCTGAAACAAAGAGGTTTTAACTTAACACATTAGTAATAAACATATTTAAAGTATTTACATAATATGCAACATTCTAATAATTTATAAAATTATTTTAAATTAATGGCAAATAATATAGTGTTTATAAATTCCATAATTTATAAAATCAGGATAGATTGTTTAACCCAG
>CAYTAU010000056.1:0-26552 GCA_964435855.1 uncultured Bacteroidales bacterium | reverse complement strand
AATAATGTTATTGAAACCGTAAGTCAAAATGCTATTAATAAAAATATTGAAATAACTCTATCAGTAAACGATAATGTTAAAGGATATGGGAACAAATTCTCAATTGAAGAAGTTATTTCCAACCTCATCTTAAATGCTATAAAATATACTCCCGAAAATGGCGTTGTAAATGTTTTTGCAAAAAACAAAGGTGAATATGCAGAAATTATAATTGAAGATACAGGTATTGGCATTCCTCAAAATGAAATTAATAATGTATTTGATGATTTTTACAGATGTAGCAACGTAAAAAATAAAAAAATTGAAGGAACCGGTCTGGGGCTTTCACTTGTTTGGCAAAATGTAGAAAGGAACAATGGGAAAATATGGGTTAAAAGTAAAGAAAACGAAGGAAGTAAATTTATTTTTTCAATACCATCAAACAGGCGCTTTCAGAAGTAAGCCAAAATAACATAACAAAACATATTTAGAAGTTGTAAAATTAATTTTACAGCTTCTTTTTTTTATTTGATTGAAAAATTGTTGAATATAAATATTCTTGATTATTTCTCTTCTGTCGTAATATCTATCTGATATTTCAAAGTGATAATTTTCTTCAATCAAATCAAGTTGCTCATTAGTCTTGTGTAGGAGGCTTAAAAGCGAACGAGTCAAAACACGTCTGTCTTTAGTTGGTTTACGTCGTTTCCTGCTATAATCATAATAACGAGGTTTCCACTTTAAATATTTAGTTCTCGGAAGATTAATCTTAAGGTATTTGCAAAGCATTTTCATTTGCCCATATGACCAATCTACAGATTCCCATAATAATTTAATATCTGTTGGAAATCGAACCTCACTTTCATAACAAGTTGCATCAGTTGTAGCATGACCAAGTTCTTGCATGTAAGGCAGCCAGTTAGATGCAAGACATTTTTGTGCTTTTAATATGTCAAGGTTTTCGGCTAATTCACAACGTATTTGACTAACTATTTTAAAACTTTCTATTGATTCTTCCAGTGAAAGTAACATATCGCAGAAAAACTGATAATGAATATTTGCATTCAATTGTTCAATTAAACGTTCATCAGAACAACAAGCATAATGCTTTAAAAACATTAAGCCTAATTTCCCTTTTGGACTAAAAATGCAATCAGGACCTTTTTCTGATTCTTGCAACTTGAACTCATTTGCCAATTCTTGCCATGGAATAGCTTGATAAATTTTACCTAAATTGCTGTCAAGAAATCGAGCGAATAAATCATTAAAATTTTCTTCTGAACTTTTAAAATTTAAAATGTGTTTAAATTCGGAAATTCTTCATATTTTTACCATAGTTGTAAAATTTAAACCACGATTTTTAGTGTTTTCCTCACTTTTCGGGGTTTTATTTTACTCAAATATACGAATCACTTATCTGATTGTTAAAATATTATTATTATTCTGAAAGTACCTATGTATTTTGAAAAATTGAAAGAAGATAGCAAATAAAAAATTCATAATTTTATATTAACCTTATTATATTTATTATTATAAGCTTTTTATCTTATTAAACCCGCATTATTCATTAGGAGGTTGCAAACAGCCGAACTAATGAATTTATAAGGGTAATCCCGATTCCTGCCTGCCGGTTTACCTGCCGAAGGCATGGCAGGCAAGGTAGAAGAACACCAAAATGGTGATTGAAATGAAATCATTTTGGCAGTGATTCTTAGTCGATTATGCAAAAACAACTTATTTCTTTTGCATAATTCGGGTTAAAAGAATTATTATCCTTTTTCATCCAAATAAATACCATATTTATAATTCTTGCTGTTCAAGTTATACTTTTGTAATAAAAAGTGGAAGTTAGTACGTTGCATTCCTACATTTTTTGCTGCATTACTAATATTTCCTTTTGCTCGTTTCAGTGCTTCGATAATAAAATGTTTCTCAATTTTTATAATGACTTCATTTTGTACCTGATGCTTATATTTTTTAAAATCTTCCCATGTGTCAGGTATTTTGCAGGTATCGGGTTCGCATAAAAGAGTTTTCATTTCTGCAGGAAAATGTTTGGGTTCAATAATTTCCGAATCACAAAGTAAGGCAATACGTTCAATTATATTTTTTAACTCTCTTATATTACCCGGCCATTTGTATTGTTCCATTATTTTTATTGATTCCTGAGCAAATTGCTTTGCTTTTACATCATTTTTCTTTTTTACATCATTAAGGAAATGAATTGCCAATTTGAGAATATCCTCAGGTCGTTCTCTTAGAGGGGATAGATGAATCGGAATAACCTGTAGCCGATAGAACAGATCTTCTCTAAAGGTCCCTTTGTTAATCATTTTTGACAAATCACGATTAGTTGCTGTAATTAAACGTATATCAATTTTATGTTCTTTTGTATCACCGACTTTTCTCAACTCTCTGGTTTCAAGTACTCTTAAGAGTTTTCCCTGAGTTTCCAAACTGATATTTGAGATTTCATCCAAAAACAATGTGCCTTTATGTGCTGCCTCGAAAAGACCTTGTTTTGTCGAAATTGCTCCTGAAAAAGAACCTTTTACATGTCCAAAAAGTTCACTTTCCAGTAAGGTTGGAACCAGTGCACTACAATCACATGCAATTAAAGGTTTATCCTTGCGATTACTCATTCTGTGAATGGCTTGTGCAATAATTTCCTTTCCTGTTCCACTATCTCCTGTTATACAAACAGTTCCATCTGTTGGAGCAATGCGTTGAACAACAGACAATATTTCTTTCATTTTAGGACTGTCACATATAATTCCTTTAAAACCCTGATGAATATTCAATTCTTTTTTTAGAGAAATATTTTCCTTTACTAAATCAGAGTGTTTAAAAACTTTTTTCACAATAATTTTGAGTTCCTCAGGCATAAATGGTTTGTTTACATAATCGGATGCTCCTAACTTCATTGCTTCAACTGCTGTTTGGACTGTTCCATAACCGGTTATTATTATTACATTCGACTGGATGCCT
The DNA here is from genome assembly GCA_964435855.1 of uncultured Bacteroidales bacterium. Classification (GTDB taxonomy): domain Bacteria; phylum Bacteroidota; class Bacteroidia; order Bacteroidales; family CAYTAU01; genus CAYTAU01. The sequence goes on along the minus strand of CAYTAU010000056.1, from coordinate 23,585 downwards.
GATTCCCTTAGCTTCCTTAATATTTCTATGCCTTCAATTTCGGGCATGAGCAAATCAAGAAGAATTAAATCATAATTTCCTGTTAAAGCATCTGCCAATCCTTGTTTTGGACTACTTCGGTAAATTGCTTCATAATTTTCCTGTTCTAGGATACGTTTGCAACTTATTCCTAAAACTGTTTCATCATCAATAATTAATATCTTTTTTTTGTTTAGGAAATCGTTCTTATTATGTTCCATTTCAAAATATTTTTTATCTTATTTCATAAATTCATTCATAATTATTAATAGTACGTACTTATCCACATTAGTACAAAAAAATTAAAACTATAATTATAGAAGGTAAAAATAATAATTTAAAAAATATTATCTTAGCAATAAATTAATTAAAATTTATTGCTGTCGTGAAACTTAATAAACAAATTATGATTAAAAAATCATATGATAGATTAGGAAATGAATTTTAGAGGAAGAGTAATTTTATATGGTGATATTAGGTTTTATGCAAAAACAAAAGAACTATTTTTTCCAACTCTTAAAATGCTGAAATACGATTTAAAGCGTATGATAGTATAAAGATTTTTTTTTAATATTGCACTCATGTTTATTCAGATTGCCCTAATAATATCAGTATTGTTACAATTCGGAGCTTTTTTTATTACCATAAGCCTGATACAAAAAACTAAGTTCAATATTTCGTGGATAGCAATTTCTATAGGTTTTTTCCTAATGGCAATTCGAAGATTAATTGAACTTATTGATATTGCTAATATAGATAATAATAGTAATCAAACACTTATTAACAGTTGGATTGCAGTTTTTATTTCGTTATTGATGTTTATTGCTTCTATTTATATCAGGCAAATTTTTAATCTGCAAGGTAAAATTAACAAACTACGTAAAGAAAATGAAGCAAAAGTTTTATCTGCAATAATTAAAACAGAAGAAAAAGAACGCCAGAAATTTGCAAAAGAATTGCATGATGGTTTGGGTCCAATTTTATCTTCAATTAAAATGGCAATTTCTGCCATAAATAAATCTGTTATAGGCAAAACAAATAAACAAATTATTGATAAAACAGAAAATACAGTTGATAATGCAATTACTTCAATTAAAGAGATTTCAAATAATCTCAGCCCTCATATATTAGAACGTTTTGGATTAGAGAAAGCCATTAAAACATTTACAGACACAATTATTACAAAAGAAGATTTGGAAATTATTCTTTCTTTCAATCTTGATGGTAAACGTTACGATTATAATATTGAAGTTATTCTCTATCGAATAACAGGAGAATTGATCGCAAATACTTTAAAATATGCTTCAGCATCTAAAGTTGAAATTTCATTATTAAATTATAATGAAAAACTGGAGCTAATATATTCTGATAATGGAATTGGTTTTGATATGAAAAAGATAAAAAGCAAAGGAATGGGCTTATCAAACATTAATTCAAGAGTTAAATCTTTAGATGGTGAAATAGAAATGCACAGTAAACACAAACAAGGCTTTTTTCTTAAAATCACATTACCTGTATGACAAATAAAATCAAAATATTTTTAGTTGACGACCATAATTTATTTAGAGAAGGACTGAAATTTTTGCTTTCCAATAATGATCTTATTTCAGAAATTTACGAAGCAGAAAACGGTGAAGATTTATTGAAAAACATATTAGACGTAAAACCAGATATTATCCTTATGGATATTGAAATGCCCGTAATGAATGGTATTGAAGCTACTAAGGCAGTTTTAAAAATATATCCAAAAACAAAAGTAATTGCTTTGTCTATGTACGGTAACGAGAATTTTTATTCAGAAATGATTGATGCAGGAGCAAAAGGCTTTTTACTAAAGAATTCAAAATTTGAAGACGTTCAAAAGGCAATAGTTGATGTAAATGATGGTAAAAATTATTTTTCGGCGGAAATTTTAGAAGCTATCATTAAAAATTTAAATAAAAAGAAATACAAAAAAAAGAATACCGACTTAACAGAACGAGAGATTGAAATATTATATAATATTTGTAAAGGATTATCAAATCAGGAAATAGCAGATTTTCTATACATTAGTAAACGTACTGTTGATAAGCACAGAGAAAACGTTCTCTTAAAAACTCAATCTAAAAATACAGCAGGATTAGTTATTTATGCCATTAAAAATCAAATTTTCGAGGTTTAACTTTAAAACAATGTCTACAATTCTTATACGTTCTTAAACGTATCGTTACGTTCAAACACTTATTTTTTGAACTACGTTTTAAAGCTATTAAATAGCCTTTTATAATGAAATACTTTTGATTTATAATTAAATCAAAATATTTTCATTATGCTTATACCTTTTTTAATACCTTTTATCATAGCCATATTTCTTGCTATAAATATGGGAGGAAGTGGTACTGCACCTGCTTTTTCAGCTGCTTATGGAGCAAATATTATTAAAAGAAGTTTAATCCCGGGACTTTTTGGAATTGCAGTATTTGTTGGAGCCATTGTTGGAGGAAAAGAAACAGCAAAAACAATAGGGAAAGGTTTGCTTAATCCAGAAATGATGACTTTTACCATAGTTTCAATTATTCTTTTTTCTGTAGCAATCTCTTTACTTATTGCAAATTTATTTGGAATTCCGCAATCAACAAGTCAGGCAACAGTATTGTCAGTAATTGCACCTGCAGCTTATTTTCAATCATTAAATACAGATAAGTTGTTTTATGAAATTTTGCCGACATGGTTTATTATGCCAATAATTTCTTTTGTTTTTGCTCTTTTAATAGGTAAATATATATATAAGCCTATCAGAAAAAGAGGATACACTATATCAAAAAAGATAAATGAAAGTTATGTTTTAAAAGGTTTAATAGTGCTTATGTCTTTATATGTTGCATTTTCTATTGGAACAAATAATGTTGCAAATGCAGTTGGACCACTTGCTACTATGGCTGGTAATGAATTAAACATCGCAGAAAATCAATTTGTTCATGTAATGATTTTGGCAACATTGATAGTTGCTCCCAGCTTTGGTATAGGAAGTTCATTTTTTGGACATAAAATTGTTCAAAAAACAGGAAAAGAAATTGTACTGTTTGGTAGAATTGAAGCAGTAATAATTGCTTTTATTTCTGCAAGTTTATTGCTGACTGCTTCGTTGGTAAAAGGAATTCCCACATCGCTTGTTCAATTAAATGTCGCCGCTATTTTAGGAATTGGAGTAGCAAAACTTGGTTTTAAAAACATATTTAGAAAAACTGAAGTAAATAAATTTTTTGCAATGTGGATTATTGCACCTGTTATAGCCTTTTCAATTTCATTGCTATTAACTTATTTGGCAGATAAACTCAATTTATTAAGCCTTTAGTTGTTAAAAAAATGAAAGAAGTTCATAATAAAAAATTCCGATTCCCTCGATTTGTATATATAATAATTACAGTAAAACCAATATTGTTCGATTAAATAAATAACCAAAGGGAAAGGGAAACATAAAATTTACCTGTCTTAAAATGGCTAGGTGCGTAATGGTAAGATAACCTTAAAAGTTGTGCTTTTGCCCACATTACTTTCACATTTGATTATTCCGCCATGTTGTTCTATAATACCATAACTAACGCTAAGACCTAAGCCAGTTCCTTTGCCTACAGGTTTAGTCGTGAAAAATGGGTCAAATATTTTATCCATATCTTCACTTTTAATACCACATCCTGTGTCAGAAATAGTAATTTGTATATCCTGAACAGTGCTTGACGTTTCTATTGTTATTATTCCTTTCTTTGTTATTGATTCCCCTGCATTAAGTATGATATTTAAAAATACCTGCTGTAATTGGTTTGTATCCACCGGCAATTCCGGCAGTTTTTCATCATAATTTTCAATGATTTGTATATTTATAAACTCTTTTTGCCCTTTTATTAATTTTAACAATTCCTGAATAATTTCATTTATATTGGACGGTTCCTTATTTGAAGGAGACTGACGTGCAAAGTTTAATAATCTTCTTATGATTTCCCTCACCCTTATCGTTTCTCTTATTATTACATTTATGTCTTCCATATCCTTTTTATCATCTGCACGTTTTTCTTTCAAAAAATGAGCAAAAGTAAGTACACCTGTAAGAGGATTATTTATTTCATGTGCCACTCCGGCAGCAAGTCGCCCTATTGAAGCTAATTTTTCACTTTGGATAATTTGTCTTTGAGCATTTTCATGTATTTCTTTTTCATGTTGTTCCATTGATGCCGCCATTTGATTAATTGCTCTGCATAGTATTCCCATTTCTCCTGATGGATTGTTATTACAACGTGCACTTAAATCACCGTTCATTATTTTTTCACTCAATTTTACGATATCCTCTATAGGCTGCATCATCATTTTTGTATAGAAAAATATTAAAATAAAGCTGGCCAGTGCTGTTATGCTTAAGGCAATGATAAAGAAAATTATTATTATTCTTGAGGGATATTTAAAAGGAGCTTCAAGTAGTCCGACACTGAGTGAACCAATTATTTTACCTTCAGGATTTTTTATTGGTTCATAGGCTGTGAGATACCAGTCATTAACAACAAATGCACGGTCTGCCCATATTTTCCCTTTGCGTATAACATGATTATAAACTTCTATACTAAGACTTGTACCTAATGCTCTTATATTATTTTTTTGTTTTACATTCGTTGTTATACGTACATCATCAAAAAAAATTGATGCTGCGCCAATATCTTTCCCTTCATAAATTTGACCCTGAAAAACATTGTATTTAATCTCATCCACAATTTCATTATTATTATTAATTAAATAACCTCCAAGTAGAATTCCAATTTTTTTATTGCCGTATAAAGAAGTTAGCGGTACAGCCCCTGTTATAAACATTCCCCGTGTTTCTTCCAGCTTTTGTTCTGGTCTCGATTTTGGGGTGCTTTTCACTTTAACTTCAGCACGTTTTAACAAATCAGTTCCTTCTTTTTCCAGCATTTGTTCATTTAATACTATTGTCCCATTAAGAGGCTTCCATTCTTGCATTAACTTTTTAATAATTGAGATTTCGGAAATATTATCTCCTTTGACATCCGGGTTATGTGCACGATATACAACATTACCATCAACATCAATCAGTATCAGGATATCTATTCCACTTTGCTGGTATATATTATTAAATACCCTACCCAAATCTTCTTTAATTTCTTCTTGTAAAGGTTGGTCCATTGAGCGACGTATAGCGGTTACCTGTAAAATATTATTAATACGTTCCTGATAATCATCATAGATATCACGAGCTGAATTCAGATCCAGACGTACACGTGTCTGAACTTCTTCAATATATAGATTATTTACATAGTTACTGGTTATAAAAGCCAAAATAAGATATGACGTAATAATAATAATAATTAATCCAAAAACTATTTTTAATCGTAATGACATAAAAATTTTATTTAAAATATGACAATTTTTTATTCATGCTAAATTATGAAAATTTTTATTACAATTTCCAATTAATATACCATTAAACAAAATTATAGTCGAAAATTTTCATTTGATTTTCCTGTTTTTCTATGTGATATTAAAACGCTTATAAGATAAAGTATATAACAAGAAAATAATTGCAGAGATACCATTATACAGCTTACTCTGGTGTATGGTTTAACGGTACAGTGTATGTTGAAAATATACAGTTTTTGCATTTTTATATTCACACATTATTTAATTTCATTTGTTTGCACTACCTTTCTATTAAAGGGTTTTGAATCCTTTAGAGATGAAATTCTTTTTTCAAATTTTTATATGGTACACATATTGCAAAATGATAATAATAATAATTAAACTTTTAAAATTTAATAAAATGAAAACACAATCTTCAGTACTGGTCATAGATGATGAGCAAATAGTATGTGATAGCTGTCATCATATCCTCACAAATGAGGGTTATAAAGTAGAAACTTGCACCAATCCTATTGAGGGATATAAAAATGCAATTAACAATAATTATGATGTGATATTATTGGATATAATCATGGGAGAATTAAATGGGCTGCAATTGTTAGATAAACTGAGAGTAAAAAAACCAGATCAACCGGTAATAATTGTTACAGGATATCCAACAACAAAAAGTAAAGAAAAATCCAATAATTTTGGTGTTTTAAATTATATTTTAAAACCATTTACGCCAAATGAGATACTGTCTCCTGTAAAAAATATTCTGGAAAAAATAAATTTATCCGAAAATAATAAACCACTTAAAGAAGAAAAATTAAAAAAATTGTCCGAATGGGAAAGTATTGAAAATAATTACTGGTTTTATAATTCAGTATGGTTGCAAAAGGGGCAGAAAGGTCATGTAAGGGTTGGAGGACAATTACAGGGATATCTAAACAAACATGTCAAATCAATCAGCACTCCTCATGTTAATGATTACATATACAGAGGATTACCCATTGCAGAAATTACTCTTTCAAATGATACCAAACATACTATTCCTTCAATTGTTACAGGAAAAATTGTAGAATTAAATACAAGTTTAATAAACGATCCATCTTTGTTTGAAAACAATAAAAATAATGAAAATTGGATAGCACGTATTATTCCCGAGAACCTTAAAGACGATTTATCAAAAGCCGAAAAACGAAAATTGTTATTTTTCAGTAAAGATATTCAAAAACAAAATCATTATGTAAAGCTTATAGCTAAATTAGGTTATGAAATTAATACTGCGGAATCAATTGAGCATGTATTAGACACAATGAAGAAAAAAGGAATAAATACTGTTTTGTTAGATGCGGAATCTTTATCTGATTCGGGTCTTGAATATGTAAAAACAATTAATAAAAAGTTTTCTGATATAAGAATTATTGTATTTGATAAATCGGGTTCAAAATTTGAAACATTATATCGTCGAAATAAAATTTTTTATTATGAAGTCCAACCAGTATCACAAAGTGAACTTACCAGTATTTTAAATAATGCTTTTTTCCATTTAAAAGATGAGCAGGCAGATGAAACCAAACAATCTACGATGTTGCCCACAACAATTTATAAAATACATATAACAAACAGACATAGCCAAAAAGTGTCCTTATTTATTTATGATAATATTTGTCAAAGAAATAAAGGAACAGGGTTTATACTTAATAATAATTTGCTAAATAAATCTTATCCGGTCGAAATTTGCCTTACAGCAAAAAAAACTTCTATAAATGACCACGGTAGAGAACTTATGTTTTTAAACGAGAAAAAAAAGAGTGACAAAATAATACTCTTTTATAAAGAAAACATGAATAGAATTCCCGGAACTATTGAAAAACATTGCGAAAGTTATTCAAACACCAATGGAAGTGATAATTCATTAATCAGAATTACTGTTCAACCTCCAAATAAAAATAATGATTTTAATAAAGACACAGAAATAGCATTGGCAGAACTAATTGAAAACGAAATGATTTCAAAATAAAAAACTCAATAAATATAAATTTTAAAATATAAAAAAGAATATGAAAAAAACAGATGTTTTAATTATCGGAGGAAGTGCAGCAGGAGCAACAGCTGCTTCTACTTCAAAAATGAAAAATCCGGATAAAGAAATTCTTTTAATCAGAAAAGAAAAAAAAGTAATGATACCATGTGGTATCCCATATATTTTTGGGACAGTAGGAACTACTGAAAAAAATATATTACCGGATGCCGGCTTGGAAAAAGCCGGGATAAATATTCAAATAGGCGAGGTTGTTGATATTAATTTTGACGGTAAAATTTGTAAGTTAGCTGATGGACAAGAAATAGCTTATGAAAAAATTATTATTGCAACAGGTTCAACACCTATTGTGCCAAAATGGTTAAAAGGGGCAGAGTTGGATAATGTTTTTACAATTCCAAAAGACAAAATTTATCTTGATAATTTTCAGAATAAGATAAAAGATAAACAAAATATTGTTGTTGTTGGTGCAGGTTTTATTGGTGTTGAAGTAACAGACGAGCTAAAAAAAGCAGGAAAAAATGTAACACTTGTTGAAATATTACCTAATATTTTAGGTGCGGCTTTCGATAAAGAATTTGCTGTTAAGGCTGAGGAAATTTTGAAAAGCAGAGGAATTAGCCTAATTACAGGAACAGGAATTAAAGAAATAATAGGGCAAGATAATGTTTCTGGAGTATTACTAGAAAATGGTCAAGAATTACAAGCCGAAGTAGTAGTAATTTCTATGGGATATGCTCCAAATACACAATTAGCTCAAAAATGTGGACTGGAAATTAATGAAAGAGGATTTATTAAAGTTGATGAATATCTTAGAACTAACAAAACAGATGTGTATGCATCAGGCGATTGTGCTGAGAAAAAGGATTTTTTTACAAGCAATACATGTTCAACAATGCTTGCTTCAACAGCTTGTGCAGAATCCCGTGTCCTCGGATTTAACTTATATAAATTATCAACACCGAGAAAATTTGGAGGAACCATTGCAATATATTCCACTGCTATTGGTGATACAGCATTTGCTACTGCCGGCATGACAGAAACTTTAGCATTACACGCAAATTTTGATATAATTACAGGTATTTTTGAAGGTCCCGACAAACATCCCGGCTCATTACCAGCCACACATAAACAAATGATAAAATTAATTGCATCTAAAGAAACAGGAACATTACTTGGCGGAGAAATTATGGGTGGAGTAAGTTGTGGTGAATTAATTAATGTAATAGGGCTTGCTATTGAAAATAAAATGACATTAAGTTCTATAATAACATCTCAAATAGGAACACATCCTTTATTAACAGGTTCTCCTGTTGGATATCCTTTAATTAAAGCAGCGGAAATGGCTTGTAAAAATAAAATGGCTTTAACCCGCATTATTCATTAGGAGGCTGCAAACAGCCGAACTAATGAATTTATAAGGGTAACCCCGATTCCTGCCTGCCGGTTTACCTGCCGAAGGCATGGCAGGCAAGGTAGAAGAACACCAAGATGGTGATTGAAATGAAATCATTCTGGCAGTTATTCTTAATTGATTATGCAAAAGCACTTATTCCTTTTGCATAATTTGGGTTTAACTTAAAATTTGGAGAGAAAAATTATGAATTTTAAACATTTCTTAAAAACATTTTATGGGTTCTTGATGTTTTTTAGAATTTTTTTTAATTTATTTTATAGAACCCATTGTGATTAAATATTAATATAAATTATTTGGATGTAACTTATGACTGATGTAAACAAATTAAGAATAAAGAAAATGAAGCATGTAATATTCAAGAGGCTTTTGCGAAGTTTTGCTGTATAATCAAAACACGCCTTGGTTTAAATAAAGTTTTGAGTAAGTCGGGCAAAGAATATGGACTTATAATCATTGAACTTATGGGAGATGAAAACGAAATTATAAAACTTGAAAAAGAGCTTTCAACTATAAAAAATATTAATGTGAAAAAAATGATATTTAAAAATTAATAATTATGTTGCAATTTGCGCAAAATGTTGAATTTGAAAATCACACGAATTATTTTGAAGTGCTTAGTTCACCAGAATTTGATTTTATTCAACAAAGAAAAAAACGACTAAAATTTAATAAGGGTGAAACAATTTGTAAGCAAGGAACTTTTGCTCCAAATATTATGTATCTGGAAGAAGGATTTGCTAAACTATGTTTTCAGGGAGCAAATAATAAAAATCTAATAATAAAAGTTATTAAGCCCTATAATTTTATTGGTTTATCATCACTTTGTGGAAAAAATAACTGTTACCACACAGTAATAACATTGACAGAAACAACTGTTAATATAATTGAAAAAGATGATTTTAAAAAGATAATATTAAATAATAGCAATTTTGCTTCAAAAATAATTGAGTGGTATTGTAATAATGATGCCTTTTTCTTTTCAAGATTTTTTGATGTTGCAATAAAACAAGCAGATGTACGTCTTGCAAATGCAATTCTTTATCTGACTGAAATAAAATACAATAATAAAAATCTTTTATCATTTATAACGAGAAAAGAATTAGCTGAATTAACAAATATTTCAGTCGAATGTACAATACGGTTATTATCAAAATTTAAAAATAATGGAATAATTGACATTAAAGGAAAAGCTATTACTATTAAAAGGCCGGAAATATTAAAAAATATTAGTGAAAATTGATAAAAAATAACATAGTAATTTTATAGTCAAAAGGAAAAGATATTAATATAGCTTCTACAACTGCTTTGCATTCAATAGATAATTTTGAAGTTGATAGTGGTTTGATAGCTGGTGCAAATGTCATTATGCCCAATGTTACTCCAATGAAATACCGTCAAAATTATTTTTTATATGAAAACAAATCGGTTATTGATGCATGTAGTGATGGGTATTTAAAATCTCTTGAAAAATCAATTATTTTGGTTGGAGACAAAATCGGCTATAATAAATGGAGTGATTCTAAACATTATTTTAATAGAATATTTCCTTAATTATAATATTTCTTTTAATATACAAATTCACTTGAAAACAACTTCTGGGTATATTTATTTCACTTAATTTGTACTTATACAATGGGCATTAATTATAGTTCCTTTTGGAAAATGGACACACTTTTTATATTGTTCATTTGCTATGGTATAGGTACAAAATTTGTTAAAAAACTAGAAAAAGAGCTTTCACATACCGATATTAAATTTGAAACAGCATTTGTTGGAGGAATGGAATTGCTCGAATATATTAACCCAAATTATGCAAAAGAAATAAATTCTTTTGCATAATTCGGGTTAAATGGTATTGATAATGGAATATATATTGGCTTAATTTTAAATAAAAAAGGTGAAAAAATTGGTTCATTCAGATTTGTATTAAGTAAACAATAATTTGCAATTTTTAAGTAGCGACTATTTAGTTTTCTTTAAAATCTGAACAGCTTTTAAATTTATTTTTTTCACCTTATATCCTTTCCACCCATAAAACGCAAGATATAAATATGCTATCATTGGCAAGAAAAATGAATAGTGATAACCATCCATTGCATCTGCAATTGCTCCTTGAATAAATGGGAGAATAGCTCCACCCAAGATCATCATAACCAATAGCGAAGAAGCTTGACTGGTATATTTCCCCAAATCTTTAATAGCAAGGGTAAATATGTTCGACCACATTATTGAATTAAATAAACCAATTCCTATAATACACCACATTGCTGTTAAACCATCAGTAAGCATAGTACTTATTAGTAGTCCGGTAATAATTAAAGCAAAAACCATAAGTGTTCTGTGTGCAAGAGATTTACCAAACAAAAATGCAATAAAGTTAAGAGCAATAAATCCTAACAGAGGTAATATTTTTTTGAAAGGAAATCCGTCAGCACTTTCAATATAAACAGCAAAATATATGATGAAAAATGCAATAATTGCAACAGCTATCATGTAAAATATTTTTTTAGATTGACTTGCCATGTTGCTCAGGGAAATTGCTCCAATAAATCTACCAATCATAGCTCCACCCCAATAAAATGCCAAAAATGATTTTGCTGCCATTTCAGGATAACCAACTAATTCTTTAGCATAATTTATAAAAAGGCTTCCTATACTTACCTCACCTCCTACATACATAAATATTGCAATCATTCCTAAAACAAGATGTCTATGTTTTAATGCTCCTGCACCTTTTTCTATATTGGTTTCATTGTTGAATTTTGGAAGTTTCGTTATGCCAATAATTATTGCAAGAAAGATAAAAACAAATGCAAAAATTAAATATGGAAGTTGTACTCCCATTGATGATATTTTTTCACCACTATCTGTTAATATTGGTTCTCCTGCTTTATTTAATAGTTGTTCACCCCATTTTGCAAAGTAATGAAATATTAGATAACCGCCTAATATTGGTGCGATAGTGGTTCCAAATGAATTAAACCCTTGAGATAAATTAAGGCGACTTGATGCTGTTTCAGGCTTACCCAGTATTGCTACATACGGGTTGGCAGCAATTTGAAGCAAGGTAAATCCAAGTCCGAGAACAAACAGGGCTGTTAAAAATAAACCATAGACTTTAATCTCAGCAGCCGGATAAAACATTGCACATCCTATTGCTGATAAAATTAAACCGTAAATAATACCCTTTTTATATCCAATTTTCAGAATTGGATCACCTGAAAATGTTGATATTAAAAAATATATTAAGGACCCAACAAAATAAGCTGTAAAAAATGCAAACTGAACTAACATTGACTGAGCTCTTGAAAGGTCAAAAACCTTTTTTACAAAAGGAATCAAAATATCGTTCATGCAAGTAATGAATCCCCACATAAAAAATAGAGAGGTTAAAACCACTAAGGCCATTGTGTATTTTGCGGTCTTACTTTGCGTGTTCATTTTTTAATTTTCAGCTTTTTAATAGTAGTATTTGTTATTAACGATTTCATCTGTGAAATAGCCATTGCATTCAATTTTATTAATCGTTCTTTTTGAGATAAATTTTGATGAATAAGCATTGCATTGATGCTTTCTAAATTGGATAATACAACTAATTGTTGAAGGCTTGCAACATCTCTAATATTTCCTTTTTCTTTTGGATTTTCATCACGCCATTGTTTTGCTGTTTTGCCAAACAAAGCAATATTTAGCACATCTGCTTCGGTTGCATATATTAATGAGGTATGTTTTTTATTTAGCTTTGGTGGAATAAGCCTCTCTTTAATAGCGTCTGTATGAATCTTGTAATTTACTTTGGATAAGGTTCGTTGAAAATTCCATTCTAAATTTAATCTTTCGCTTTCTTCTTGTTTTAATCTTTGGTATTCCTTTACAAGTAATAATTGAAACTTTGGACTTATCCACATCCCAAAATGAAAAGCTATATCTTTATGGGCATAAGTGCCTCCATATCTACCTGCTTTGGCAGTTATACCAATTGCTTTTGTATTCTCAATCCAGTTTTTTGCAGATAATACAAAGTTATTACTACCTGCTTCATTTTTAATTGTACCGAATTCGGTATAATTAAAATTAGGATTATACAAAGCTTCCCATTCCCCAAGGTATTCAATAGTACTCTTTAAACTGAGCCATTTTATAATAACAACTTCCTGCATTTGGCTTCTTGCCATATCGGTAAGGGAAATATAATCATCTTGTTTTTGAGAGATTATTACTATCTCTGTTCCTTGTATGTTTATTTTCTTTGTTTTACTCATTTCAGACCTTTTTTTTCCTTGCGTCCTATATGATTTACAATAATAAATAAATAAGCTATTTAACAATTATCTCATCGGCAAATATCCATGCTTTATGCCCTGCTCCTTTGTGCCAATCGGGACAAATGCCTGGGTTTCCCCCCACAAACTTAACATATCGTACGCTTTTAGGATAAACATTTACAGAAAAATCCTTAATCTGAATATCATAATTGTTTTGAGACACATTATTTTTCACTTTTCCAACAGAAATAAATGTTTTGCCATTATCTGAAACATAAAATTCAACAAATTCAGGAAAAAATATCCATGAGCCAATATCCTGAATAAATCCAATTGATAATTTTGTTATAGGTGTCATTTTACCCAAATCAACTACTGCATTAAGGTCAACTTCCTGATATCCCTGCCATGCACCGGTTCTAAAGTTTAAAGGACCACGAACAAAATCAATAAGTGCCATATTACCTCCGGCAGAATATTGATTTGCATATTTGGTGTTTAATTTAATAGTTCTTCCTTTTGGTATCTTGTTAAAATTAGCTTCAATTATAATACTTGGAATTAAGCCTTCCCTAAAAGCCTTTGCCTTAATCGTTGTTGATTTATTAATTAATAATGGTTTAGTATATAATGTTGATTTTTCCGTTGGTTCAGCTCCATTAAGCGTAAAGTATATTTTTGTACTATCTGTTATTGAAGATAACTCTATAGTAGTAGTATCAATAAAAGTTTTTTGTCCTTTTTTCACAAACGGAACAGGACTTATTAAATTATCAAATATTGTAGAGTGTGGGATATCAAACTCAATAATTCCCCATGTATTTCCTGGCTTATCAACCATTTCAAAAATCAATTCTCCTCCATCCATAATATTACTATGCCTGATAAATGATTTTGGATAATTAATCCCATTCAAAGTAGCAGACCGGATATAAATATTTTCATTTGAAATATTATTAGCCTTAATAATAAATTTATTGCCATTTTCAAGATTTATAGTTACTTCCTCAAAAAGCGGTGTGCCAATTACATAATAATTGCTACCTGGTAAAACAGGATAAAATCCCATTGCACTAAAAACATACCATGCAGACATTTGACCGCAATCTTCGTTTCCACAAAGCCCATCGGGTTTTGAAGAATACATTTCATCCATAATTTGTTTAACTCGTTCTTGTGTTTTCCATGGTTTATTTACATAGTTATACAAATATGCCATATGGTGACTCGGTTCATTACCATGAGCATACTGACCAATTAATCCTGTAATATCTGCTTGTTCTCGTCCTGTTGTTTTGGTTTCAGAACTAAACATTTCATCTAATTTATCAATAAACATTTCTTTTCCTCCATACAAATCAATAAAACTATTTATATCATGAGGAACATAAAAACTATATTGCCATGCATTTGCTTCTGTGTAATTAAAATTAACTTCTTTAGCATCAAAAGGTGTAAACCAGGTTTCATTCATTTTTGCACGCATAAAACCGGTAGATATATCAAACACATTTTTATAATATTGAGCTCTTCTTATAAAATATTTATAATCATCATCCTTTTTTAATTTTCTTGCTATTTGAGCAATACACCAATCATCATAAGCATATTCAAGTGTTTTTGAAACTGATTCTGATTCTTCACTTGCCGGGATGTATCCTTTATTTTTATAATATTTTAATCCATGATGATTACGGTTTGCACTATTTTTCATAGCCTCGTATGCTTTTTCAATATCAAATTCTGTAATTCCCTTAATATATGCATCTGCAATAACTGAAACAGCATGATATCCAATCATGCAGTTTGTTTCATTTCCTGCAAGTTCCCACACCGGCAATAAAGAATCTTGCTCATATTGTTTTATAAAAGTTTTTATAAAATCACATGTTCTTTTATTATCAATAATAGTAAAAAGAGGGTGTTCTGCTCTGTATGTATCCCATAATGAAAATACTGTGTAATTTTCAAAATCATTGGCTTTATGTATTTTCTTATCTCTTCCTCTGTATTGTCCATCAACATCCATAAAAAGGTTAGGTGCTATCATTGTGTGATATAAAGCTGTATAAAAAGTAGTTTTTTGCTCGTCAGTACCTCCTTTTATTTCTATTTTTTTAAGTTCTTGCTCCCATTCATTTTCAGAATTTTGTTTTATTTTTTCAAAATTCCAGTCATGTATTTCAGCTTCCATATTTTTTCTTGCTCCTTCAATACTAACAGATGAAATCCCAACTTTAATTAGAATATCTTCATTATTATTTGTTCTAAAACTTACAAAAGCTTTTAGATTTTCTCCTTTTGCCTCATTAATATTGTTTTTAATTTCATCATTTATTGATATTCCTTTTTTGTTGAAAATTTTTGAAAATCTTGCTACAAAATATATTACTTGATTTGTTGCCCATGCATCAGAGCGTCGCATTCCTTCAATTTCATTATCATTAACAAATTTAATACTCGATTCCAAAACCTTATCCCTGTGACTAAGGTCAATAATTATATTTGATTCATCTGATTTTGAAAATGTATATTTATGAAATCCAACTCTTTTTGTTGCTGTTAACTCAACTCCAATATTATAATCATCTAAAACCACACTATAAAAGCCCGGTGATGCTATTTCGTTTTCATGCTTAAATTTTGAACTATACCCATTTTTATTATTTGCTCCATTATTTAAAATTATTTTACCGCTTGTTGGCATTAATAATATATCGCCATAATCTGAAACACCTGTTCCGCTTAAATGTGTATGACTAAATCCATAAATTACATTATCGGAATAATGATAGCCGGAGCATCCATCCCAGCCCTCTAATCTGGTGTCGGGGCTTAATTGTACCATTCCAAATGGCATAGTTGCTCCGGGATAAGTATGCCCGTGTCCATCTGTGCCTATAAATGGGTTGACAAAGTCCGTTATTTTTTCTTCCTTTTCAGTAGTATTACAACTATATAAATTAATGATTATTAATAATAAAATTGCAATGGGTTTAATTTTTGAATAAAAATTGAATGGGCGTTTCATAATCGATTAATTATGTTTTAATATATGGAATTGTCGTTTAATCAGTATATTTCTTCAATTCAAGCTTATTGCCATCAAAAACAGCATAGGTAAAATTATGCAACCAGTCGCCAAGATTTATAAACGTTGAGTCTTCAGATAGTTTAATATTAATTGGAACATGCCTGTGTCCAAAAATAAAGTAATTATAATGCTCTTCTTTTAATTTTTGTTTTGCATAAAGTATAAGCCATTCTTTATCTTCACCCTGATATTTCAGCTCTTTTACTTCATACGAATTTCTACTGCTACGCGACCATTTATGTGCAATGCAAAAAGAAAAATTTGGGTGTATGCGTGCAAAAAGCCATTGTGCAAATGGATTTGAAAAAACTTTTTTCATGCGTTTATATCCTTTATCATAAGGACCAAGTCCATCGCCATGTGCCAACAGAAATCTTTTCCCATATAATTCTGTAAGCAATTTCTGTCTATGCAAAATAACTCCTGTTTCCTGAGTTAAATAATCAAAAACCCAAAGATCGTGATTACCTGTAAAAAAATGCACCGGAATTCCACTATCGGTTATCTCGGCAATTTTCCCAAGTGTTCTTGTAAATCCTCTTGGTGCTACATGTTTGTATTCAAACCAAAAATCAAAAATATCACCTAAAAGATAAATTTCTTTTGCATCATGCTTGATCTCATCAAGCCATTTAACGAAAAGTTTTTCGCGTATAAGGCTTTCCTTATGGTTTGGTGTTCCAAGATGAACATCCGATGCAAAGTATATGTTTTTTTTATTGGTCACAGTTTAAAAATAATAAAATAAAAATTTACAAATTATTAACACCATATAATGTTTTACCTCTTATTCCTCCCCTTGAGGGAGGTTAGGAGGGGCTTTTACATTCTAAAATTTTGTGCAAATTTAAATGGATCAAGTAAATTCAAATTTAATATAAAACGTATTTTTTGCACATAATTGTCTGTATAAAATTCGTTTGCTTGTTTCAGGCTTTTTGTCATTGTAATTGGAAAATATATTTCAAATATATTGTTAATAATATTAATGCACAAACCTGACTCATAAATTATCGGAACAGAAGGGTCAAAATCATACATTCCTGCATAAAATCCGATATTAGAATATACTGATATTGGGACAGGTATAGGGGCATCGAGTTTTAAATTTGCACTTATCAGCCAATTGTTCGATTGTCCTAATGGCGAATATACCGCAAAACCACCGTCACTCATAGTAAACTGATTAAATAGTAATTTGTTAAAATTTTCAGAATTTGGCGTTTCTGTTCTTCCCAAAAATATATGTTCATAAGTATAATCCTGATATCCTGCCCAACCACTAAGTCTGAAATTATAATTTCCGTAATATTCTTCAGCATTATATAAAAATTTGCCTGCAAAAATTCTCATATTAAATCCTTTTCGGTAATCTTCGTAAGAAAGTTTATATTTTCCCTCAATCCAGCTTTTTGCAAAACCATTACTACCCTGCACATTAAAATTAAACGAGTATGGATTTATTTTTCTGTTGCATAAATGAGTAAAACTAATATCTGCAAACATTTTATAAGAAGCTGTGTCTTCTGTTACATTTTGTATGTCGGTAGCATAAATTGTTTTTGCTATAACATGAGTTTCTTTCTTTTTTGCCGGTTCGCTTTTTATCCAAAAATCAATTTCTGCCCGTAATTTTTGAAAATTAATATCTCTGCTTAAAGCATATTGCATTGCTTTTAACCTGATATCAATACGTTGAAAAGTTTTTACAGGCAATATATGATGCTCTAACACAATGTTGCCTGCCAAATCAGTGTTATATAATCCAAACATTGGCATAATTCTGTACTCGGTTTTTTTCATAGGTGCCAGACTATTGTAAAACATTATGCCTGGCATTATGCCGTTATAATTGTTCCATCCAATAACTGGTGTATAAAACAATTGATTTTTATCGGGGTTTTCAAGTGTACCGAGAAAATGGATCTTTATTGGCTCAATTTTCTTAAATATGCCTTTTCGGGATATTGTATTATTTTTTTTGTAAACATCAAGGATATTTCCGTTTGCACCAATTTTAATTTTATCGAAATCTATTGTATGTATCTTAATCTTTTTTTTGCCTTCAAAGCCCTCAATCCATAATGTGTTTATTGTTTCGCCGTTCTTTTTCATGCTTGATACTGAAAAGGGAGCTTTAACATCTCCTTTATTTTTAACAGTAATTTCGTAACAATCGCCAATAAAACTGTTTGGGTCAAGCGATTTTTTTATTGCTGATATTTTATAATCTATTTTTTTTGTTGTGGTCAACAAATCGTCAAAAAACCATGATAAATCTTTTTTACAATTATCTTCAAATATCTTTCTTACATCTCTTGGTTTAGGGTGTTTATATTTCCATGTTTCGAAATAAATTTTCATAATCCTGTCAAACTCATCTTTGCCAAGATATTCCATTAAGTAATTAAACATAAAAGCTGCTTTCATATACACAACAACACCATAATTCATGGAAAGATAATCTGTTGATTTAAGGTTTGCCGGCTGATCAAGATTTCTTCTGGCATTAAATATATATGGTATTTCAAATTGCGCCTGATGTGGCAGATCATAAATATCCAAAGAATTTGCAATTGAACCGTTCATAAAACTGCTATACATTTTTAGGTTTGGATACTTGGTTTTCATGTATCGCAATTCGCTAAAGGTATTCATGCCTTCATCCATCCACGGGTCATCGCGTTCGTTACTGGCAAGCATGCCGTAAAACCAGTTGTGCCCTACTTCGTGCATTATTACTTCTTCTAGTGATAAAGCACTACCGGAAGAACCAATAATTGTTATTGTAGGATATTCCATTCCGCCACCTGCACTTAAAGCTCCCTCTACAGCAGTGCAATTATTATATGGATAATCGCCATACCATTTTGAATAATAATAAACGGCATCGCTTACATATTCAATTGCATTTTTCCATAAGTTTGCATCATAGTTTGTGAAAAACACCCATGTATTAACTTTTCTGCCACTATGAGGCAGAATTACCTCAGCTTTTAAAACATGAAAACGTTTATCGGCAAACCATGCAAAATCGTGAATTTTATCTTCCTTAAAATGTATTGTTTTAAATTTTTCTGATGATTTAGGAAAAGCATTATCATCTTCGTTATAAGATTTTATATCTTTAGTTTCTTCTGTAATTTTATTTAAGCGGTCAATCTCATTTTGGTCAATTAAATTTCCTGTTGCACCAACAATATAATTTTCGGGTAATGTAATTGCAACTTCATAAGAGCCAAATTCAGAATAAAATTCACCCATATCCAAATAAGGCATTTCGTGCCATCCTTCATTGTTATAAACTGCGGGTTTTGGATACCACTGAGTTATTTGATACGATGTTTCGGCATGCCCGAGTCTTGAAAAATCGCTGCTTGGTATTTTTACATAAAAGGGAGTTGTAATTATTATCTTTTTGCCGGGTAAAAGAGGCTTGTTTAATTCAAGTTTACATATATCAATATATTTTTCATGATAATTCCATTTGGCAACATTACCGTTTATTTTAAAATTCAGATTATCGATATAACCTCTTTGTTTTTCTGTAGAAAAATAAAGTTTTTTATTTTCATATTCAATTTGCTGCATAGCCAATGCTGTGCTATTATTTTTGTAGGCATTGGGCCAAAGATGAAAATAAATAAAATTAAGCGTATCGGGCGAGTTGTTTATATATTCTATGGTTTCGTCGGCAATTAGTGAATGGTTTTTATCATTGAGTTTTACATTTATCTTAAAATTAACTTCCTGTTGAAAATATTTTTGTGAAAAGCTATTAATACAAATAATAAAAAATGTAATAAGTAAAATGTAGACTTTCATAGGGTTTAAATTGTTTTTCGTTTTTCGTTTGTTGTCATGCCTACCGGCAGATAAATTTGTCGTTTCTTTATTGTTGTTTGTTGTAATTTCAAATTTTAAATTTTGTGCTAAAATTAGGTATTTTATGTATAACAACAATAATGGAAATAAAAAAGCTACTGATTATGAAATTGTTCAACCTGCCTACCGGCAGGCAAGTTGCTCTATTGTAATTTGTGGATGTAGGCTGGTACTGTTATTTATTGGTATCGCCAAACTGGGTTTTTATTAAATATTTTATTATCAATTTTTTAATTCTAGCATCTCTTAGAAAAATAGTGTATCTTTACAGCAGGTTTATACCATTTTTGATTTCAATTAGTTATTTATTACATTTTGCTGCTTCAATAATATAATCTTTCACTCCAGCAAATGATTTCTTATTGTGTTACAGATAGTCGGGCCGATATTAATTTATTTTAGAACAAAACCAACAAAGGAGAACTCATGAAAAAACAAATCTTAGGAGTTATTGGAACTTCAAGAAAAGAAGATGAAAAACGTGTACCTATTCATCCAGATCATCTATCACGTCTACCAAAAAGCGTTAAGAAACAATTAATTTTTGAAAAGGGATATGGCAAAGCTTTCGATTTAGATGATGATTTTTTTGTTTCTCAAACCGGAGGTGTTGCTTCTCGCCATGAATTATTGCATGAAATAGGCTCGGTTATTATTGCAAAACCTGTATTAGCAGATTTACAAGAAATACGTGAAGGTGGATTTATTTGGGGATATCCACATTGCGCACAACAAGGCAACATTACACAAACTGCAATAGATAGGAAATTAACACTAATTGCATTTGAAGATATGTATGTTTGGTTTCCAAATGGTCAAATGGGCAGACATACATTTTATAAAAACAATGAAATGGCAGGCTATTGTGCTGTTATTCACGCTTTACAGTTAAGGGGTATTGATGGTCATTATGGTAACCAACGTAAGGTAATTATTTTTGGTTTTGGAGCAGTTAGTCGTGGTGCAATTTATGCTCTCAAAGCTCATGGTTTCAGAGATATTACTATATGTATTCAGAGACCTGATTATGAAGTTAGGGAAGAGGTTTTAGATGTTCATTATGTTAATATCCGTGAAGGTAATAATGGAGAAGCCAGAATGGTAACTATAGAACATAATGGTAAAGTAGAACCATTATCAAAATTAATTAGTGAATCTGAAATTATTATTAATGGCACCTATCAGGATACAGACCATCCTATCAATTTTGTTACAGAAGATGAAAAAGATACTTTCAAATCGGGAAGTTTAATTATTGATATTAGTTGCGACGAAGGTATGGGATTCTATTTTGCTAAACCTACAAGTTTTAAAAACCCAATTCTGAATATCGACAATATAGACTATTATTCAGTTGATCATACTCCAAGTTATTTGTGGGAAAGTGCTTCGAGGTCGATATCTGCAGCACTAATTGTTTATTTGCCAACAATACTGGAAGGTCATTCTAGTTGGATAAAGAATAGCACAATTTCGCAAGCTATTAATGTAGATAAAGGTGTAATTGTAAAAGAATCTGTTTTAAGTTTTCAGAATCGTATGCCAGATTATCCACATGATTTTATAAGCTAACAGAAACTACTTTTTAATTTACCACTACATTATAAATATCGCAGAGCAGGGATAAAATGCTTTCGCATTTTAGTAGTTAAAAACTACTTTTATTTGCGACGGAGTTACAAGCTACGCTTAGCAGGGGAACGCGATACAATCGCGCACCAGCAGGGGAGACGTAGTTACAAACTACGCCGAGCAGGTTTCAATGATAAAATGATAGAATGATATTGAATGACTATTGAATGACCCGCTCTAGCAGGTGTTTTTTAGCCTGTCCGATAACGGTGGTGGTATGTTTTAGTTGCCGATTTCGAAGCTATTATCTTTCAAGTTGCGATGAACTTTCTGCGAGCTACAACCCCTGAATTTACTACTATTTCGGCAATTAAATATACCACGTGTTATGCACTGGCATTTTACTCAATTTTCATAATCATTAAATTATCAAATGAATATTTTGCATCTGATGAACCTAATCCGATATTATTAAAATTATTAATTTGCAATCCACTTGTTTCTAAAGCAAATTTGCCATTTATGAAAAGATACATTTTGTCGTCAATGTTAATAATGTCAATCTTGTTATCTTCATTCGATTTTATCAAATCGCTTTTTGTCCAGCCTTTTATGTCTTCCCATTCAGAACCATACGAAGCAATTTTGAAGTAAGAATCTCCTGATGCATCAATTAATGCATAGTATCTTTTTGTTTCACTTCTAAATTTTATATAACACTTTTTATCTGTGGCTCCATCTTCATATCGTAGATTAAAACTCATCATATAATTAGATGTGTTTACTGGATAACTGCTTTCATAATAACTGTTTTCATTCTTGCTTTGTATGTAATACCTACCTTGAATAAATTGGAAGTAACTATTTTCATTATCTGAAATTCTCCATGAACGTGTATTTTCTAAAAAGGATTCATAAAGAATGGTGTCGGATAAATGCTTTGAGTTTTCATCAAAGATGTCGCTAATAAATCTAATGCTATTCATAGATTCTTTATCAAAAATTTTACATAGAAATATTTTTGAGTAACTCCTCTTATAATCCTTTCCTTTGATATATCTTTTTTCATTATATAGCCATGATTCTTTATACTTGCTTTTTAATGGGACTAATTCAGAGTAGTATGTTTCAACAATATCATTAATACTATACTCTGAAAATGTAGAGTATTCCGTCAATCTGTTCTTTGAATTATTAATTTTTATATCCAAAGCAGCACCTAAAACCTCATTTGTAGCTGTTAAAGCGTCATTTATATTGCCTAACGTAGTATTATCATTATAATATTTATAATAAGTATAAATTGATTTGATATTTTTATAACCATATGAATAATAATTCGAAGTATATGGTTTCTCAAAAACAATCATACCATTATCAACTCTTATGATTCTAAGATTAATATCTATTGTTACAGTTCTTTTATATTCATCACAGGCATATCGATTTCCTTTTACATAGTCGACAAAGCTATCTTCTTCACGATAATTTGTTATTGAACCAACAATTAATACATCAGCGTCTAAAAATTTTTTAAATATTTCAACATCGTCATTGCCGATAGTATTAAGGCTTATATGTTTTTCGCGAATTATGTCCATTAAATATTCTCGTTCAACTAAAGTAATTACACCTGTTGAAAGTAATTTTGCCCGTATTTCAGATTCAATTCTGCGAGCAATAGATTCAACCTGAGGCGAATAACCAGTAAAGGGTAATACTGCAACTTTGTCAAACTTACTATTTAGGTCAAAATACCATTCTGGAATTACTGGCTCTCCATATAGATAATTGTATTTCCAAGTCCATTGTGCTTTTAATGAAACCGTGAGTAAAATGATACAAAAGAAGAAAATTGTTGTTTTTTTCATGATTCAATGTTTTTTTTTACTGCTTGTGCATAAC
>CAYTAU010000055.1:7717-26763 GCA_964435855.1 uncultured Bacteroidales bacterium | reverse complement strand
TATCTGAGATTTGATTTGGAATATTATTATAATATACCATTATTGAATCTGTAGATGTAAAACCAAAAACACCTGTAACGGTTACTTTGTATTGCCCTGATACATTAGCCGAAATCGTTTGAGTTGTCTCACCTGTACTCCAAATATAGTCTATAAATCTTTCTTCTGCATCAAGTATTGTGTCACAGAAACCATAAGAAATATGTATATTCTCACCAAGATTTACCGGAGGGGCATATTTGAAACGGAGATATTGATAAATAAGGTTTGTGATTGAATCTGAGATAACGGTATCGAAAGCAATTATTTCGGGAATTTCTCCTTTCCAACAATATTGTGCATTATCAATACTCGCACCAATTAAAAAATCATCGAAGTTTGCAGGTGTTGTTGTTTTACCATAGATTATTTTATATTGATTCAATGGAGAAAATTCAAGAGTTTGATTTTGGTTAACAAAAATTCCAGTAGCTCCCCACGGGTTTCCGCCAGGATAAAGTTCTGATGTTCCTGAATTACCAATAAATAAATAAATGAAATCGGCAGAACTATATTTTGCCATTATTCCATTATATGTAGGAAAAGTTGTTTCAGTACCATCCCATTTTGAAATAATAAACATGGATCCAAATTTATGGTAATTAGTATTAACTAACTTATCATTAATCCCATTAAAATAAATCGCCGGTTGATTGAAAATTTGAGGGTCACCATTGATAAAATCAGGTTGCTTGGCAAAGTCGTTTTGAAATGCAGAGTCATTAGGATTGATAATGTTTTTCCATGCTAATATATTGTTAATACTATCTTTTACTATACCTTCAGATGCCTTTAACCAAAGGTTAATGCCAATAAAGTTTTCAATAGAAATAATTGTAAAATTATACGGTTCAGATATAACAAAATCATTACAAATATTAAATGCGATAACACGCCAATAAAATAATTGATAATTGATAATTGATAATTGATAATTATTTAAAACTGTTTCCTGATAAATAATAATATTATTAAATAAACTATCTGTGGCAATTTGCAATAAATAATTTGAAGCATTTTCAGAATAATTCCACATAAAATTTACAATTGTATCAGATAAAACAGTATTATCATTAGGATAAATTAAAGTAAAATTGCCGGGAGTATAAAAAGAATCCACTACTTCTATTTGTTCTTGTTTTTGAGTTGTACAGCTATTTGAAGCCTCAACTATAAGGGATACTGTGTAATTTCCTGATGAATCATAAGTATAAACAGTATCTTGCTGAAGAGAAGTATCCCCGTTGCCAAAATCCCAAAACCAGCTAATTATACTATCAGGAGGACTAACAGTACTTATATCAGTAAATATATATGGATTATCTGAACAAGCAATATCAACGCCAAAATCAGCAATTGGTTTTTGTTTAACAAAAACCGTATCCGTAATGGATGCTGAACATCCCGCATTTGAACTAATGTTTAAAGTTACATAATATTCTCCTGTATTGTCGTATAGATGAGATGGATTTTGAATGTATAATGTATCACCATCTCCAAATATCCATTCCCAACTTATTATACTGTCATTAGAACTTGGACTTGCAGGTATAGATGTATCTATGAATATAGTTGTATCACTAATACATACTGTATCAGCAATAAAACCTGGCATAGGGGAAATACCTGTAATTACGACATTAATAGTATCTTTTCCTAAACATCCTATTGTATTTGTCACAGTTACGGAGTAAATGTAATTGCCAATTGTTGTGTCAATTACCAAAACATTGTTCGTACTACTATCAGACCATAAATAATATTCTGCTTCACTTTCTCCGTTAATTAGTTCTATATAATTTCCTGAACAAAATGATGTATCGTTTCCGAGAGTAACAACATCAGGAAAAGAATCAAGAGAAACGTACATTGTATCTGAAATAACAGAACAACTATTGTCATCTGTTATTGTTACCCAGTATGAACCAGTATCACTAACATAAATAATTGAATCTGTAGAACCTGTTGACCATAAATAAGAATAATTACTGTCAAGTCTTGGATTAATCTCTATTATATCATACAGACAAATTAAAGTATCGGTAAAATTTAGATTTCCGGGATAAGTAACTTTTACACTATCTGTTGAAGTAAAACCAAAGACATCAGTAACGGTAACGGAATAAGTTCCTGTTTGACTTACAGATAATGTTTGTAATGTGTCTCCAATATTTCCTGTATCCCAAATAAAATCAGTAAATCTTGCACCTGCATCAAGCGTAGTATCGCAGAAACCGTACATATTTATGTCATAACCGAGGTTTACTGGAGGGGCATATTTGAAACGGAGATATTGATAAATAAGGTTTGTGATTGAATCTGAGATAACGGTATCGAAAGCAATTATTTCGGGAATTTCTCCTTTCCAACAATATTGTGCATTATCAATACTCGCACCAATTAAAAAATCATCGAAGTTTGCAGGTGTTGTTGTTTTACCATAGATTATTTTATATTGATTCAATGGAGAAAATTCAAGAGTTTGATTTTGGTTAACAAAAATTCCAGTAGCTCCCCACGGGTTTCCGCCAGGATAAAGTTCTGATGTTCCTGAATTACCAATAAATAAATAAATGAAATCGGCAGAACTATATTTTGCCATTATTCCATTATATGTAGGAAAAGTTGTTTCAGTACCATCCCATTTTGAAATAATAAACATGGATCCAAATTTATGGTAATTAGTATTAACTAACTTATCATTAATCCCATTAAAATAAATCGCCGGTTGATTGAAAATTTGAGGGTCACCATTGATAAAATCAGGTTGCTTGGCAAAGTCGTTTTGAAATGCAGAGTCATTAGGATTGATAATGTTTTTCCATGCTAATATATTGTTAATACTATCTTTTACTATACCTTCAGATGCTTTTAACCAAAGGTTAATACAAGAAATTTCTTTTGGATTAAATATTGTAAAAGACCAAATATCTGACCAATTTGTTGTGTCATTAAAATTAATTCCTCTAATACGCCAATAATAAGTTTTTGTTTGATATAAAAAAGAATAACAAAAATTATCAGAAAGAATTAACGAATCAATTAGAGGAGTTATAAATGATACAGACGTGTCTATTTGTATTTGAGATGTATCATAATTAATAATTTTATTCCATTTTAAAATAAGTGATGAATCAGAACTTATAAATTCATTTTTTGGATATATTAGGGATATATTTTGTGCAATATTAATTTTTAAACTTAAAACTAAATAAAAAATTAATAAAATAAATATTTTTAAAAAATATCCCATTAAAAATAAACAAAAATTATGTGCAAATATACATAACAAAGAATAAAGAATTGTAAAAGAAAGTTAATAAATTTAAAAAATTAATTTAGTTTTGTATTTTGAATTATTCAGGTTAAAACAATCAGACACTTAACTAATAGATAGTTCAAAAATTAATAAATTAGGATGGCTATCAAATATTTCATTAAAACAAGGGATAACAAGAACTTATGAATATGCAATATATAATAACGAAATTTGAATACTAAATTAATCTCATGTATAAAACAGTTATAAAAGCTGAACAAAATAAAATTCATTTGAATTTAAGGGAACTTTTTTTATATAAAGATTTATTCAGAACTTTAGCATACAGAGAGTTTAGAGTACGATATGCTCAGACTTTTCTTGGTTTTTCATGGGCATTTCTTCAACCAGTTGCTACTTTGATAATTTTTACATTTATTTTTGGAAAAGCGATAAAAGTTGATACAAATGGTATTCCTTATCCTGTTTTTGCTTTAACGGGAATGACAGCGTGGACATATTTTTCTTATGTTGTCAGTCAGGCAGGAAAGTCAATAATTGCTGAACAGGCGATGATACAAAAAATTTATTTCCCAAGGTTAGTAATTCCTCTATCTAAGGCTGTTGTGGGTTTTGTTGATTTTGGGATAACATTTCTGCTGTTAGTCATTATGATGATATTTTATGGAGTTACACCTTCTGTTAATCTTATTTGGTTACCATTATTTATTTTAATGATTATTATTTCGGCTCTTGCTGTTGGGATATGGATTAGTGCATTAACAATCAGGTATAGAGATTTTCAGCATATAATACCTTTTATAATACAAATTGGGCTATATGCTACTCCTGTGGCTTATTCAACAGTTTATGTTCCCGATAAATATCTTTTACCATATTATTTAATTAATCCAATGGTTGGTGTTGTTGAAGGTTTCCGCTGGTGTATTACAGGACAAGGAAGTCCACATCATTATATTTTTTATTCTTTTATTATTATATTAATTTTGTTTGTTAGTTCTTTATATTATTTTAAAAAGGTTGAAAGGACAATGGCTGATATAATTTAATTATACTTTAAATGGTTAAATTGTCCTGATAGCTATCGGAACGGGACAAAAATATAAACAGATAAACAAAATCATCAATCAATAAATGTTTGAAACAGCAATAAAAGTAGAAAACTTATCAAAAAAATATTATATAGGAGCTAACAAAAGTGGTTCGTTTAGAGAAACTTTGCAAAATAAATTTAATGTTTTATTTGGGAAAAAAGACCCGAACATTGAAGAATTTTGGGCATTAAAAGATATTAATTTAAAAGTAAAACAAGGTGAAGTTCTCGGGATTATTGGCAAAAACGGTGCAGGAAAAACAACAATATTAAAAATACTGTCAAAAATTACCGAACCAACAACCGGTAGAATTGAAATTAATGGCAAAGTATCATCTTTACTTGAAGTTGGCACAGGCTTTCATCCTGAATTAACCGGTAGAGAAAATATTTATCTTAATGGCACAATACTTGGGATGAACCGAAACGAAGTAAAATCTAAATTTGATGAAATAGTTGATTTTTCAGGAATAGAAAAATTTCTTGACACTCCAGCGAAACGATACAGTTCAGGAATGTACGTAAGACTTGCATTTGCTGTAGCAGCTCATCTTGACCCAGAGATTTTGATTATTGACGAGGTTCTTGCAGTAGGTGATGCAGAATTTCAAAAAAAATGCCTTGGAAAAATGGGAGAAGTAGTTAAAATAGGGAAAACAATTATTTTTGTTAGTCATAATATGGGAGCAATTCATTCGCTTTGTAAAAAAACAATGCTTCTGGATAAAGGGAAACTGTTAATAGTGGGCAATACTTCTGAAATAATTGGACAATATTTGAATAACCATAAAATAATTAGTAGTTTTAAGCGAGCTATAAATAGAAATGATAAACCTACAATTATATGTGGGAAAATTACAATGCAAGATATCAAACTGCAAACTAGCTTGCTTTTTGAAATAGAAATATTTTCAAGTTCTCATAATTCTTGCGCTTTAGATGTTCATCTTTATAATCAATCAGGTGAACCAATTGGTTTTGGTTCTTTTGGAACATTTAGAACAGAAGATAAATTATTTTTAAAAAAAGGCAGTAATAGAATTACATTCATTTTAGATATTTCAAACATTGCAATTGGTCATTATTTAGTTTCAATGAATTTGTTAGATCCATTTGTTGAATATTATGATAAAGCACAAAATATCTTGTCTTTCGAAATTGTTAAATTTACAGATGATTTACGAACTTTAACCCAAGAATGGAATTATGGTTCATTTCAATTAATAATGAAAAGAAATGATTAATTTAAAACAAAATACCTTTTTGAATTTTAGTTTATGAAACTAATAAAAAATGTTATTAAACGTTATCTTCGAAAAAGAGGATTAAAAATTACAACAAGAAATTATTACC
Organism: uncultured Bacteroidales bacterium; assembly: GCA_964435855.1. Lineage (GTDB taxonomy): Bacteria > Bacteroidota > Bacteroidia > Bacteroidales > CAYTAU01 > CAYTAU01. The sequence goes on along the minus strand of CAYTAU010000055.1, from coordinate 20,998 downwards.
AAGAAAAACTCGAACTTGCACAGTATAATTGGCTGAAAAAACAAAACATTTTAACTATTATTGATGTGGGTGCTAGCGATGGAGGTTTTGCTAAAAAGATTCGTTCAATTTTTCCAGAAGCTTGGATTTATTCATTTGAACCATTAATAGAATCGTTTGAGAAATTAAACAAAAAATTTGAAAATGATAAAAGGTTTTCTTCGTTTAATATTGCATTAACAAATAATAAAGGAAATATTTTATTTTATAAGAACGATCATATTGGTTGTAGTTCTTTGCTAGAAATGAGAGATCTTCATAAAATAGCATATCCTGATTCAGTAAATATGGAAAAAATAATCGTACCTTGTGATACACTGGATAACATTTATGATAAACTTGAAATAAATGGGCATATATTGCTTAAAATTGATGTTCAAGGTGCGGAAAAAATTGTTTTAGAAGGAGCAGAAAAATTATTATCCAAAGTTAAAATAATCTTTACTGAAGTGAATTTTAATGAGTTGTATTGTGGCAATGTTTTATTTGATGATTTATCTCAATATCTGTTCAATAAAGGATTTAAAATTGAGGGTGTAGAGAATGTATCACAAAGTTTAGTTAATGGCTCTTTTTTACAAGCTGATGTATATTTTAAACGTATTAACTAAATAAAAATTGCAAACACAAATCATTAAAAATATTAACAGACTAAATTATATTTATTTACTGATATCCTTAAATTTCACTTTTCTAATAGCTTTTTTATTAAGATTTTTCTCATTCATAATCAAAAATAATAATAATAAACACGATATTATACTATTTCCATTTGCTCAAAAAGGAAATGTTGGATATACAATAAGATTTCAAAAATATTTTAAAAATCTTGAAAATGATAAAATTGATTTTTTTATTTGTGATGTTTCTTCGGATGATTATATTATATTACAATTAAATGGACATGTAAGACAACATTATAAGTTATACAGAAAAATTGCATGGAAACGATTGTGGTAAATTGTTAAAGCAAGAAAATATAAAGCTGTTTTTGTACCATATAATAATAGGGAAATATTAAATTTAATGTTAAGTATACCTTCGCAATATAGAGAGAAAAAAGAACCGTTGATATATATAAAAATAATTGAATTAAATTGGAAAAAACTTCTTGATTATCCATTTAATACTTCATCAAAATTTACTGCTTTTGAAAAATTAGTAAAATATTATTTGAATGCATTAAAATATAATATAAAATTAGTATTATCTTATTTGAAATAATTTGTATTTTTGATATTTTTAAAAAAATAAAAAAATAAATTCTTATGAAAAAAGCATTAGTATTGGGAGCAGGTGGTTTTATTGGGTCACATTTAGTGAAAAGACTGAAAAAAGAAGGATTTTGGGTTAGAGGAGCCGATTTGAAATATCCTGAATTTTCAGAAACATTAGCTGATAATTTTATTATTGGTGATTTAAGAAATCAACAAAATTGTGATAAAGTTTTAGATCAATACTTTGACGAAGTATATCAATTAGCTGCAGATATGGGTGGAGCAGGTTATATTTTCACAGGAGAGAATGATGCAAATGTAATGCATAACTCAGCATTGATTAATATAAATATTGTTGAAAGAGCTGTAAAATACAAAGTTGGTAAGATTTTTTATTCATCATCTGCTTGTATATATCCAGAATTTAATCAGATGGACCCTGAAAATCCAAATTGTGCTGAAGATTCAGCTTATCCTGCTCAACCAGATAGTGAATATGGTTGGGAAAAATTATTTAGTGAACGATTATTCTTATCATTCTATAGAAATTATAAACTTAAAGTTAGAATTGCTCGATTTCATAACATATATGGGCCAGAAGGAACTTGGTCGGGAGGTAAAGAAAAGGCTCCTGCAGCAATGTGTAGAAAAGTATCTGAAGTAATGGAAGGAGATTCTATTGAGGTTTGGGGTGATGGCAAACAAACTCGTTCCTTTTTATATATTGATGAATGTTTAGAAGGTATTAGAAGATTAATGGATTCAGATTTCATAGGCCCAGTAAATATTGGGTCAGATGAGATGATTAGTATAAATAATCTTGCCAAAATGGCCATCAATATTTCCGGAAAGAAAATTTCAATAAATAACATTGAAGGCCCTTTGGGTGTTAGGGGTAGAAATTCTGACAATAATCTTATAAATGAAAAACTTGATTGGAGACCTCAGTTACCATTGAGAGAAGGCATGGGAATTACATTTAAGTGGATAAATAATCAGGTTAGAAATAAAAATGAATAATTTTTTCAGTAAAAATATGGAGAGATGTCTTTATGTTTGTTTATTAATTTCTATTAACTCTGCATACCTTTTTATAAAAATTTTGACTACTTTTTCTTTTATTTTTCCAAAGAAAAATAAAGGAGAGATTATTTTATTTCCATATTCTCAGAAAGGTAGTGATGGTTATACTCGGAGGTTTGAAGAATATTTTAAATTTTTTAATCATGATAATATTAAATATAAAGTTTGTGATATTTTTAGTAATGAGTATTATATTCAATGTTTAGATGGCAATAGAAGTCAACAATATAGATTATATTCAAAAACGATTTGGATTAGAATATTCCAAGTATTACAAGCAAAAAACTACAAAGCCGTATTTATTCAACGAGGATTATTCCCATTTTACCCTGATCAAAAAATCCCTTATCTAGAGAAATTATTAAGAAAGTTGAATTCAAATATTACAATTGATTTTTGGGATTCTGTATGGATTTTTAATGAGGATTTGGTGTCTTCTACTGTAAAATTTGTCGATAAAATCTGTGTTGCAAATGATTATATAATGCAATATTTTATAAATGAAAAAGCTGAAAAATTCCTATTTCCAATTGGAATAAATCTTGATAAATATATAATTAAGGAAGATTATTCAGATAAAGAAGATTTTAAATTATTTTATACAGGGAGCCCAAATAATGTTAAATATTTTCTAAATGAAATAGAAAATATTTTAATCTCAATAAAAAAACAATTTTCTATAATATTGATAATTGTTTCAAGAGCAAGATTTTTTCTAAAGGATATCGATATTGAATATTACGATTTTGAAGAAAAAAGTTTTTTTGAGTTACTTAATAATTCAGATATTGGATTATATCTTGTTTCAGATAGTGAAGAAAATCGAGGGAAGACAGCAATGAAAGTATTCGATTATATGGCAGCAGGTCTACCTTCAATTGCATCTCCAATAGGAATAACATCATACGCCTGCAATAATAAAAATATATTATTTGCATCAACAGAAGAAGAATGGATTACTAGTCTAAAATTGCTTTTAAGTAAAGTTGAATTACGCAAAAGTATTGGAAGAAATGCATGTGCTACGGTACATAAATATCACAATTTAACATCATCTTATAAAACTTTTAAAAATATCATTTTTTCAAATTAATATTTATGTGTGGAATTGCAGGTAAGATAACATTCAGAAACACTAGAGTTTCGATGCATGAGTTGCAAAAAATGACTAATTCTATTATACATAGAGGACCAGATGGAGAAGGTCAATGGATTAATGAAGAAAGTAATATTGGCCTTGGTCATAGAAGACTTTCAATTATTGATCTTTCAGAGAAAGCTTCTCAACCGATGCATTCCTCTAATGGTAGATTTGTAATAACATATAACGGAGAAATTTATAATTATATAGAATTAAGAAGCGAATTAAAAAAGAAAGGTTATGAATTTTTCACAGAAAGTGACACGGAAGTTCTAATTGCAGGATATCAAGAGTTTGGAAAATTATTTTTGAATAAAATTGATGGAATGTTTGCTTTTGGGATATGGGATAAAGAGAATCAAGAGCTTTTTTGTGCAAGAGACAGATTTGGAGAGAAACCTTTTTTTTACTTCTTAGATAATGAGAAATTTGTTTTTGCATCTGAAATGAAAGCAATTTTTGCTTCTGGGATTCCAAAATTTATTAATAATCAAATGCTTTATTTATATTTAACATATGATGTAGTAGAAAATCCTAACAATAAGTCTCAAACATTTTATGAGAATATAATACATTTGCCTGCTTCTCATTGCATGAAAGTCTCCGTAAATGGCAAAATTAAAGTTAAAAAGTATTGGGATATTGATACTGAATCAATATCAGATATTAGTTTTGAGGATGCGAAATTTAAATTTAAATCTCTCTTCGAGGAATCTGTCCAGCTTAGAATGCGATCTGATGTCAGTGTGGGTTCGTCTTTATCTGGAGGATTAGATTCTTCTTCCATATTATGTACAATATTAGATTTATTTCCAAGAAATAGATTTAATACATTTACTGCACGTTTTAAGAATAAAGATTTTGATGAGGGAAAGTATATAGAGAAACTTCATAAACATGTTAACTTTATCTCACATAGTTGTTACCCATCATCAAAACTTATGATTGATGAATTAGATAAGATTTTTTATCATCAAGAAGAACCTTTCGGATCATCTAGTATTATTAATCAATGGGAAGTTATGAAACTTGCAAAAGAAAATAACACAGTTGTTTTACTTGATGGGCAAGGAGCAGATGAAATTATTGGGGGTTATTTTAAATATTTTCTTCCATATCTTTACGAAACTAAAAAAAATGAGAAAGAAAAGTATTATGAAGAAAAAGTAGCAATTCAAAATCATTTAGGAATTCAGAAATATTTTAATAAAAAAGAAAAATTAAGAATGATGGCTCCAAAATTATATGATAATGTTACAGACATTCTTAGATCCAAAATAACAAATAATATTGGTCATGATCTTAATGATGAATTCAAAAATACTTTCAGATATTATCCACAACCATTCCATAGAGATAATAACTTAAATGATTTTTTATATAATGATGTATTTAAATATGGACTTGGAAAATTGCTTAGATTTTCTGATAGGAATTCAATGGCACATTCAAGAGAAGTTAGGCTCCCTTACTTATCGTATAAACTAGTAGAATTTATTTTTAGTTTACCAGCACATTTTAAAATCCAAAATGGTTGGACTAAGTTTATTCTCAGGAAAAGCATGGAAGATGTTGTCCCATTATCAATAGTTTACAGAAAGGATAAGATGGGTTTCCAAGCTCCTGATTCTTGGTTGCAAGAAAAACATTTTAAAGAATTAATTGAGAATAGTATAAGTGTACTAAAAGAACACAGAGTTATTAAACATTCAAACGTTTCTAATTATTGGAAGTACTTAATGGTGAGTAAAATATTAATCAGTTAATAAAAATAGTTCAACATATTCATTTCTATATTAAACTCTTGTGATATTATTTAGGTAAATGAAAAGAATTTGTATCTTATTAAATGGTAGAATAAAACACGATAGTAGAGTTATAAAAATTATAAATACTCTAAGTGCAAATTCTTATGTTGATTTATTCTATATTAATGGAAATATAAATGAAGATAAAAAAATGTTTAATCATAATGTGCAACTATATTCATTTTATCATCCTATTAACTTTTTACAACTAGTTTTCAGACATTCATTGTTTTTTTATGAGTTTAATTTTTTTTACAAAAAAATTAAAGAAACGAGAAAAGTCTATGATGTAGTATATTGTAATGATTTACCAACACTAAATGTGGGATATAAATATAAAAAAAAGTATGGAGCTAGATTAATATACGATTCCCATGAAATATACATTGAAACAGTAAATCAGTTTTACACCAAAAAGAAAAATTTATTTAAAAATACATTATTTGAAATTTCGATTAGATTTATGAAAATTTCTGGGAGAATATTTGAAAAAAAAGTTGTCAAATATGTAGATGCTCTTATTACTGTTAATAGTTCAATAGCAAATTATTTTGAAGAAAAATATAAAATTAAAAACGTTGAATTTATTATGAATATTCCTATTCTTAAAAAAGAAACAATGTGGAATAGAAATTTAAAAAAAGAGTTAAATTATCTAGAAAGTGATTTTATTGTAATATATCAAGGAATTTTGAATAATGGAAGAGGACTACTACCTTTAGTAAACGCATTTAAGTTTTTACCAAATAAATTTAAATTATTAGTACTTGGGGAAGGTATTCTGTATGATGATATTTTAGAGACTGTTAGTGTGTTAGGCTTGGAGTCGCAGGTGAAATTAATGGGTAGAGTGCCTATAACTGTATTGCATAATTATACAAAGATTGCATCATTGGGAGTAAATTTATTAGAAGCATATAATTTAAGTACATATTTGGCTTTACCAAATAAATTGTTTGAATATATACATGCAGAAATCCCCGTTTTATGCTCAAAAACAAAGGAGTCTATTGAAATTGTTAATAAATATGAAATAGGTTTTTTAACAGGTCTAAGTCCAAAGGAAATTTCACAAGCAATTGAGGAATGTTCAACATTAGACTTATCAAAATATAAAAAAAATTGTAATATTGCAAAATCCAGATTAAACTGGCAGGCACAAGAAGATATGCTTAGAAGAATTGTGCTTGAATAAACAGTAGGTAACTTATTTATGAAAAAAGCACTAATATTAGCTTACGATTTTCCCCCTTATGTTTCAGTTGGAGGATTGCGCCCGTATAGTTGGTGTAAATATTTTAATAAAATTGGTATTTATCCAATTATTGTTACTAGGCAATGGGAAAGACAGAATTCCAATCCACAGAAGCAATATATCTCTGCAAGTAAATCAAATGAAATTATTGTGAACATTAGCACAAATGCAACTATTATTCGTGCACCTTACTTTCCCAACATGCCAAATAGGATTTTTATAAAATACGGAAATAGTAAATATCGGTTTCTGAGACTCATACTAGCTGGATATTATGAAATTACTCAATATTTGTTTTTGAATGGTCCTAAAAAAGAGCTATATAATGCAGCGAAATCTTATCTGAAAGAAAATGAAATAGATCTTATTATAGCAACAGGAGAACCTTTTGTTTTATTTAAATATGGTCAAAAATTGAGCAAAAAATTCAATATCCCATGGTTTGCCGACTACAGAGATGATTGGATTAAGAATCATTCAAGGAAAATGAATAAGAACTTGTTTATCAATCTTAAATTATCCCTTGAAGCGTATATTGAAAAACGAATCTTAAAGAATGTTACAGGAATAACATCCGTTTCCAGATTTTTAACGGAACAGATTGCTCACAGAATAAAATGCTCCAATTATCAAGTAATTGAAAATGGAGCCGAATTGAAATATTATAAACGAACAATAGAATTAATCAGAGATGAATTTGTAATTCTGTATTCAGGGATACTCTATGATTTGCCATATTTAAACATTTTCTCCGAAGGATTTATATCATTTTTTGAAAATTTGGAACAAAAGCACAAAAACAAGATTAAAATTTATTTTGTAGGTATTGAATTTAATTCTAATCAGGCTACACAATTGGTTGAGAAAATGAAAGAGGAGTATCCTGAAAATATAATAATAGAAAAAAGAAAAAGTGAGGCAGTAATTGCACAATATCAATTGAATGCATCTGTTCTGCTTAATATGATTGCAGGTGATCCTTCAAAAGGATTAATAGGTGCAAAAACCTATAATTACGCTGTTACAGGAAACCCTGTATTGACTATTCCAAACGTGAATAATACAAAAAATGATTTTTTTGATGGCAGGGATATATTTTATCTAGCCACCAAAAATAGTGAAGTTAAAGAATATTTATCAAATAAATTTTGTAATTTTATTGCTGGGAAAAGTAATAAAACTTCAATCAGTGGGGATGAAAAATATCTTCTCTCAAGAGAATATAATGCAGTGAAGTATATTGATTTTATTAAAAAAAGTTTATAATTGTAAGATATATAATAATATGATTTCAAAATTAAAAACAGTACTTGTTTTGGCACCTCATACAGATGATGGTGAGTTAGGAGCTGGTGGAACTATTTCAAAACTTGTTGAAAATGGTTCAAATGTGCATTATGCTGCTTTTTCAACTGCAGAAGAATCTGTTCCTGATCATTTACCTAAAGATATTTTAAAAAGGGAAGTATTATTAGCAACAAAAAAGTTGGGAATTAAAAAGGAAAATTTAATATTATATGACTACCAGGTTAGAAAATTAAATTATAATCGACAAGACATATTGGAAACTCTTATTAAACTAAAATCCGAATTAAATCCAGATCTTGTATTAATGCCTTCTTTGAATGATATTCATCAAGATCACCTGACAATTGCACAGGAAGGATTACGAGCCTTTAAAACTACTACTATATTGGGATATGAGCTGATTTGGAATAATTTAACATTCAATACTGTGAGTTTTATCAAATTAGAGGAACATCATATTAGAAACAAATTCAATGCTCTTCAAGAATATACATCGCAAATAGGTAAGGATTATATAAGTGAAGAGTTTATATTTTCATTGGCTAAGTCAAGAGGAGTACAGATTGGGCAAAAATTTGCCGAAGCATTTGAGGTCATCCGATTAATTTTATAACTAATGCTTATGAAATCTATAAAAATTGTTAGAATTCTAAAGAAGATCATTTATTTGGATTTTAAAGGGAATAGTGATCAGGTTATTAATGAGATAATTCCGCTAAGTAAGGATAATGAGCATGAAAATATTCTTAGTTGGTGTAGTGATAAAAATATAAAACTGTTATCCAATGTAAAGACTGGTACTTTCGTTGTAAGTAAAAATGTGTCTGAGACAGTATTTAATGATAACTGTAATTTTATTATTGTTGAAAATCCGAGAGATACATTTCGAAGTATTTTAGAGATTTTTTTTCTTGAAAAGCAAGAACCAATTATTTCTAAATCAGCCATAATCAACAATTCCGTGAAGCTTGGGAAAAATTTGTACATTGGCGAAAATGTTGTTATTGAAGAGAATTGCAGGATTGGTGATAATGTAACAATTATGCATAACACTGTTTTACTCAAGAATACAATTATTGAGGATAGTGTATATATTGGATCAAACAATACTATTGGTGGAACAGGATTTGGTTATGAAAAAGATGAAAATGGTAATTTTAAACCAATTCCTCATTTGGGAAATGTTATAATAAGAAAAAACGTAGAGATCGGAAATAATACATGTATTGACCGCGCTGTTTTAGAAAGTACAATAATAAATGAAAATGTGAAAATTGATAATCTTGTACATATTGCTCATGGGGTTGAAATTGGAAAAAACAGCTTGATTATAGCAAATGCAATGATTGCAGGGAGTGTTAATATTGGTTATAATTCATGGATTGCTCCATCATCTTCAGTATTAAATCAGAAATCTATTGGGAATAACTCTATTATTGGTATGGGAGCTGTAGTGCTTTCGGATGTTGAAGACTTTAGCGTTGTTGTAGGTAATCCTGCAAAATTGATAAATAAGAAATCAAAATAGGGTGAAATTATTCAAAATAATGATGTTCTTACTATTTCATTTGCAGGCACAATTTATGATTGGCATCCTTGGAAAAGTGTATTAAAGGTTATTCACTTTTAGGCACAAAATTATTTGATTATTTGGTGCTTCGTAGAAAAATAATTCTATGTTACAAATCTGATGATGATGCGATGGAACTTAAAAAGAAATACTATAAAATTATGGAATTTAAGTCAGAATGCAAGTGTTTGCAACAAGATATAATAATAAAAACAAATTCAGGTATTATTATAAAAGATGAGGAGCATTTATACAGATCTTTAAAAGAACTGCATATGGAATTTAACACAAAAGGTTTTATAGAATGTAATTCATTAAATACTGAACAATTTTCAAGAAAAATCCAAGTTGAAAAATTAGTAAAAATTATTAATAAGTTAATCTAAAGTTGTATTTTTGTATAAAAAACAAGAATTGAATTTTGTAAAGAATAATAGGGTATTATTAATTATTATATTTTTTGGTTTAATAGCTAGAATTATATTTACACTCTTTATTGCTAAATATTACTTTGGGAGAGATAATATTCAGGTTGATGGGGATACATATGCATGGTTAAATTCTTTTATAAACTTATGGGAACATGGTAGCTATACAGTTAATATGCATCATGAATATGCTTATTTCTTACGTATGCCAGGATATTCATTTTTTATTGGAATTATATATTTCATATTTGGAAGCAACCCCGATATTGCTTTCCCTATAATTTCATGGATACAAATAATTCTAGATGTTTTTAGTATATATTTAATTTATAAAATTGGCTTAAACATTTTTGATAATAAAAAAACAGCTTTAATATTAGCAGTATTATATTCTTTTTATCCATTTATTATTGTATGGAACCCAGTGGTTTATTCGGAGTCGATAAGCATATTTTTCATGCTATTATCGTTATATTATTTCACTGGCAATAACAAATACAGGTATTATCTTTCAGGTTTGTTTGTTAGTTTAGCTGTTTTAAATCGACCACAAATAGCATTGCTAATCCCAATATTAGTGATTGTTATAATTATTCAAAATAAAAATAGTATTAAGAGAATTATTAAGTATGTTTTTCAACTTGGATTAATAATTCTTATAGTTTATGGTTCTTGGCCAATAAGAAATTACATAAATCATAATAAAATAATTTTAACTCAAGATTTAAGAGGAGCAAATAATTGGAGTGAAGATGTTATTAGTTTTATGCAATATACTTATTCTGTTAAAGCTGAATGGGAACCTCAATTTTCAAATATATTACATAACAAAGAAGTTAGATTTCCTGATATAGCTTATTCCAATAAACAGGATTCAATAAAACTTGAACGAGCTCTGTATTTAGCAAAAAATTGTGGTAGTGGGTTTAGTTATTGGCGAGAATATTGGAGGGAGCATATTGTTGGAGAAAATTGCAATAGTGAAATTATAAAAATATTTACAGAACTGCGTGAAAATCAAATAAAAACAAATCCTGTTAATTTTTATTTAATTTTACCATTAAAAAATCTGAAAAAAGCAATATTTAAAGCTAATCTTTATGATCAGACTACATTTTTGAGACGACTTGCATCAAAAATATTTTATTACAGAACACTCCTCATTATATTTGGAATATTTGGTGCCATTTTACTAATGTTTAGAGAGAAAAATAAAATTCATTTATTATTTATTTTATTTCCAATACTACTTTATTTAGCACTTTGTTTTGGTACATCACCTCAATTTCGAAATATTGAAATGAGATATTTTTTACCTGCCGATATAATTTTATTAATCCCTGCAAGTTATTTTTTAAATCATATGCTTTTGATATTTAAGAATAAAAAGGTATGAAGTTTCTTACTATTTGGGATTTTGTTTTATTGCCAATTTATGTGTTTATTCCATATATTATTGCAAAAAGTTATCAAAAAAGAAAAATTTTAAAAGACCCGATATATAAATATTATACATCAGGTTTAATGATGAAAATTTTTGGAGGAATTGGAATTTGTATTATTTATACTTTTTACTATAATGGGGGTGATACATTAGCATATAATGAGGGTGCCGTAGCTATGTCAAATATGTTGTTTAAATCTCCTGAAACTTTTTTTTCATTATTATTTAATAATAGAACTCCTGAAAATTGGTCTATGTTTGATGTAAACACAAAATGGCCTCCTTTATATATGTATAAGGATACTTTAACTTTTTCTGTTAGTAGATTTTCATGGATTTTTTCATTATTTGGATTTAGAAGTTTTGTGCTTACAACAATATTGCTTGCATGGGCAACTTACATAGGTATATGGAAATTATTTAAACTGTTTTCTAGTGAATTCCCAGATTTAATTAAATCATTTGCAATTGCTATATTATTTGTTCCATCTGTTGTGTTTTGGGGCTCTGGATTATTAAAAGATGCATATACATTATCTGCAGCAGCGTGGGTAATATATTCGGTTTTTAAATTAATAAAGAAAAGAGAGAAACTATTTTTGCATATTATTATTATTATTATATGTTCATATATAATAATTTCAATAAAACCATATATTTTCTTTTCATTATTTTGTGCAATTCTTTTTGTCCTAGTATCTCTTTCATTCTCAAAAATAAAAGGTGTTTTTTTAAAGTTTGTTATAATGCCTATAGTATTTATTCTAATCATAGGAGGAGGGATAATAACATTTTCAATATTAGGTGATTTTGCAGGGGATCAATATTCATCTTTAGATAAAATGTTAGAGAAAGCAGTTATTAATCAACAAGATTTAAGTAGAGAGTATTATGGAGAAAATACTTTTGATATAGGGGGCTTTGAACCAACTATTGCAGGAATTATGTCGAAATTTATTCCTGCTTTAAATGCAGGCTTATTCAGACCTTATATTTGGGAGTGTAGTAATCCTATAATGGCTATTTCAGGTTTAGAGAATTTTGTTCTGATGTTTTTTACATTTTATGTGCTTTTTTTATCCTTTATGTCGTTAATTAGAGTCGGTTATAGTTATATGATGAAGACGTTATTTAATCATCAATTAATAATTTTTTCATTCATTTTTGGGTTCTCTTTTGCTTTTATGGTAGGCTTAACAACTGCAAATTTTGGTGCATTAGTAAGGTATAAGATACCATTAGTGCCATTTTTTTTAACAAGCCTCATGATTATTGTTTATAAGTTTAATCAAGAAAAGCTTGAGTTAAAAAAAGAAGTATAATTAATCAAAAATATTTCTGATAAAATAAGTTGACCTATTTTTTGTTTCGGTGAAAATTCTAAATACATATTCTCCAAGTACACCTAAGAAAAAAAGTTGAACACTCCCAAAAAAGAATATGCTAATCATTGTGGAAGTCCACCCAGTAATAGCTACACCTGTTACCTTCTTAATAAGAACAATAAGTATCCCAATAATTGATGCTAAAATACCTATGCTGCCTATTATTAATGATATGCGAATAGGTAGTTTTGAGAATGAAAATATTGCATCAAAAGCTAAATGAACTAATTTTCTAAAACTCATTTTACTTTTCCCACTTAATCTTTCATCCCGATTATATTCAACAAAATCTTGCTTAAAACCTATATAGTAGCGCAGGCCAGGTAAATACTTGTTTTTTTCTTGTAAGCTTACTAAAGCATTTTTAGCTTTTGAACTCATTATAGAAAAATTTCCAATACTAACTAAGTCTTTATTTTTAATTATTCTATTAAAAATATAATGAAATATTGATATTAATATTTTTTTTAAAAATCCTTCTTTTCTTGATTTCCTTTTACCATAAATTATATCAAAATCTGTTTCTGTTATTTTTTTATACATCTCAGGAATTACTTCTGGTGGATCTTGAAGGTCTCCATCCATCATTACTATATACTCTCC
>CAYTAU010000055.1:0-7617 GCA_964435855.1 uncultured Bacteroidales bacterium | reverse complement strand
TATTACAGATAAACAATATTTATTATTTAAATCTTCTTTCATTTAAACGAGTTTATTGCACAAAGCTAAAGAAATTTTTTAGATAGTTCAAAATCTCTTTTGTCTTGATTTTAAACTTTTGTTTTTTGCCATATTCCTATAATTGATTTTCCAAAACAATAAAAACTTAGTAAATCTGTAATTTTTGAAATTGGTATCATAAATTTATCCCAAAAATTAATTTGCTTTATCTTAGGTAAATCCTGTTTTAAGAATAATCGATTTACCAAAGATGCAAATAAACCAAAAGAATCTAGGTAATATATTTTTACTTTTTCAATACCTATATTAGTAATATTTCTAAACATTTTTTTATTATACCTACGATAATGACCAATATTTTTATCAAATTTACTGAATAAAAAATTGTGTGCCGGAGCTAATATTATTAGATAACCTTGTTCTTTTAATAGTTTAGATGCTTTAATTATTTCTTTTGTATCATGTTCGATGTGCTCTAAAACATCAATATATAAAATGCAATCATATTTTTTCTGATTTGAAAGACCATCTATAGTAGTTGCTTGAACATTCACTTTGGAATGTAAGTATCCAGTTTCTTTCTTTTTTAAAATTATTTTTGCAAGTTCTAAGTCAGGTTCTAAGCACAGCCAAGAATTTTGAGTGTTAATAAATAAATATTTAGTAGTTTCTCCTATTCCTGCTCCGACCTCTAATATATCTCCATGAATATACTTTTTAAGCTTTTTTGTATAATAGTTTTTCCAATTAAAAGCATATTTAAACAACTCCAGTTCATTTCCAATATATTCATTCATTCAGTTTTCTTTTTTACCAATTTTATAATATAAAATTAGTTAAAAAAAAGTTTGTTGACAAATGTAAAAAAATATTTGTTAAAAAATTTAAAAGTAGTTTCGCTATATGCAAAAAAGACAGGTATTTGTCGTTACAGTTCTGGAAATATTGATTTTGAATCACGAAACTACCGTGAAAAGATATAATAAAATAAACATAAGTCTTAAGTTTTTTGTTATACTTTTTATTGCAATTCAACTAAGCAATCAATATTGTTTCTTGAACTAATTAAAATAAGTATTATTTTTGATAATTATATTTAGTTCAATTCTATTTAAATTTAGGAATATATGTGTGGAATATGTGGGTACATATCATTTAAGAATGAGTTTAATATTGAAGAATTAGAACACTCCGTTTCCACCCTATCTAAGAGAGGTCCGGATAATCAAAATATGTGGACTGAAAACAATGTGGGTTTAGGCCATGCAAGGTTAAGTATAATTGACCTTTCCGAAAAAGCTAATCAACCAATGATTTCAGCATCAGGCAGATTTGTTATAACACTTAACGGTGAAATATATAACTTCAAACAAATTGCTGAAAAATATAATATTAAAACTCGTACAAACTCCGATACAGAAATTGTTCTTGAAGCTTATGAAATTGCAGGCAAATCAATTTTAAATCAATTAAACGGAATGTTTGCTTTTGTAATTTATGATAAGCATACAAAAGAATTATTTATTGCGAGAGACAGAATGGGAATTAAACCGCTTCATTATTTTTTTGATGGAAAAGCATTTGCATTTGCATCTGAAATTAAGGCTCTTTTAAAAATTGATTATATAAAATCTAATATTAAGCTTAATAAATCTTCAGTAACTCAATTTTTAAATTTAGGATATATTCCTGAACCAAACACCTTTTTTGAAAACATTAAAAAATTTCCGTCAGGAAATTATGGAATATTTAATAAAAATAGTCTAACAATTAAAAAATATTGGGGTATAGAAGAGAATATCTCCGAAACTACATTTAATGACTTTGCTGACTCTAAATCCAAACTTAGAGAACTCTTAACGCAATCGGTAAAAAGACGTATGATTAGCGATGTTCCTCTTGGAACTTTTCTTAGTGGAGGAATAGATTCCAGTTTAATAACAGCACTGGCGCAAGAACTGTCAATTAAACCTGTTAAAACATTTACAATTGGATTTAAAGAAAATAAATTTAATGAAGCAATTTATGCTAAAAAAGTTGCAGATTATTTAAAAACTGATCATCATGAATTTATTGTTTCCGAAAATGATGTATTAGAATTAATCAATGATTTCTTTCATACCTATGATGAGCCATTTACTGATTCATCGGGGTTTCCTACAATGCTTGTTTCAAAATTGGCTCGCAAATATGTTACTGTTGTTCTTTCCGGTGATGGTGGAGATGAACTTTTTCATGGTTATGGTGCTTATAATTGGGCAAAACGATTAAATAATCCGGTAATTAAAGGGTTAAGAAAACCAATTGCATCTATTCTTTCTCAACATTCAAACAGAAGTAAAAGAGCAGCAGAATTATTTAGATACCAAAATAAAAGTCAAATAAAATCTCATATTTTTTCTCAGGAACAATATCTCTTTAGTTTTTCGGAACTAGATAAATTATTGGTTAATGAACCTATTTCAAATATTAATGAAGAAATACATGCACAAAGGGCTTTAACCAAAGTTGAAGAACAAGCAATTTTTGATTTAAAATATTATTTAAAAGATGATTTGTTAACAAAAATTGACAGAGCAAGTATGTATTATAGTTTGGAAGCACGAGTCCCTATGCTCGACCACGAAGTAGTTGAATTTGCAATTAATTTACATCCATCATTGAAAATAAAAAATAGAGAACAGAAGTATTTATTGAAACAATTGCTTTATGACTATGTCCCTAAACAATATTTTGACAGACCCAAATGGGGATTTGCTATTCCTCTTAATAAATGGCTAAAAACAGACTTGTCTTATCTTTTAACTGAATTTTTATCTAAGGATATTGTTGAAAAATATAACTTGGTGAAATTTTCAGAAATTGAAAAACTTAAAAATAAATTTCACATGGGACATAATTATTTATACAATCGGTTATGGGCATTAATTGTTCTTCATAGCAATTTGAAAAAATACTTTGATAATATTTGAAAATGCGTAACCATTCACCGTTTAAATATTTATTAAATAAAATTTAACTTTACAAAATGGAAATAAAGTTGGATATTAAATGTAGAATATAGAATTTTCAATGATGAATGTAGAATGAATAAAAATAAAAGTAGGAAATCACATTGCTGGTTAATTGGTAAAATGCGGCACTTCTCCTGCATTCAATTATGTAGAAGTACAGGGAGCAATTCCAACAAAAATCGGGATTATTCATAAAATGAAAGTAATTTTAAAAGAGTTGAAAGAAACAAAGCAGAAAACGACGATAAATAAAAATCTACATTTTACATTCATCATTTTACATTTAATATTTCATCCCGAATACTCAAGAAAAAGTGTGGATATTTACAAAGGTTGTTTAATTTTAATCCCGTGAACAGTTACAAAAATGCAAAATAAAAGAATTTTATATCTCACTTATGATGGTTTAACAGATCCGCTTGGCAGATCGCAAATACTTCCGTATCTATTAGGATTAGAAAAAAATGTAAATAAAATTCATATTATTAGTTGCGAAAAAAAGAATAAATATTACAAAAATAAACACACTATTAATGACCTTATTTCCAATTCAAATATTATATGGCACCCTGTTTTTTACCATAAACGCCCACCAATAATATCAACGCTACTTGATATTATTAATATAAAAATAAAAGCATTCAAAATAACAAAACAATACAACATAAATATTGTTCATTGCAGAAGTTATATTGCATCAATAATAGGATTAAAACTTAAACGAAAATATCAAGTAAAATTCGTTTTCGATATGCGTGGGTTTTTTCCTGATGAGCGTGTTGACGGGAATGTTTGGTCTTTAAAAAATCCAATTTATAAGTTAGTTTATAAATATTTCAAAAGAAAAGAAAAAGATTTCTTTAATGAATCAGACAAGATTATAAGCTTAACATATTCGGGCAAAAAGGAAATTTTGAAAATGAATTTAGAAACAATATCAGATAACAAAATTGAAATTATTCCTTGTTGTTCTGATTTTAATCTTTTTGTAATTCCTGATTATCAAACAAAACAAAAATGCAGAAGTGAATTAAAAATTGATGAAGAAAAACTTGTTTTCTGTTATCTTGGTTCACTTGGAACATGGTATTTAATAAACGAAATGTTTGAGTTTTTTAAACAAATAAAAAATCATTTTAAAAATGCTTTTTTTCTTCTTATTTCAAATGACAGTATATTGCCCTACTCTGAAAACATCAGACAACTTGGAATATCATCTGATGATATATTAACTATAAATTCAAGCAGGGAAAAATTGCCTTATTATTTAAGTTGTGTTGATATTGGTATCTCATTTATCAAACCATGTTTTTCAAAGAAAGCGAGTAGTCCTACAAAAGTTGCAGAAATGCTTGCTATGGGAATACCTATGATAGTAAACAAAAATGTTGGTGATATGGATGAAATTTTTAATAATAAGCTTTTTGGAAAAGCTATAGATGTAAAAAATATAAACAATATTGATAACTTTGAAAAACTTGTTATGGATTTGAAAGAATCTAACCCTGTTGAAATTCATAATGAAGCAAAGAAAATGTTTGACTTAAAAAATGTTGGTGTGAAAAAATATGAGAAAATATATAAGGAAATTTAAATTCTATTCTGTGTCAGGTACAATAATTTCATTATTATTATTATTTTCATCCTCTGTTTTTTCTTCACTCTCTTCATCAAATGCTTTGGTATTAAAAGTCTTAACGCCTTCACCACTCTTTATTGTAAATTTACTTTGATTTAGTTTTGAGAATTGATCTGATGAACCAATAACTTTAAATTCAGTTCTTCTGTTTTCTTGTCTGCCCTCAGGATTATCACTACCATTAGGGTTTGTATTTGGTGCTACTGGTCTTATTTCTCCATAACCTGTCGCTATCAACCTCTTTTTTTCTATCCCTCCGATAATCAGGTAATTAACAACGCTTTCTGCTCGTTCTTGAGAAAGTTTTAAATTATAATCATCATCTCCCTTACTATCTGTATGTGAGCTTAATTCAACAATTAGCTTAGGATTATCTTTTAATATCATTAAAATTGTTGAATCTATTGTTGTTTTTGCGTTTTCTGTAAGATCAGCTTTATCAAATTCATAATAAATATTCTCAAGAACAATAGCTTTTATTGGTATTTTTTTCAATTCTAATGCTTGTTCTAAAGTATCGGAAGTAATAATTTTTGTTGTGGAAATATCTGCCTGAGTATTAAAATACCCGTCACATTCAGCAATTAAACGATAATTATTACCTTGCTCAAGTGCGAAAATATAATTTCCTGCATTTCTTGCTTTCATGCTTTTTACTAAATATGTCTCCTCAATATCATCCTCTAATTCAACCAGATAGAGTGTAACATCAGCATCATTAAGCATTTTCATTTGTTCAACACTAGAAGTATCAATTTCAATGACAATATCAACCAGCTTTGGTAAACTATCAATATTCAGGCTGTCAATTCCAATAGTATCAATTTCTAAAGTATCGGTAATTCTTTCAATATATTGAATAAGTGTGTCTACTTTTTGCAGGTTAACCATTTCAAAAACAGGTCCTTTAACTGCGATATGAATATATTCTGTCCATCTAAAACCATAAATATCATCACAACATGTTGAATTTTTCAAAGATACTCCACCTTCTCTATTAGAAACAAAAAAAGCTCTTTCTCTGTCTTTGTTTACAGCATAATATACATCATCCGCCTGTGAATTAATAGGATACCCAATATTTTCAGGCTGAGTCCATCGTCTTACTTCTCCCGTTGATTTAAAAATATCATAACCACCTATACCCGGATGTCCTGTTGAACTAAAAAACATTTTTCTTGTTTCCATATCATAATACGGAGACATTTCATCGCCTATTGTATTTATCTTACTTCCGGCATTTTTAGGAAGTTTAAAACTCTTTTTCTTTTTATTATAAATTGTAAACCATATATCTAATCCTCCTTTACCCCCCGGCCTATCTGAAACAAAATACATAACCTCTTCATTTTTTACAGATTCGATACCAATTGTTGGTTGTGTTGTAGTATATTTTGGATTATTTATTGGTTCCGGCATTTTTTCAGGCTCTGTCCATTTACCTCTAAATTTTTCGCTTACATATATTTTGCTTATTACTTTATTTTGCCAGTTTTTTTCTGAACGTGTAAAATAGAACTTCATACCATCTGGCGAGAATGCACCATTTCCGGAATTAATTTCAGGATCATTAAAAGGACCTTCAAATTCTCCTATATTTTTCCAATTCTCCCCATGTTTTTTTGCCAGATAAAATTTTCTAACAGGTATTTTATCCAAAGTATCATTAGGATTGTAATATTTTATTTTATCAGCTTTTAATGAAGAATACAACATTGTTTGTTCATTAATAGAAACTGGAGCAAAATCAATATGAGCCTTATTAACAGATGTATCAAGGTGAGTAATAAGAACTTTTAAGGAAGAATCAATAAGTATAGGTGCTATTTCACAACCCCGCACTTCATTTTGAGCTAATTTCTTATAGAGTCGGGCATCTTTAAGCCCTTTACATTTCTTTCTGAATTTTATAAAATTTTGACTGGCTAAATCATATTTGCCATTCATTTTTTGCATTAATGCATGGTAATATAATGCTTTAATATACTTTTTTTCATCTCCACGATATGCCTTCAGATACCACTTTTCAGCTTTAACATAGTCTCTTGATTTTCTATAAAGCTCAGCAAGCATAAATATTTCCTTATAATTTTCAGGTTTTAATTGTGTATAAACCTCCAGATAATCGATAGCAGTATAAATATCTCCTACACGAATAGCATTTTTTGCAAAATTTTTAATTTGCCATGGGTGAAACGACATAGAGTTTCCTGCTCCTTGCCCAAAAATGGAAAACGAGAATAAAACTAAGGATAATATTAATATATGTTTTTTAATGTCTGTCACAAGGAATAGCTATTTTTTGTAATAATGTACTTGCGCCTGTATATATTAAACTAAATTCTAGTGCACCTTTCATTCCTGTTGCAACTTTAAGTGGTGAGATATCAAAATCGTAACTAAAGCCAATATCAAAATTATAAACACGAAGACCAATAACGGCAATAAAAGCATCCATCTTTAAATCAAGCCCGTCACGAAAAAACAGACCTGCATATAACATATTAATTTTAAATTCGTTTTCTTTAAATTTATATCCGAAATTAATCCCTAATAAAAACTCTGTTGCTTTTTTATGCCTCATATAAATTAAATGTGGCATTAACACAATTTTGCCGGAAATATCATAATTTGCACTTCCATATATTGATGTTCGCATTGGTAAATGATTGTTGTCTGGTAAAAAAGACTCTTTTGGATGATTTATATGAAAAAAGGATAATCCAAAAATAGGTTCAATTTTATTAAATTTCTTACTCCATGCTACTCCTGCATTAATATCAAAATAAGAAAGATCTTCTTTAAGAGTAGTTTCATTATTATCCAAATCACTACTAAATTGTCCCGATGTCATATCAAATTGATTAGGAAAAGTTATGCCATCCATACCAAAGCTTTTCATAATATATCCTGGTTGAATACCAAAATGGAAATTGTTGCGAT
>CAYTAU010000054.1:0-26880 GCA_964435855.1 uncultured Bacteroidales bacterium | reverse complement strand
CCCCTAATTCATCCCCGTATCAATAACAATAAACTCCACACGGCGGTTTATTGAACGAGCCTGTTCGGTGTTTTCCAAACTAAGAGGTTTTGTTTTTCCGTAGCCTTTGGGTATTAATCTTTCCTTATCAATTCCTTTATCAATAAGATATTGGGTAACTGCATCGGCACGTTTATCAGACAACTCCTGATTAAAACCTGCGGGACCTACATCATCGGTATGTGCAGCAATTTCAATTATTAAAGAGCTGTATTTGTTAAGTACATTATATACTTTATTTAGCATATCGTAAGAGTCTGCCGATATTTTATACTCGCCATAATCGAAATGAATACTTTTCCATTTACTAAGCAAATTGTTAAGCAGTATTAATGCAATTGAATCGTTAACAGTAATAGAATCGGGAATAATATCAAAACTCTTAACCTCGGTATTTATGTAGCCTGCTTTTTTCACAGTCATAAAAACAGGATAAATGTTTGTTATATTTGTTTCGTTTCCCACAGTATAGCTGTAAACACTATCGCTGGAAACGTAATTTTCCATAATTGCATATAGATTTCTAAGAGCATCGAAATATTCGTCTTCTAAAGACATTTTTTCTTCCGTACGTGCCACTTCAACTTTATATGTTTTATCTTCCAAAATATCCTGCTCCTTACCAAACTCTTTCAATTCGGGTTTTTCATATTCCTTAAGCCTGTCAGTTTTGTTAACCTTAATATTATTTACCAACTGTGTTGTATCGGGCATTTTATAATCATTAATTATCAATATATCTTTTAGCACACACCTTGTTTTATTATCGCCCTTTACTCCCAACTGAATTGTGTATTTGCCCTCTTCGCTATACTGATGCTTTGTTTTTACACCAACAGCTTTAATGCCATCGCCAAAATCCCAGTAATATTCGCTTATCTCAAAATCTTTAATATTGGTCTGCAATCCGTCAAATTCAATTTCCATTTGATTTGCAAAAGTATCTGGAGCATTAATATACACTTGCGTGATATCTGTAATTGCAAAGCTGTATGATGCCTGATTATAAAAAATTTCACTTGTTAAGGTATCAATAATATTAAGATTTATCTGATACTCACCCTCGCCGTCAAAACAATGGTCGGCTTCCAGACCTTTAACTTTTTTTAATCCTGCAATATCCCACTCGTAGCGTAATGGCATAGTATCAAGGTCATAATTTCCGGTTTCAAAAAATGTAAAACAATAATTATTTTTTTGCAGAGTATCGCAATTATCAAACAATGGCAAATTCATTTTAAACGAATAAATATCATCGCTTTCATCTCTGTTTGATGAAAAATATCCAAACTCCTGAGTTTGGTCACAAATTAACGAAAAATCGTTGTGTACCGAATTAAGCGGTCTGTTTAAAAGTATTGCTTTTTTCCACTCGTTACCGATATAGCTGCTGTAATAAATATCAAATCCGCCAACAC
Source organism: uncultured Bacteroidales bacterium (assembly GCA_964435855.1). Taxonomy (GTDB): domain Bacteria; phylum Bacteroidota; class Bacteroidia; order Bacteroidales; family CAYTAU01; genus CAYTAU01. The sequence continues at coordinate 25,423 of CAYTAU010000054.1, read as the reverse complement.
CATTTTCTCTGTTGGAGCTAAAATACAGTCTGCCACTTTCGTGATAAAAAGGAAAATACTCGTTTGCCACAGTATTTACTTTTGCTCCCAAATTTTCGGGCTTGCTCCATTTACCGTTCTCAAATTTTGAAACATAAATATCAGAACCTCCAAATCCTCCCTGCATATCGGAAGCAAAAAACAATAGTTTTTCATCATAAGACAAACATGGATGAGCAGAATTATGTTCACTTTTGCTGTGTTCCCATAAAATCGGTTCTGTCCACTCTTCGTTTTCAAGCTCGCTTATAAATATTCCAATATTACCATTTTCGAAAAAGGTGTTTCCTTCCTGCTCTTCAACAGAAATATTTCTTGTAAAAAATACTTTGTTATAATCTTTAGTAAAACAAAGCGCACCCTCGTTAAAAGGTGTTGTTAAATTATGTGATAATATTCTTGGTATCTCCCATTTGTTGCTATCCCTCTTCTGCACATTGTAAATATTATATAATCTTTCCTTTGTAGTATCCTTGTAATTTAGCAAAAACGGGTGCAGTTTGTTTGAACAAAAAACTAATCCGTTTTTATAAAATGCAGGAGATATTTCACTCGATTTAGTAGTATTAAAAGGCAATTTCTTTATCAGATAAATATCCTGTGCATTACCAATTTGAATTAGTAATAAAATTATTAAAATGATATTTATAATTTTTGCCATATTACTTTTTTAAACATCTTTCCAATTAAATTTTAAATTGTTACTACTTTTAGTTGCCACGACCTGAAGGTCGTGGCAATTAACTTATATTTTTTCATTACACCTAATTTTACAATCATTTATTTGGAAAAATTAGGAATGGGCTATCAATGCTTTTACTGGTTCAAGTCCTGACGTTGTACCTTCCTGTATTGCCTTTAAAACAGCTCCGCCACCGGTAAATATATAATATTTTGGACTATCAAGAGCAACAATATACAAACCCGGTAATAATCGTTTTAATTCCTGCATAGTATCACCTCCGCCATATAGTTTTACTGCTTCCATGTTTTTATCTATCATTTGGTCAAGAGCAATTGTTCCCTCGTTAAAATGAGGCGTAAAACCCATTACAGCATTTACAAAAATAGTTTTTGCCTTGCTGAATATTTCATTTACATGTTTTTCGTCAAACGATTCTGCAGCAACATCAAGTATGTAGTTTAGCTTTGTGCCTTTTTTAAGTTCGTGAATATTGCGAATACGATATTTGCCTTCAATTTTCCCCTCAAGCGTATCCGATTCTATTATGTAAGGCAATTCTATTAATTTACCCTTATATTTATTAGAAAATTCAACAAATTCTTTTGCACATTTCATATCCTCTTCAGAAATACCTTTTATTTCGAAGCCATACTTGGCAGATAAGTATGCATTGTAAATAACACCTCCCAACACCAGATAATCTGCTTTTTCAATAAGTGCATACAGCGATTCTATTTTTGTGTCGAATTTTGAACCGGCAACAACAGCAATAAAAGGTAATTCGGGCTTATAAATCCGCTCAAGGTTCTCAATTTCTTTTTGCATTAAATATCCTGCATAGCTCGGCAAATATTTATTTACCCCAACTGTTGAAGCATGAGCCTGCCATGAACCAAAGGCATCATTAATAAAAATATCAGCCAATCCTGCAAGTTGATTAGCAAACCTGTCTGTTTTAGTTCCTCCTTCTTCTTCGCCTTCAAACCAACGCGTATTTGGCAAATAGATACCATCAATCCTATCTTCTTTCAAATCACGAATAAGATGATTTATTGATGTTTCAATACTAATATATCCTCGTTTCTTATCATTAAAAAATTCAGGAACTTTTAATTTTACATGTAATTTGTTTTGCAAATAATCAACTATTGGCTGTATTGATGTATCTTCATCAATAGTTATTTCGCCCGTTTTTTTGTTTTTTGGTCTGCCAACATGTGTCATTAAAATTATTTTCCCTCCTCTGGCATTAATATGATACAATGTACCTATTGTCATATCAATACGATAAGGGTCGTGTATTATGCCTTTTTTTACAACATTATGGTCAACCCTGACTAATACAATTTTCCCTGCAAGGTCAGCGTCTTGTATTAATGGTATATTTAATTTTTTTAGCATTTGATTTTAATGATTATCAGTTGCCCCGACATTTATGTCGGGGATATAAATATTTTAAAAATAGGGCTTTAGCCCAAAAGTCTTTTAAATCCGTACTTAAATTCTTCATATTCTTTTTGGGCTAAAGCCCATTTATGTTTTTGTCCTTCAACCCCCGACCTAAAGGTCGGGGCAACTGATAATGAACATCTCAATTCTTAACTTAATAGCACTACCATAAAGGATGTGAAGAAAATCAATTTTAAGGTAAATATACTGACATTCATATTATTTTTATATTAATCAATTACAATTTTATCTTTATAGTTGGTTCCCTTACTGCCTTCAAGTTTTAATATGTAAACTCCATTTGGGATTGTGTCTCTGCTAAATTCAAAAGTATTTCCTGAAATATTATTTACAGACTTTACAATATCACCTTTAATGGAATAAATTGACAAATTAAATATTTCATCTTTATTATTATCGAAATACAAAGTAGTTGTTTTATTGAAAGGGTTTGGAAAAATTTTAAAGTCGGATGTTTTTTCATTTGCTTTTTTTATTGATGTAGTATTAAAAAGGTCATCAAGATAATACCTGATAGAATCGTTAAGGTATGCGGGAGTTCCATTTCGGTAAACACTTAAATTAAAATAACGGTCTTCGGGCACAAATTGCATAAATTGAATATTACCTGTTGATGCATTTGAAAAATCACGCATTAGTGTCCAGTTTATTTTATCACTAATGTTTGTGCCTGTTCCAATATTATTAGCTACTCCAAGATACCGAAAACACCAATGACGATGGTCGTTTCTTTTTATCTCATAGTTGGCGGCATATAAATTATCGCCTGGAATTGAATCAAAATAATTGTTGTGTCTAAAAGTGAACAAAGGAGAAAGAGGTGCAAGTTCTGCAACCATTGCTATCATACTATCTTCAATTGCTGTAGATGGAGATAATGCTGTTACAATAAAACCATCGGCATATCCATTTTGATTAAACGCAATAGCATCGTAAATATCATTGCAATTATATTCACTATCATTATTGTAATCATCCATTTCAATAGCATTTCTGAGTGTGAACCATATTGGTTCATATGCCATATTAAATTGAGCAGCAGGTCCGCTAAAATCGGACAACATGTGTTGGAACACACACAATCCATTATTATTTATTGCTGATATTGCACCAATTTGTCCGGCATGTCCTATCATTACCCATGGTTGTTCATCAATCTCTGATGGTATGTGAGCAACTATTACCTGATTATTAATAATAGGAGGAACATTACTCCAGTCTAGATGGCGGGATATTACCGACTTGCCATTTAAATTTGTTCCGTTTGTGGCATTTCCCCAACTCATAAAACTGGAACATCCGTTTTCCATATTTTTAAATCCTGAAAAACCTGCAAGGTCGAGAAAAGAATTTGCAACAAGCAGATCAAGATAATCAACACCTGTTGTATCAATGCCTGCAAGAGCCATTCCGTTTACCATTCCCATAGCCTCATTCGCATATTTTGCATCAATACTAATATGTTGTCCTTCTTCAATTATTTGTTTTGCAAGTGGCATACTAGTGCCAAATTGAGGGAGTAAATAGTTTGTATAAATATCATAAATCTCATTTGCTAACAGATAACCTTGTGCATATCCTCTTTCGTAATGATTTCCCCAAACCTGTATAAGTTTAATATTTGCAGTATCTGATAATAATACGCCGTTTACTTGTGCTTTGCCATTAAAAAACAATGCTGACATTAAGATTATTATAAAAACTTTTTTCATAAATATTAATTTTTTTATTAGAAATGTTATTAAAAACAAAAATACAATTTTTTTCAGGGCAAACACATGAAAATTAAATAAAAAATATTACGTCCCTAACGGGACTTTGTTCTGATTTCATTGAAAATTCTATGTTTTGCTATAAATATTAAGTCCCTAACGGGACATTTTGCTTAAAAATAAAAATACAATTTTTTTTGAAATTGTTTTTATTGATTTAAAATTAGAAAAAATGCAAAAAAATAATACCACCTATTCAATATCGTTAAATTAATTTATAAATATTTTATAGTCCCTTTAGGGACTTAATATTTATAGAAAAGGGAATTACAAAGCAATCAAAATCCCGTTAGGGATGATATATTATTCAATATCGTTTAAAATATACCTCTCATCATAATCAATGTCAAATCTGTTCAGTAATTCTAAATATTCCTCCCTGAATGTTTTCTTTTTATGGTGTTGTTCCTGATTCATTATGTATTTTACTACATTATCTATTTGAGAATGTGAATATGAAAACGCACCATAAGCCTCCTGCCATCTAAATTTGCCTTTTACAAATCCTTTTTTATTAATCCAGCCTGAAGACGAACCCTTTATATCCTGAAGTAAATCAGGCATTAGCTGATGTGGTTTATACCCTATGAAAACATGAATATGGTTAGATATACCGTTTATTGCAATTAATTTATGTTTGTTATTTTGGACAATTCCTGTTATGTATTTGTATAATTCGTCTTTCCAAACAGGTCTAATTAAAGATGCTCTATCTTGAACTGCAAACACGAATTGAATATATATTTGGGTATATGTATTAGCCATAGGTTATTATATTACGTCCCTAACGGGACTTTGTTCTGATTTTATTTCTATTTGCTATAAATATTTTGTCCCTAACGGGACATTTTGCCTATCAATATTTATATTTTGTTTTTTATTTTAAATAAGTTCGAAAACCTGCCACTATTTCTCGGAAAAGTCAATTAATCAACTTAAAAACAAAAATACGATTTTATTCTACATTCATCTTTGTTGTTGTCTTGATATTAGCATCACTTATTCTATCCCAAACTATTACTTCACAAAATATAGGATTGTTAAATTCGGTTTTTCCAAGCATAAAATCTGCTGATATTCTTGCTTTAAAATCTAAAATACTTACTCCACTTTCTATATAATTCTCAAATAGATCAGGGTAATCCAAAATAACTTTTCCGTCAACATCGCTTATTTTTAAAGCAAGTCCGGGAAAAACCATTTCGTCTTTTTCGCTAAAGCCGGAAAGTCCTTCAAACATTATATAAATATTTTCATTTGAGCTTATTTTATTATCCGTAACAGCTATATTTCTATCTTTCGAGAATATATATATTTCGTTATATGAAACATTGGTTTCTTCTATTTCAATCAGTTTGTTTGTTATAACATTAAAATCCATTTTTGCCGTAAAGGTTCCTTTGTCTTTTTTATCCCAAATGTTTACAAATAAAGTGTATTCATTATCCGATTTCATCGGTTTGGCAGTTGTTAAGCTTGCTGTTAATTCTAATGGCGAAATGTTTAGACCTTTTGCATCGTATATATCATACAGATCATTTGTTTGCATTATGGTATCTCCTGTTTTGTCAGTAACAAATATCCGAATTCCGGGAAATACACTTTCATTTTCTTTTTTAAAACCTAAAATGTTATTGAAATTCAAATAAAATTCCTCTCCGTAAGTAAATGTATTACGGCTTATTATTTCATCATCAACTGTTAGATAAACATGGCCACAAGAAAGTCCATCACCTTTTGTGGTAATATCTGTAACAAGATCAATATTTACAGATTTGTTGTATTCACAGCTAACTATTGCTATGGAAAATATGAGTATAACAATTTTAATTTTCATTTTTGATTTATTTTAAATTTTCAGAAATACCTTTAAGCCCAAAAATACAATTTTTTTTGTAAGTTCAAGCTGATTTCAGAAGTTTAAGCAATATTAAAAAATCAGTTGCCCCGTCCTTTAGGTCGGGGATGAGAATAAGAGTACAATGCCCTCTGCAAAATTTTGTTCATTTTATAGAGAAATAAAATGAACAAAATTTTGCAGAGGTGGGTTCTGCCTAAATCTATACCCCGCCTTAAAAGACGGGGCTACTGAATAGACGGCTATTGATTTTCTCTGAAGTGATTTTTCTTGCTCGATGAAACTTCTGACTAGGTATTATTTTTGTAGATTTATAATTTTATACCAAGCACAACTACGTCGTCAATTTGTTCGTATGTTTCCCCGTGCTTATCGGTAGTAGCTTTCCAATTATCAAAAGCTTTAGAGAGAATATCTTTTTGCTCTTTCATTGGTTTATCTACATTTTGAAGCAATAATCGTTTAAAAGGTTTGTACATAAACTTTTTCCCTCTTGCTCCACCAAACTGGTCGGGAAAACCATCGGAAAACATATAAAGTCGATCGTCTTTTATAGTGTTTATCTCATAGTTTGTAAACGGGTTCATAATAACATGAATAGATACCGGCATACTGTCTCCTTTTATCTGAAACAGATTATAATCATTTTCTGTTATACTTGGCTCAATATCTTTACTTTCCCCATTTGAATTAATGGTTAATTTATCTCCGTTTGAAATATGTCTTATCAGATATAAAGGATTATTTGCTCCAGAAAACTGCAAGTTATTTGATTCAGTATCAATTGCACAAATAGCTATATCCATACCATCTTTTTGTTCTCCTTCTTTTCCTGTTTGCTGTAAAGAACGAATTATATATTCTCTAAGACTATCTAGTACCTGTCCTGTAGTCCTTATATTTTGTTTACTAACTATCTCGTTCAATGATGCAACTCCAAGCATGCTCATAAAAGCACCAGGTACACCGTGCCCTGTGCAATCGGCAGCAGTAATTATTATATACTTTTCAATTTGGGTTAACCAGTAAAAATCACCACTTACAATATCTTTAGGTCTAAAAAAGATAAAATAATCTGACAACAAATTATCAGCATATTCTTCGTGTGGCAAAATAGCTTTTTGTATTCGTTTTGCATATAAAATACTATCAGTAATCTCCTGATTAATTTCAGTAATATGGTCACGTTGTTCTGTTACAAGGTTTTTTTGTTCTTCTATTTCATCTTTTTGTTTTCGTATTTCAGCAGTTCTTTCTATTACTATTTTTTCAAGTCTTTCTTTATCTTTTTTCAATTTTCGTGTATAAAGCTTAATGAAGATCCATAATGCAAGAATAAATATAATTACATAGACAATATATGCTAAAACAGTCTGGTGCCATGGTGGAAGTATTTCAAATTCATATTTTACTGTTTCGCTTTCATTATTATATACATCTTTAGCTTTTACAAGAAAAGTATATTTCCCTGCAGGAATTTTTTTGTATTTCACATTTGTTTCAGGAGCCCAGTCAGACCAATTATCATCAAAGCCCTCTACCATATATGAATATTCAGGATCACTACCATTTTCATTGTATATAGAAGCAAATTCAAATGAAATTGTATTAAACTTATATTTCAGAACAGGTTTGAAATTATCGGTTTGTATTACAGTGGTATTTTGCATGTCGTTTTCTGAAAGATATACTCCGGAGAACAGAACAGAATCGCCTGTACATGTTACATTTCTAATATTAATTACAGGAGGTTTATTATATTCTCTCTTAAGCAAATTATCAAAAATTATCAATCCTTCATTACCTCCAATCCATGTTTTATTATTATCAGAAAACAAAACATTTATAGTTCCCACATCAATACTTAAAAATGGTGTTTCTGTAATTTTATTTTCATCAAAAAAAGCAACTTTCCCATTTAAGCATAAGCATATTTTATTTTTCGTTTCTTCGAGATTTGTTACAGTTTCTGTAGTTAAACCAAGTACATTTGCAGGTTCAAAATAACCTCTGTAATCAAATTCATTATCTTTTGCTGTGTCAGATAATTCTTCCTCTATCGCAGCAAATTTCAATAAACCAGAAATATCTCCAAAAACCACATTATTGTCAAGCTTATAAACATTTACCCACCCCTGAGAAAGACCATCCATTTCTCCAAAATAATTTTCCGGAATTATTGAGAAATTTTTATCAATTATTAAGTTCCATATTCCCTCATTTAATGTTCCTATCCATAAATCTGTTACTTCTTTGTTATCATCAATTTTTTCACAAATATTTAGTGCATTATGGATTATTATATTCCTGTCAATTTTTTCCTGCTTCAAAACATTTTTAAAATTATATATTGCAAATCCTTTTTGTCCTGCAACAAATAATAAATCGCTTATATCTGACCAATACATTGCAGAGGCATCAAGATTGCTGATATTTATAATTCTTGAATTTTTATTTAGATAATACAGACCATCGTTAGTGGCAATTAATAACATATTCTTAACAACTAATAGTTTTAATACAGCTTTGTTAAAATTACCATACTGAATAAAATGTTTATATTGTTTATTTTCGGTTAAAGTATTTTGAACATATAAACCATCAGAAGTGCCAACATACAGCAAGCTGTCAAACCTCATAATTGTTTTAATATTACCGGTTAGTCCTGTATTTGAATTATATATTGAAATTGGGGAAGAATAATTTACCTGACAAACTCCGGTGTTCATTGCAAACCATAAATTATTATTTGAATCCTGATAAACCTGCTTAACATCATTATCTTTTATTCCTGTATTGATATCAATAATTTGAACTATTTCTCCTTTTGAATTAATTATAATAACTCCCTTTTGCGATGTGTTAAGTGCAATGTTATTATCATTAAGCAAAATCCCTCCAAGTATTACTGAGTTATTTAGTTTTTCTGTATCCGATGAAATTAACGGAATTATTGCAGAATCTGTTTTTACAGGAAAGTATTCAAATAATCCAATTTCCTGAGTCACTATTAAATACTTGCTTTTATCTTTAGTTGGAAATATCCCGAAAACACCATAATCTTTAAATATTTCACCATTTGGAACAAGCTGAAGATTACCATCCAAATATTTCATTAATCCAATATCTCTTTGTCTTACATACAATGTGTTATTTACAACAAATGCAAGGTGAAAAGATGTTTGAGGATCTATTACTTTTATCTTATCGTTTTGCAAGATAAATAATTTTTCCTGCGAAAAAAATATTACCATATCTTCTACGGTAAATATTCTCCAAATATTTGAAAAGAAAGCATCATTATCACTTAATCCGACTGATAATGACATATATTCGAGTTTCCCTATATCATTTGGCTTCAGATATCCAAACTCTCCAAATGCTCCAACATAGATATTTCCATTTTCATCGTTAGCGAGTGAGGTAACAAAACTTCCGCCAATAGGAGTTCTGATAGTTCTCCACTTAACACCATCAAACTCAAGTATTTTTGATGCATTTCCAAAATACGTAATTCCTCTTCTATCCTGAGCAACTGACCAATTTTGGGCATTACACGAATCACCATATTCCTTTGGAGTGTAATTAATAACGTGCTGTCTGACAGATTGAGAAAAAAGAGAATTGAATCCCAAAAGATTCAACACAGTATAAATAAAACAAATTAGAGTTAATGATTTTAAATGTGATGTCATTATGAGGCTATCAGTAAATCGTGATTATAATTTAAAATTCTCATCTAACCATTTTTCAATATTATCATTATTTGGTTTTCCATACATATCGTTAATATATGATAGAACTTCATTAAGTTTTTCTGCTTTAGTAAGAGTTTTATCTGCTTCAATAATTATTTCAACTTCTTTTTTAAGTTCGTCGGTTTCAGGAAAAACAGGATTAAATGTATTTATTAGAACATTAGTTTTTTGCTCTTCTTGTCTGTATAAAATTTCCATTTCATACACATTTGGATTTGGTATGGGCCAACCATCAACTGTAAACAACTCTGATTTATCAATAATTAAAGTGTCATTTCTAAACGATAGTTTTTTAGGGATTGATTCTTCCTTGTAATTATATCTGATAAAAAAGAAATTATTTTCATCCATCGGATATTCTTTTGAATTAATTTTTAATTCAATTTTATCAATAATTACACAATTTCCGCTAAAGTAATTTGTAAGATCAAGCTTATTTATTATACCACCTGCACGAGAGCTAATATTACTCATAGAAGGAGTAAGATTTGCTTTTGCATAAGCTATATTGTTATTGTTTGGCATTAAAATAAAACGCCCTTTCCCTGGATTAATAACTGCTGCTCTAGCATTCGTTGTTTTAAATTCAAGTTCATCATTTTCGTTAAAAACAGAACCATGTATTAATGCTGTGCTACTTTTTTGAATAACAATAGTACCATTAATACGAATTACTTTATAATCGTTTTGAGCATTAAGACTAATAAATAGTATGCTGCATAGGATTGCAATAAATAGTTTTTTCATAATATTATGATTTTTTAATTATTTACAAATATAATTAATTATTCAATAAGTACAAAAGCAGCCCAAAAGTAAGGGTCATATTTATCTCGCATTTCTTTTTGTGTTTGATTAAATGCTTGTTTAATGTCTTTTAGTTTTAGGAGTTTTGTATAGAAAGTAGTCATAAACTCTTCGGTTTCTTTGTCGGGGACTTGCCATAGGCTCATTATTAAGTATTTTACTCCTGCCATTTTAAAGGCACGTTGTAAACCGTAAACTCCTTCACTGCCTTTTATATCACCCAAACCAGTTTCACAAGCTGACATAACAACAAGATTGGTCTTTCTCATATCAATGTGAGCAACTTCTTGTGCTGTTAATACTCCGTCGTCCCTATTTGTATTTTCTTGTTTACTCCAAACATCATTTGCTCCAGCAAAAACTAATCCCGAACGCATTAGAGAATTTTCATTATTAATAAAACTTGAGACACCAAATCCTCTGCTTCCTCCTCTAAAAGCTATAGCCCCATGCTCAATTTCTTTCTCCACTTCTTTTTCAACCTCTTTTGGATCTGGATAAAAAAAGCCATGTGTAGCTATGTGCAATATATTACTTTTGCTTGCTATAAACTTAAATTCTTCTTCGGTGGCTGTGATGTTACTGAAATAATTAACTATAATTTTTCCTTTTTCTAATATTTGATTTATTTTTTCGGTTTCGGTTTTTGTTCCTTCTAAATAGTTCCAGCCCCGATAGCTATCGGAGTTGTTTTCGGTGCTATCTGTGTCATAAGTTATTCCTCCGAAAAGAGAAGCCTCTCCCCAACACTCTCCAAAGGAGAGGGAGTTTGGTTGTCCTTTTAGTTCTTGCTCCCCTTCCCTTTGGGAAAGCCTGTCCCGACTATTCGGGAGGGTTGGGGGATGGGCTGTTATTTTTCCTGTACTAGATTTTACTTCAATATTATAATTATCGCATAAATAAACATTTTGCTCTTTACAAAGGGCTGCAAAACTAACCTTATGTAGTAAACCTGATGGTGAGAGATAAACTGTTTTTATATCTTTAAGGTTTTCTTCCAGGGATTTCCAAATAAGATTATACAATCTGTCATCAGGGTTATTTTCTGTCCCATAAACATTGTTTATGTAATTAATATTATTTTCTCCGGTTTTTCCAATTATAGCTTCCAATTCCTTTTCTTCAAACAACTTAACCATTTCAGGATATTTTGAGTCAGACCTGACTATCAATGCACAATAATATACTTTTTTACCTCCGTTTTTCTCTTTGAACTTAAAATGAGTAAATTCAATTGCTGCCTCATCTGTTTTCAAGCTATCACTAACATCTTTCCATGTAATCTGAATACCCTTTCTGTAATCACCAAATATCTGAGAACTTTGAACAAGTGATTTTTCCAAAGCGTTTGCTTTGTTTTCCAGCACCGTAACATTTTTAGTACGCATCTCTACAGGAGTAGAATATTGTACAGATATATCTTTCTGAAGTGAAAGCCATTCGTCATATTTAATTAGTAAAACAGAATCTTTGCTGTTTAGAATTGCTAATCGCATGGCTGTACTCGATTTAAGCATTAATCCTTTATTCTGTAATATGACGTTGTAGGCCGAACAAGTAATCTTCGGATTTCTTTCCTTCCTATTTAAAGTGTAAGCAATAAATGAATGGATATCCGGTAATCTGGTTTTATAATACAATTCCTTCTCGCTTTCCGATAAAAAAGTAAAATCCTGTAATGTGTTATGATTAATAATTTTCATGTAATCAAGTACAAGGACTTCCTCTGTATGCGCATCACCAATAGACATATACATCATACTCATCATTTTCAAAACAGTGGCATATACAGGATGGTATGGTCCAAGTGTCTTTTTAATATTATTTGATTTGCCAAAAAGCAATTTTATTATTAATTTAGTTGAAACCAATCTATTATTAATATTATCTTCTATTCCACGTTCATTTATCATCAAGTCTGTAAGATTTATCTTTATTGCAATCATTATAGGTTCGATAATTGAATGAGCATCTTGATTTTCTTGTTTAGGTATCAGGCTTGACAAACTCATTTTATTTATCAATGAAATTGCTTTAAGAACATTAATATTTGACTGCATTACCCCATCATAAATTGTTTGCAAAGACTTTGTGGTATCACCTGACATTTTATACCACAATGAAAGATTGCTCGTAATGATAAATCTGTCGGGGTTCGGGTTTTTACAATTAACTTCAAAAATTGAATCTGCTTTAAAAAACATCTTTCCTGTACTGAGTAAAGTCTCATTGTTTTTATCCTCTGAACTTGCATAATATTCTTTTATCAAGTTAACCGATGCCTGATTATTCAATACTACTGCATAAGCCGGATGATGTATCTGATAATTTTTTTCAAATATTTCTCTTGATTCACTCAACAATTTAATCGCAATTTCATAATTTCCTATATCGTTATATAGTGCTCCCAGATTGTTAATGCATATTCCCGATTGAATACTGGTTGATAAAGCACTTTTGTTATAAATATCGACCGCTTCTACAAAATATTTCTCTGCCTGTTTAAAATTGCCAAGGTTGTAATAAAAAACGGCTAGATTGTTCATTGCTGTTGCATAATACAGACTTGAATTTCCATATTCATTCTCGCAAAGCGAAACTACTTCCAGAAACAAAGATTCTGCTAAAGGATAATTTCCTGAATTGTTGTTATATGATGCTCGATTTGCCTTATTAACAATTTCTGCTTTTAACGAATTTATACCATTTTTTTTATAGATATTTTCAGCCTGAATAAAGAAATCATCAGCTTTTTTTAGAAAAATTAAATCGTTGATAGAGCAACCAATATCATTATAAGCACCCGCATAGCTGCATAACACATTAGCATACTCGGAACTTCCCTGTCCATAAATTTTTAAAGCATTTTTTTTTGTTTTTTTAATCAAAATCAACGCTTCCTCATAACTGCCAAATTTTCTACAAATAATTGAGGCATTTTCAAGAGAACGGATATAATTTGCATCCTTAGTTGCTAAAAGATTTTCTCTTAGCTCAATTTCTTTTAAAGCATAATATTTTGCTTTTGAAAAATTTCCAAAATAAAAATGTGAAACCGCAAGATTATTTAGTGTATTTGCAAATTCAATATTATTTTCACCAACACTTCCCCGTAATAAAGCAGCAACTTCTTCTGCATAATAAAGAGCTGAATCAAATCTATTTTGTTGAAGATATTTAATTCGAAGACTATCTGTTTTTATCCGTGACTGAGAATTACAAACAGAATAGGAAATAAATAAAATTAAAAAAATTGCAAAACAAGCTCTCATAATAATATTTAATTCAATAAAGATATATAAAGTAATCTTAAATTAATATCTTTAAGGTATTTTATTATTATATTTTTGACAAATTATATATATGATAATTAACATCCACCTATTTAAAACGTTATTGTTTTGTTTTTTGCTTTTAATAATATCGAATACTATTAGAGCTCAGGATACAATTTTCATGAAAAGCGGAGTAAGAATTGAAGCCTTAATTCAGGAAATTGGTGATGTTGAAATAAAATATAAAAAATTTGCTCAGCCCGAGCCGGTCGGAATTTATACTGTTTTCATAAGCGACATTACAAAAATTCATTATTATAACGGCAATATTGTAGATTACACTTTGTCTGATAAAAACAGTAACAATACAAACGAAACCGATTTAGTTCCTGCAATGAAAATCAATTTAGGATTAAGTACTACTTATTTTAAGCGAAACAAATCTGATAATCTTTTACTATTCTGGAGACATATAAACAGGGACAACAGTCTTGAAATTGGAGGAAGCCCTCTTTACTACTCAATAAATATTGGTTACTGCAGTGCACTTGGCACAATCAAAAGAACATGGTTTGGATGTGGCCTACAATTAATGAAAAGTGAGTCTGATGCTATTTATACATCAAATTATTTTTATGGTTTAAATGAGATTAAGTTAAGAATTTATTATTACAATATTCCCATTTTATTCGGACAAAGCATAAATCACAAAAAAAATATTATTCTAATTTTTGAACCTAGTATGGATTTGGGTTTTATGAGTGGCCATATAATGGCTTACGATAAAAAATATAAAGTCTCTGGTTTCTCTATGGCTTCTCATTTTGCTACAGGATTAGACTGGATTATTTCTAAAAGATTTTTAGCTAGCTTTAGAGTTGGGAAAAAATTCATGAAAATGGATGAATGGCATGAAAGCAGCACCAGCAAAACTGGATCTTCCCGTTTTTATGTCAATAAGGATGTTAACAATGATCTTTTAGATATAAAATGGAGTGGGATTTATACCAGCTTAGGACTTTCATATTCTCTTTATGCAAAAATGAAATCGTTCAGACCTGAGTAGTATTGCAAACATTATTCAATCAACACAAATGCAGCCCAAAAATAAGGGTCATATTTCTTTCGCATTTCTTTTTGTGTTTGATTAGATGCTTGTTTTATATCCTTAAGTTTTAAAAGTTTGGTGTAAAAAGTTGTCATAAACTCTTCCGTTTCTTTATCGGGTACTTGCCACAGGCTCATTATCATGTATTTTACTCCTGCCATTTTAAAAGCTCGTTGTAATCCGTAAACTCCTTCGCTGCCTTTTATATCTCCAAGCCCGGTTTCACAAGCTGACATTACTACAAGATTGGTTTTTCGCATATCAATATGTGCAACTTCCTGAGCTGTAAGTACACCATCGTCTCCTTCTGCTCTTTCTTGTTTGTTCCACACATCATTTGCTCCTGCAAATACAAGCCCTGAACGCATCAAGGGATTATTATTTTCAACAAAACTTCCTACTCCAAAACCTCTTTCGCCCCCACGAAAAGCCATATCGCCATGTTCTGTTTTTTCTTCTGTTTCCTTTTTAATTTCTTTTGGGTCAGGATAGAAAAAACCGTGTGTTGCTATATGCAATATATTACTGTTACTTGCCATTAACTTAAATTCTTCTTCGGTGGCTGTGGTGTTGCTAAAGTAATTAACTTGTACTTTCCCTTTTTTAAGGATTTTATCAATCTTTTCTGTTTCAGTTTTTGTACCTTCTAAGTAATTCCATACCTGCCTGCCGGCAGGCAAGAGTTTTGTTTGAGTACTGTCAGTATTGTAAATTATTCCTCCGAACAGTGTAGCATTAGTCAAAACTTCACTTTGAGTAAGATCTTGATTTCCCGTTATTTTTCCTGTAGATGATTTTACTTCTATATTATAATTATCGCACAAATAAACATTTTGTTCTTTGCATAGTGCTGCAAAACTTACTTTGTGCAATAAACCAGAAGGAGAAAGATAAACGGTAGAAGCCCCACCCTTACCCTCCACAAAGGGGAGGGAATTTAAAACGGAATCAATTGGTTGCCAAATTAAATTATAAAGTTCTGTTTTTGCTTTATTGTTTTGACCGTAAATGCCGTTTATGTAACTGTAGTTATTGCCTCCAAACTTACCCAAAATGTTTTCTAAATCTTTTTCCTTAAAAAGTGGCAGCATTTCTGGAGTTTTACTTTCTGGAGTTACTATTAAAGCACAATATAATGTTGTATCTGTAAATTCTGTAAAATCATTACTTTCATAATTTTTATATCTGAAATGAATAAACTCAATGGCTGCTTCGTTTGGTTTTAGACCTTTTTGTACATCTTGCCAAGTGATATTTTGCAAATTTTTAAAATCAGAGAAAAGCTGTGAACCTTTTACAAGTTCTTTTTCAAATTCATTAGCTTGTTTTTCCAATTCTTTTGTATCTTTTCCTCTACTGTATAATTTGGCAATTTTCTTTTTTAAGTGTATCCACTTATAATAGTTATCAATAAGAACAGTATCTTCCGAGCTTAATACTGCATTTCGCATAGCAGTAGAAGATTTTAAAAGCAAACCTTTATTTTTTACCGTATTGTTAAATACATAATTTACAATTTTTGGATTATCTTGTTTTCGCTTTAAAGCATAAGAATTAAAATCCATATAGTTTCCTGCAACGTTATTGAAATATTTCTCCTGACCTGTTTCCGATAATGTTGCAAAATTAGATAAGATAGATCTGTTATTAATATCAATTCCTTCTAAAATAAAACTATCAGCACTTGCATAATTATTTTGTACTATACGAAGGCTTTTCATTAAAGAGGCTGTGTTTTTAATATTCTCAGGAAATCCAAGCTCTTTGCTGAGTTTATAGCTTTTTACTGCATACTTTTTTAATAGCAAAACATCATTTAGCTCTTGACTCCCACCACCAAGATTGTATAATGAGTAAACTATTCCATGTTTATCACCTATTTCTTCTCGGATCTTTAAACCTTTGTGAAAGTATTCCATAGCTTTATTAATTAAGGAATCACTCCCAACAGTATCTTGTCTATATTTCGCATTTCTCGCCTGCATTTGATAAATATATCCAATGTTGTTAAAAGAGGTCGCTATTCCTTTTTTATCTCCTATTTCTTCCCTGACGTTTAAACTTTTGTGAAAGCATTCCATAGCTTTATTAATTAAGGAATCACTCCCAGCAATATCCTGTTTGGACTTCGCTTCTCTCGACTGATTGCCATAAACATATCCAATGTTGTTATAAGATTGAGCCATTCCATGTTTGTCGCCTAATTCTTCTCTGATGCTTAAACTTTTATGATAGTATTCCATTTGTTTAGGAATATTTCCTTGTTGTCCGTAAATAACACCAATGTTATTAAAAGATGTTGACATTCCTTTTTTATTTCCTATTTCTTCCTTTATGTTTAAACTTTTGTGATAGTATTCCAAAGCTCTTGGTATATCGCCCTGATTCATGTAAATAACACCAATGTTGTTAAAAGATGTTGACATTCCTATTTTATTTCCTATTTCTTTCCTAATATTTAAACTTTTGTAATGATATTCCAAAGCACCCTGAATATTACCCTGACTTTCGTAAATATATCCAATATTATTAAAGGCTGATGATAAATATTTTTTTGTTGAGTTAACATCAACACTTATTGATTTGGTTGCAAAAAGATTTTTAACAATTTGTACTGATTTCTTCCAAAGTAAAACAGCAGAATCGGGTTGCTGCCTATAAATTTTCTCTCCCCACCTTATATAAGCTATTATTCTACCTGTATCGGCAAGACATGATTCAGGGCAGACTTTTTCAATATCAGCTATTACTTTTTTTAGGGAATCTATTATATGTTGGTTTTGTGCCTTTACAGAATGAAAAATGAAAAATGAAAAATTAAGAATTAGTATAAGTCGGAAGATTGATGTTTTTAGTTTCATTATTCTTATTTTTTAGAAATTAACCGAAGTTAAAGATAAGTAAAAAATTTATAAAGTGATATTGAGTTTTGGATGCTGCATCTTGTATCATTTAACTAATACCGATAGATAATCAAATTGGTATAATTTCATATCATAACTACTGCTACATCATCAATCCCGATAAATAATTTGTATTGCTTCGCTATACTACGCAAACAATTCTAGTTCAGGATTTCTTTCATTTTTTAAATTAATAAACTTCTATTATATTTTAATGCCTAGAACCACTACGTCGTCAATTTGTTCCAAATCTCCTTTCCAATTTTCAAAAATTTGAGCAAGGATTTCTTTCTGTTCTTTCATTGATTTATCAGCATTTTCAAGTAACATCTGTTTAAATGGTTTGTACTTAAACTTCTTACCTTTCGGACCTCCAAATTGGTCTGCAAACCCATCGGAGAACATATAAAGCTGATCGCCTTTTTCTAATTGTATTTCGTGAGTGATGAATTTGTCCATTTTTTTATAAATGGATATGGGCATTTTGTCCGGTTTTATTTCTGCTCCTCCTAAATTTACACCAAAGGGAAAGGCTTCTTTTGGCCATTCTTTTCGATTTGGATTTATTATATATAAAGGATTATTTGCCCCTGCATATTGCATCATATTTGTTTTATGATTTATCGAAATAAGAGCCATATCCATACCATCATTATTACTTGAACCCAACTTTGAATCACCGGTTTCTTCTTTTTGTTTAAGAGCATTAATTATAACCTTACGAAGTTTGCGGAGTATTACTCCCGGATGCGTAATATACTCATTAATAACTATCTCACGCAAAAATGAAACACCAAGCATACTCATAAATGCTCCCGGCACTCCGTGTCCTGTGCAATCTGCAGCAGTTACTATTGTCTGATCTTCAACATGTGTAACCCAATAAAAATCACCGCTAACAACATCACGTGGTTTAAATAATACAAAATGCTCATCGAAATATTTGTTTAATATTATACCATCAGGCAATATAGAAGTTTGTATGCGTTTGGCATAATCTATACTTTGGCTAATTTTAGTGTGAATTCCTTCAATAATTTCTTTTTGCAGTATAACCTTATCTCGCTGGTCTTCTATTTCGTCACGTTGAGCAGCAATTTCTTCGTTTTGTTGGTTTAGTTCTTCATTTTTTTCTTCAATTGAATTTCTTTGTGTAGTAATCTCTTCATTTCGCTGAAGAATTTCCTCATTTCGAACTAATAGCAATCTGTTAGCTTTTTTCTTTTGTATGAATAAGCTGATTAGTAACAATGTAAATACTACAACAATAATAAAACCTGCAATAAATGAATCCATAACAATACGCTGCCTGCTGTTTTCTGCTTGTGTTTTTGCCAATTCT
The DNA here is from genome assembly GCA_964435855.1 of uncultured Bacteroidales bacterium. Classification (GTDB taxonomy): domain Bacteria; phylum Bacteroidota; class Bacteroidia; order Bacteroidales; family CAYTAU01; genus CAYTAU01. The sequence continues at coordinate 6,406 of CAYTAU010000054.1, read as the reverse complement.
GTTTCCTGTAGTTTTATTTGCTGTTCTTTTTTTTCAGTCTGGTATTGAGTCTCCATCTCCTGAATAGCAATTATTTTATCTTCATTGAACATTGAATCCTGAGTCGTAATATAAATTTCTGCATACTTGAGAGCTTTATCAAACATTCCCAACCCCTTATACGCTTCCCGCAACGTTTTTGCAGCAAAATTTATTCCGGGGAGTTCCCCAATCTCTTCAGCTATTTCTATTGATTTTATGCCATAATTAACAGATATCTGATAATATTTCTGCTTTTTACCAGGCAAAGTTTCTGCAGATGCCAAAGAAATATTGGTTGATGCAATATTGCATAATACATGCGCTAATCCGCTTTTATCACCAATCTCTTCTGATATTGAAAGAGATTTTTCATAAAACTCAATGGCCATTTCATAATTTCCAAGATCACTATGAACCAGTCCAATATTCATATAGCATATAGACACACTTGCATTATCGTCTAATTCAATAAATATTTCCAGTGCTTTCTGATAATATTCAATAGCCTGATCATAATTTCCCTGTTCTTCGTGAATTACACCAATATTACCATAACATCTGGAAATCCCTCTTTTACTAGAAAGAATAATAGATTTATCAGTAGATTTACCCAAGTCTTCATAGATTTTCAATGCTTTCAAAAAGTAATCTACAGCCAGATCATAACTTTCCTGATTCCAGTGAACCAAACCAATATTACCCAAAGCTGCTGCAATTCCTTTCTTATTGCTAATTTCTTCGTTTATTTTTAATGCTTTCTGGAAAAACTCAACAGCAAATTTATATTTTCCCTGATTCCAATATACATTACCAATGTCGTTATAACATGCTGACATACTCATTTTTGTTCCCCCTGCTTCAATACTATCAGAATCTAACAATAGTTCCTCATAAATATCAATCAATTGCATATAGGACAGAATAACCTTATCATAATCTCCTATAGCCATGTGTATCCTTCCAATACTTCTGTAACATGCAGAGAGACCAGTCGCTCCAAGTTTTGCTTCCTTTATATCGGATGATTGACTTAATTCCTTATAAATCTCAACAGATTTATCATAATATTCAAATGCTAATTCATAATTATCCTGATTCTTATAAGCAATTCCAATATACATATATGATTTAGCCATACCTTCATAAAAACCAAGACCTTTACTTAATTTTAATGCTTGTTTGGAGTATAGTATAGCTTGTTGTGAATTATCATATATAAATTCCCAAGAAAGTGAATTAAGAATTTTAACTTTGCTTGTATCTTCTTTTGTGGTTTTTAATTCGGTTAATAAAGAATCTATTTTTTGCTGATTAGCAAATATGTAAATACTAAAAATAAAACAAATTGCTACTGTTAAAGTTATTTTTTTCATTGTTTAAATTATTTGACATTTGTCGTTTGTCATTTATTACTCCTTAGCCTTTAGCCGAAGTAATCAATCATATTTTTATTCCAACTACCACTACGTCGTCAATCTGCTCCAAATTCCCTTTCCAATCCTCAAAAGTTTGAGCAAGGATTTCTTTCTGTTCTGTCATTGGCTTACCAACATTTTCAATCAACATTTGTTTAAATGGTTTGTATTTAAATTTCTTTCCTCTCGGACCTCCAAATTGGTCTGCATAACCATCGGAAAACATGTAAAGTCGGTCACCTTTTTCGAGTTGTATTTCGTGAGTTCTGTACATATCCATTTTGTCGTATATAGCTATTGGCATTTTGTCGCCTTTATATTCCGTAAGTTCTCCTGAACGGAGTATATATAAAGGGTTGTTGGCTCCTGAAAACTGTAAAATATTAGTTTCATGATTAATTGAAATCAATGCCATGTCCATTCCATCTTTTTGTTCTCCAAATTCACCTTTTTGTTTTAATGCTTTTATTATTTCCTTTCGTAATTTTCTTAATATTATTCCGGAATTTGTCATGTATTCTTTTTGTACTATTTCTCGTAAAAATGAAATACCCAACATACTCATAAATGCCCCCGGTACACCATGACCTGTACAATCTGCTGCTGTTACAATTGTATGACCTTCTACATTTGCTGCCCAGTAGAAATCGCCGCTTACCTTGTCTTTAGGTTTGAATAATACGAAATGATCATCGAAATATTTGTCTAATATTTTACCATCCGGCAATATCGATGTTTGTATGCGCTTTGCATAATCTATACTTTGGCTAAGTTCGGTGTGAATTTCTTCAATAACTTCTTTTTGGTTTTGCACTTCATCTCTTTGAGTTTCTATTTCATCACGCTGTGCAGTAATTTCGTCGTTTGCTTGTTCAAGAATTAAATTCTTTTCGTTAATAATTGCATTGGCTTTCTTCTTCTGACGATAACTTCTAAATACCACAATTACTAGAACCAATATTAAGCCAAAACCTACAATAAAAATATTACGTTGTGCTGCTCTTTTATCACTTTCGGCTTTTTCTTTTGCAATTTCTTGCTCATTGGCAAGTATTTCAGTATTCTGCAATTTAATCTGTTGTTCTTTTTTTTCTGTTTGGTATTTTGTTTCAAGGTCACTAATTTGATTTCTAACAGATTCATTCAACAGACTATCATTCATGATAACATAATTAGAATAATAATTGGATGACTTTTTATAATTGCCAAGGTTATAATATACTGTTGCCAAGTCCAACAGCACTTCTTTTATTAAAATATTTGCTTCAATTTCTCTCGCAATATCTTCACACTTTTCGAGGTTAATAAGTGCATTTTTCATATCCCCTAAACTTATATATAACTCACCAACTGCATTATATGTTGCCGCAAGTCCATATTTATTATTATTTTCGTTACGATATATAATAGCCTTTTTATAATATTTAATTGCATCATTATATCTGTTATGCTTATGATATTCCGTCCCTAAATTATTGTATATCAGACCCCTTATTCTTGCATCATCAATTGTATCAACAATTCTTGCAGCATCCTCATAAATAAATAGTGCACTATCAGTCATTCCCAAGTTTGAATAACACATACCTATATTACTATACGAGTGCAAATATTCAACAATATCACCAATTTGAAAATCGTTTTTTGCTTTTATTCTGAAATACTCTAATGCTTTTTCAAAAAACTCAAGTTCAACATACAATGTTCCAATATTGTTATAAGTAATATTGATATTTCTGTTATCATTTATTTTTTCAAAACATTTTACTCCTTTAATATAATAATTTATAGCTTCTTCGAGTTTACCAATTGAATGATGAAGTAATCCGAGATTTGTATATACAGCTCCCTTTGTTTGATAACTGTCAATGTTTTTTAATGATCTCAATGCAATTTTTAATATTATAAGAGAACTATCATAATCGGATTTATAATAATATGATGTACCAATATTATTTAATGTTTCTACAATTTCAAGAGTGTCTTTTATTTGCTTATTAAGTTTTAATGCTTTTTTGTGATAATAAATAGAACTATCATGCTCACCAAAAAACGAGAAGAAAATTCCAATATTATTTAAAACAATCCCGGTATTATATATATCATTAAGTTTAGAAAATTTATTTAAGGCAATTTTAGAATAATCAATACCTTTTTGAAATTCACTTCTATATAAGTGCGTTTTTCCAATGGCTTTATAAATAAACGGTATTTCTTTTTCATATTTAATCTTTTCGGCTTTGTGTAAAGCTTTATGTAGGTAGTAAAATGCAGTATCAACTTTTGTTGTTATATATTCAATACCTATCTCTTTTAGTATAACAATCTCTTTTTTACTTTTAGCATTATTAAGTTGTAGTTTCAGGCTATCTATTTTATTTTGATTTTGAGAAAACAGTTGATAAGCAAAGATTATAAAAAGCAACAATCCTAAGATATACTTAAAGTTGTTCATGATGTGTACTTAAATTTTACATTTGAACATCAAAGATATAAAAAAAGTTGAATAAATTTTTCAGCATAAACACTTCTGACACTCAACAGATATAACTATATAGTTCCAGTAATAAATAGCAAACTATTTTTGAATTATTCCGTAGTTATTTGTATACTTGCTTCTGTATTAATTTATTTAAATTATGACATATTATCAGGAATTAGACAAGATTGCTATCACAGTTAAATCTCACAAGCTTTTACAAAAGTTGCTTGATGAAAATCCAAAACTTGAAAAGATAATGCGTTTTGCTAAAAACGAAACGGAGGCATTGATAGGTGTAAAAGAATGGGTAATGGAAGAACTCAATTCGAGTAAGGAAGCTGTTAAATATTATAAAGGAGAATATCGAGGACACAATGTTTTTAAAAAAATAAAGTGGAAAGAAATTGCTGCAATTAGAATTTTAGACTACATAGATAATGCAGGAAGAACATTTAAAGATTTAAATTTACGTGGAGAAATAGCTGTAAGTAACCCCATTAAGCTAATTTGGCTTGCTGTTAATCATGGAACAGGAGGTGCAAAACCTTTCTTTTTTGAAGATATGTTGCACTTATTCAGACAATTTACAGGTAAAGAAAAACGTAAATTACCAACAAAGGTGCAATTAGAAGAATGGATGGAACGCTATCCTTCCGGTTTAGACCCGAGAATTGTTAAGTTGAGAGAAGAAAATAGAAATAGAATTATTAATATTCTTATTGATAAAATTGACAAGGGCGAAATAAAAGATTCTAAATACTATTTTGAGCAGGAAATGACAAAAGAACAAAAGTTCTTAAGAATGATTGAATGGTGGAAAGATCAATTGTTTCATTTACGGTTTGCAGTTAAATCGCCAAAATTATTAAATGAACTACTCGGAGAATCTCTGGACCCCGACACAATGAAAGTTTTGTACGAAGCCGAGAAGCAGGGAATTCCGTTTTTTGTCAACCCATATTACTTGTCTCTACTACATGTTAGAGTTCCATACTTTGCTATTGGTGCCGATCTTGCTATTAGGTATTATGTAATTTATAGTCAACAATTATTAGATGAATTTGGGAATATTGTTGCATGGGAAAAAGAAGATATTGTAGAACCCGGCAAACCTAATGCCGCCGGATGGATTTTACCATCGCATCACAATGTTCACCGAAGATATCCTGAAGTTGCAATTTTAATTCCCGATACTATGGGGCGTGCATGTGGAGGTTTGTGTGCATCATGTCAGCGAATGTATAATTTTCAAAACGGACATCTTAATTTTAATCTTGACAAATTAAGACCTGACGGAACCTGGGAAGAAAGGTTAAGAAAATATATGGATTATTTTGAAGAAGACTCACAGTTAAGAGATATTCTAATTACAGGTGGCGATGCATTAATGAGTACCGATAAAAGTCTGAAACGTATTCTTGATGCAATATATGATATGGCAGAAAGAAAAATAAAAGCAAATAAAAAGAGAAAGAATGGTGAAAAATATGCCGAAATGCTACGAATAAGGTTAGGTACCCGTATGCCTGTTTACCTACCACAAAGAATTACAGATAACCTGATCAATATGCTTACTGAATTTAAGAAAAAAGCTTCAAAAATTGGATTTAAGCAATTTATTATCCAAACACATTTCGAGGCTCCAATGGAAATTACACCCGAAGCTAAAGACGGCATGAAAAAATTAATATCGGCAGGCTGGACTATTATAAATCAACATGTGTTTACGGCAGCTTCATCAAGAAGAGGACATAACGCCAAGCTAAGAAAAGAAATGAATGATATAGGAATTTTGCCTTATTACACTTTTTCGGTTAAAGGCTATATGGAAAACAGTTTTAATTTTGCCACTAACGCAAGAGCTATACAAGAACAGTTTGAGGAAAAATCTTTTGGAAAAATCCCTGATAAATTTCATAACGAGATTAAAGAATTTCCTTTAAAGGCAGAAAAGATGAAAGAGAATATCGCATCTTTAAGAAAAAAAACCGGGCTTCCGTTTATAGCTACCGACAGAAACGTTCTTAACTTGCCAGGAGTTGGGAAAAGTTTAACTTTCAGAGTTATTGGTATAACAAGATATGGACGAAGAATACTTGAATTTGACCATGATGCAACAAGAACTCATAGCCCGATTATACATGAAATGGGAAAAGTTACTATTATAGAATCGAAATCAATAGCTGAATATCTTCAACAATTAAGTGGGCTTGGCGAAGATATTAACGAATATGAAAGCATATACGGGTACTCAATAGGTGAAACAGAAAACAGATTATCAATTTATGAATATCCTGATTATAATTTCAAAGTAACTGATAAAATGACAAATTTGATTATTTAACTTTTCTTATTCACTTTCGTGATATAGAAAAGAAATGACTAAAATTAAAAATGCCTTAAATGCCTAAAGTTATTTTAAAAAACCCGCTTAGCTGTTCTAAACAGCTTAGCGGATATCCAGTTGTTATACACTTATACACTTTCG
>CAYTAU010000053.1:0-28435 GCA_964435855.1 uncultured Bacteroidales bacterium | reverse complement strand
CCTTTTCTATTCCACCAAAGAGATGATAGAATGATTGGAATATAGAAAAAATGAGTAAATATCTCTTCTGTTTTAAGTACCACATAAAAATAATAAGTAAAAAAACAACTTGTAACTAATAGTAAAACTATTATCAGAATTTTTTGTTTATTACTTAATTTTAATTTTATTATATTCATTTTGCCTTAAAATATTTACAGAAGATTATAAATTTACCATGTAAAATACTTGCTTTGTTTAAATCCACGAAATGGTATAAAGCAATTATACAAGGTTGGCAATATTTTACAGGTTAATTAAAAATTTGACTCAACAAATTTAATAAGAATGGTTACAAAAGTTGCTATTTTATCTAGATAATTCTTTTAATTTTTCAAAATACATAGCAAATGAACGGTATAAAAAGTGTGTCCATTTACCAAATGGAACTATAATTAATGCCCATTGAGCAAGAACAATTAAATGAAATAAAAATATCCAAATATTATTTTCAAGTAAATTTGTATCTGAAAAAACACGAACAATAAAAGCAGTAAATCCTAATAAAAACAGCCAAATAACAAAAAACCAATCAGATGGTTGTGAATATTTAGTTATTTCCTTGTTTTTTTTAATACGGCTTAATACAAAATCAAATGTGACAATAAATATTACTATACTTTCTACATATCCAAGTATAATAATAAACTTATCTACACTACCAACTTCCCATTCGGCGCCAAACCAATCAAGTACAACAGTAGTAAAAAGCAGGGCTAAATAACCAAGAACAAGGACAAAGTGTTCAAACCAACGAAATTGGTTATCATCGCATTCCAAAGCATTTTTTTGTGTAAACATATGAACAATTAATTCCCATATTCCTTTAAAATATGACGCAAAGGATACTTTTATTTTTGATTTTATTATTGTAAGCCACCACATACGAATAATATTTGGAAGAAGAATAAAAGAGAAAACAGCTGCAATTGATAACATTTCAAAAAGATGTCCATGATGCATTATAGTTTCCAAGTTAAATTTTTCATATACACTATATACAATTACTCCTATGATTATAAGAATAAAAGCAATTATAGTTAATGGTAAAGATTTATATAATAAGCCTGATAAACCTGTCCAGTCATATTTAGCTGTAAGCCATCTTCGCAGTGTCATCATTAATTCACCTGGATTTGCTTCACGAGGACAAGTTTCGCTACATTCTCCGCAATAATAACATAACCATGGGTCTAAAGAATTTTCTATTTTGTTTTCTAAACCGAGAACACTTGCTCTGAGCATTTTTCTTGGAAAAGAATTATCTCCATCAGAAAGTGGGCAAATAGCAGTGCAATTGCCACAATTATAGCAAGCATTTATATCAACAGAACCAAACTTTTTTAAATCTTTTGAGAATTCAGGATTTATTCTATTCATTTTTAACTGTTTTTTGATAATTTATATAAATAATAATCATCTTCATTAACATCATCAGTTTCAAGTTCTCCAAATTTTTGCAATGACATAACATAATATGTTACCGTACCTACAGGAAGGTCAATATCTTTAGCGATTTGAGGAATAATTTTTGATTCTGATTCAAGAGATGATTTTATAGTTTTTTTAATTTTTGTGAATTTTTTTAAATTATCACTTACTTCTTTAGGGACAGTTCTTTTTTCTTTCATAATCTTAACTGTCAACTCTTTCTTTTTTTTCTTTTCCTCAGTCATTTTTTGAAATTTTAAATTAAGAAAAAATAATTAATCTTTAATTAATCCATCAATCATTTCTTCAATTTCATTATTAGTATATCCAATTAGATCTATTGCATCTTCAGGACAAACAGGTGTGCACATTCCACAACCTTTACAGGTAGCCTTATTAACAGTTGCTATTTCTTTTCCTGATTCAGATTTAGTTTTTGTTATACAATTATAAGGACATATTTCTTCACATTTACCACACCATTTACAAGCTTCTTGGTCTATTCTAATAATAATAGGTTCTAATTTTATCTTTCCACTGCTAAGTTTAGCATTAGCTTTAACTGCTGCAGAAAGGGCAGAATTTATTGATTCTGATATATTTTTCGGTCCCTGACATGTACCACTTATATATGTTCCATCAATAACAGTTTCTACAGGTTTTAATTTTGGATGTACTTCATTAAAAAATTTATCATTACCAATTGGTATTTTAAGAATATTTGAAATTGTATTATTATCTTTTCTTGGAACCATGCCTGTAACAAGAACAACTAAATCTGGTTGTATTTCAAATTCCTCATTGTCTGTAAGTAAGTCTTTGAATTTTACTAATGGACTACCGTTTTTACTTTCAACTACTGGTGCTTCTTCGGGGTCAAATTTACAAAAAATGTCTCCATTTCTTGAAGCCTCATCGTATAGTAATTCCTGTTTACCATAGGTACGAATATCTCTGTATAGATGGTAACTTTCTATATTTTTATATTTCTTTTTAAGAATTAAAGATGTATGCATTGTAGAAGTACAGCAATAACGTGAACAATATTTATTTTCTCCATCAACCTGCCTGCTTCCTACACAATAAATGAATACAATATTTTTTATTTTTTTATCATTATAAATTAATTCTCCGTTATTTAGTTCAATAAGTCTTTTTAATTTATGAAGAGTAATAACATTATCTACTTTGTTATACCCATATTCTCCTTCTTTAGGTTCGTAAGGGTCAAAACCTGTACTAACAATAACAGAACCTATTCTAAGATTTAGTTCTTCGGTTTTTTGTTCTAAGTCTATACAATTTTTATATTTTTCAAGGAATTTTTCATCAGGTTTAAAAGAATTTTTATCTATTGCAGGAAGTTCAGGATAAGAGTTTTCGTAATTTTTATATATAGCTTTTCTATTAGTAAGTCCAAAATTAAAATCATCAGAAATTTGCTCGGAAGGACAATCATCTATTATTTGGTCTAACTTATCTTTATCACAATCACGTTTAATATATCTTGGTTCAATTTTTACTTTTGCCTCAAATTCACCAACACTACCGGATATACTTTTAAGTTGTGTACCTGTAAATAATTTTATGTTTTCTCTTTTTTTTACTTCTTTATAAAGATTTTCTATAATTTCTTCGCCTTTTTCGTTAGTAACGAAAAGGTCTCCCATTTGTGCAACTCTTCCTCCAACAAAATGATTTTTTTCTATTAAATAGACATCAGTTTTCATATCTGCAAGGTCTATTGCTGCTCTCATTCCCGCAACACCTGCGCCGATAATTAATACTGCATTAAGAGCTGAAATTTCCGTTTGTTCAAGAGCCTCTGAATATCGTACTCTACCAATAGCAGATCTTACTAATCTTATTGCTTTTTCAGTGGCTTCTTTTGGTTTGTCTGTGTGTGCCCAAGAGCATTGTTCTCGGATATTACATTGCACATAATTGTAAGGGTTCAATTCGGCTCTTTCTGCAACCCCTCTGAATGTTAATAAATGAAGTTTTGGAGAACAAGAAGCGACTACAATTGCATCAAGATTTTTTTCTTTAATATCATCAACCATTTCTTTTTGAGTAGAATCTGCACATGCAAACATTACATCTTTTGCAAATAAAACTCCTTGCTCTTTTTCAACAATTTCTCTAACTTTTTTTACGTCAACATAGTCAGAAATGTTGCCACCACAGTGACAGATGTAAACACCTATTTTTTCTTTCATTTTTATTATAATTTAGAACTTCTAATATAAGCTGTAGTTTCTGATGATGCAGCACCTGCAGATAATATGGAATCAGGTATATCCATTGGACCTGCTGAAGTACCTGCAACAAAAACGCCTTCTTTATTAGTTTTTGCAGGGTTAATTAATTCATCTACTTGTTTTACATATTGATGCTCATCTAATGCTAATTTTTCTGTTTTAAAAAATTTAGAAACATCAGGATTAGGTAAGATACCAATAGAAAGTACTACAAGGTCGTGTTCAGCTTCAGACCTTTTTCCTTCGTTTTCAATATCTTCATACAGTAAGGTAAGGTTACCATCATCTTTTTCTTTTATTTCAGCAACTTTTCCTTTTACAAATTCAACTCCCATACTTTTTCCCTGTTCGTAGAATTCATCATAACCTTTTCCAAATGCTCTTATGTCTATGTAATAGATTGTTACATCTGCCATAGGTAAGGCACCCAACAATAGTTGAGCTTGTTTAATTGAATACATACAACATATCTGCGAACAAATAATGTTATTCATAGATCTATCCCTTGATCCTGCACATAATACATAAGCAATATTATCTGGTTTTTTGCCGTCTGAAGGTCTGCAAACGTGACTAAAAGGTCTTGTAGGAGCAAGTAACCTATCCATTTGCATTGAATGTATTACATTTTTAAAATCATTGTAATGATATTCTTTTTTAAGTTCAGGAGAAAAAAGTTCAAAACCTGTGGCTATAATAATTGCTTTTACTTTTAAAGTATGTTCTATTATTTCTTGAGTAAAATCTATAGCATCAGCAGGGCAAGCTCTTTCACACGCACCGCATAAAGTACAATTTTCAATATCTATGGATGCTATTCTAGGATTAGCAAGGTCAAAAGGTACAAATGCAGCTTTTCTTCCGGCAAGCCCCCAATTATATTCATCATCAACAATAACAGGACATGCTTCCTCACAGTCTTGGCATCCTGTACAAAGATTTGATATTACATACCTTGGTTTTTCAATAACTTTACCTTTATATGTTTCACCATCTTTTTCTAATTCCGCAATCTCACTATAAGTCATTATTGTTATATTAGTATTACGTGCAGTTTCGGATATCTTAGGTGTAGCGATACATGCAGCACAATCTAATGTTGGAAAGACTTTGCTTAGATGTATCATTTTACCTCCTATTGATAAATCCTTTTCAACAAGTAATACTTTAAATCCATTGTATGCGAGGTTAAGCGAAGATTCTTGTCCTGCTATTCCTGCTCCGATTACAAGGACATCATATTCTAATGTATTATTATTTATCATTTTTATTATATTTTTCAGATTTTATGCTTCCTAAATCTGTTAATGCTATACTAAAATTTTTCATATGATTGGCAAATGGTTCAGCACATACTGAACATACAGCTGCCATTTTAAGTCTTGCAGGGTTTATACTTTCTTTTATCAATATTTCCTGAGCATTTGCAACTAATTTGCCTGTTTTTTCAGAACATTGAGGGCTGTAAGGACAATCTGTTCCATCAGCAGCAACAAAAACACCGTCAAATCCTTTAGATAAAGCTCTGAATATCCATTTGGGTTTAACACCAGATGAACATGGAATAGTAATACAATATACAGTTGGGGAATAATGAATATGTTGTTGACCTGCTAAATCTATTCCAGGATCAGATATTTTATCTGTAGTAAATACTAATATTTTCGGAATAAAATTATTTTCTTTTTCCATTTGTAAAATAATTTATTTAAATTTTATTTTATGCATTATAGTGCTTAGAATTGCTATTATTTTAAAATAACAGTATAACAATTGAACATTTAATAGCAATTGAACAATTCTTATATTTATTTTTGCATAAGGCTACCTATGGCATAAGCATTTCAAATTCCATATAGCGACCCTTTATTTAGTTCAATTTTTTTTCATATATATTTTATAATAACCTGGTTCCTCAACTATACCAAGGAATTCATGTCCTTTTTTATTTGCCCATTTAGGGATATCTTTTTTTGTTCCTTCATCAGCAGATAAAATTTCAATAATATCACCTGAATTAATTGTTCCAATAGCTTTTTTTGCTTCCAATAAAGGACCTGGACAAGCCGTACCTCTTGCGTCAACAGATTTTGTTACTGCTAATGCTTGTAATTCTTCTTTTGTCATAATTTTTATTTTTAAATTTTTAAATAAATAAATGTATATCTGCTTCCTGAGCTGCAGTAATATATTCGCTAATACCTACAATATCGTCTGATATATCAATAAAATCCTCAAGAGTTTCACCTCCCCAAATTTTTCCTGCAAGTCCGCAAATATGAAATTTTGCATTAGTAATTTCTTTTACTTCTTTAAAAAAATCTTGCCATTCTTTAACATTTAATTTTTTCAAAGAATCAATAAATTCTTCTCTTAAATGAGAATTTTCAGCTAATTTTATTTCATCTTTGTTTGAAGCAATTTCTTTTTTAAAAGCACGTGCTGCCTGTAATAAAATATAAACATCAATATCCATATCATCTGCTGCTGCTCCACTTAAAATTACACCTGCTGCAGTTAATTTATCTAAAGCTCCGGAGAAAAGAGCAAGACACATTTTTTTATTTTGTTCCATGAAAAATAAATTTAATTAAATATATTAAATCGCAAAGGTGTAGTTTTTAAAGTTTATAAACCATCCAAATCTCAGCTTATAAGGCACTTTTTTATTATAAAATTTACATTTAAAAACATGATTTGTGTCATGTTTCTAAAATGCAATATCAATTAATAACTCTTAAGCTTTTTTTAATTAAATTGATATATGCAAATCTGCTTCTTGTGCAGAATCGAGATATTGACCTATTCCGCAAAAATCATCAACAAGATCAATAAAATCTTCTTTTTTCTCTCCCCCCCAAAGTTTACCGGCTAAGCTGCATATATAAACTTTTACTTCTGTAAACTCTTTTGCTTGTTCAATGAACTCGATCCATGATGGAGTTGAACATTTTTCACATGACTCTTTGAATTCATCAGCTGATTGACCATTAGTGCTAACAAAATCATTAAGTGGATTATTCTTAAGAAATACATGAGCGGCATTTACAAGAACATAAACTTCACATTCAATATCATCTGCTGCTGCACCACTTAACATAACTCCTAATCCGGTTAATTTGTCAATACTTGAGGACGAAAGTCCTATTGTCATTTTTGCCATTTTCTTAAAATTTTAATTGGTAAATGTTATTTCTTAACTCAATTACTTGATTCAAGATGCAGAATTTAATAGTCAATATTTTTAACAACTTGCATCCTGTACCTTGTATCCTGTTCAATATGAGTTTATAATTAAAATAATTATCCGCCACATCCTCCGGAAGATGGTGGAGGAGCACTTTCTTCTTTAGCATCTCCGGCTGGTTCAAGTTCAATATCTTCGGGGTATTTTTCTTTCCATGCATTGAATCCTGATTCTATTAAAATTGCTTTAGAAAATTTAAGTTCTGGTAAAGAACTTACAGCCAAAGTTGATCTTTCCCCATTGTCACAATAAACATAGACATTTGCTCTTCTTTCGGGAACCTTATTCCCAATTTGAAATTCTAACAAACCTCTTGGGATATTTATGGCTCCGGGAATACATGATGTATCATATTCAACAGCTTCTCTCACATCTATAAGATAGTATTTTTCTTCACTGTCAAATATTTTTTTAAATTCATCAATTGAAATACTTTTTATTTTGCTCTTTGCATCTGCAAGCATTTCATCTTCATTTTCATAAACCCTAAGTTCTTTATTTGAACAACCGGAAAATAATACAATTATTGAAATTAATATTACACTTGTTATTAAACTAAAACGCTTCATAATTATATCTTTTAATTTGTCCATTCTAAATATGCACCATCATATACTTTAACATTTGTATAACCAAGTTGAGAAGTAAGTATAAAATATACTAAACTTGCTGTAGTACTTGTTTTGCAATAAAGTATAATTTCTTTACCTTTTGTTACACCTGCTGCATTAAAAAGTGTTGTTAAAGCAGAAGTAGATTTTAACTTACTTTCTCCAACTAATAATGTTTTATGCGGTATATTAATGGCTTTACCAATATGCCCTTTGTCATAATCTTCTTTTTTCCTAGTGTCAATTAGTAAAGCACTATTCATTTTTGATTTAACATAGGCTTTATCAGCTTTAATCTTACTATTTATTGCAGGAGTAAATGTTGCAACTTTTGGAGTTTTTTTAGCGCTTGTTACTGGTTTTCTTCCTTTAAACCAAGCAGCCATGTGTCCATTAAGAATTTTTACATTTTTATGACCGAGATATTTTAGTATCCAATACATGCGACCTGCTCGCACACCTGTTTTACAGTAAACGACAACAGTTTTAGAATTGCTAACTCCAACTTTGCCAAAAGCAGAAGCTAACGAAGTTTTACTTTTTAATATTCCTTCAATTGGTGTTTTGCTGCTTAAAGTTTTTACATCTAAGTTTACCGCCCCTTTAATATGGGTTTTTGCATAATCAGATGCTGATCTAGCATCAATTATTACTACATTATCATCATTCAGTAATTTAGCAAGTTCTCCAACAGAAATTGATTGTGCAAATACTACACTTGATAGAATTACTAAAACGAATAAAGCACTAATTAATTTTTTCATAATTTTATAATTTAAATTTGTTTAAAATTTTGCCTGAAGTTGTAACATAATCATATCATTGTCCACAGGTATACCTTCAGAAACATTTACATAATTAATCATTACACGCGAATAATCATTGATATTATAATTCAAACCAACCGTAATGTAGTTTCTCCATTCAGTAACCACATCATGATCTGGGTCCCATGTGTCAAATTTAACAACGGGTTGAAGATTCCATTTTTTATAAGTTGCCATTACAAAGTATCCACTTTTTGAATATGTTCCAGGAGTTTTTGATTCAAACCCAACTATGCCACCTCAGCCACCATAAATTGGAACACTTGAAATGCTATAAAGCTCATCTTCACCATATATATATTCTGCTTGTAGAACAAAATCTTTATATTTAAATTCAATTTCACCTGCATATCGATATAAATCATTTAGTTTTTCTGTAGGATCTGTAGGATTAAATTTTCCTAATCTAAAACTACCACCGATATTCAGGAATTCGAATGGAGAAATAACTAAGCGACCAAGAATATCTTTACTAATATTATCATCTGAAACTCCCATCCCGTTTTCATTCATAATTCCTGAACCATTCATATATCCAAGACTATATTTTATTAGTGTTGTGTCATTACCGGCACTTGCCATTACACCTAAATCTCTTTGTGGTCCTGCAAGCTGACTAACAACTTCTGACCTGTTAATTGTATACAATCCTGAACAAGAAGTGTTTTGTTCTAAACTAAATGGTGATTTAAATTGACCTAATGAAATTTTAGCGTATTTTTCAAAACGTGTATAAGTAACAAATGCATCTAACAAATGTACGGTGTTTGTTGAATTTTTAAATGGACTTGTTTCAATAAAGAAATAATAGTCAATATCATATACGATACTTCCCAAAACACCAATTCTTGCTCTATTAAATGTGAAGTTAGCAGCATCTAAGTTGTTGCCATCGTCATCATTTCCATTAAGGAAATAGTTAAATTGAGGCTGGATAAACCCTTTTATGTTAACACCATCATCAGATCCACCATCCATACATCCTTGTGAATATAAAGATGCATTGAAAGAGATTAAGATTAAACCAAATATTGAAAGAAGTATTATTTTCATCGCAATAAAATTTTAAATTATTAAAAAAAAAATTATAGAGCCATTTTAAAAATGGCTCTATAATGTGAAAATTATTAATATCCTCCAGTACCTTCAACTGTATAGTCTGTAGTAGGAGCAGCCCATTTATGTGATGTTAGGTTATCATATATCATAGAATTTGATCCAAATTTCAAGCTTTTTGAAGTAAATCCTAAAACTGTTAAGTATGCAGTAACAACAGAAGATGTTTGACCTGTCCAGCAATATGTTACTATAGTTTTACTTGGATCTAAGTTGATAAAGTTATCAAGTTCTAAAGTTAAAGGATTAATTCTATAAGCACCACTTACATTACCATAAGTAACAACAGTTGCCGCCTCCCAGTAATTATTAATAAAATAATTTGAAGGTGTAGTAATAACATCACTAGCATCAACACCTAAAAATCCTCCATCAAGCATAGTAGTTACACGTTCTGCAAGAATATCAGCACCTGTTGTATTTGTTGATGTAAATGTAGGTTCTGAAAATGACACATCTGAAGTTATATTACCAGGTGCTGCAACCCAATTACTTGAAGTAGTTTGAGCACAATTAGCTGTCCATTTATCAAAAAATGCATTAGAATGCCATCCACTCATTCCCCATTTAAGAACTTGTGAACTAGAATATCCACTTAATCTAAGAGCAACAAGTCCATGAGCAGCTCCTTGACCGGTATAACATACAATTAAGATAGGTTTTCCACCAGCACTACCTGCTTGAGTGACAATATTCGCAAGTGTAGCATTAACAGCTCCAGGAATATGAGCTTCATCAAAGTCGGCACTAGTCCTAAGGTCAATAATGTAATAAGTTGATACGACAGCAGTATTAACATCAGCAGCTGAAATTATCCAACTAGTTAAAACATCATCCAAATCAAGGCTGTTAGCTTTTAGATAATCAGTTAATTCTACATATACATCAATTGGCACTACATCAAAAGTACATGTACCATCATCTTTTTTTGCTTTTTCATCATAATTATTAGCAAGAGGATCTGTACATCCTTCTTTTTTACATGAAGTAAAACTTATCATTAAACTTGTAATAATAAGTAGCGATAAAACACTAATTTTTTTCATTTTCATTTTTTTAATTTTAAATTATAATTTATAATAAGAATAATAAGAATAAGAAGATACTTTTATTAACCTCCACATCCACCTGAATTAGGATTAACTAAATCTGATTCGTCAGGATTTGGGTTAAAAGCCTTATAGCCTCCAGTAAGATTTTTCACATCTTTATAACCTAATTGTAATAATGATTCGGTAGCTAATATTCCTCTTTTTCCACTTTTACAATAAATGATTATTTCAGTAGAGTCTTTTGTTGGAGGATACATATATTGTTCCATCCAAAAATCTTCATCAGAGATATTGAATTCAATTGTTCCTCTTGGAATTAGAATAGACCCGTCTATTTGTCCTTTATAAGACTCATTTAACTGTCTGACATCTATTAATAGAATTTCTTCATTATTTTCTATTTTAGATTTTAATTCATCAACAGAAATTTCAGATATATTTTTTACCTTTTCTTTGGCAAGTTCAGTTCCGTCTTCATAAATGCCTGTGCAATTAAATAAGATTATTGAAACTGCTATACTTAATATATATACATATTTATTTTTCATGATTGTATTTTTAAAATGCACTAAATTTTCCGGTTCTTTCATTCCATTTAACAAACACATACCAAATAATTATTATTGCTAGTACAAGAAGAAATGCTCCTTCGTAACCAATATAATCGGGCAAGAAATTTTTGAATTTCGCACTTTGAGGTATTATTTTGTCAAAAGATGGAACAATAAATAGCTTGGAGATAGGGGATATTAATATAAACCCTATAGCTGCAAGCCATAATTTTACTTGTCCTTCACCAACTCTCCATAATGTTCCAACAGCACATCCGCCTGCTATGGTCATTCCTATACCAAATATTAATCCACCAACTCCGGCTTTAAGCCAGAAATGAGGAAATACCCAAGTCATTTCTCTTGCTCTTGCGGCAGTTTCTCCTGCTCCAATTCCAAATATTTTAATAGCAGTGAATCCTACTAAGCCAACTAGAAGACCTGCCATAACTCCAACTGCACCACTTGCTTCTCCTGTCATAAATGGATCGCGAAAAGCTTTTACAATACAAAATCGTGACCTTTGGCTAATTAATCCCATTAATCCACCAATAATTATAAACCAGGTTAGAACATTGTTTTTTCCAGAATATGAATAAGCCAGTACAATTACTCCTATAGTAACAAGCCAAGCCAAAATAATTTGTCCTGTTCCTTTTTTCCCTGAAACAGCGAAAAATGTGTAGCTTTTACCTGAACTCCATTTTGGAAATTTATCCATTTCCCAAATCAAGTATTTTAAAGAGATTATTACTCCTATCATTAATCCAACAGTAAAAATTAATGCTCCGCCTGATAATGCTGGTACACCACTAAAAAATGCCCCAATAGTACAACCGATTCCAACTGTTGCTCCAATTGCCATTAATCCACCACCAATAAAGCCTTTAATTAATTCTCCGATAGGAGGAATTCGCAATGCAAATTCTTTTGAAAATAATGCTCCTATAAAAGAACCTATTATAATTAACAGGCATAACATCCCATAGCTACTTAAACTAACGGCAGTAACATGTTGTAAATCGAAAACATTAATTAAAGAATAAAAATTTTCACCCCAATTATTAATACCACCGCTGGCACCCCAAGGACTTTTTATTGCAAACAATAAAATATTAAGTGTTCCAAGAACAATACCTCCAACCCAAACAGGCCAGTGTTTTGCAAAAAAAGTGTTAAATAATTGACTTAGTGCACTTGGTTCTTTGTTTGATTCCGACATAATATTAATCTCCTATTTTTTTTGAATAAGAACTCTATGAACTCCACCATCTAAATCTTCTTCCTGAACAAGAATATTTCCTGTTTTATCACACCATTTTGGTAAGTCAGATTTTGTTCCTGGATCTGTTCCTAACATTTCAAGAATTTCGCCTGAATTTAAACCTTTCATAGCTTTTGCCAGTTTCATCATAGGCATTGGACAAGAAAGTCCTTTACAATCTAAAGTTTCATTTATTTGCATAATTTTAAATTTTTAAAAGTTAAACGATGCAAATCTCCAATAATGATTTAACTTATTGAAACAATTTAGTATGTTATATAACCATAAATAAGATTGTATACAACATGACAAGATATGATATATATCATTTAATTTATATTTATAACAAGATAAATATCAAAATGGCAATTAATAAATATGTATTTTGTACTGAATTTAAGCCCTATATGTAATTTTTATTTTACGTAAAGTCCACAAAGAAATTACGCAAAGTTAGTTAAATGCCTGATTATGTATTCTTTTGCGTTCTTTGAGATTTGTTTAGCGTTCTTTGCGTGAAACCATATTAGTTACACATATTGAATGAATTATAGCTTATATTTGATATTGATTAGTTACTCAAAATGGAAAAATATATATTTGGGTTTTTATACTTTCTATTTTTATTTTTTGTATTTTTGTTCGATATTATCATAATAATTATTGATTAAAATCATGAAAAAGAAAAGCACATCTAATAGTTGTACAGTTAGTTATAATGGTATACATTGTTTCGAAAAACTGACTAATGAAGAATTACATTTGCTTGAAACTAACAGACTTGAAATAAAATATAAGAAAGGAGAAACGATATGCAAACAAGGAACTTTTGCATCACACATAATGTATATTTGTACAGGACTCGTTAAGATTTATATTGAAAATGAAGCAGATGCTTTAACTTTAAAAATATTACCTGATGGAAATATGATTGGACTTACTTCATTGTTTGACCAAGCTAATGTTTTTCAATATTCTGCTTATGCATATCAGGAATCAGTTATTAGATTAATAGATATTAATATTTTCAGGCAATTATTAAAACAAAATATAGAATTTGCAAATGAGGTGATTAACATATTATGTGATAACGCTGTTCAGACCTATGGCAGGTTTTTTTGTTTTACAAATAAACAAACTTATGGAAGAATGGCTGATATATTATTATGTCTTGCAAGTAGAATATATAAGAACGATGAATTTGAATTACTTCTTTCAAGAAAAGAACTTGCAGATCTAACAGGAATGTCAACTGAAAGTGTAATCAGAATAATTAAAAAATTTAAGGATGAGGAATTAATAAAGATTGAAGGGAAAAAATACAGGATTTTAAATCTGTATAAACTTCAGCAAATTAGCGATCATGGTTAGTTTATTAAAATCTTTTTCCAATATTGATTCCTTATATTTACTGTTTTAGACACAATTTTACAGTAAAAACAATAAATGCAAACCAAGCAGGCTAGTGTTTTGCAAAAAAAGTATTAAGTAATTAATTTAGTGTACCTATTTCTTTATTTGATTCCGAAATAGCTAATCTATTATTTTTTTTGAATAAGAACTCTATAAACTCCACCTTCTAATTCTTCTTCTTGAACAAGAATATTTCCTGTTTTATTACACCATTTTGGTAAATCAGATTTTGTTACAGGATCTGTTCCTAACATTTCAAGAATTTCTCCTGAATTAAAACCTTTCATAGCTTTTGCCAATTTCATCATAGGCATAGGACAAGAAAGCCCTTTGCAATCTAAAGTCTCATTTATTTGCATAATTTTAAATTTTAAAATTCAAACGATACAAATCTCTAATAATAATTTAGTTTATTAAAACAAACCAACATGATGTATAGCCGAAAACAATATTGAGTTTATCAAAAAATAAAATGATACAATTTATTTATCTCACATGTTTATATCAGAATATTATAAAAAAACTTTATGTTTTAATTTTCTATTAGTAAATTATATATACTTTTGTTTAGATATTTATAGTGTAATTTTTGATTGAAATCATGAGTAATAAAAACCCATATAGTAGTTGTACGGTTAATTATAGTTGTTTACGTTGCTTTGAAAAACTGACAGATGAAGAATTACATTTACTTGAAACGAATAGACTTGAAATAAAATATAAGAAAGGAGAAACTATATGTAAACAAGGAACTTTTGCATCACATATAATGTATGTTTGTACAGGACTCGTTAAGGTTTATATTGAAAATGAAGTAGATATTTTAACTTTAAAAATATTACCTGATGGAAATATGATTGGACTTACTTCATTGTTTGACCAAGCTAATGTTTTTCAATATTCTGCTTATGCATATCAGGAATCAGTTATTAGATTAATAGATATTAATATTTTCAGGCAATTATTAAAACAAAATATAGAATTTGCAAATGAGGTGATTAACATATTATGTGATAACGCTGTTCAGACCTATGGCAGGTTTTTTTGTTTTACAAATAAACAAACTTATGGAAGAATGGCTGATATATTATTATGTCTTGCAAGTAGAATATATAAGAACGATGAATTTGAATTACTTCTTTCAAGAAAAGAACTTGCAGATCTAACAGGAATGTCAACTGAAAGTGTAATCAGAATAATTAAAAAATTTAAGGATGAGGAATTAATAAAGATTGAAGGGAAAAAATACAGGATTTTAAATCTGTATAAACTTCAGCAAATTAGCGATCATGGTTAAGTTATTAAAATCTTTTCATCTATATCTGTGAATACTCATTAATTTCAATTTATTATAATCCAATATTTTTCCATCTACGGTTATAATATTTCCATTTTTAAATTCATTCTTTAACGAAATATACAATATCACATAACATTATAAAGTTAGTTAAAATACCACCATATTCTCCGTAACTAAATCTATCTGAAAATTTTGGCATATATCAAGCAACCCTATAAAAACAAAAATTTTGAGAATATCAAAAAATGGTTACATGACTTTGTACTTAATAAACTTAATGAAGAAAGGATTATGAGCATTGCACATAATCATTTTTTTCTTAACTCTTTTCTCTGGCGTTTTGATTCCAAATTGGTATTATTGATTTATCAAAAGTAAAAATTAAAAAAAATCCCGAATTGTAATATTCGGGGTTTTATCATATAATAATAATTTCAGTTTAATACCGACCTGCTATCATGTAACGGAAATTTTGATTGCCGTTTGGTCTAATATTCTGCTTTCGACATTCTAAGATAACCGTTATATCTCCGTTTAGCATCATTTTCTGCAATCACCGATAATTTTTTAGCAATATCGGGGAATGATTTATGTAATGAGGCATAACGTACTTCGCCCATTAAAAATTCCTGAAACTTGTTCCAATCGGGTTCTTTAGAATCTAAAGTAAACGGATTTTTTCCTTCTTCTTCTAATAGCGGATTGTAACGGTAATTGTGCCAGTATCCGGCTTCAACAGCACGTTTTTCTTCTTCTTGCGTTTTTCCCATTCCTGCTTTAATTCCATGTGCAATACATGGAGCATAAGCAATTATTAATGATGGTCCTGGATATGCTTCAGCCTCTTTAATTGCTTTAAAATATTGCGACTGGCTTGCACCCATTGAAACTTGTGCTACATAAACATAACCGTATGTCATTAACATTGCACCAAGATCTTTTTTACGTGTACGCATACCTGCTGCAGCAAATTTAGCGACAGAACCAACAGGAGTTGCTTTAGAAGCTTGTCCTCCAGTATTTGAATAAACTTCTGTATCCATTACCAAAACATTTATATCTTGTCCGGTGGCAAGTACGTGGTCTAAGCCGCCGTATCCTATATCATAGGCCCAGCCGTCACCACCAAATACCCAAACAGATTTTTTAACAAAATACTGCTCTAATGAAAGAAGTTCTTTTGCTTCGGCGCAGTTTTCTTTTTTAAGTAATTCGATAACTTTTTTCGATGCTATAACTGATGCATTTGCATTGTCTTTTTCAGCAATCCATTCTTTAAACGCTGCTTTTGTATCAGGCGATATGTCAGAGTCAAATGCTTTTTCCATACGAATAGCAATTCTTTCTCTAAGTTTATCAATCCCAATAGCCATACCATAACCATATTCTGCATTATCTTCAAATAATGAATTTGCCCAAGCTGGTCCGTGTCCTGTTTTAAGATTTGGACAGTATGGTATTGCAGGGGCAGAACCTCCATAAATAGAAGAACAGCCTGTTGCATTTGCAATCAACATTCTTTCCCCAAACAATTGTGTAATTCCTTTAATATAGGGTGTTTCACCGCAACCTCCACAAGCTCCTGAAAATTCGAATAATGGTTGAGCAAATTGACTATTTTTAATGGTCTTTTCTTTATCAACAACAGTATCTTTATATCCAACCTTTTCGTGCATATAAGTCCATCTGTCAATTTCTTCCTCTTGTGTGCCAAGTGGTTTCATTACAAGTGCTTTTTCTTTTGACGGACATACATCAACGCAATTTTCACAACCTACACAATCAAGCACACTTATTTGCATTTTAAATTTATATTCTTTAGTTTGTCCAATACCCTGAATCATTTTAGTTCCTTTAGGTGCATTATCAACTTCTTCATCAGTTAATAAAAACGGACGAATTGCAGCATGAGGACATACCAAAGAACATTGATTACATTGAATGCAATTTTCTGATATCCATTCGGGAACATTAATTGAAACACCACGTTTTTCTAAAGCAGTAGTTCCTGTAGGAAACGTACCATCTTCTCTTCCGTTAAAAGCACTAATTTTAACATCATCGCCTTCTAATCTTAGTATAGGCTCCATTATATTTTTAACAAATTCAGAACGCTCACTGTTATCAACTACTTCTTTTACATCAATATTAGCCCATTCTTTAGGAACTTCAACTTTAGTTACTTCACCACCTTTATCTACAGCAGCATTATTCATGTTAATAACCTTATCGCCTTTACTTCCATAAGATTTAACAATAGCAGTTTTCATTTCTTTAACAGCAAGCTCGTAAGGAATTACTTCACTTACTTTAAAGAATGCAGATTGCATAATTGTGTTAGTTCTATTTCCTAATCCAATTTCTTCGGCAATTTTAGTAGCATTAATTATATAAAAACTAATATTGCCTTCTGCGAGTTGTTTTTTAATATTATCGGGTAAGTGTTTCTTTGTTTCTTCAATATCCCAAATACTATTTAACAAGAAAACTCCACCTTCTTTAATTCCTTTAAGCATATCATATTTTGTAAGATATGCAGAAACATGACAAGCAACAAAATCAGGAGTTCCAACGAGATATGGAGAACGAATAGGATGGTCTCCAAATCTTAAATGCGATATTGTTATACCACCGGATTTTTTTGAGTCGTAAGCAAAATATGCCTGACAATATTTGTCTGTTGCACCTCCAATAATTTTTATTGAGTTTTTGTTTGCACCAACAGTTCCATCAGCACCAAGTCCGAAAAATTTGCCTTCGAAAGTTCCTTCCGGAACAACACTAATTTCCGGTAATATTGGTAATGAGTGATTTGTAACATCATCAACAATACCTACTGTAAAATTATTTTTTGGCTTATCTAGTTTTAAGTTTTCAAATACAGAAATTATCATTGCCGGAGTTGTATCTTTTGAACTTAATCCGTAACGTCCACCAACAATTACAGGGGCATTTTCTTTTTCGTAAAACAAATCTCTTACATCAAGATATAATGGCTCACCATTAGCTCCCAACTCTTTTGTTCTGTCAAGTATAGCAATCTTTTTAACTGATTTTGGAAATACTTTCATAAAATACTTTTCTGAAAATGGTCTGTAAAGATGTACGGATATCAGACCTATTTTTTCTCCATTATTGTTTAGATAATCAACAACTTCTTTAATTGTACTTGTAATAGAACCCATTGCAATTACAATATTTTCGGCATTTTTATCCCCGTAATAAGTAAACGGATGATATTCTCTACCTGTTTTTTTAGTAATTTCCTGCATGTATTCTTCAACAATATCAGCTACCGGCTCATAAAATTTGTTTATTGCTTCGCGTGCCTGAAAATAAATATCAGGATTTTGAGCAGTTCCTCTTACTACAGGATGTTCGGGATTAAGAGCATTATCTCTGAATGTTTGTAATGCATCATAGTCAACTAAATCTGCAAGGTCTTCGTTTTCAAAATGTTCAACTTTTTGTATTTCGTGTGATGTTCTGAAACCATCGAAAAAATGTACAAAAGGTACTCTTGTTTTAATAGCTGTAAGGTGAGCCACTGCTGCAATATCCATAATTTCCTGTACATTTCCTGTTGCAAGAAATGCAAATCCTGTTTGACGAGCTGACATAACATCGCTATGGTCGCCAAAAATTGATAAAGCTTGAGAAGCCAGACTTCTTGCACTAACATGAAAAACAGCAGGTAATAATTCACCTGACATTTTATACATATTAGGTATCATTAATAATAATCCTTGTGAAGCAGTAAATGTACTTACTAAAGCTCCCGATTGTAAAGCACCATGAAGAGCACCGGAAGCACCACCTTCTGATTGCATTTCAGAAACCTTTACAGTTTCACCAAATATATTTTTTCTACCGTTTGCAGCCCATAAATCAATATACTCAGCCATGTCTGATGATGGTGTAATTGGATAAATAGCAGCTACTTCGCTAAACATATATGCTACATGTGATGCAGCGTAATTGCCCTCGCATGTGATAAATTTCTTTTTATTTGCCATTTTTATTGTGTAATTATTTAGTTAATAATCCGTTATATTTTTATGAAATTGGACAGCTAATTTATAACAATAAATGTGTTTTTTATATGTTATATAAAATGCTTTTAATAAATTTTATTTAGTCTAAATAAGATTAAGAATAAAATTGTTTATTTTCACATAGTTTTTATATACCAATTCTAATGTTCTGAATATCTTTTTCAATTTTGTTGTATTTATTATTAATTCTTATAAATTTCTTACGCTTTGCAAAAGTGCGTTAGAGGGAATTTCCAAAAACGCATCAGAGGAATTACTTTTAGGTATTTTATCTATAAATTTTTTAATAGATGTTTGCTTAAAATATAATTCTTTCAGAATGAAATAATTTTTACTGTACATATTGTGTAATAGCAAAAATGCATTATTCACATTATCACCAAATCTCTCTTTCGGGAATGAATTTACATTCTCCAAAATTGTATTGATTTCTTTTTGGCATTCATTATTCAGGCTGTCAACATTACCAAAACAGCTATTTATTAAAAAAGTATAATTATTTATACATTGATAAATTTTTTCAGTGGTTAATATTTGGCTTTTTACTAATGAAGTATCTATTTCATTATTATTTTCGGCAAATTTTAATGCAAAATAATTTCCAATTACTTCACATAAAGCTTCCTCATAATTGCGTGGCATCCTAATTTTTTTCTGACGAATATAATTATGCATTAACTCATGGAAAACAATATGACATATATCTTCTTTTGATAAAGAAATAAGTGCATTATTTAGAAATGTGTTTGAATTTAAAAAGTTCTGAAAATATAATGTGTGATATCCTTTTTCCTTATTTTCCAATTCTATTTTTTTTACATTTTCAATATCTTTTCCACAATCAATATAAGGTATATCTATTAAATTATATCTGGAAAGAAATAATTCTTTGATACTATTTGATTTTGAAATATTAGGACTTTCAATTTTATTGGGTAAAGAAACAATGAGTAAATAATCGAAATCTTCAATGTTTTTAGATTCTGTGTAAAAATCACCTTCTAATTCATATCCTATTTCTTGAAAGAAGAACTTTTTTAATTTCTTGAAAAATATCGAATCTATTGTATTGTCAACAAAATCTGGACTGTCTATCTTATTTGATTCAATTTTTGATTCTTCTTTATGGTCTTGATAAATACATCCATTGACTATAAAAAACAAAAAACAAAAAATTATTGATATATACTTTATCATAATAATTGTTTCAAAAAATTAATTATGTTTTATAATCAATTAACTATTTGTTAACTGTGTGTTTTTCAAGTAAATTAAAATAAATCAAAGTAAATACATTAAGTTTTATAAAATTACCCTTATTGAACAATAATTTTTTTGTTTATTAATCCGTCTATATCAAAGTTGATCTGAATAAGGTATATTCCTTTGTGTAGATTGCTAATATCAATATTTTTAACAAAATTTCCTTCTTTAACATTTATATTATTGCTTAAAACCAATTTGCCTGTTATATCAATAATTTTAATTGAAATATTTTGTTGTTTATCAGAAACTATGTTTACAAATAGTTCTTCACTAACTGGATTTGGATAAATATCAGTACTAAATTTATTAATATCAGCAATACCTGTTGATCCAATATTAAAAATATGTGGGTCAGGAGAACCTATATAGGGGTGATTGGCTGTTCTTGATGATGCATCTTCTGCATGAATATAATATCCAACTTCGCTATATTCGGGTAATTCGGGAATTATTCCCCTATAAGTATTTCCGAAAATATTTGTCATTGTAACACTTGTAAAATTTCCACCATCAACCTGATAATAAAGTATTGATTGCGTAATAGTTTGCCCTGTAAATGGTATGATATCTGCATCAATTATATATTCTAACTGGTAAGGCACACTTCCTAATGTTGGCAAATGGTTTATATAAAGCATGCCTCTGTCGGGTAATTCATGTGTTCTGCAATGCAAAGCATCGGTTTCTTCCCATGGGACATAAATATTAGGTGTAAATCCAATAACTTCGTAACCGGGCATAGCTGTTTCATAAACAGTAATTGCATCATCGTTCCATGTAGAACCTGTTCCGGTAACTATAGGTACAAGTACTTTATTATTTAAAATCAATGAATTTGTGTATGGCTGACCATTTGGGCTATATACTCTGTAAACCTGATAATTATTGCCATAAGAAGATATTTGTCCTTCCCAGTAATCTGCCATTGCTTCAAAATCGGCATATCTGGAATCTGTTGAAGGGACTTCTGTGATAAGAATTTTGTCAACATCTAAAAATTTACCCCAACAATCAATATGTTTAATATAACCACCTAATGGGTCAGTTGTTATATAATAGTTTGTTATTCCCATAAAATCTTCAACAAGATCGTTAATATCAGGAATACTTAATGAGGTATTTTCTTCTTCAACTAATTCAGTTGATGCAGCCACTCCCATTCCATCACTCATCCAGTTTCCTCCTGTATGCATTAAATCCATACCATATAAATCAACATTTAAATAGTTTGCAAATTCAATTGGCATTTCATCATCATTAGGACGGCTGGGTCTGTCATAAGGAAAATCAACAATAGCAACTTCATTGTCAACTGAAATAAACCACGGGCTATAATCTCTTGTCCAGTATGAATCACTTGGAGCATGGATAAAATTACAATTTGAAAGATTTACTCCACCTGAAGTATATTCGCTTATAACATCACTTTCTTCAGATGCATCTTCAACAATTGTAGTAACAATAACATCTTCTGACATTTCTGCAATTAATGCTATTGGAATACCAAACCCCCATCCTCTATATGCAACAATAACACTCTCATTATGTTCAAATTCGGCAATACTTCTGACAACTCCAACCGGTGGTGCGGTAGGAGAAAAGCTTTTACTTAATTGAATATCTTTTTTTAGCTCATCTGTTGAAAGCATGTGGTGCCTTCCTTGAAATGTGCTTTTAATTTTTTCTTGAGCAATAATGTTTGATGTAATAAACAGACAAAATATAAAGATAAAATATTTCATAGGGCAATTGGGTTTAAAAAAAGAACCGTGTGAAAAACAAAGTTAGTGTATATTTAACGGAAATCAATTTTTATTTATATAAAAGTTTTTCATAATAAGAAGATGTTCCTGTTTTAAGAATTTCTAAAATTATTTGTTCAGTTACCCTCCCAACTCCTTTTAAGGATGTTATAAATCTTCAACATTAAAACAGAAGCATCCTCAATCTTATCATTTTTAATGTTTTCTATAATATCTTTATTTATAAGCTCTATAATAATATTATCAAAAATGTTCATATTTGTTTTTTAAAAATATTATTGATAAAATTTTAAATCAGGCATAAAAATTGATATATTCCCAAAAACGAAAATATAAAATTATTCAAACAATTTAAACAAAAAACTCATGAAAAAATTATTCCTATTTTTGTTAAGTTTCATATTATTTATTTTTACTCAAAATTCAATTCATGCTCAACAAATTTACACTGTTGATTATGAATCACAAGCTGATGTAAAAGTTTATGTTGTAGATTACGAGTCACAATGTGATTTAAAAGTTTATAAAGTTGATTATAGTTCGCAGGCATCAGGAAATGAGGGCAAATGGTATTTTGTTGAATATGAATCTCAAGCTGATAAGACAATTTATTTTGTTGACTATGAATCTCAAGCTGATCTAAAAATTTATTTTGTTGAATATGAATCACAGGCAGGTTGGAAAAATTCTTCGAAACAGCATTTAATGTATTAGTTGTTATTAAGAAAACCCTGTTTAAAACCCTCAAAGTCTTGAAGATATTGAAGGTTTTTTGAAGATTCATATTATATATTATTATCCATTTTGCCAAGTAATAGATGTTTCTTAATTTTACAATATAATTAATAACTCTTATGAAGGTGCAAAACAAAATATTTATTGTTTTTTTTATACTTATTTCATTTGCATCTTTTTCTCAAACCCCAGAAAAAAATCTTGAAAAATATCAATTATACAGAGAAAGGTTAAAGTATTTTTATAAGTTAGGTACTAATCCTGGAGAATGCCAATATGCAAGTATCAGCGGAATGTTTCCTCCTTATGCAAAACGTTTAAATTTTGGTGGAGACCAAACCATTGAAATGGCATGGTTTATAGGAGTAATGGCTACAGAGTTCAAGTTGCAGGCTCACAATAAACAAGATATTAATAAAACATTAAGAGACCTATATTATGCATTACTAGCATATAAGCGTCTTGATGAATGTGAGGATAAGGAGCCGTGGAATTTGCCTGTATCTAGATTTGATGGATTTTTTATGCGTGGAGATATGCCAAGTAAGACCTTTATTAAAGAAAATGCTAAAGCATTTAATAAAGATATTACACCTGTTGATACTTTTGGTTCGGCATCTGCCGGAACACCCTTTTGGGTTGAAAACACAAGATTTCATAATAGTGAAATGAGTCAAGACCAGGCAATTCATATTTTAATGGGAATGTCGCTAGTAGTTAAATGTTTTCCTGATAAGAAATTTAAATTTACAGGGATTGATGGAGAGAAAATACTGTTTAATTTTCATAATTTTTCAAAAGAAGTTGTTAGGTTAATGATAAGTTATATTAAAAATGAAAACAAAACTTATGGACCAAAAGAATGGATTATTTATGAACCATCCGGTAAAAAATTAGACCTTGGTGGTGATGCAACATTTTTTTCATATGGATTTTCTAAAGTCGGTCAGAAAATAACAGGTAAAAATTATATTAAAGATATTAATAAAAAAATTAGTGCCAGATTACTTTGGGAAATGGCAAAACTCCCAACACCAAACGAATGGAATACCTCAATGGCGTGTATTCTTGCTGCAATTGGAGATTCATGGGGATGTATTCAAGGTACTGACAAAGCAATATATTCTACATCAAAAAAATATTACTGGGACACATACTACATTTTATTATGGCAATTTATGAACAATAAAAGAAGCTCATATCTTAACAAAAAATTATTAAATAATCAATTGGATTCAGCACCTGAAAATGGAACTTATTTCTATGGCGAAGAATTTGGTTCAAAACCGGAGGGAGGATGGGCTTCTAATAACAGATTCAGAAATACAAAAAAAGAGCAACTTGGCAGAGACCATTTTAAAGGAAATTATAACGGTCTTGATTTTATGTTACTTTATAATTTATATCAATTAACAAAAGATTCTGTAAATAATTAAATAAAGTCTGCCTATAATTTTTTTAATTTTGAATAAATATAAAAATCACAAATTTCAAACATTAAAATACAAATAGTAATCAAATCCCAATAGCCTAAATATCAAGCTGTTTTAATTATTAATTATTGAATATTGTAATTTATTTGAGATTTGTTTTTTGTTTTTTGTAATTTTACTTAAATATATCATAACATTATGTACAAACACTAAATAGTTTTTTAGATTATTAAATTATTTTTGTTGTTAAAATTGGAATGAAAAAATTCATATTAATAATATTATTCTTTTATTCGTTAGGCAGTTACAGTCAAACTGATAATGTTGAGAATATTAAAATGGTTAATGACCATTTGTTTATTGATGTATTTTCAAACAATTGGCTTAGCACGCCAAAGGGACTTGAAATAAAACCTAATTCAATTTCTTCTGACCTTTATTGGATGCTTGCTCCTGTTGGAAGAAAATCAATTATTAGTTTTAATATTGGTTATGGTTTTAGTGCCCAAAGCATAAAAAGTAATGGTATTTTATACAGGGATAGTATTAAAAATTCATATTTTAATACAGAAATACTTGATACTGTCAGCTATAGGATAAATAAATTTTCGGCTGTATATATGGATGTTCCTGTTGAAATTAGAATACGTACAAGACCAAACTTAAAACACAGAAACTTCACACTTGCACTAGGATTTAAAGTTGGTATTCTTGTTCAAAGTTTTGTGAAATATTTTGGTGATGAATACAGATTTTTGGGTACAGATGAAGATGTGAAATTTAAACAATACGGGGTTAAAAATATTTTGCCATATCGTTATGGTGTTTATTCAAGGTTAGGATATGGAAAATTTTATTTTTTTGGATATTATTCACTTTCCGGTCTTTTTAAATATAAAAAAGGTCCAAATGTAGTTCCAATTAATTTAGGTGTTGGGTTTGCTCTGTATCGGTCAAAAACGTATTAAATTGTTTTACGTCATGCCTATCGGTAGATAAATGTGTCGTTTGGTGTTATTTGTTAGCCTTGTGAAACTTGCCTGCTATACCTTCGTCAGGTAAATCGATAAACATGGATGCTTTTTATTCTCCTCCAAACTCCATCAAATAAGTTTTAATAAAATCATTAATATCTCCATCCAAAACAGCTTGAACATTTCCTGTTTCATAATTGGTTCTCATGTCTTTTACCATTTTATATGGATGTAAAACATAGCTTCTTATTTGTGAACCCCACTCAATTTTTTTCTTTGTTCCTTCAATTTTTTCTTTTTCTTCTTCACGTTTCCTGAGTTCCAACTCGTATAAATGAGATCGAAGCGTTTTTATAGCATTTTCTTTATTTTTTGTTTGAGAACGTCCATCCTGATTTTCAATCACAATCTCTTTTTCGCCTTTTGGAGCATACCTTAAACGCACTGCACTTTCTACCTTATTAACATGTTGACCACCCGCACCACTTGCACGAAATGTATCCCATGTTATATCAGCAGGATTTATTTCTATTTCAATGGTATCGTCAATAAGAGGAGAAACAAAAACTGAAGAAAATGTTGTTTGTCTTTTCCCTTGTGCATTAAAAGGTGAAATTCTTACTAAACGATGCACACCATTTTCACCTTTTAAATACCCATAAGCATAATCACCTTCAAATTCAAGTGTAACAGTTTTAACACCTGCCTCATCTCCTGCCTGATAATAAATTTTTTTAACTTTATAATTATTACGCTCACCCCAGCGTATATACATTCGCATTAACATTTCTGTCCAATCTAAACTTTCAGTTCCTCCAGCACCTGAATTGATTTTTAATAAAGCTCCAAAAATATCTTCTTCGTTACGAAGCATATTTTTCAGCTCAAGATTTTTAACAAGTTTAAGAGCTTTGTTATATTGCAGTTCAACTTCCTGATCATTTGCTTCACCTTCTTTTGCAAATTCAAAAATTATTTCCAAATCATCAACTGACGAAACAACATCATTGAAAGCATTTACCCATGTTTTTATAACAGATATTTGTTTTAGGAATTTTTCTGCTTCTTTTGGATCATCCCAAAAAT
Organism: uncultured Bacteroidales bacterium; assembly: GCA_964435855.1. GTDB lineage: Bacteria > Bacteroidota > Bacteroidia > Bacteroidales > CAYTAU01 > CAYTAU01. The sequence continues at coordinate 2,011 of CAYTAU010000053.1, read as the reverse complement.
CGGGTTTTTGAGTATTTTTCTCTTTTTCTGTTATTAGAATTATTTTGTTTTCAATGTCAAAGATACCTCCTTAACGTATTTTTACGTTCTATAATATCTTTTATTTGTTCTGATGGAATCATTTTATTGTTTTTAAATTACCCGTTGTAAATGTAATATAAATTATATTCGTAACTGTTCACAGAGTTAATAAATTAAAAATGACTAACCACAAACGCTAGCTTGAGCAAAATCAATAGGACAAACAACAAATTTATCTGCCGATAGGCATGACAACAACCTAAACCCTATAAACGTAAACAATTATTTATATTTTTATAATATTTTCAATTGTTTTTAATATCAACTCGTTTTCAAAACCCTTGCCAGCTGCATATCTAACAAGTTTTGCTTTAGTGTCATATTTATTATTTGATTTTAATGTTTTATATTTTTTTGATAATTCATTAATAAGAATCTTGCGATATTCCTTTTCATCAATTTCATTATAAGCTGATAATATTAATTCTTCAGGAATATGTTTTTGCATAAGTTGGTATTTTATTTTTATTCTTCCCCATTTATTAAAACGATATTTATCACGCACATAAAATTTTGCATATCTTTTTTCATTTATAAAATCATTTTTTACAAGTTTTGATATTATTATTTCAATATCAGTTTCGATAAGTCCCCATTGTAATAATTTTTCTTTTATATCGTGTTTGCAATTTTCTTTTACACTACACAATTGTTGAACTCTTAATAATGCTTCCTTATTTGATATTGCTTTTTTATTAAGCATAAATTACGCAATCGTTTATATGGTTTAAATAGCTGATTATAGTTTATATGTATCAAGACTTCAATATTAAAGCAAAAAGTTGACAATATACAATTAACAGTAGGCAAAAAAAATTGCAAACTAAAATTATCCGCGAATTCTATGGTTAACTTATCTGCTTATTGTACGAATTAATATTTCCCCATATTAACATTTTGTCAATTGTTAATTGCCAACTGTCAATTTAAAACCAACTTACTATATTATGTCCATTATTAACCTGTAAACAGTTAGCAAATTGCTTTAATCATCCTTGGTTTATTATTAATATCATTTTTAATTTCAATGTTTTTAAAATTATATTTGAGTAATATTTTTTTTGTTTCTAATCCAAGTAATTCATTTATTTCTAAATATAATTTCCCGTTAGCAACAAGATTGTTTTTGCAAAATTCGGCAATTGCTTTATAAAATCTCAATGGTTCATTATCAGAAACAAACAAAGCATTTGGGGGCTCAAAATCCAAAACATTTTTATGTATAAACAATTTTTCTTTTTCTCTAATGTAAGGTGGATTACTTACAATAATATCAAATTTCATATTTAATTTATCATTAGAAAATATATCCTGATATTTAAAAGCCGTATTAACATTATTGATTTTTGCATTTTGTTCAGCAATTTGCAGTGCCTTTATGGAATTATCTATTGCATATATTTTAGATTTTGACAAATTCTTTGATAAGCTAATTGCAATACACCCGCTACCTGTTCCAATATCTAAAATATTTAATTGTTTATTTATAGGTTTTGTATCTTTAATAATCCAATCGACTAATTCTTCAGTTTCCTGACGCGGAATTAGAACATTTTTTGAAACAATAAAATTTAAATTGTAAAATTCCGTTTTTCCTAATATGTATTGAATAGGTTCATTTTTTTTTAATCTGGAAATTATTGATATTATTTTGTTTTGAATTTCGTTATTGAGTACATAATCATATTTTAATAATAAATCTGTTTTTGAAAATTTTAAGATATGTTCAAATATTAAAAATATAATACTTTGAATTTCATTTGCAGGAATTGAAGTTGAAACCTGAGTTTTTATATGATTAATCATTTCTTTAATTAACATTATTCAAATTTATAATGTTTTATTATAAAATATGTAAACTCGTTTCTGTATCGATATAATTGAAAAAAAACAGCCCTTGAAAATTAATATCAAGGGCTATTATACTTAA
>CAYTAU010000052.1:0-29083 GCA_964435855.1 uncultured Bacteroidales bacterium | reverse complement strand
AAATGTTGTAATGCAGAAAACATTTCATCGTTATTGTCTGTTTCAAACATATCGCTAAAAATAATAACCAAAGATCTTTTATGAATATTTTCCGCAATATAATTCAGGCTTTTAGCTGTGCTTGTTTTATTATTTAAAATATTATCATTTGGTTTAATTAATTGTTCTAGTTTTCCAAACAACATTTTTGAATGTGTTAATGACAATTTTGCATTAGTATGTGTTTGAATATCATCAGAAAAAAGAGATAGCCCAAAAGCATCTCGTTGTTTGCGTAATAATATTATTAAGGAGGCGGCGCAATAAACGGAAAAAAATAGCTTATTAAATATTCCTTTATTTTTATAAGGAAAGTACATTGAAGAAGATGTGTCTATAACAATTTGACATCGTAAATTAGTTTCTTCTTCATATCGTTTGACAAACAATTTATCAGTTTTTCCATATAATTTCCAATCAATGTGCCTTGTTGATTCTCCGGGATTATATATTCTGTGTTCAGCAAATTCAACTGAAAAACCATGGAAAGGACTTTTGTGAAGACCGGTAATAAAGCCTTCTACTACATGTCTGGCAATAAAATCAATATTGGAGAATTGTTGTAATTCTTGTATTTCCTGAAGATTTTTCAAGATTAGTATTTATTATTATTTAATTATAACTACAAAAGCACCAAGAGATATTATTATTGGTGCTATTTATATTTTTCGAATAATAATTGATTATAATAATGCTTCGAGTTTTCCTTCCAAAACATTTTTTGGAACTGCTCCAACTTGCTTATCAACAACTTCTCCGTTTTTAACAAACAGAACTGTAGGAATATTTCTAATCAAAAATTTTTGAGCAACTTCAGTGTTTGAATCAACATCAACTTTCCCAATGATTGCTTTTCCTTCATATTCTTCTGATAATTCTTTAATGATAGGACCAATCATTCTGCAGGGGCCACACCATTCTGCCCAAAAATCAATAACAACAGGTTTGTCTGCCTTTATTACCACTTCTTCAAAATTGGCATCTGTTATTTCTAAAACCATAATTTTAAGTATTTTAAATATTAATGTTTAATTTTTTTCAACAACAAATTTTTTTCAAATCAACAATAAGCAAAAGTAAGATTAATTAATTTTAAATTCAAAATCTGAATTGTTTTTTAAATAATCAATAAATTCGTTAGATAAATAAACGCTATTTGTTCTTGAAAACATGTTGATATTTAAATTGTCCTCAGTATCATAAATTTGGAATTTTAAAAGAGTTTTCCCTTTGTTATTTTCTATTTGTTTTTGAAGATTACCTAATAATTCATCATTAATATTATTAATAAAAATTTTAATAGTTATATTTTTAATAGTTTTTCGAGCATCGGTCAGCATACTTATTCGTTCAATATTTAACTCATGTTCTGCATTTTCTTTTTTCCATTCAGGAAGACTTACTTTTCCTTTAAGTATAATTGAATACCCTATGGTACAATAGTTTTTAAATTGCACCCAGCTTTTTGAAAAAAAAGTGTGATTATATGACCCTGAAAAATCTTCAATTTTAACCCTTCCGTATGGATTCCCTGTTTTTGTAATTTTTTCAACTGAACCGGTTACAATACCTGCTATGGTTATTTCTTTATCATTAAGATTTTTTAGATCCTGAAGTTCTGATAGTTTGTGAGTACATATTGTTTCAATATCAATTTTATATGCATCAAGTGGGTGAGCAGAAATATACATCCCAACCATTTCTTTTTCTTTATTTAATGTTGCGAGTATTGACCATTCTTCGCCTTGTTCTGCAGCTGGTTTTTTAATTTCTATTGCCGATGAATCGCCAAATAAAGATTGCTGACTTGTATTTTTCTCTTCTTGTATTTTATTTCCGTATCTAATTAAATTTTCGACAAACGAAGGTTCTTCAGAATTAGTGGAAAAATATTGATGTCTTTTAATTTCAGAAATAGTGTCGAAACAACCTGCCAGAACCAATGCATCAATTGTTCTTTTGTTAACAGAATGCAGGTTTATGCGTTCAACAATATCATAAATATCTTTAAACGGTCCATTTTTGTCTCTTTCTAATAAAATATTTTCAACAGCTGCTTCACCAACACTTTTTATTGCTGCAAGTCCAAATCTAAGATTCCCTTTTTTATTCACATTAAACTTCATTCTGCTTTCATTAATATCAGGGCCCAATACCTGAATTCCCATTCTGCGACAACCATCAATCAATAATGAAATTTTGTCAATATTATTCAAATTTCTACCAAGAACTGCAGCCATAAATTCGGCAGTATGGTGTGCTTTTAAATAAGCTGTTTGGTATGATATGTATGCATAACAGGTTGAATGAGACTTATTAAAAGCATATTGTGCAAATGCTTCCCAGTCGTGCCATATTTTTTTTGCTTTATTTTCGGGATGTCCATTTTTTTTGCAACCTTCTGTAAATTGTTTTTGCAGCTTCTCCATTTCCTCAGGTTTCTTTTTCCCCATGGCTTTTCTTAATGAATCTGCCTCGCCCTTGGTAAATCCTGCGAGTTTTTGTGAAAGCAACATCACTTGCTCCTGATAAACAGTAATCCCGTACGTTTCTTTAAGAATTTCTTCCATTTCCGGAAGATCATAATTTATTTTTTCTGTGCCATGCTTTCTATTAATATAATTTGGTATGTATTCCATTGGACCCGGACGATATAAAGCATTCATTGCTATTAAATCTTCAAACATATTTGGCTTAAGGGCCTTTAAATGTTTTTTCATTCCATCTGACTCAAATTGAAACAATCCGGTAGTAGCTCCAATACTATATAAATCAAAAGTTTTTTTATCGTCTAAGGGAATATTATCAATGTCTATATCAATGTTTTTTGATAACTTGATATTTTCAAGAGCATCTTTAATAATAGACAATGTTTTTAATCCCAAAAAGTCCATTTTAAGCATACCCACCGCCTCTGTATGTTTTCCCTCAAATTGAGTAACATACATATCTGAATCTTTTTGAACACATAAAGGGATATGTTCTTCAAGATCATCTCTGCCAATTATTATACCACATGCATGAATACCTGTGTTTCTCACAGTTCCTTCTAATTTTTCAGCATTTTCCAAAACAGCAACAACATCAGCATTATCGGATTTTCGTATTTGTTTTAATTCAGGAACTTCAGAATATGCTTTTTCAAAAGAGGTTCCCGGTTTTTCGGGAATGAGTTTTGCCAACCTGTCTGCTTCAGGAAGTGGTAATTCTTGTACTCTGGCAACATCTCTTATAGCCATTCTTGGCAACATCCTGCCCATCGTAATAATTTGGGCAACATGTTTTTTGCCATATTTTTCAACTACCCATTTTAAAATTAAATCTCTACCATCTTCATCAAAATCTATATCAATATCGGGCATTGAAATTCTGTCCGGGTTTAAAAATCTCTCAAACAGCAAATTATATTTCAGGGGTTCAATGTCTGTAATTTTCAAACAATAAGAAACAACAGAACCTGCAGCACTACCTCTACCGGGCCCAACAGAAACACCCATATCACGTGCCGCATTTAAAAAATCATGAACAATTAGGAAATAACCGGGATATCCCATTTTCTTCATTGTTTCAAGTTCAAAATCAATTCTTTCTTTAATTTTCGGTGTTAAGTCAGAATATCTTTTTCTGGCTCCTTCGTAAGTTATATGTTTTAAATAATCATCTTCATTATCAAATCCTTCCGGCAAAGAAAAATCGGGCATTATAGCATTATGATTAAGCTCATATTCTTCAATTTTATCGGTAATTTCAAGTGTGTTAGAAATTGCTTCCGGAAAATCAGAAAAAAGTTCACTTATTTCTTCAATAGATTTTAAATATTCTTGTCTTGTATAATGCAACCTATTTTCTTCTGAAACAAATTTACCGGTATTTATGCAAATTAATCTATCATGAGCTTCTGCATCTTCATGCCCAACAAAGTGTACATCATTAGTAGCAATTAATTTTACATTTAACTCTTTTGATAATTTTGCCAATTCATGGTTAACAAGTTCTTGTCGTTCATACACGTCCTTGTCCATTTGCAAATTGCCTGTTTTATGACGCATTAACTCTAAATAAAAATCATCGCCATATATATCTTTAAATTCATTTATAATATTTTTAGCTTTTTCGATGTTATTTTCCTGTATCGCCTTAGGAATTTCACCACCCAGACATGCAGACGAAGCAATAATTCCTTCCTTATATTTTCTTAATAATTCTTTATCTGCTCGCGGGTTATAATAAAACCCATCTATCCAACTATAAGAAACTATTTTAATTAAATTTTTATATCCTGTTTTATTTTTTGCAAGTAATGTTAAATGATACCCCCTGTCATTTTTATCTGTTCTGTCTGTTCTGTTTCCTTTGGCAACATATATCTCACACCCAATAATAGGTTTAATGCCTAGTGTTTTTGCTTCGTTATGGAATTCTTTAACGCCAAACATGTTTCCATGGTCTGTAATTGCTATAGCCTTCATTCCATGTTCTTTTGCTCTACCAATAAGTTTTTTAATATTTGAAGCCCCGTCTAAAACAGAATATTCTGTGTGAACATGCAAATGTGTAAAATCTCCCATTACATAAACTTTTAATTATCTGAATATTGAAAAAATAATCCCGAAGAGATATATTAATGGTAAATTTAATTAAATGATTCGATAATTTTTGTCATGTTGATAAAAAGGGATAAATCGTTTAATTTTTTGAATGCCCTGATAAAAAAAAGATTAGGATGATAATTGTATGTGGGAAGTTATTGTTTCAATTCGGCAACAGTGTAACACATGGCGTATCCCACATATTTTTTGTTCTCTTTGTCAATTCCAATATAATACCATAATACAATGTGGCTTTGCAATTCGGAGTCTTTACCACTCCAGTTTGAAGGATCAATATATTCAACATTTGCTTTTAACACACCATTTTTACAGTTTTCCCAACTAATAAAATCACTGTCAGATTTTACAAAATACCATTGTTCAAATTCTTTAGTTGTGTATGGTTTATGGGTTATATTTCCGAGTTTCCAGTTTCCATTATCCATATAATATGCTCCAAACTCAATTATTTTAAGGTATTCCAATTCCGTTTTAATAGTTGTACTGTGTTTCCACAAATAAATTGTAGTATCTTTTTCATCTCTTATAGCATACACAGTATCGGGTTCGTGTAAAACAGTAATTTTTACAGGGATTTTGGAAATTTTATTAGGAATTTCACCACTGTCAATAACAATTTCTTCAATTATATCTTTGTCAATAATATTTTCATCTGTTGGAATATTTTCATTACATGACAGCAAAAAAATAATAAAAGGGAGGTAAATAAGTATTTTTTTCATTGACCGTAAAATATTTGAATTCAAAATTATAATTTTTAATATCTGTTTCCAAATAAAAAATCAAAAAATTATTACTTTTTTATTACAATATCAAAATACTAAATCTGACAGACAAAATTATTCTTTAGTAAGTTTATAGGAATATTTAGTTCCGCTTTCAGAACCAACATCAATAATCATTGTTGAGCCTGTAATTTTTGCAGGATAGGCATGAGAAAAGTATCCCATAGAATAAAATTTTAAAGTATCGCTTATAAAATCAAATTGGTAGTAATTTGCATTAGAAGTATAAATTGAAGAACCTGATTTTGTTTCATCGTAAGTTCCGTCACTATTATAATAATGATAGATATTTTCGCTGTACGTATTAAATGAACTATCTGTACCATTTATCGAAACAAGGTTAATTCTTTTCCATGTTCCAATGATATCTGTATTGTCAATTGAAGGTGGTTCTTCCTCTTCTTCTTCTTTTTTACAGGAAAAAACTATAAATATTACTAAAAACAGAATCAGAAATTTTTTCATTGTAGTAAAATTAATTTTTATCAAAATTATGATATCTAATGATATTATGCAAATTATCAAGAAAAGATTTTTATTGTGTTAATTCTTTAATTTTTAGCCAAAATTTGATGATTATAATTATTTTTCTTTTAATACAAATATTAAAGTTTAACATAACAGGCATAATGTCTGATAATTGCAATTATTTATTTTGTAATAATAAAAATGTGTTTTATTAGAAATAATCAATATATTTGCAGGCTAAAATTTATCAATAAAAACTATTAAAAATTAAGAAATGCAGAATAAAGGAGCAATTACATTACTGGCAATTTTATTAGCATTAGCAAGTATTTATCAATTGTCTTTTACATTTGTTACAAATAGTGTAGAAAATGATGCGGAAGAATATGCTAAGGGAGATTTCAAAAAAGAACTTGTATATCTTGACTCGATGTCGAGCGAAAAAGTGTATCCGGGTTTTAATTATACATTAAGAGATTGTCAAGAAAGAGAAATAAATCTCGGTCTTGACCTTAAAGGAGGAATGAACGTTACTCTTGAAATTTCTGTAATAGATGTTTTAAAAGCTCTTTCTAATTACAATAAAGACACAACATTTATAAGTGCAATTAAATTAGCTAAGAAAAAACAACGAGACAGTCAGGAAGACTTTATTACTTTGTTTGGACAAGCATTTAAGGAAATTGACCCAAATGCAACTCTGGCTGCTATTTTTGCAACTTACGAAAACAAAGGATTAATTGATGCCACAACATCCGACGAAGAAGTATTGGCATTTATTAGCAGAGAAACAAGTTCTGCTATTGATAATTCTTTTGAAGTATTAAGAAATAGAATTGACCGTTTTGGTGTTGCACAACCAAATATTCAAAGACTTGAAACAACAGGCAGAATTTTGATAGAACTTCCCGGTGTTAAAGATCCTGAAAGAGTAAGAAAACTTTTACAAGGAACAGCAAGTCTTGAGTTTTGGGAAACTTATGAAAATGCAGAAATTTATCAGTATTTATTAGAAGCAAATGATGTTATTAAAGATTTGAATATTGCCGGTGAGGCATTAAGTAATGATGAAGACACATTAGTTACAGAGGAAATATTAAATACCGAAGATGCTGAAGACACGACATTGGTTGAACCTGCAGAAGAAGAATTAGGAATATTCTCTTTGATGGAAAACGATACAACAGCTAAAACTGATACAACAAGCGATATATCTTTAATTGAGCAATTAGAACGTGATACTTCTGCTGCAACTGATACTTCTTTATCGGCTGAAAAATGGATAAAAGATTATCCTCTGTTTGCTGTTTTAAGACCAAGCGTAAGTAATGACGGACAATTATATCCGGGACCTGCTGTTGGAATGACACATTACAAGGACACTGCTAAAGTGAACGAGTATCTTGCAATGAAAAAAGTAAAAGCAGTATTTCCTAAAGACCTTAAATTTTACTGGACATACAAACCTGTAAAAAACAGACAAGAAGGAATATTTACTGATTTTTATCAATTAATTGCCGTTAAAGTTACAAGTCGCGATGGAAGACCTCCATTAGATGGTAAAGTAATTACAAACGCAAGAGCTGTATTTGGACAAAATCAAGCTGTTGCTGAAGTTTCTATGCAGATGGATGGTTCAGGAGCAAGTATATGGGCAAAATTAACCAAACAAAATATTGGTAAAGCAATCGCAATTGTACTTGATGGTTATATTTATTCGTTTCCTAATGTAAATGGAGAAATAAAGGGAGGAAGTTCATCTATTACAGGTGATTTCTCTATTAAAGAAGCGCAGGATTTAGCAAATGTTCTTAAATCAGGGAAATTACCTGCACCTGCAAGAATTATTGAAGAAGCTATTGTTGGACCTTCACTTGGGGAAGAAGCGATAAATTCAGGTTTAATGTCGTTTATTATTGCTTTTATATTTGTGTTATTATATATGATATTTTATTATAGCAGAAGGGCAGGATTAGTTGCAGATATTGCTTTGATAGTAAACTTATTTTTGATTTTTGGTGTTCTTGCTTCATTACAGGCAGTATTAACATTGCCGGGTATTGCAGGTATTATTCTAACAATTGGTATGTCGGTTGATGCTAATGTGCTTATTTATGAACGTGTTAAGGAAGAGCTTCTTGGAGGTAAAGGAATTAAACTGGCTGTTGCCGATGGATATAAAAATGCATATTCTGCAATTATTGACGCAAATGTAACAACTTTATTAACAGGTATTATATTATACATATTCGGAACAGGGCCAATAAAAGGTTTTGCGACAACACTTGTTATAGGTATTATTACATCTTTATTTTCAGCAATATTTATTACCAGATTAATATTTGTTTATCTATTAGATAAAAATAAAAAACTTGCATTTTCTACCAGACTTACTGAAAATGCATTTAAAAACCTTAATATTAAATTTATTGAGAAAAGAAAGATATTTTATATTATTTCAGCCATAGTTATTGTTGTTGGTATTGGCTCTTTATTTACAAGAGGGCTGAATTATGGCATTGATTTCAAGGGAGGGAGGACTTTTGTGGTACGTTTCGATGAAAAAGTTTCTACAACTGAAGTAACTAATGCCTTGCAAATTGTATTTGATAAATCAGTAGAAGTAAAAAAGTTCGGAGCAGACAATCAGGTTAAAATAGCTACCAAATACATGATTGATAGTGATGACCCTAATGCCGACCAAATTGTAGAAGCAAAAATGTTTGAAGGATTAAAACATATTATTGGAAACGATATTGATATTGAAACATTCTTAAGTGAACACAGAATGAGTTCACAGAAAGTAGGTCCTACAATTGCTGACGATATTAAAGTTGCTGCAATATGGGCAATTGGAATATCATTATTATTTATATTTTTATATATATTGTTGCGTTTCAGAAACTGGCAATTTGGGCTTGGAGCTGTTGTTGCATTAGTGCATGACGTTTTGCTTGTATTAGGATTATTTTCTATTTTATATTCAGTTATGCCATTCTCAATGGAAATTGATCAGGCATTTATTGCTGCTATTCTTACAGTTGTTGGTTATTCAATTAACGATACTGTTGTTGTATTTGACAGGATTCGTGAATACATTGCACTTTATAAGAAAAGAAACAGAACGGAAATTATAAATTCAGCATTAAACAGCACTATAAGTCGTACAGTAAGTACTTCGTTGAGTACTTTTATAGTTGTTTTAGCAGTATTTATTTTTGGAGGAGAAGTAATACGAGGATTTACTTTTGCATTGTTGATTGGTATTGTTGTAGGAACGTATTCTTCTTTATTTATTGCAACACCTATTGTTTTTGATACAGTTAAAAAAGATGAAACTACAAGAGTATTAAAAGGAAAACGTAAGAATTAGAAAATATTTTTATCTTGAAAATATCTGTTTTCACATAGTTTTTTTTACTTAATACCAAATTTTTAATTTATTATTAGTGTTTTTAATTTATTTAAAGTATATTTGAACATTGGCTTTTTAAAATCATTAAGTTGCTTTTTCCAATTTTATCAGGTTAAATTAACACTTTAAGTAATCTTTTTTTTATTGAACTGCTCAATGCATTAGGATTTGCTGATTGGGTAATGGCCTGATATATAGGTGGAAAAATATTAATTGTTTTTTGAAAATTATTTGATTTATAATCAGACATAAAACAAAAAAATTAAAAAACAATAGTAAAAACATTTTTTTATAAACTTTTTTTTTACAATCTTGCTTGTAGAAAATCAAATAAAAGTGAACCTCATAAATTGTTGATTAAGAATGAATAAGAATCATGATGACGTTTGGAATAGTTGTTTAACCATTATTAAGGATAATGTGCCTTCGGTAAGTTTCAGAACATGGTTTGAACCAATTGTACCTATCAAATTGGAAAACAGTGTCCTTACAATTCAAGTACCAAGTCCGTTTTTTTATGAATATTTAGAAGAACAATATATTGATATTTTAAGAAAAACATTACGTAAAGAATTAGGAACGGAAGCAAAACTCGAATATAACGTAGTAGTTGAAAATAATGCATTTTCCAATTCAAAACCTTATACTGTTAAAATTCCTGCAAATAATAGAGCCGGTTTAAAAAATAAACCCGTTTCTATTCCTTTAGTTGAAGAAAATTCAATAAAAAACCCTTTTATTATACCCGGCATAAAAAAATTACATGTTGACCCTCAATTAAATCCTGATTATTCATTTGTAAATTTTGTAGAAGGTGAATGCAACAGATTAGCAAGATCAGCAGGATATGCAGTTGCTAATAATCCTGGGGGTACTGCTTTTAACCCTTTGTTTGTTTATGGAGCATCCGGTCTGGGTAAAACTCATTTAGCTCAAGCTATAGGTATTGAAGTTAAAGAACGTTTTCCTGATAAAACCGTTTTATTTGTTAATGCGAATAAATTTATAACACAGTTTGGTGAAGCAACAAGGAATAATAATAGAAATGATTTTATAAATTTCTATCAGATGATAGATATTTTAATTATTGACGATGTTCATGAGTTTGCAGGAAAAGAAAAAACTCAGGATATTTTCTTCCATATTTTTAATCATCTTCATCAGTCGGGCAAACAACTAATTTTAACTTCCGACAAATCGCCTGTTGAATTACAAGGATTAGAACAAAGACTATTGTCAAGGTTTAAATGGGGATTATCTGCTGATTTGCAAATACCCGATTATGCAACAAGAATAGCTATTTTAAAACAAAAAATATATAACGATGGCATAGAATTACCCGAAGATGTTGTTGAATATATTTCTTCGCATATTACAAATAATGTTAGAGAATTAGAAGGAGCATTGATATCATTACTTGCACAATCTACTTTAAACAGAAAAGAGATAACTCTTGATCTTGCAAAACAAATGATAGATAAACTTGTTAAAAATACCAAGCGAGAAATATCTATTGATTACATTCAAAAAATAGTTTGTGATTACTTTGATATGCCTGTTGAAAATCTAAAATCTAAAACACGTAAAAGAGAAATTGTTCAAGCTCGCCAAATAGCAATGTTTTTTGCAAAGAGTTTAACAAAATCATCACTTGCAACAATTGGGTCATTAATAGGAGGAAAAGATCATGCAACTGTTCTACATGCCTGCAAGACAGTAAATAACCTTATTGATACAGATAAAAGATTTAGAGTATATATTGAAGAAATTGAGAAAAAATTAAAGATGTGAAAACTAAATAATTTTGGATTTTATATAACTCTCATCTTGAAAAAGGCGGGAGTTTTTTATTTCCCTAATAAACGGAGATTTTTTACAATTGTAGAAATATCATTAAGTATTTTATAATCTTTTGCGTAAGCAATATTTATCCTATCAGCCAATTCATTAGAAATATTTGATTGCTTGATAGCATCTATCGGGTTTAAAACGCTTTGTCGGATTTTGGGTAAATTAATTATTGTAGTGTCAATAGTATAATATCCAATCCACGATTTTATTCCAATTATTACTGAAAAAATATTTACAATAAAACCGAGAGGCTTTTTTTGGAAAAAGATAAAAATCGGGAATAAACATAAAAAAATAATAGAAAGCGAAAAATCCAGCATTCTTTTATTTCTTTTATTTTTGACATTAGCAATAGAATTAATATTAATTGTGTACAAATCACCGGAAGTATTAATTGAATTGCTTCCAATAACAGAAACACTATCGGGAGAAGCTATTCTGTATTCAATTTTAATTTCCGATAGTTGCAACATGTTTTTTATAATCTTTTGTGCAGTAATATCTTTTGCACAAAAAATTATTTCATCAATTTTATTGATGTTAATTATTTCGTTTAATTGAAAAATGTTACCAATATATCCTTTTTGTTTTCCATTGTTTTCGGGCAGAACAAATCCCACAATTTTAGGTTTTTTAACTGATTGTTCAATTATTTTACTTACTCTTTTCGCTTCATCAGGAGAACCTATTATAATTACTCTTTTTTTCTTTTTAGTATGAAATTTATAGATATTCAAATAATGGAATATCAGTCTGTTTATGAAAATTGTTAGAAACGCCCATGCAGAACCGAGTAGTATCAGGGCGCGCGAAAAACGAAATTCTTCGCTTAACAAAGCATATATTATTAATATAATAAGTGTCCCTGTCAATATTCCTTTAAGTACATTCCATATTTTTGTTGGTTTTTCATATCCTCCTGTAAGTAAAATTGAAAACAACCAAATAATTATATAGGAAGGAACAACATAATAAAAAAACTCGTTGGGATAACTTCCCCCATCCGGAAATTTATATGCTTCCCAATATGGTTTTATTAAGTAATACCCGAGTGCAATAAAAGATGCATCAATAAGAGGCAGGAATATATTTTTGATAAACCTTGAAAATATTGCAAAAAAAGCACGAATATAAATTGCCAGTTTTATAAGAAATGAAAAAAGTCGTGCATTTTTTTTTGAAAAATGTTTACGAGCAAAAATTATCATTGCATTATAAAATACTTTCACATAATTTATACTGCTTTTTTTTGTGCTTTCTCCTTTGTAATGTATTATTGTTGTTTCGGGGAAATAATAATTTTTATAATTAGCCTGTAATATTCTGTATGATAAATCAATGTCTTCGCCATACATGAAAAATGTTTCGTCAAGTAAGCCAATTTTATCTAAAACAGATTTTCTTAAAAGCATAAATGCTCCAACAAGAATATCAACCTCATGTATTTCTTCTTTATTAAGATAACCCAAATGATATCGCCCAAATCTTTTTGATTTTGGGAATAATCTTGAAATGCCAAATATTTTGTAAAATGCAACCATTGGAGTAGGCAAACCTCTTTTTGATTCGGGAAGAAAATTACCTTTACCATCAATTATTTTTACACCTAAACCACCGGCATCATTGTTTTTGTCCATAAAATCAATAATCTTGCTAAAAGTATCTTCTTCAACAACAGTATCAGGGTTTAATAGTAATACATATTTGCTGGATGATTGTTTAATTGCCTGATTATTGGCATACGAAAATCCCGTATTGGTTTTGTTTTCAATAAGCTTAACATCGGGGAACTTTTCTTTTACCATAATACATGAGCCATCAACAGAATTGTTGTCAACGACAAATACTTCCACGTCAATATCTTTCATTGCTTTTGAAACTGAAAAAAGACATTGTTCCAGAAAATATTTTACATTATAGTTTACTATTACAATTGATAATGTCATGCGTTTTTTGCCCCGATAATTATCGGGATGGTTTTTTCTTTTTAATTACAAACCTAAGCGTAAAAATAAGTATAAATGTATTCATTAAAAAAACTTATTTTTTCAGGTTTAGATAACGGAAAAAATTCAACAATATTTTCTCAGCCGGAGTCTAATTTTTTTTAATATTAATAATTTTTTATTGCTGATATTGAAATGAGGTTCTGTTAACAATAGATTTACCAAGTGTTATTTCATCCGTGTATTCCAGTTCATCGCCAAAAGCAACACCGCGAGCAATTGTAGTAAATTCAAGAGTATATTTGCTTAGCTTTTTGTAAAGATAAAAATTTGTTGTATCACCTTCCATAGTTGCGCTAAGAGCAAATATTATTTCTTTTACTTTGCCATTTTTAGACTTGTTTTCTAATGTTTCAATTCTAAGATCTCCAGGACCAATACCATCCATAGGAGAAATAATTCCCCCAAGCACATGGTAAATTCCATTATATTGATGTGTCCCCTCAATAGCCAACACATCGGTAATATTTTCCACTACACAAATTGTAGAATTATCTCTGTTATGATTTGCACAGATACTGCAAATATCGCCATCGGAAATATTATGGCACGAACTACAAAATTTTATTTCATTTTTTAGTTCAATAATTGAGTTCCCAAAAGTAAAAACATCTTCTTTTGTTTGCCTTAACAGATGAAGTACCAAGCGTAAAGCAGTTCGTTTTCCAATACCCGGAAGGCTTGAAAATTCAGCAACAGCTTTTTCCAAAAGTTTTGAAGGTAGTGTGTTTATATACATTATTATAAAAAGGAAACGGTTTATAATTATTTGGTCAAAATTAATAAATTTATATGATTTATAATTAATATTGTTGTTTCATAGTAAATAATAAGATGACACCACTTTTAGTATTTGGAGTAATTGCAGGATATTTTGTTTTATTAATGATAATCTCCTTTTTTACATCAAAAGGAGCAACAAATGTTACTTTTTTTACAGGAAACAAAAAATCACCTTGGTTTTTAGTTGCTTTTGGTATGATAGGGGCATCACTTTCGGGTGTTACATTTATTTCTGTACCCGGTGAAGTTGGTAATTCGGCATTTTCTTATTTTCAACTTGTGCTTGGTTATTTATTAGGATATTTTGTAATTGCTAATGTTCTGATGCCATTGTATTACAAACTTAACCTTGTTTCTATTTATGCATATCTTAACAAAAGATTTGGTCTATGGTCGTATAAAACAGGTTCTCTGTTTTTTCTTTTATCTCAAACAATTGGAGCTTCATTCAGATTATTTTTAGTTGCTCTGGTATTACAACTTGGCTTTTTTGACAATTTCGGAATCCCGTTTTATGTTACAGTGTTCACAATATTAACTCTTATTTGGGTATATACATATCGTGCAGGAATTAAGACAATTGTGTGGACAGATACTTTACAAACATTATTTATGCTTATAGCGGTAATAATTAGTATTTTCATTATTGGAAAAGAATTAAATCTTTCATCTTCGCAATTAATTGATACTATTAGTGAAAGTAAATTTTCAAAAATATTTAACTGGGATTGGCAGTCTAAACACTTTTTTTTCAAACAATTTTTTTCAGGTGCTTTTATTGCAATAGTTATGACAGGGCTTGATCAAAACATGATGCAAAAAAATCTTACATGTAAAAACCTGAAAGATGCACAAAAAAACATGTACTGGTTTAGTGGTTCACTGATATTTGTAAACCTGTTGTTTTTAGGGCTTGGAGTTTTGTTGTATATTTTTGCTGCCGAAAAGGGAATTGTATTGCCTTTAGATGCTGAAACAGGAATGTTTGTGCATACTGATGAACTTTTCCCAAATCTTGCTTTAAGTAATTTTAGTATTACTGCGGGTATAATTTTTCTTCTTGGTATTACTGCGGCAGCTTTTTCAAGTGCCGATTCTGCACTTACAGCCCTTACAACTTCTTTTTGTGTAGATTTTCTTGGTTTTGAAAACAAGCCCGATATTAACAAAAAGCGTATACGATTTCTTGTACATATTGGTTTTTCTGTATTATTATTTTTGGTTATAGTTTTGTTTAAATTTATTAACGATGATAGTGTTATAAATGCAGTATTTAAAGTTGCAGGCTATACTTATGGACCATTACTTGGGCTTTATAGTTTTGGATTATTTACTAAATATAAAATTAAAGACAAACTTGTTCCTCTTGTTGCTGTGCTTTCTCCTGTTCTTACTTTTGTGATAAGCTATTTTTCAGAAGTTTTTCTTTGGGGATATAAGTTTGGTTTTGAACTATTAATTCTTAATGGTCTTATTACTTTTATTGGTTTGCTGATAATAAAGAAAAACAATTTGAAAAAATTATAATTTTGTCATAGAAATATGTGTGTGTGAAAAATTATTCTTCTGAGACATTTTTCAAATCCCCATGAAATTTAATATCATTTAAAACCATTTTTATTTCCCCGTAAGAATATTTATCGTCTAATTTATTTTTCAGTTCTCCTAAGCCTTCAAATTCTATATTTTTAATTTGTTGTTTTAATTCAGCACTCCTTTCTTTAGTCATTACTTTTTCGAGTTCTAATTCTCCGCTTAAAATATAGTGAGTTAAATGTCCTTCTATAGTACTAATAGCAAATTCTCGTTTTTTGGCAATTTCATTTATGCTTAAACCTTCATTTATCATTTTAAGACTAATTAACTTTGAATCTACTTTTTTCTTTTTTTCTTTTTTCGGTTTCTCGGGAATTTCTTCCTCATTTAATTCTATTTCGTTTTCTTCACAATAATTTCTTATAATTTCAATAATTTCATCGCCATATTTTTTTACTCGAACTTTGCCCATTCCATTAATTAAGCGGAGTTGACTCTTGTTAGACGGGAGTTTTTCGCAAATTTCAAACAAAGATTTTTGAGTGAAAATCTGATAATGATTTAAATCTTCTGCATTAGCAGTTTCATGTCGCCAATGTCGCAACATAGAAAACAGTTTTGGATTTAATCCTGTATCTACAATTTCTGTTTTCAACTTTACAGATTTGCTTTTTTTGAAGATAGAGTTTGCTCTAAGTTCCAGATATTTTATTGTATTAAATCCATCTTTCAAGCCATTAAGACAATAAAGTTTACTTTCAAGTAACTCATTAATTTTATTTAATTGTTCATTTAAATCTTTTTCAATAGCTTTATTGTCGGTTGTATAAGTGAGTTCTGATAAGGGTTTTGCAATATGTTCTTGTGTATGATTTATAAAATACGATACTGCTTTTTTAATCCTGTCTTGAATTGATGTATTGGTTTCAGGTTTCACTTGGTCTGTACTCATTTGTATTAACTGTTTTTGAAAACTTTCACCAAGTTTTATTAATTCCTCAATTCCTTTTTCTTTAATAGTTTTAAGTGGTTCTTTAATATTTCCCTGCAAACTGTTTGCGCTTTGATATGCAATTTTAATACATCGGACAACAGGATATATTAGTTGTTTGAAATTAAATAATTCTTCCATCAGGTTTAACTGATAGAGTTTTTGCGATTGATTTAAGGTGATGGTATCAGGAGGATTATCTTCCACTTCTTTGGTAAAGGAAACTACTCTGTTATCATGAATAATGCTTTTTTTATCAATAGCTTTGTTCAGGATTATTCCTTCAAGTGTTTTGCACCTGCTAAGCGCTACATAAGTTTGTCCGTGAGCAAAAGAAGATGTTACATCTATTATAGCTTTTTCGAAAGTTAATCCCTGACTTTTATGTATAGTAATTGCCCATGCAAGCCTTAAAGGCATTTGAGAAAATTTCCCCTTAACATTTTCGCTTATTTGATTCGTTTCTTTATTTATTGAAAAATTAATATTTTCCCATGTTTCAGGTTCTGTTATAATATCAAAATCATCATCAGGACATCGTACTATTACCTGGTCATCATCAAGACTTACTATTTTTCCAATTTTTCCGTTAAAGTATCGTTTTTCAGGTGAACTGTCGTTTTTTATAAACATTACCTGAGCTCCTTCTTTTAGCACTAGCTCAAAATGTGTAGGGTAAATATGTTCAGGAAAATCATTTTCAACATTTGCATAATAACAATAAGATTTTGTCTTTATATCATTCAGTTTGCGCTCATTCATCTCATTTGCCTGATTATTATGAGTGGTTAAAGTGATGTAACCATCATCTTTTGCAGGTTTGAAATTCGAAATGTATCTCTGATTTAATGCATCTAGTGATTCGTCAGAAAGGCGATTATTTCTGATTTCGTTTAGAATACCGATAAAGTATTCATTTTTTTGACGATATATATGTTTTAGTTCAATCCCTATAGCTTCAGAAGCCTGAAATGCTTTACTGCTGAAGAAGAAAGCTGTTTTATAATAATCTTGTAAAATTTGCCATTCATCATTTTTTACCACAGGTGCTAATTGCTGCAAGTCACCAATCATCAATACCTGAACACCACCAAATACTTTGTCTTTGTTTTTGTACCTTCTTAATACCTGGTCAATTCCATCAAGTAAATCGGCTCTTACCATACTAACCTCATCAATTAGTAGCAAATCTAATGACCTGATTATATCAATTTTGCGTCTGTTAAACTTCTTTTGAGAAGGAGAGTTCCCATGTTCGTTTGCGGGCGTATTCGCAGATTGGGCTTCAATTGGTAAAACAGGACCGAACGACATTTGGAAAAATGAATGTATTGTTACCCCCTTTGCATTAATAGCAGCCACTCCTGTGGGAGCTACAACTACTAATCTTTTTAGGGATTCTGTGCGAATTTTGTGCAAAAAAGTAGTCTTACCCGTACCTGCTTTTCCTGTTAAAAAAATATTCCTGTCTGTTTTTTCAACAAAATTCCAAGCTAATTCCAGTTCTGAGTTGTGGTTCATATCAATCAATAAATATTATAACAAACTTATGGTTTTAATTTGTTATATATTGCTATTATGAAAGGAATAAATAAAAAGACTGTATTTTTTTACTTAATAAACCTCAAAGCCTGATCTAAATCAGCAAGTATATCTTCAACATCTTCAATCCCTACAGAATACCTTACAAGTCCGTCTGTAATATCCGCTTTTAGGCGATTTTCTTTAGAAACACCGGCATGTGTCATAGATGCAGGATGCTGTATAAGAGATTCCACTCCACCAAGCGAAACGGCAAGAGTTGCTACTTTAACATTATCCATTAAAATAGTTCCTGCATTATGTCCACCTTTAAGTCCAAAACTAATCATTGTTCCCGGTCCTGACATTTGTTCTTTTGCAAGTTCATATTGAGGGTGAGACTCTAAACCTGGATATTTTATCCACTCTATTTTTGGATGTTCTTCAAGATATTTTGCAATTTTCATTGCACTTTCCTGTGCTCTGTCAATACGAATTGATAAAGTTTTCACACCACGAATTACCAAATATGCCTGATGAGGATCCATATTTCCACCCATCATAACCATTGTTTTTCTAAGATTATTATAAACTTCAGTATCTTTTGCAATAATAGCTCCGCCAACAACATCGGCATGACCGTTTATAAATTTAGTAAGAGAATGAACAACGATATCTGCACCTAAATCAAGAGGTTTTTGTAAATATGGACTACAAAAAGTGTTATCAACAACAAGTAAAATATTATGTTTGTGTGCTATTTCGCTTGCTTTTTTAATATCAGTAAGCTGAATTGTAGGATTTGCAGGAGTTTCAATATATAAAACTTTTGTATTTGGTCTAATTGATTTTTCAATATCAGATAAGTTTGATGTGTCGATATATGTATATTCAGCACCAAATTTAGAAAAATAATTTTCCATAACTCCTCTACTGGGTCCATAAACTGCTGCTGTGCTGATTATATGTTGCCCTTGTCCGAGCAATGCCATATAAACTGTTGAGATTGCTGACATACCGGATGATGTAACAATTCCTCTAAAACCGTTTTCAAGTTCCGCAAGCTTGTTTTCCAATGCGTTAATTGTAGGATTTCCAATTCTGGTATATATATACCCTTTTTCTTTCCCCGCAAATAAATCTGCTCCATGCTGTGCATTTTTAAACGAAAATGTAGATGTTTGGTAAATTGGAACTACTGCACTACCAAATTCATCATGAAAATCACCCGAATGAATGAGTTTTGAATTGAAACCTAAATCTTTAGTATCCATAATATTGTGTCTTATTTTTATTTAGACTTAATTAAAAATAATTAATTTTCAAAAGTAATTGAAATAATTAAATAATTAAAATATATAAGCTTTTTTTGCAATTATATTTATCTTTGCAAAGTTTTAAAAAGAAAAAGGTCTCTTGGCCGAGCGGTTAGGCACTGGTCTGCAAAACCAGCTACTCCAGTTCGAATCTGGAAGAGACCTCTTTATTAAATAAAAGTTGCTGTAAATTAGAAAGATTTGCAGTAACTTTTTTTGTAATTTCGTTCTTGATTAAATTACAAAACCGTGAGAAAAATATCTGCAAACTATATATTTCCTGTTAGTTCAAAGCCTTTAAAAAATGGAATTATTGAAATTGATAATACCGGAAAAATAACAAACATTATTGATACCAAAGGAGATTTAAAAGAAATTGCAGGTCTTGAATTTTATAATGGCATTTTAGTTCCCGGTTTTATAAACACCCATTGTCATTTAGAATTATCATATTTAAAAGGAAAGATCAAAAGCCATACAGGTCTTACAGGATTTGTTAAGCAAATAGCGAAATTACGAGACAAATTTAATGAGACAGAAATAAAAGATAAAATTGCAAAAGCCGATAAATTAATGCAACACGAAGGAATTGTTGCTGTTGGCGATATAATAAATGACACAATATCTTTAGAAATTAAAAAGCAAAGCAAAATTAATTATCATTCTTTTATTGAGATTTACAATATAAACTCCGAAAAAGCTCAAACTTCTTTTAATAATGGGCTTGAAATCCTCAAAACTGTAAAGGAAAATAAATTAAAAGCATCAATTACTCCACATGCACCGTATTCTTTATCAGAAAAATTATTTGAGATATTTAAAAATTATTACGCCGACAAACAAGAAGTCGTATCAATACATAATCAGGAAAGCGAGGATGAAAATAAATTGTTTGAAAACAGAAGCGGTAATCTTGCAGAAATGTTAAAGAATATTTTCAAATCTTATGATATTGTTTCTAATATAAATAATTCTTCATTACAATCATACATTTCATATTTGCCCAAAAACAATAATGTTTTACTCGTTCACAATACATATACATCTGAAAAAGATATTGAATTTGCAGAAAATTATTCTGATAATTTATTTTGGATATTCTGCCCAAACTCAAATTTATATATTGAAAACAAGCTTCCCCAAATAGATATTTTTGTTAGAAAAGATGCTAAAATCACAATAGGCACAGATAGTTTGGGTTCTAATGAAAAGCTGTCAATTTTAGAAGAATTAAAAACAATATCAAATTATTTTCCCGATATCCCATTTTCAAAACTAATTGAATGGGCAACAATTAATGGGGCAAAAGCGTTAAAAATGGAAAATATGCTTGGAAGTTTTGAAATTGGAAAAACTCCGGGAATTAATCTTATTGAAAATGTTGATATTAAAACTTTCAAAATAAACGAGAACAGTAAAATTAAAGTGATAGCGTAAAATAATGTTAGCTAAAATAAAACACCTATTATCCTTGACACTAATACTCTTATCTTTTTCGGGTTTTTCTCAAAATTATATCGAATATCATAGTAATGGGAAAAAAAAATACGAAGTTGAACAAAAAGGCAATGACACAACATTTGTTATTTTTTACAATCTAAAAGGCAATAAGTCTGTAGAAGCTTTTTATTATAAAGACACTTTGCATGGAAAAACAATAGAGTGGTTTAAAAGCAAACAAATTAAACTTATTGGAAATTACAAGAGAGGAATAATAAACGGTAAATGGAAATACTGGTATAAAAACGGAAAAATACAAAGTCAGTTATTTTATATAAACGGCAGACTTGACGACTGGTGTTTTCATTGGTACCAAAACGGGAAAATGAAAGAAAAAGCATATTATATTAATGGTTCGCTTGAAGGAAAATGGAAAACTTGGCATAAAAACGGAAATATTAGCGAAGAAGGACAATGCGTAAATGGTAAAAAACATGGTTTGTGGGTAGAATATTATTATAAAGGTAAAAAAAGGCGAGAAACCGTTTACGAAAATGGAACTCAAATTACTCAAACAATAAACTGGTTTTCGAACGGAAAACTTGATTATACCAGTAAACGTGAATTAGAACGAATTAAAGCACTCCCTAAAAACGAAAGAACTGATGCCGAAAAAATTATTTTAAAACGCAACTTACACTATTTCAAATATGGCTCTTATGGATATTGAAAAATATTTGCATAATTAAAATTTGTTATCCAACTTTGTATCATTAATGGGGTGCCTTTACCAAACCATTTTAAAATAATGTTGGTGTTAATATACGGGCTGAGATTACACCCTTTTAACCTGATTCGGATAATGCCGGCGTAGGGAAATGCAATCTCCGCTTTATTTATTATTCCTTAAACATAAGTAATTGTGTGCATGAAAGTAATTGTTAACAAAGAGCATAAAGAAATTAATAAGGAATGTAAAATTATTGAGATGCTTGAAATTCTCAATATTAAAAATACACAAGGACTTGCTATTGCAATTAATAATACAGTTATTAAAAAAGATGATTGGAAGAACTATCAATTGAAAGAAAACGATAATATTTTATTAATCAAAGCTACTCAGGGAGGATAAAAACAGTGGCAAAAAAATTAGCCGCGAATTCGCAAATAAAATATTAGTGCATTCGTGGCAAAAAAAAATAAACACATGAAACATTCGCGAATTCGCGGCAAAAAATAGGAACAAATGAAAAAGAATAAGGTAAAGAATACAATAACAACAGAACCATTTCCGGGCTCACTAAAGGTGTATGTTAAAGGAAAATTACACGATATTGAAGTTGCAATGCGTGAAATAAGCTTGTCGGATACTATTGACAGTGCAGGAAAAGCAATAAAAAACCAAGCAATTACCGTTTATGATACTTCGGGACCATATACCAACCCAAATATTGAGATAGACCTTAAAAAAGGCTTACCCAAATTACGTGAAAATTGGATCAATGGAAGAGGAGATGTTGAAAAATTAACAAGTTTGTCCTCCGAATACGGAACACAAAGAATGAATGATAAAAGCTTTGATAATTTACGTTTTGAACACGTAGAAAAAAATCCGCTTAGAGCTAAACAAGGAAAACAGATTACTCAGTTTTCTTATGCAAAGAAAGGTATTATTACTCAAGAAATGGAATATGTGGCAATACGAGAAAATCAACGTATTGACGAAATGAATGATATTGGTTTTCAGCATCCGGGAATAAATTATGGAGGCAATACACCAAAAAGTCATATTTCCCCTGAATTTGTTAGAGATGAGATAGCTATAGGTAGAGCAATTATTCCGGCAAACATAAACCACCCTGAGACAGAGCCAATGATTATAGGCAGGAATTTTCTTGTTAAAATAAATTCAAATATTGGAAATTCCCCAACAACATCAAGTATTGACGAAGAAGTAGAAAAAGCCGTATGGTCATTTCGTTGGGGAGCCGATACTATTATGGATCTATCAACGGGGAAAAATATTCACGAAACAAGGGAATGGATAATTCGTAATTCTCCTGTTCCCGTTGGAACGGTCCCTTTATATCAGGCACTTGAGAAAGTAAATGGAAAAGCCGAAGACCTTACATGGGAAATATATAAGGATACACTAATTGAGCAAGCCGAGCAAGGCGTTGATTATTTTACAATTCATGCAGGGCTACTTTGGCGACATGTTCCAATGACAATAAAACGCGTAACAGGTATTGTTTCTCGTGGTGGCTCAATAATGGCAAAATGGTGTTTGTATCATCACAAAGAGAATTTTTTATATACTCATTTTGATGAAATTTGTGATATTCTGGCAACTTATGACGTTGGAGTTTCATTGGGCGATGGCTTACGTCCGGGTTCTATTGCTGATGCTAATGATAAAGCACAGTTTGGAGAGCTTAAAGCACTGGGAGAACTTACAAAAATTGCAAGAGAAAAAGATGTACAGATCTTAATTGAAGGTCCGGGTCATGTTCCAATGCAAGGAATAAAAGAAAATATGGATAAGCAATTGGAATATTGCATGGAAGCTCCATTTTACACTTTAGGACCACTTGTAACTGATATTGCACCGGGCTACGATCATATTACATCGGCAATAGGTGGAGCAATGATAGCATGGCATGGCGCTGCAATGTTGTGTTATGTTACACCAAAAGAACATCTTGGGTTACCAAATAAAGATGATGTAAAAGTAGGTGTAATTACTTATAAATTGGCTGCTCATGCTGCCGATTTGGCAAAAGGACATCCGGGAGCACAAATAAGAGATAACGCAATGAGCAAAGCCAGATTTGAATTTCGCTGGCTCGACCAGTTCCATTTAGCATTAGACAGTGAACTTGCATTACAATATCATGATGAAACCCTACCCGACGAAGGAAGCAAGGCATCTCATTTCTGTTCAATGTGTGGTGAGCATTTTTGTTCAATGAAATCGACAATGGAAGTAAGAGATATGGCAGAAAAAGCAGATAAGAAAAAAAAGGAATTTAAAGATTTTGGTGGAGAAGTTTATTCTAAAAAATAAAAACCCAAATGAACAAACTAATAGTAATATCAAATCCTGAAAATTTTAAACAAGAAAAGAAATTATTAATTAGACTTTTTGAGAAAGGATTGCAATATTTTCATTTACGAAAACATAATTTTTCTAAAGATCAGTTGGAAGAATACATCAAAAAGACACCTGCAAAATATCATAATAGAATAATTATTTACGATCATTTTGATCTGGTTGAGAAATATGGTCTTAAGGGAATTCATTTTAACAGAAAAACGAAACATTTAATACCAGAATATCAAAATAAAAAATATCACAAAAGCTATTCAACACATAGTATTGATGAAATAAGAAATTTACAATATCAATTAGATTATGTATTTATAAGCCCCTTATTTGACAGTATTTCAAAAAATGGATATAAAAGCAAGATCTCGATAAATGAATTAAAAACATTTATTAAACAGGAAAAACAAAATACTGAAATTATACCATTGGGTGGAATAAATGAAAGTAATGTAGAACAATTAATAAATATTGGATTGTCGGGAGTAGCATTGTTGGGAGAAATTTGGAATACATATCTCGATAATCATGAAATTGAACTACCTGTGTCGAAGTTTTGTAATATACAGAAAATTCTAAATAAAGACAGGCTTAGCGTATTATCAATTGCGGGCTTTGACCCAAGTAGCGGAGCAGGATTAACATCAGATGTAAAAACTTTTGAAAATAATGATGTTTATGGATTAAGTGTTTGTTCGGCAATAACTTTTCAGAACGACATTGAATTTGATAATGCTGATTGGTTAAGTGCAGAAAAAATTATTCAACAAATTGATGTTTTACGCCGCAGGTTTAATTTTAAATATGTGAAAATTGGATTGATAGAAAATCTTGAGGTTTTGACAAAAGTTGTTGAGCATTTGACAAATATTAATCCTGACATTCAAATTATTTGGGATCCAATTTTAAACGCTACTGCAGGATACGTTTTTCACAACGAAATTGAAAAAGGAAAATTAAACAATGTATTGAGTAAAATTTATCTTGTTACCCCAAACCTTGAAGAAGCAAAACTGCTTTTTGGTGAAAATTCAAACGAAGAAACTATTCAGCAAATTATTTCTGACAATAATTTATGTTCTGTGCTTTTAAAAGGAGGACATAATAGTGGCGAAAATATTAATGATGTATTAATATCAAAATCGGGAAAAGTGATTTTTGAAGGAAAAAAAATAGACAGAAAAAGCAAACACGGTACAGGTTGTGTGCTTTCTTCGGCAATCATTTCGGAGTTAGCCAAAGGTGAAAATATCGAGGACGCATGTAAAAAAGGAAAAAAATATGTAGAAAAATTTATTTTGAGTAATAACACAAATCTCGGTTATCATTTGCAATGAAAGATAATCTGAAAAATCTGAGTAATCGGTGGAAAAAAAAAGAATGCACCACAGATAGCACAGATTAACACAGAAATAAAAAACTTAAAAAAATGTCATGGAAAAACTAAATAAAATAAGTTATGAGATACTTGGAGCAGCTTATAAGGTTCATTCTGAACTAGGTCCCGGGCTTTTAGAATCAACTTATGAAATTTGTTTGGAGCATGAATTATTAGAGAAAGGATTAAAGGTAGAAAAGCAAGTAGCGCTACCTGTTGTTTATAAAGATATAAAATTAGATGCAGGATATAGAATTGATTTACTTGTAGAAAATTCTATTATTATTGAATTAAAGGCTGTTGATGCGATAGTTCCGGTACATAAGGCACAATTAATGACTTATTTAAAGTTATCGGGTTTCAAACTAGGATTACTGATAAATTTCAATGTTACTGATTTAAAACAAGGAATTAATAGAATAATAATGTAATAATCTGTGAAAATCTGTGTAATCGGTAATAAAAGAATGCACCACAGATAGCACGGACTAACACAAAGTAATAAAATAAATAAAAAATAAAAATCTGTGAAAATCTGTGTAATCAGTGGTAAAAAATATAAAACATGAAAATACCAAAATTACAATTTATAACACAAGAAAGTGAGCAATACACTCATTTACAACAAGTGGAATTTGCGTGTAAGGGTGGAATAGAATGGGTTCAGTTAAGGGTGAAAGATAAACCGTATGAAGAATGGCTTGATATTGCAAAAGAAACAAAAAAAATATGCGATAAGTACGACGTAACATTAATAATTAATGATAACGTTACAATTGCAAGAGAAGTTTATGCTCATGGAGTTCACCTCGGACAAGAAGATATGCACTCAGATGATGCGAGGAAAATTCTTGGAAATAATTTTATTGTTGGAGTAACTGCAAACACATTTGAACAAGTAAAAAATCATTCGGATAATGGTGCAGATTATATTGGATTAGGCCCATTCAGATTTACAAAAACAAAATTGAATTTAAGTCCTGTTATAGGTTTAGAAGGATATAAATTGATTATGGAAAAATGCAGGAAAGAAAATATTGATGTTCCCATATTTGCAATAGGCGGAATTAAATCGGATGATTTTGCAGATATATTAAATACGGGTATTTATGGTATTGCAATTTCATCATTGATTGTAAATTCTGAAAATATAATTGATACAACAAAAAATATTGTAGACGATATATATAAATTTAGTGTGAAAAAATAAGATAACCATGTTAAAAATAGCTGATAAAACATTTAATTCAAGATTATTTACCGGAACAGGCAAATTCAGTTCTAATAAATTAATGGAGGATGCATTACTTGCTTCAGGCTCAGAATTAGTTACTGTTGCATTAAAGCGAGTTGATATCAACGATAAAGAAGATGACATAATTAAACATTTACAATCACCACAATTTAAATTATTGCCAAATACTTCCGGTGTTC
This sequence comes from uncultured Bacteroidales bacterium, assembly GCA_964435855.1. Lineage (GTDB taxonomy): Bacteria > Bacteroidota > Bacteroidia > Bacteroidales > CAYTAU01 > CAYTAU01. Next base: position 2,404 of record CAYTAU010000052.1, on the reverse strand, counting down.
GTACTGCAAAGGAAGCTATTTTTGCTGCACAGTTGGCACGAGAAGCACTTGAAACAAATTGGTTAAAACTGGAAATACATCCCGATCCAAAATATTTATTACCCGACCCGATTGAAACCCTGAAAGCTGCCGAAGAATTGGTGAAATTAGGTTTTATTGTTATGCCCTATGTTCAGGCAGATCCTGTTTTGTGTAAAAGATTAGAGGAAATTGGCACATCAGTAGTTATGCCACTTGGTTCACCAATAGGAAGTAATAAAGGTTTATTGGCAAGAGATTTTTTAAAAATCATTATTGAACAAAGCAATGTGCCTGTTGTTGTTGATGCCGGAATAGGAGCACCTTCTCATGCTGCTGAGGCAATGGAGTTAGGTGCAGATGCCGTTTTGGTTAATACTGCAATTGCTGTTTCTCCTAATCCTGTGGAGATGGGAAAAGCATTTAAACTTGCTGTTGAAGCAGGCAGAATGGCTTATGAAGCCAAACTTGCAGAAAGTTGTGATCATGCCGATGCAAGTAGTCCGCTAACGGCTTTTTTAGATGATTAGTTTTTAATGAAAATCTGTGAAAATCTGAGTAATAAGGAAAAATATATATAATGTTTAATAATATCATAGATAAATATAATTGGCAAGAGATAGAAAAAAGCATCTATTCTAAAACAGAAAAAGATGTTGAAAATGCTATCTCAAAACAGGAAAGAGATATTGAAGATTTCAAAGCATTGATTTCTCCGGCTGCAAAACCATATATAGAACAAATTGCAACAATTAGTAATCAGCTTACTCAAAAAAGGTTTGGAAAAACAATGCAATTATATCTTCCATTGTATCTTTCAAACGAGTGTACAAATCATTGTGTTTACTGTGGATTTAATCATAACAATAAAATAAACAGGATAACACTTGATGACAAACAAACTATTAAAGAAATTGAAGCTATTAAATCGTATGGATACGAACATATATTATTAGTAACAGGCGAGCATCCCAATAAAGCAGGATTTGAATACTTAAAACATAAAATTAAATTAATAAAACCATATTTTGCATTGATATCACTTGAAGTACAACCATTAGAACAATCGGAATATGAGGAGTTAATAGAATTGGGAGTAAATACAGTATATGTTTATCAGGAAACATATAATAAAGAAAGATATACAATATATCATCCAAAAGGAAAAAAATCAAATTATCAATACAGGCTTGAAACTCCCGACAGATTAGGAAATGCAGGGGTACATAAAATTGGCATTGGAGCATTGCTTGGTCTGGAAGACTGGCGTACCGATTCATTCTTTACAGCCTTACATTTAAAATATCTTCAAAAAAAATACTGGAAAACAAAATACTCTATCTCGTTTCCAAGATTAAGACCTCATGAAGGGGTTTTTCAGCCAAATTCAATAATAAAAGACAGCGAACTTGTTCAGCTTATTTGTGCATATCGTTTGTTTGATAACGAAGTTGAATTATCAATGTCGGTGCGTGAAAGCCGAGTGTTTAGGGACAATATTCTAAAACTTGGAATAACATCAATAAGTGCAGGTTCAAAAACTGAACCCGGAGGCTATGCCTTAAACACCCATGCCCTTGAACAATTTGAAACGCAAGACAATAGAACACCAAAAGAAATTGAACAAATGATAAAGTCGCAAGGATATGAAGTTGTTTGGAAAGATTGGGATACTTTTATGCAAATTTAAATCGTACTTAAAATGCTATCGGAAAAAGAAAAGATCCGTTATAACAGACACATTATACTTCCACAAATTGGAATTGACGGACAAATAAAATTAAAAAATGCAAAAGTAGTTGTAATTGGTGCCGGCGGACTTGGCTCGCCTGTGTTACAATATCTTGCAGCAGCCGGAGTTGGACTTATTGGCATTGTTGATAATGATATTGTTGACGAATCGAATTTGCAAAGGCAAATATTATATACTACCAATGATATAGGAAAACCCAAAGTTGAAGTTGCCAAAAGAAATTTAACAGCCTTAAATCCCAATGTTGAGATTAAAATCTATAAAACATTTCTAACATCAGAAAACGCAGAAGATATTATAAGCAAATATGATATTGTGGTTGATTGCCCCGATAATTACGAAACACGATTAATAACAAGCAAGGCTTGTGTAAAACTGGGAAAACCACATGTGTTTGGTGCAATTTCAAAATTTGAAGGACAATTATCGGTTTTTAATTATAATAATGGACCAACATATCAGGAACTTTTTCCCGATGTAACGGAACAATCGCTAATAGATAACGATGCTTCAGCCAAAGGAGTAATTGGAGTGTTGCCAGGAGTTATTGGAAGCTTGCAGGCAAACGAAACAATAAAAATTATTACAGGAGCAGGCGAAATATTATCGGGCAAATTATTTATTATTAACCTA
>CAYTAU010000051.1:0-29993 GCA_964435855.1 uncultured Bacteroidales bacterium | reverse complement strand
GTAGACCTAAATGTCGATATAATCTAATATATAAGTTGAAAAGAGGGATAAATCCTCCTGTTAGGATGAAGCTTCATCTGAAGGCTAAAAATATTGAAGTATTAAAGGAAAGGTTTGATTATTTGTAAATTAATTTTTCTTGCTAATTTTTGGCATATATAGAGGTGTTCCAATATAGTCTTCAGAATATTGCGGAAATTTTACGATTAAGTGTTTTTTTGTTTTATTATACATGATTGTTGGATAATTCTTTTCTCCATTTCCTACAAAAATAATCAGATCACAAGCATAATTTTTATTGACATGTTGCTCAATAAACTCCGAAAATTTCTCAAATTCTTTACAATTGCCGGAAATAAATTCTTTATTTGGACTTTCTAAAGGTCTCACACTCCATAAATCATAAAATGGAAAAATATCTAATTTTATTCTTTCAATAAATTTATCATTGTAATATATGAAATCTTGTGTATTTCTCATGCCATTTTTTTTAATTATTATTAAAATTTCAATGGCACAATATTATAACAAGCGAAAATACTGCTTTCCGTTAAATGACATTAACTTAATTAAGTGCCTTTAATTGCTTTTAAATACTTTTATCTCCCATCAAAATAAATCAATTTATCTCTATCAACAATCTTTTGATATATCTCAGAATATGGATAATCAAACACTATTAAGAAATCTTGTTCTAAAAAAATACTTACTGTAACATTTGAATCGGAAAGATGCAATGTAGGATGTTGCATAAAAAATGAATAGGTTTCTGATACATAATTCGTAGTTTCTTTGCTTTCTACTTTCTTTTCTTCATAATCAATACAATCATGAAATCTGGTTACTTCAATTACTGAATCTGGTATTAATAATTCTATATATGAACAACAATGCATTCCACATACTTCATAAAGACCATGCATATAAAAGCCTTCATATTCATAAATAGCATCTGGTTCTACTTTATTCGTAGCCTTTAAAGAAATATCCAAAATGGTTGGATAGCCCTCCCATTTTCCTATATAACTTTGTGACATTTGAAAAGTAGCCGTTACATCTAATGCAATTTCATTAGAATCTTCAATTAACTGATATTCCAACAGAAAAATAGAATCTGTCTTTTCATCAATATACCCTAGCAAGGAAATAGGAGTGTTATATTTTTGATATTGATAATACCCTCTTATCATACGATCTTTTGCAAATAAAAACATATCAATATTTAAAGTATCTATTGTTCCAACAAGATGAATTGAAAAATTATCACTTTTTTCTTTAGTACTCTCTTGATCGGTTGGCTTTTGGTTAGTATTGCAACTGGCAATAATAACAAAAAAACTTATTAGTAATATCCATTTAAAATTCATCATAGTATTCAATTTTATTGTTTTGTTAAAATCTCCATCATTTCAAAAGTCCATTTATTACCATAAACAAGATTATTCGCAGGTATTTGCATCATAAAGAAACAAACGTATTTTGGATTGTCAGCAGGGAAATAACCAGCAAAAGTATTAATGAAATTTCCATTACTCATATCTGTTAACCCTGTTTTACCTGCAACTGCACAATCAAGCGGTTTTAATTCCTGCCCTGTTCCATTCTGAACAACTTCCGATAAAGCTTCATGAACAGCTTGTGCTGTCTCGCTTTTCAATATCCGTTTATTATTTACATCTAAACCATTATTCGCTATAATTGAATATAGGCTAAGAAGTTCTTTCGGCTTAATAGAGTGATAATATCCAATTGAAGACCATAGCATTGTATGCAGGCTATCGATAGAGAAATCTAATCTATCTACAAATTCTTTGTTAACAACTTTAATTAAACTATTAAAATCATTGTAGTATTTAGACATATCAGAAGAATAACATTTATTAACAGCTTCTGCAAAGAAAATATTCGAGCTTTTTGCCATTGCCTGATTTATATTGATTGTCCCTAAATCAAAAACATCACGCATTTCAATACCATTATAACTGATAGAACCTTGTTTTGTATCAATAGAATCATTAAGCGTAACACAATTAGATTCTAAAAGAAGAGCCATTGTAATGGGCTTCCATAATGAAGCAGGTGTAATAACTTTATTAATTATTGTATCACAAGTTTGATAACAATTGCTATCTGCTTTTACAAACTCTATTGAAAGAATTTCATTGCCTGTCTTTATATCAATAAGTAATACAGCACCATAATTGGCATTATTATTAATTAATTGCTTTTCTAATGCTTCGGAAATATCTTCTTTATTGATTAATGTTTCAGTTTTTTCATTTTGAAAGTTAGGTTTTTCATCCTGATTTACTTCAGTAGTACAGCTAATAATAGTAGCCATTACAAGTACTAATACAATTAATTTCATATTTTTTTTAATCTTTAATGTAATCCAAAACTTTCCAGTTTATTGTCGAATCCTTGTTTATTGTATAATCCAAAATCAAGTATCCTACATAATGTCCGTCGCAACAGCCTGCAAGTATCCATTTATCAGAAATAAACCTAATATCCCGTATCTTCATAGATCCTCCCAATATTCCCGGGAAAGGTATGATTTCAGGAGTATAGTATAGTATTTCTGATACCTCATGTTTGCTTTCAATGCCAATTTCCTTGAATCTCAGACTAACATCTTTCGTCCAGTCATTTGTCTCTTCTTTTAATTGTAAATGTACCGATAACAAAGAATCATACTGCTGCATGAAGTATTCAAGGCTATCTTTTTTTAAGGCAAGTTCTAACTCCAAAGAAAATTGGTTATGTTCACAATCTCCACAACACGATTGTAATATTATTACTCCTGTTGCTAATAAAAATGTTATAAAGACTTTTGTTTTTACATTTTTCATATTCTTCTGAATTACTGTTATTAAAGTTTGTTCGTAGTAATCACAATACCATCAATATTCTGAGAATTATAAGGGTCCGATCTTCCTCCCCACCACGAGGGAACATTAAAGTTTGATCCGGATTTTGACTCATCAAAGAATGATTCATCATTATTATTTCTGATCATAACAATGTTTTTATATTTGAAGTATATGCTAATTTTTTCAGGACTCCACTTCAAACTGCAGTAATTGTTTACAGTCCGTTGAGTAAAGTTGTCTTTCATTTTGTATCTGTTCATAAAATCAATATATGAATAGCTTTCAGTAATGAAGTATTTTTCAAGTCCCTGCTCAATGCTTTCGATGTAAATAAATTCTTTCAGAAAAGTATTTTCTTCATCAGTGATTTTATCGGCATTAAATATTTTTTCATGTGCCTCGTAAATACTGTCATTTCCGTATTGCCCATAATTGTCCCTTACATAATGAAAAGTTTCGGTTTGAAAAAACACACCTTCAGGTGATATAAGCAACAATCCAAATCTAACATCAACAATAGCTTGTGCCCCCTCTTGATTTATCTCATAAAACGTTTTACAAAGTATCATATTCTGATTAACCAAAGCAATAGGGCGGATTTTTATTTTCACATAAGATGGTCCTGTGGCGAATGAAAATACATGTGCAAATATGAGCAAAAATAGAATTAAATATCTGAGAGTTTTATTTTTCATATTTTATTAGTTAAACTTTATATCTTCAAAAATAGAATAATTCTGTATATTCTCAAATAAAGTAGAATAAAATATCAAAAAGAAAATAAGCTAATCCTTTAAACAGCGAACAGAAATTCCTAACTTTTTGTCATGTGGCTCTATATATACAAAATAATCAATACTAATTGTGAACCATGCAAAAGCATCAGACTTTGATTTGGATTTAGCACTCCACCAGAATCAATCTCAGTCATCATCAGTCAAGGCTGAAAGTCCGGTTCAAGTGAAAATAGTCTAAATCCATGCTTTTTGTATACTGGAAATATTTTCCCCTTTTTGAAGCCACATCCACCTTCGTCTGAAATAACTTCGTTTACTTCTAGCAAATGATGAATTCCCAGCTCTGTTTTTCTTGTTTCAATTACTCTAACCTTTGCTTTAAATACTACACTGCTGCCACCCCATTCTGTATAAATGAATAATCTGCGACCTCTAAAAACCTTTGCCTCATCTCTATTCTCCTTCTTAAGCGAAATATTTTTCAATTCATACTCCAGTAGCTCTTTAGGTTTAACACCAGTATTACCAGCATCTGAGATAACCTTATCTACTTGCAGAACTAAAGATTCATCAAGCTTCCCTTTTCTTCTTATTTCATGAATCTTCACACGTGCTTTAAATTTGGGATCATTCGTTCCCACTTGTTCAGTATAAATATAATATGTATCCTTTGTTTTTTGTATATCTATATAAGAATATAACCTGTCAAGTATTTTGTTTAGATATGTTTGGTTAAAACTTTTTTCTTTCTGGCCAATTATAACCGGATCAGTGTATTCTTTATACGATTCAAGTATTGTCAAAAATTGTACGTCACCAAAATTTGCTTCTTTATAATTAGCAGTTGTTTCAAAAAGGGTTTTTACAAATTCAGGCAATTCAATTTCTATTGTTATTTCTTCCAAAATTATTTCTGAAACGATAACTCTATGAATATTATGAAACTGTGAAAACTTATATATAATCAGTACTAACTCCGAGTATGCTAATGATTCTAGCTCTGTATTAACATTGTCATATACTCCAATAGTATATTTTGATACGGGATAGTCTTTCGCATAATTCCATATTTCGGAGAAATTGAGTGTCATGCATTTAAACCTTAGAAGTTCTGTTTATTAATAAATATTCTACTACTCATTTATACTCGATAAATCCTTTGGAAGTAAGCCTGACAAAACAGCTCCTAAAGCGATTAAATGTACAATAATTGTAGTTCCATTAAAGCTCATTAATGGCATACCGTATCTAAGTGCTATAGGGAACAAATCGAAGTTTTGAAGTAATCCAAATATTACTTGAAATCCAAAAAACAAAAATATAGTAAAGGCAAGTGCTTTATCTGGTGGATTTTTAATTTTTCGTACAGCATACATCATGAATTTTAACAATAATCCATACAAAACCACAACAACAATAATACCCAATATGCCTAATTGCCATCCAGTTACGAACAAAATATTCTCTGTTAATCTATTTGCTATAAGCTCTTTATTTTTGTAATGTCCGAATCCATTCCCTGTCAAACCGTTTTGTTCTATCTTACTGAAGAATTCAAAATACGTCCGATTACTGTTAATAATCTTATTTTCTGTAATTAATTGATGAAAATCTATTTGTAACTGCTTTCTATGATTAGAATTAAAAAATATCATTATAAAGAAAGGAATTAGTAAAATTATAGATAACCAAATTTTTCTAATTATTACAATTTTCGTTAGAAACAGATTTAATAGTATTATAAATGTTAATAGTATGCACAAACTTATTTCTTTCTGTAATAGTAAGAGTATATTTATCAGAGATAAAAACAGAATTAAATAAATATAGTTAATTACCTTACTGGGTTTGTGTGTAATAATATTAAAAAGATGAGAAAAAAGTGGCATACTCAATAATACAGCCCATATTCCTGAATGAAGATGTATTCCTCCTAAATAAATATATTGCCCATAATAAGGCCATTTTAACAAGGAAATAATTAACAGAAGAATAGCTAAACCAAATAGTATCCATTTAATTTTATGTATAAATTTAGCATATTTCATAACTATTATCATAAATATTAAACCTACAACAAAGAAAAGTATTTGCTTATAAAGCGGTTGCACACTGTCTGCACCATATCTATTAGTGAGCACTTCATTAAAGTCAGCAATAGCCATAAGTCCTATTAGAAAAATAATGTTTATGACGACAATTGAAAGAATGAGAATTGAAATATTCTTTCTGGTGAATGAATAATGATTTTCCTCTTCAGAATTCTCAGTACTTATTTTTTCTTGCTTTTGTGTATTCATAATAATAAAATTATTTATAATAATAATTTATTCAACCCCTCCCAAAATAACAGATAAATCTTATTATTCGTCTTTATTAAAATTATATGAGCATTTTTGTAATCAAAAACAGGAATATTATCTAGGGTTAAGTCTTTCAGGACTATAAACTCTGATTGTCTTGCCAATTTGGGATATAAATCCTTTGATACAGGTTTAAATTTGGTGTATAATGAGTCAATTATTTGCTGAATAGCATTATTGGAATAAGAGAAATCTCCCATATGTGATTCATTATTTTCAATGACACGTTCAATTAACTCATTTCGATATTCTTCTCCAGATTCAGATTTAAGAGGGCAAATAAATTCTTTTAATTTACTTGTATCATTATTTAAGGCAGTTTTTTGAAAGCTTACAAAGAATTTCTTAATCTTTTTTAAATCCCTTTTATTAAAACCTTGAGCACTCAGAGCTATTGATATAATTGTCAATGATATTATTAGTAAGTATTTTTTCATTTTATTTAATTCTATTTGTTTTGGAGTCTAAAATACTTTGCAGTTTTCACAATTAAGATAATACCCAAAATAAAAGAAGAAATAGCAAGTAGTAAAATTAAACCTATAGATAAATACATTATGCTTTCTGCAAAGTTCATATTTAAATCCCCCAGTAAAAATAAGATCAATGCTAATCCAATTGGATTGTATTTTACCAAAGCAATTATTCCAACAAAGTAATTCCATTTCAAATTACTTTCCTTCATTGCTAAATAAGCTGGGATTACTGTTATTAAACCTATAATCATTATATATAAATTATGGGTTAAAATAACAAAACATAAAACTTCAAATAGACCTGCTATAATAAAAAATAAGTCTAACTTGATTAACGTTTTCAATTTTAGATTAAGTTCGTTCATTTTAAGTCAAATTTTAGTTGTTTCACAAATATAACAATTCTTTATGCCTTTCAAATAAAATAGTTTAAACACCAACAAGAAAATAGACTAATCCTTTAAACAGCGTACAGAGATTCCTAACTGTTTGTCATGTGGCTCTATATATACAAAATAATCAATACTAATTGTAAACCATGCAAAAGCATCAGATTTTGACTTTGATTTTGCACTCCACCAAAATCCATAACTTGTAGAATATTTACAACTACCTTCACCAAAAACATCTCCACCTGGCAAAGCCGTAAATCCATAACTATCAATGCCAAGTATGGTTTCATCATTAATAGTCCAGTTGGTTTTAGCTCTTAATTTATAACCTGCACTATCATTACCACCAATATAATCAAATAATACTTGCCACTCTTTATTATTGGGCAGATGCCATCCTGTGGGGCAAACATTATTTGCTGTATTCCAATTATAAAATCTACCATATATATCACAATAACTTTTCTTATCATCGCAACACCAACTTCCACTATCGGTTTCATAATTCAGATTTTCTGCCATCCACCATTGGATTCCAATTTTTACAGTTTTGTATGTTTTTCCATCACGTGAATCTGTGAAAGAGCCTGTCTCTTGTCCAAAAATCTGTACTATAATGATTAAAGAAATTAATAATAATCCAATTTTTTTCATGTTACAATAATTTATAAATTAATCTTACAATTTACTTTACAATTACAATATCTACCCTTCTATTTTCATGTTTCTGCGTTTCATTTACTTCAAACGACCAGCGAGGGAAGGATCTGCTACATGCAACTGTTTTAATACGTTTTGATAGAATATCTGAATTAATAAGATATTTTTTTACCGATTGAGCTCTTTTTTCCGAAATTCTTCTGCAATAATTAGCTGCTCCACTTAGGTCTGAATGTCCAAATAATATTGCATTTGCCATAGGATTATTGTTAAGATATTCAACATATTTATCAATTCTCCTGTAATATTCAGGCAAAATTTCATCACTATCCAAATCAAATAAAACCAAGACTTGTGGTTTTGATAATGGTATTTTTTTGGAAATGGTTAATAATGTGTCTAAAACTGTTCGTTCGGTATTAAAACTATTGTTATTTAAGTAATAATCAATACCTTTTACACTTATTTCTCTTTGCACAACAATTTGTTTTCCTGTATTGTTATCGTATTCTAATTCAATTCTTCTATCAGGATCAGATGCAATTGTTGGTACAAATGAAATTTCGTAATATACTTTATTACTTTTTAATATTTCTGTTAAAACATTGCTTATTTTCTTTTTATCTTTAAAGAAATATGAATTTCCACCTGTTAGTCTTGATATTATATTTAAGAATATAAAATTATTATTAAACTCACATGAAATAGTGAAAAACTTGGAACTATTTAAAATTGCATTTTTCAATAACTTACTTGGAGTTACGGCATGAGTTACATTAAATTGAAATGATGAATTTTCATAGCCATCAGATATTAGTATAACGATTTTATTTCTCACAGCATTTTCCAATGTTTTAATTCCCTCATCTGTTCCAGCAATAACTGCGGAACTACCGGAATTTATATAAGCTTTATTTAAAAAATTTAAAAGTCTATTTTTATCTGTTGACAACGGACTAACCCGAACGATATTATCACTAAAATAAACAATCGAAATGCTATCTTCCTTGCATTTTTTATTAATTAATTTTTCGACAGCTTCTTTCATTAATCCTATATATTGGATCATTGAACCGCTGCAATCAAGAACAATCGCAATATTTGAAGGTGCTTTTGTTTCAGATATTTCTCGAAATGTATATGTGTTTACAGGTATTATTTTATTATCAACATATTCAACAATCTGTTGTAAGTATTGTTTTCTGCCTTCATATTCTTTTAATCCTGAAATGAAATTACCCTCATTATCAGTTACTAATATTTTCATTGAAACACTATCGGGATATTTTTTTGTATCAATTGCAATAATGTCAAAATTTATTTCTTCATCTTTTTTTAAACTATTAACTTTTTTAATATTTCCATTAAAAAAACCTCGATTTAATGCCATTATTTGTTGTTCTATATATAGTTTTTCTTTATTGTAAGTAAACGATAATGTTATAATGGTATCGTGAACTAAATTGAAAGTTAAATTATCAATTGGTTTAAGTTTTTTCCCATAATAATTATTGTCATTAACATAAATATTTGAGGCTCCATTTATTTCCCATTTAACTTTAATTTCATCACCTTGAGATGCAAATGCAGGGCATGAAAAACGAATAGAATTTATGGGAACAACCACAATTTTATGCGTTTTAGTTTCAATACTTCCATTTTTTCGGTATATTTTAAAATTGTATGTTGTTGTTTCTGATGGTGTCATAATCACTCTTCCTCGTGAATAAAATATTGTGTCATAACCTTCTATTTGAACTTTTTCAGTATTATTAAATTTCCACCTTATTGTTGTATTACACCCATTTGCGATTAATGTAGAACCCTTGATATATTCCATTCTTGTTATTTTAAAGGGAATTTCAATTTTACTGCTGTAGTTATTTTTGTTACGAGCTTTTAAAGTAATCGTTTGTGAAGAATCTAGTAATAAACTGTAAGATCCTTTTGGAGGTAAATTTTTGGCATAATTCTCTATCTCAACAAACTCTGCATTTTCTGTTGTCCAGTTAATAAATACTGGTTTTTCGTCGGTAGTAAATACTGGTAGTGCTGTATATTCTATCTCTGGAAATAAAACTGTAATTTTCTTTTTTTTAGTTTTTACCACATTGCCTTTTTTTGTAGCAGAAAACTTAAAAATACATGTAGTATCGGGTATTAATGAAATAGTTCCATTTAAATCTAATTCAGTATTTGGCTTCAATATTTTAAGACTATCTATATGCCTACTTTGCCATTTAAAAGTAATTGAATCACCTGCCTGAATTCTTATTGATGAAGACCTTACTCTGAGGTATGGTTGGCAGGATGACAAAAAAATACTTAAAATAGCTATTAAAAGAATATTTTTTTTCATTTCTTTTTTATAGGATTACATTATGGGCTCCTCTAAAAACAGGTTTTCGCCCGATTAATAATGCGATAAAGATAAACAAAGGTTTCTAAAAACCTGATAGAAAATTTTTTAAATCCGATAGCTATCGGATTTAGTTTCTGAAATCAATTAGAACTTACTAAATTTCTATTTAACCCATTATAGAATTAATATTTATAGTCATTATAATATGCCATCTTTTAAAAAAAAATTCGACCTCGCAGTTCTACAGAACTGCGAGGCAAATAGTCAAATAGACGAATAGTCAACAAAAATTAGTCCTTTAAGCACCTAACCGAAAAGCCGTTCGCCTTACCGTAGTTGCTCCGGAGGACGCTTGTCATCGAGTAATTCAGGGTTCGATTCCACGCAATTGTCCCGCACTCGGTAGAAGACCACAAGTTCGTGCCGTAACTGCGATAGCAGTAATTACCATTCGTATTGCGATAACCCGAAGGCAGAGCCGAAAAGCCGCTTGAATTTGAAGCGCCTGTATTTGGGCTGGTCCAGCTTGTTGTTGATTTTAGTTTACCACCGGCAACTTTTTCGCCTCCCAGATAATTCACAAGGGTAGTCCACTCATCATCAGTAGGCAAATGCCATCCGTCAGCTGACGGACAGGCTGTTTTTGCTGTTTCCCAGTTATACAATCTACCATATATATCGCAATTAGATGAATTATCATCATAACACCAACTACCGCTGCTTGTTTTATAGTTAAGGTTTTCAGCCATCCATATCTGGTTGCCTATTTTTACCGTTTTATATGTTTTTCCATCTCTTTTATCCGTAAAAGTCCCATACTTTTCGCTTAGTAATTCAAATTCATAAGAAGTTTTATTTTGTATAACTTCAAATGTTTCTTCAAGAGCAATATATCCATCTTTTTCAAGTTTAACAGTATGTTTTGAAAAAGAAAGGGATAAGCTTTTTGGTGTCTCTCCTTTGTAGTCTCCGTTAATATACAGCTTTGTACTTGTTGGTGTGCTGTTTATGGTTACCTGCTGTGCAGAAAGTAATGTCTCATTTATTTCTGTAGTTTCTTTTTCTTTTATCTCAATGGTTTTGGTTATATCTGCATAGCTACTTTTTTTGAAAATTACTGTATATGTTCCAACTTGTAAATCACGGATAAATTTCGGAGTGGTTCCTTTTGGTTCTCCGTCTATGAATATTTCGGCTTCTATGGGTATGGTATTTACAGATAATACACCGGTTATTGGCTTTAATTCAAAATTGAGAGTTTCTGTTTTTCCAACTTTTATATCTGTTGTTTTCTTTTCGGTGTAATATTTGTCTTTTTTTATTTCAATAGTATGTATTCCGCTTATTAGTCTGCCTTTGTATGTTCCTGTTCCAGCCTTTTGCTTATCTATATAAATTTCAGCTTCGGGTTTTGCTGTTATTTCAATATTCCCGAAAATCGGTTTAAGAGCAATTGACAGGTCCGCACTTTCTCCGTCTTTAATAGTAAATTCCTGCGTTACAGGCTCATACATTTCTTTTCGTAAAGATACATTATGAGAGCCGGAGGCGATTTTTTCAAATGTATGAGGAGTATTTTTGCCAGTTGCTTTGTTATCAAGTGTTATTTCCGCATCTGCGGGTACAGAACTGATAGTAACACCCCCAAAATTTGGTTTCAGGTCAAATACAAGCGTTTCATCTTTGCCTGCTGTAACCTGTAGTTCCTGTGACTGAGTATGATACATGTTTTTTTTGAGTTCTAAGTTATATGTTCCTGAGAGCAATCTTTTTGAATATGAGCCTGTTCCAAGCTTCGTGTTGTCAATATAAATATCCGCTTCAGGTTTTGCAGTAATACTAACCACAGCAAACTGTGGTTTCATTATAATATCCAGTTTTGTTGTCAGCTCATCGTTAATAGTAAATTCCTGCGTAATATCTTCAAACATTTTTTTCTTTAAAGTGATAGCATAAGTTCCTGAAAGATACCTGTCAATCGTATGAGGCGTTGTACCTTCAATTTTTTCATTATTGATATATATTTCAGCTTCCTGTTCAGGTGTTGAATTTATTATTAGTTTGCCGAAGTTAGGTTTAAGACTAATGTTAAGTTTTGGTGTGTTCTCTATTAAGACATTTATTTCTCCTTTATCCGAATGATACATGTTTTTTTTAAGTTCATAAGTATATTTGCCTTCAAGCATGGGACTTGAGAATGGCGTAGTACCTTTGTATTCGTCATTTATATATACTTCAGCGCCTTCGGGCACGCTATTAATAACTACAAATTCTGTTTGTAATTCCTGTTCTTCTCCTTTCACCTCACCCTTATTAGTCAATACCATTGAATAAACTGTACTTTCCTTCAGTGGCAATGGAATTTCATAATTAAGCTTTATAAAGCCTGTCTTTGATATCTTCAAAATCTTTGTTCCGGCAGGCAGATAAACCCAATATTCACTTGTTTTATATTCAACCTTTGCAATACCACGGTTTGAGTCAAAGATAAGGCCGGTAAGGTCTGTACGGATTTTAATCAATGCGCACGGGTTATCATTTATATCTGTTACCTGATGCTCGCGGGCTGATATGTCCATAGGGGCTTCTTCGAAAGATTCCACTACAAATTTATCCGCAAACACAGGAAGACAGAGTAATACTATTAATGATATTGTTAAATGATATTTCATCCATAAAATTTATGGGGATTATATCAGAAAAAGGACTTATATTTATTCTAAAATATAATCTCTATGCTATTTAAAACAGATTTTTTATTGCCACATTTAAAATTACAAAAGTGGCATAAAAAAACAAACGACAGACATATAATTTGTCCACGCTGTAAAGTTAGAACAAAATTATATAAACTACAAGATGGTAGAAGAAAATGTACGAAATGTGGAAAAAAAACGATAGTATGCACAAAATTATATAACCGCTCAGAAAATCGGGGCAGACATGTTTACTACTTCAGATTACATATATTCACAAGTTGATGATATTATGAAAGATGCTGTTCAGGTAGGGAATTATACATCAGCTAATAACATCGTTTCATGTGTGATGGAAGTTACTGTGAAGGTTAAGGTGAGAAATGAATAGTTGAAGATTGCTTTTTAACCACCAGCTCATGTTTGTATACTTTATGTGATTACGGCATTAATTATATTCATCTGATACATCATAATTTCAATAATTACTATTATATTTGCACATAATTAATGCCTATTGTGTGATATATTTCACGGAAACAATATTAAATGTGTGATAAATGAGAATAAAAAGAACAGTAACCAAACAACTGATTGACTGGAAAAACAGTCTTAACCGTAAACCTTTGATATTACAGGGAGCAAGACAAGTAGGTAAAACCTGGTTATTAAATGACTTTGGTAATGAAGAATTTGAAAATGTTGCTTATTTTAATTTTGAAGGACAGCCTGAATTGAAGCAATTTTTTTCTTCTACAAAAGACACAAAACGTATTATTCAAAATTTGTCTCTGGTTCATGGCAAACCCATTTTACCCGGAAAATCGCTGATTGTATTTGATGAAATACAGGAGTGCAACGATGCTCTGAATTCATTGAAATATTTTTGCGAAGATTCGCCGGAATATTGTGTTGCATGTGCAGGCTCATTATTAGGGGTAGCATTAAGCAGAGGCGCTTCATTTCCGGTTGGTAAAGTTGATTTTATTACAGTGTATCCCGTAAGTTTCAGAGAATTTTTACTGGCAGCAGATACAACACTGTCATCATATCTCAATAGCATTGATACAATAGAACCTGTTCCTGATATTTTTTTTAACCGGCTCACCGATAAATTAAAAATGTATTTCATTTCGGGAGGAATGCCTGAGGCTATTGTAGCTCTTGTTGAGGCAGGAGATGTACATCGCACTCAGGTTGTTCTTCAGAATATATTGAATGCATATACGCTGGATTTCTCAAAGCATATTGCAGGCAAAGATATTCCCAAGATAAATTACATCTGGAAATCGCTTCCGTCGCAACTTGCAAGAGAAAATAAAAAATTTCTTTACCGTACTGTTAAGCCGGGAGCCCGTGCCAGAGAATATGAAGATGCTTTGCTGTGGCTCATCAATGCAGGGTTAGTTTACAGGATTTACCGGTCACAAAAGCCATCATTGCCCCTTTCTGCTTACGATGATCTTTCCTCATTTAAAATTTATGCTATTGATACCGGCATCTTAAGGCGATTGTCGCAACTTGATCCTATTGCCATAAAAGAAGGGAACCGTTTATTGACGGAGTTTAAAGGCGCTTTAACTGAAAATTATATATTACAAAGCCTGATCCTGCAATTTGAAGTTCTGCCCAGGTATTGGACCTCCGGTAATATGGCAGAGGTGGATTTTTTTGTTCAGGACAAAAATGAAATAATTCCTGTTGAGGTAAAGGCAGATGAAAATATTCGAAGTAAAAGTCTTACGTACTACCGGAAAACCTATGCTCCAAAAGTTAGTATCCGCTATTCCCTGCGCAATTTAAAATACGATGACGGCTTGATCAATATCCCATTATTTATGGTCGATTATACACGGGAAATTCTGGAATTGCTTTGAGTGTTGGTGTAATATAAAAGATAAAGTGGTTTCAGTGGTTATGGAAGTTACGGTGAAGGTTAAGGTGAGAAATGAATAAACATCGAATACTTTTGACAAGTGCCCCACTACTGCTCTCTATTGTATATTTTATTGAATATCCTGCTGGGTTAAAGCACGATTGTAAAACCTAATATCCATTTTTCAAAAAAACCGACCCGCACAGCGGGTATTTTTAATAGTTAAATTGCTAAATTGTTTACCACGTGAAACCTTTTTGTTTCACTGTGGTTAAAAAGACCTCACACACCGAACATAGAGGTTGTAGTTCTTATAGAGGTTGCCCTGGGCCCCATTGGAGAAGAGCTGGTTCCATGCGCTGTAAGCACTGTACTCGGTAGAACTCCAATAGAAGCTGCTGGCAAAACCTCCATAACCTTTTAACTTCAAATTTATATACATAGCATTTAGTTCATCTTTCGAAGGTAAAAACCAATTGAGATAATCGTTTAAATTTGAATTTGCACAAATATCTGCTGCTGTTCCTACGGTTGTACAACCTGCTTCAATATCAATTGTGTTTTGCTCTCCTGTTCCTATTGCAGTTCCATCGGCTCCGTTAATAGCAGTACCGTAACAACCCCATGTAGCGTCTATACTTTGATCGATTGCAGCAGATACAAGACCTGTTCCATTTGATGTATCCAAATAACAAATCAGCCCACCCTGATAAGTTTTGCCATATAGAGAATCTAACGGGATTCCGCTATCGTATATCTGTTTTGGGGTTTCTCCATTATTTAACGCTAATTGAACATAATATTGAGTTAAAATTACTTGATTGCCGTAAGAAGTACCTACGATATTAGTAGCATAAGCTCTTACATAATAAGCTGTACCCGGAGTTAAATCAGTAATTGAGCTGGTAAAACTACCATGACCTACACTATCATTAGTGTGTGAATTTAATATTGTCGGATTTTGCTCAGTACACCAACAAACGCCATGACTTAATACCTGGGATTTACCATCTGCCTTTATGCTCCCTCCACTAATAGCAGTTGTAGGTGTAATTGATGTAACGCTATCCGTAGTTAATGTTGGCAAGGTTGGATTAACGGTAATCTCTAATTTATCAGAATTATTATTTATAGCATAAGCATAAATACTATACTGAACAGGGCTTGAACTATTATATGAATATGCATTATCTATGAAAGTAAGAGAATCTTTCGAAACAACAGCATAAGTATTTTCCCAATTACCAGAAGCTAGTTTATCAATTTTAAAACCATCAATATGGCTCTCTTCCTGAGACCAAAAAATTTGACATTGTGTGGCTGAACTAATATAAAAACTATCTGTTTCGGGCTTCCAAAAATCTTTTGGAGCATTTTCATCATAAGGGTTCTCAAACATTTTCTCGCAACTATCAAATATAACTGCTGACAGAACAATTAATATTAGTATTAAAATACTTGTTTTCATATCAGAAATTAATTTTCATTGTTAATAAAGCTCCGTTTTTTTGCGGAATACAAGCAAAGCTATTATATCTTCTTTTTAGGCTGCATCGAAAATTCTTTCAAAAAAAGTTCATCTGCAATTTTCGCTTATCAAGGAGTTTAGTGCTCAAAGTACTAATAACTGTTTGTTAATTATTTTTACTTAAAAAGTGCGAATAGCCCGAGCGCGAACACTACCAACAGTCGGAGCCTGACTTCCATTGCTAAAGTCCTGAGTCCAAACATACCACATTCCAGAATACTTCCTGCTTGAACTCCAATATTTATCTGATGAAAATTCACCTATTGCACCCTTATTAATGTATAGCTTGTTTAACTCATCTATGCTTGGTAAGAACCAATCGCTGTATTCATTAATCATCAAATTTGCACACAATTGTGCTGCATTATTTGTTAAGGTACAACCACTAATCATATCAATAGTGTTTTGTGCTCCCGTTCCGATTGCAGTACCTTCTGCCCCTGTTACTTCGGTACATATTTGTACACCCCATTCGCTTATGTCATTTGGTGCAGCAATAATACCATGTGACTCATTTACATTATAACCTGGGTCATTAGAATGCAATATATACGCTAATTTACCACCTTGATAATCATCGCCTATTTGAGTCGCCAAAAAAGCTAATTGGTTACCATATTTTATGCCTGCAGCATTGATTGCATAAGCACGAATAAAATAAATACTATCTCGCAATATATTTGTAATCGAACTTATAAATGAACCAGAGCCATCGCCATCTGATGAATGATTGTCTGATATTTGTGGATTTTGGTTCGTACTCCAACAAACACCTCTTGACAACACTCTTCCTTTTCCATTGTCAGAAATATTGCAACTACAAGAGGCTGTTTCAGAACCTGTTAAAGAAACAGAATCTGTTGTCAATGTTGGTAATGAAAGTTCAATTGACACTTCAGTTTTTTCAGAAAGACTATTATTTGCATAAGCATAAACACGATATTTTACTGGAATTGAACTGCTAAAAGTATAAGCATTATCAGTCCAACTTAGCGAATCTTGTAAAACATTAGAATAACCGTTAACCCAATTATTATTTTCTACTTTTCTATCAATCATAAAACCCTCAATATGTTTTTCTTCCTGAATCCATGATAAGCGACATTCTGTAGATGATAGAACTGAATAATCTATACTACCAGGTTTCCAAAAGTCACTAGGTGCGTTCTCATCATAAGGATTCATGAACATTTTCTCACAACCAAATAATATAATTGTTGCAAAGAGAATAATTCCATAAATAATAACACTTTTCTTCATATCAGAAATTTATTTTCATTGTTAATAAAACGCCGTTTTCTGTTGGAATACAGGCAAAACTGTTGTACCTTTTTTTGAGACTTCTGTGATTTTTTTTAAAGATTTTATAAGGAATGTATGCAACAACTGCTGTCCCAAGCGAAGCAAATAAAAAATTCCTTCCGGATATAATATCTATGTGTAATTGTGTAGCTTCGGTTGTTGCAGTTTTATATTCGTTATACTTTGAAATAATATTGTAGGTTTCATATCCTGTAATAGCAAGCCCGCCAACAACAACAACCATAGAAGAATAATATCCTATGCTGTTTAAGGTATAATCTTTTTTTGCATCTAAAAACTGGTCGGGTAATAATCGAAATTGAAATTTTTTGGAACTTTCGAGTATAGTAAATGTTTCTTTTTTTGGTAAAAATTGTGATTTCGACAATTCAATGGTGTTTGTCCCAAGTTTTATGGGAACTGTTTTGGGTGTGGAGCCCATGGGTGTACCGTTGATGGAGAAATCTGCACCCACAGGGTCACATACGATTAAAACAGAAACCAGATTGGAAAGGTTTTCAGTCAACTTTGTATCGCTGTTCTCTTTTATGGAGAAATCTTTCGATAACTTTACAAGTCCGGCTTTTTCGATACGCAACTTATAATTACCCTCCTGTAATTTGTACTCTTTAATGGGGACTTTCCCTATGTTTTCATCATTCACATATACGTCTGCACCACTGGTTTGATCATTACCAGCTTCAACAGACAAGGTACCCATAATAGGTTTCAGCTTAATCTCTATGTACTGTGTAGTTCCTCCATCAGGAACATCCATGTTTTTAATATCAGAATAAAAGTGCGGTGCCTTAATTTCAACTTTGACTTTGCCTTTTATCAACTTCTGTGTTTCATTTTTATCTGTAATAAGTTTATCATTGATAAACAGCTCTGCATTTTCGGGAGAAATGCCGAATTTCAGGAACGAGAATTTAGGTGTAAGGGAAATATTAAGGTTTGTTGTAGTATCTTTCTCTACAGCTATTAGAGTATCCTTAACATAGTATTCATCTAAGGATATCATCAAGAGTTTATTCCCAACCGGCCATGAGTGTTTTTTTTTAGTTGCATCATAGGGTGAGGTTTCTTCGAAAGACGGATTACCTTCCATAGTAATTTTAGCTCCCGGAGGTTCAGTAATTACTTTGAAATACCCTTTATCCTTGGTATTCACAACCTGCATATCCATTTTTGGTATCAGTTCCATAATAAAAACAGTACTTGATTCCAGGGATAAAGGTATGGGAAAAAGCAGCTTCATAAATCCCTCTTTTGCGACTTTTAGCTGGCTTGCCGCTGAAGGTAAGTAAACCCAGTATTCTCCAGTCTTATATTCTGTTTTCTGAATGCCTCTATTAGAGTCAAAAACCAATCCTGAGAGAGGAGTAAGTACTTTTATTAATGCACAGGGATTATCATTAAAATCCAGGACGGGATTTTCCTGGGCTGCAATATCCATCAAATCTTTTTTAAATGACTTTACCTCAAGCTCCTGTCCAAAAACACTGCAAGTGATTATGGACAAAAAAAACAAGAAAACGAT
The DNA here is from genome assembly GCA_964435855.1 of uncultured Bacteroidales bacterium. Classification (GTDB taxonomy): domain Bacteria; phylum Bacteroidota; class Bacteroidia; order Bacteroidales; family CAYTAU01; genus CAYTAU01. Next base: position 11,185 of record CAYTAU010000051.1, on the reverse strand, counting down.
AATTCTATGTATCAATATACTCATTGCTCTCAATTAACTGATTATACTTTAATACCTAAAATCTTTCAGTCCTATAATACTACCATCAGGGTTCTTTTCAGGCTGCCAGCTTCTTACATATATTTTTGGTGCTTCTTTGTTTGCCATATCTATCATAAGAAAAAGATAACCCTGATCAGCATAATTAGTTGAATAATAGTTTTGCTTGATCTGAATGCCATAAACTTCTGATTTGTTATCGCGCTTTTCAACTATATTATCCTCAAACTGAATATTTACAAATTCGTTGTTGGCAAAAGCAGAACGCAAACGCTCAATATACACCTTTTTAGTCAGTTTAATATATTCAACATCCTGGTTTTTAAGTGATGAATACATACCATCAATGTTTTCAGCCTTTTTAAGTATTTTCCCTACAATGATAAGTGCATTATCAGCAAAAATAGATTCAATATATTCTGTTCGTTCCAGTGCGTAAGCTGTCTTGTAATTTTCCATAAACTGTATTAGGCGTATTTTGGCTTCATCAGGCCATTGGGACTTTTTTTCAATATCATTTACTGCTTTTTCTCCCAGTGCAAAAGAAACGTTATCAATTTTCTTTTCAGGAGTGAATGTAAAGACCACATCTTCTATAAAATTCTTACCTCCGCTTCGGCTGCTGAAATTAAATGACATGGGTATTGAGCGAACTATTATCTCGTCTTCAATCCTTACAATATTTAGCTCTTGGTTGAAAGTCAAAATTTTTGCCCTGCCATACTTAATCAGTTTGTTAAAAATCTCAAGTCCTTCTTTTGTAAAATATGATTCAAGTCCTGTGTATTTGCGTGCTTCAATGGCTTTCACAACTGCATCTATTGTTTGCTTGTAAAATTCAACAGAATCGACCTTATTTATCGCCTTAATTTCCAGTTTGTCAGCCACGTTTTCCCGAGTGTCTTTTGCTTCTGACTGAACCTCCTGCTCTTTTGACCTGTTATCAGCCAGGGCAATGGTCTTTACAGCTTCCGGGAAATAGGGCATACTCATATTTGACAGTACCGTATTAACCTCATAATCAATTTTACTTTTATTAATGAATTCATACTCTGTAACAACTTTAATCTTATCGAGTAACCTACAGGCCTCGCCGTACAGCTCAACATAAGCAAGTCCATTATTTGCAGCAGTTAACGGTGAATAAGTATTGCCTGTATAGTATTTATATTCCAGGTTCCTTACTTTTGAATCATTAAACGTGAGGTTAAAAACAATTGTTTTGCTATCTTCTTCATGATTATAATTAATCTCATTAACCGAAAATGAAATGCTATTGAGCAGGCTTCTGATTTTGTCCGGAAGAGCAGTGATCAGAGTTAATTCATTCCCATCAATGTTGTGCTTTATTTTATCGTAATCAGGATGTGTCCTGAGTAATGATAGCGCCCAGTAATAATATCTCAGCGCATCTCCGGTTTCATAGTTCTTTTCAGCCGACTTTGCCGAGTTAATAAAATCAACTATTTTCCTTTTTCTTTGATCAAAAATTCCGGTCAAATCTTCCGGTTTCATATACCGAACTACTTCCGTGCGACCAGGTTCCTCAATAACAATTTTAGTCTGAGCCTTTTGCATGGCGGCATTCGCATAGGTTCCGATTATAACCTCAGACATCTTCTTGATGTCATCTTCATCAACAGTTAACAGATTCAGGAACTTACTTTCCATCTCCAGAGAAATTTTTGCAAGTAAGTTTTCCATGGCTTTCTTTCCTGCTTTCTCGAAAGTACTTCCGGATCCCGATGCCCAAATATTACCATCGGTTACTTCACTTTTGATATCATCCATACTCAGATATGCCTCAGAAGATTTTAGAGCAATTATTTGCAGTTTTGATTGATCGATACCATCAATGTTATTTCGACATTTAATGTTACTGAGAATTAGTTTTTTTCTACCTGCTTCATCTGCTATAATATACTTTCCCTCTATAACAAATTCAGGCTTGATGATGTTTTTTAGTGAATCAATATATTGGGTTTCGGTCATACCGGCTTTTCTGTAATTATTAATATCTTTAAAACCGTCAAGCACCTTATTGCTTTCTTTGTTAAAAAAGGTTTTGGAATCGTAAAAGACTACATTATCACTTAGGTCTATCTTTCTCTGAAATGCATTTGCAATCTCTTTTGCAAAATCTTCGCTTTTCCTGTCAAATTTTCCATTTTTATTGTAAAAAGGGAGTACCAGTATTTTTACTTGTTGTTCGTTTCCCTTAACCTGCTTCATAATGGTTTTTATATTATCGGATGCAAGTTTTTCAATGGCAATGGTGTAGCCGGAGTTTTGCTGGGCTGAGATGTAAAATGGTAAAATAATAAATGCAAAAGCTATTGTGAAAAATTTAGGGCAATGGAATAAATCAGATACAACTTTGTTATTCATATTATGCTCATCATATATTAATTTCAATTCCTTCTTGTTTTACTATTTGTAAAAGAGGCGACACATCGTCGGTTAAGAATTTTTTTAAACCTACAGTATAAGGTTCTATTCTTATATCAACCTGACGGGTTAGCGACCATGCTTTGATTTTGGTATCCAGGTCATTATTGTCAAAAACAGAAGAAATCAGCATAATGTCAATATCACTGTCTTCGGTAGCTTCACCACGGGCATAACTGCCATAAAGAAATGTTTTCTGTATGGAAATACCAGATTTAGCCAATGCAGAAATATAAATTTTAATTATATCTATAATTTTTTTTTCAGGCATTTGAATAAAGATTTAGTTTGTATCAGGATTTTATTTGATATATCAGGAGACGGAGCAACAGGGTAGTGTTCGGGATACCTGCCTTCCAACTGATATATCATCAGTGTATCTGTCAATTTCATTTCATCCTCGCTTAATTTCAAGTCTGTTTTTGTTAAAAGCCGCGCTAAATTATGCAGTTTAGGCGGAATCTGATTTGTGCATCTAACTACATGAGCTTTAATAGCCTTTTCAATACATAAATGACAAAAAAACAAAGCTTGTAAAATTTTATTTTTTTTAATTAATATTTCAGAAGTTTCAATATCGTCTTCTGCAGTATTTATCCAGTATTCTATCTGTTTTTTTATGTTCATTTTCTTAAAGGTTTGGGCATCATTATTTTTCAAGAAGACTCTTCAAAGCCAATTCAATAGCGAGTTCCGCCTCCGCCTCAACAGTTAATGGATTTTGACCTCTGCCTCTGCCAACATAAAGGGTATTGCCCGATTGTACATCAAAAATTTCAACTTGTGCAAGCACAGGCAGTTTATCGCTTTCACGGGTAATCTCGGTAAAAACGTAAGCCTCGCAGCCAACGCTTTCGGCAGCTTTTTTATACAAATCATGGTCAACATAATCGGATGCCCCTATCTGGTTGTTTTTTATTGCTTTTTTTATGGAAGTTAAATCACCTTTAATGTTGAGGTTCTTCACATTCATTAGTTCGGCTTTGAGCTTGCCGTAACATTTATCCTGCAGGTTGGCAGTTTCTCCAACACCTTTTATCACAGGGGGCATTATTGCCACATTATAGGTTTTGCTTTTATCAAAATTGTTAGAAACAGTTCCCTGCATAAAATATTTTGGGCTGCATGCAGCTAATAGCAAAGTAAAAACAAGCAGTTTAAATAACTTTTTCATAGTATAATTTAATTTATTGTGTTCCAAGTTTTTTACGTATTTCAATTTTTTTCTCTATATCAGGCACATCAACTCCATCAGGAACATAAGAGATTTGGCGGCCATATTTAATTTTTTCTTCCGGCGATAGAGCACTTAAGGATGAGACCTGCATTGCAATTTTAAAGAATGTTCTTGCTACAGCATACCGGGTTTTCTTTGAACGGAAACGAATGACCACAAAATCATCAGTTTTTTCATCCTGTGGTTCGCCAATGATATAACCGGATTCAGCTATCAATTTATCCATAAAGTCATACCAGTTGCTTGTGCTCATTTTGTCGAATTTATAGAAACGAAACTCATAAGGAGCGCCTTTATTAACCCATGAATAAATATCCCTGTTGAACTGAATGAACAGACCATCAAAACTTTGACGTAATACTTCATCAATAGCATCATAAGCCGCTTTCTTTTTGTCGGCAGAAGATTTATATTCGCTACGTCCGTCAAAAGTACCAAGGTTCCGCCAATTGCAACCGTCATAAGATTTGAATTCAATATATGCAGAGGAACGAAAATTTCCCATTGCATCTTCCTTTGTTGTAACTTCAAGTTTTTTAATTTGAATAATAAATTCGGAATTGGAATACAGCCCAACAGAATTAAGATAATCAACTTCTCCAAGTCCTGAAGGTAAAAGTTCCATAATATTCTTTGCTATAGTTGCTTCGGTGCGGGAGTATTGTTTAGTATTAAGAATTTGGTTTATTTTTTCGTAAGCATGTTCAAAATAATCTATTTGCTCTTCGTTTAGCTCTCGGTTATCATATATGACAATAAAGTTAATACCTCCTACCATATCAGCCAATACCTGCGCATCCTGCTTGATAGGTTGCAGGCTTACAGTTGCCTCAATTTCCACTTCATACCTGTCGGACAATGGTGTTTCTTTAATAATCTTATCACTCTTGATAAATCCTGTTGTGTTAGTAGAAATGGCATCCCTTACAGTTACAAAATTTTCCACCTGCGTTTCGGATTGAACATAAGTTCCAAAAGCTTGTGAGATTGCCATTCTTCGGGCATCCTGCAAGGCTGTTTCACGTGCTTTTTCCTTGTTGCCGTCACTTATGAAACCTACTCCGGTAACAGTTACCGTTTTTTCGTCCTGCGCATTGCTTATCTGTGAGATAAATAATGCAAAAATGATTAACAAATATGTTTTCATATTTTTAAATTAACATTAATAATAATTTACCTACTTTGATAGCTCCTTTACCAATTTTGCTCCACTTATCCATTTTGTCCAACTGTCCTGGTTCTATCTTAATTGTTCCGTCGGAATTTTGAACACCGTCTATAATATCAACACCTTCTTTTAAACCAACTTCCTCCATCACATTTTTCGACAAATTCAGCCATTTAGGGAATTTCCCTGTTTTCGGGTCAATATACTTTGTATAGTCCGCAACAATATTTCCTTGTTCGTCCATAATAACGGGCAGCATTGAAGGGTTTATTTCATCCTGAGCAGAAGTTTCACTAGTCGCTGTTTTTATAAGTCCCGGGGTGGTAGAGAGTTTTTTTTGAAAAACAGTAGCAATGCTTTCATTTTCAGAACTATTTGCTGATGGTTTGTACATTGGGATAAATAAAGTAACCTCTACTTTACCTCTATTTACTATTGGCTCTCCTAACATTTCAGCCCCCTTTATTATGCCATCCAGCCTGGAATACACATAGTCGTTTTCGGGTATGCAGTCACGTACTGTAGTTTCGCTTACGATTCTAACCCCCTGAATAATTTCCAGTAAATTGCGTTGGGCAACAACAGTTGCGCCTCGCTCAGCCATCAATTCAGCTTGTGTTTTATTCTTGAACCTTACTGTATCAATTACAGCCCAACCTTTTGCTTTGATAATCTGCTCAGTCCAGTCTATTTTACCTCCATTAGGGAAATTTTCAATTACTGCTTCATTATCCTCAATATTAGTTGCCACATTTTGTGTATTTTCTCTATCTGTTGGGTTTTTATTATCTTTTACAGGTAACTTTTCCTTTGATTGTTTTACTTCCTGATTGCTTTTTCCTTTTTCTTCAGTTACCTGTGCAGTCAAACTTATTGAGTAGATAAAAAATACAGCGATTAATAAAAATATTTTATTCATAATTTGTAGATTTTAGAAATTAATTATTGAATATTATATAAAAATGTTAATATTTATCAATTATTAATGCAAAGTTAAAATTTTATTTTTAATATTATAATTTTCGTTGGAAAATATTTTGAGACAATTATTTAAAATATCTTGCACCCTCTCTATTCATGCAAAAATGTAGTGAATTGTATGAATCCCGAGAAATTGGGACAGGTAGTGTGATGGGATAAGGGTTGCAAAGCGTGGAATCCCTCCCGTACAGTTGTCGGGATAGATAACCACATTTTTGGGGTGCAAAAATGTTGGGTAATCTTAGTCGCTATCTTAGATAACAAAAATTTATGAATTTTTGGAGTTAAGATACTGAAAATTTATTAGAATGAAATAGTCCTGCGAGTGTTCGGGGTTTTCATGAGTTTGGTTTGATATCTGTAAACATTTACCTTAAAAGTTAAATTGACAAACGATAAAAATTAAAGACATAGCCTTCAGACCGTTCCGAATTGTCTGAATATTATATTGGTACAATAAAATTATAAAACCAAGGTGAAATGAGGCATATTTCAAAATTTTTACTTTTTGTCATGTATTTCAAGATATTTTTGCATTATTTCCTGTTCCAAAACAGTAAGGAGTATGTAATTAAACAATAAGGCAAAAAGATTATCTTTTGAAAGCAGATTGCCGGCAATTTCAAAGTCCTCCATCGCTTTGTCAACATTATCTACCCGCAGGAACTCTTTTGACCTGTAAATATATAATTCAGGATTAGCAGAATTGATTGCAATAGCTTTTGAATAATAATTTACTGCCTGCAAATGCTTATCAAGTAATGCATAAAGATTGCCAATTCTAATCGCTATCTGGTAGTTCAGGGAATCAAGCCTATACAAATTATTATAATATGTAATAGCCGAATCATATTTTGTTTGATCAATATAAATATCAGCTTTAAGAAAATGTGCAATTACACATTTTTTATCTAGGGTTAACGCATCCTTAGACAGCTTTTCTTTTTGTTTTAAATTATCAGGAGGCATTATGCTCGCCATTTCTACGAGATTGGTTGCCCATATCTGTTTATCGGAAATATCAGACATATAAATTTTGTTAGTTATCGCCTGTTCGGAAATGTTGAACAAATCAATATATTCCTGATTGCTACCTGAAGTTTTGTCGGTAGTTTCGTAATTGAACGAACTACCGTTCTTTAAATACCACCTGATAAACATGTGTCCGGGTGTAACAACAGGAAATACATTATATCCATGTTGCTTATTTAATATATCATAAAAAAGTATTGAATAAAAATTGCAATCCAGCTTATGATTATCAAGACCGCGAGACAAAATGTTTGTTACTCCGTAACTTATTCCGAAATCATTTTCCAGAACATCATTTATTGCAATACATATTGCGAGCGCCTTTGCTTCTGAAGGAGCAGCGTCAAAAACTATCTGCTTGTTAATTTGTTGAAAAATGCTTTCTAAAAGCTGAAAATGTGTATCTGTAACCGGATAACCTACTTCCTTTTCTTTTTCCAATAGTTTTTTACAAGAAAATGCTTGTGCCGACACAAAGGAAGTCAGCAGGCAGGAACACACAAAAATATACGTTAAAACCGGGATAAATTTCCCTACACAAAGACCCAAATTCCAAATTCCAAGCCCCAATTTCCAATTCTTGGAGTTATAATCTTGGGGCTTGGGACTTGGGGCTTGAGATTTGGGACTTATTGATTCTACCCCGTGCATAATATAAAGTATAAATTGTTTCATAAGCTTATCAATTATATAATATCAACTCTACCCTCCTGTTTTCTCTTGCCTTCCATGATGCATTCTCTGATGTCCAAACGGGTTGCTTTTTCCCTGCCCCGATAATCTTAATTCTTTTCTGTTCAATTCCGTTTTTCTCCATATAGATGCTCACCTTTTTTGCCCTTTCCAACGACAATTCAACACAGTCCTGTTCATTACCAACCATATCCGTATGACCAACAATCGTTACGCAGATAGTTTTATCAGTTTTCATAAATTCAATATACTTATCTATTTGCTGATAATACTTCTTTTTTACAAAGCATTTGTTAAAGTCAAAATTCGCTACTGCCTGTGGAGGGCTAACAGGAACTTTATTGCTCCATCCATATTTGGGGACAATCCAGTAACTTTTATCTATAGATTCAAACTTGCTCAGGTCAAAATTATCGCCTACATAAATATCTCTTTTGGTTTCAACATTATCAACAGAATTATTATTATAGAATAGTGATATTTTTCTTGAACCTCTACCAAGTAACGGCTTATAAGTGATAACATAGTAATTCCTGTTGAGCAAAGGAAGCTCTGACATTACTTTTACAATATCATTCGGTTTCACTATGTTATAATAATTACCTCCGGTTATTACAGAAAGAAATTTTAATAATGGCTCATTTACATTTTTCCCTAATGTAACAACATTGATTTTTACTTTATTTTTCTTTGCTTTTTTTGCAACCTGTTGTGCAAAAACAGCCCGCTTACCAAAATGCAACAATGATGAATTTTCAAAACCATCGGTAAACAAAACCATCTGCTTGTTTTTAGGGGTTGTCTCCAATGATATCAGACCTTCATCTATGGCAGCATAAAGTGCTGTACTACCTCCAAATGAATTCAAACGTTTTCGAAAAATTGCTTCTTGAATCTGCTTTTCTTCATTTGTAAGAGGTAATTCAAGGGATAAATCATTATCAAACTTCACAATTGCTACAGAATCAATAATCCTTTTCTTTTTAGCATACAGAACGCAAGCTTTCTCAAGCCTACCAATACACCCATACATTGAACCGCTATAATCAAGAGTAAGAACAATACTACAAGTATCTTCTATATTTTCTCTGACTTCTTCAACTTTAAAACTTTCAACTTTGTGTTTATTGCCGTTTGCAAGGGTTTCTACAAGGCTTTTGAAGTATTTTTTTGATGTAGTTTCAGTTCCATAAGGTGGAGCAAGCCCCATAATAAAATTACCATCCATATCAACTGCCAGTATATATAATTTTATTTCTTTGGGATAATTGCTCAAGTCTGTATTGAATACTTCAAAATCAATTCGCATTCCTTTTGATACATTTTTAATATCCTTTTTATCTAAAATATAATTTCTACGAATAACATTCACTGTGTGCCGTTTTGTCTCTATAAATCCATGGTGATTTATTGACATAGTATATGTTTTTGTTTTACTCGGGCTTATTTTCATTGAGCCTACGGGAGGCAAAGAGTCTGTAAAACCCGATATGCTAACACTTTCTGCACCAATTGTCTTCCAGCTAATTTTAGCTTTATTGCCAAAGAAAATATAATTTGTCCCTTTAAAATAGACTATGTGCGGAATGATAACTTTAGGTTTAATACTCTTGAACAGTGTATCGCCATTGTTTCTGAATACATATAAATCAAGCAATAATACCGAGTCGGCTATAATATTTAAAGTATCAATCGGTGCAAACACGCTGTCTATTCCTGCGAACCTCACTTCTTTGGTATTTTTGTATTTCCATCTAATTTCAACATTATTGCCAAATATTACCAGCGAAGGATAGATGAGTTCCTCAACATAATTTATTTTAATTTCTCTTTCCCACGATACCTCACGACCAAATCGGTTTTGAGCTTTGATTCTGAATGTACGTGAAGTATCAAGCAGATATTCTAATTCCCCCTTGAGTGGCAAGCTGTCGCTTAATCCTTCAATAATAACCTTTTCAGTATAATCTGTTTTCCATACTATTTTAAATGGTGTTTCATCACTTGCTGTACATGGTAAATAAAACTCCTTTATTTCAGGAGAATGTACAGTTGTATTAATTATTCTTTTTCTTTTGCCTTTTTTCCTTCGATATGCAATAAAGATGAATTTCTCATCACATTCAGGATATAAAACCAATTGTCCGGTTAGAGGCAATTTTTCTCCTGTTTTAATAAAAATAATTGAATCTGCCTTGTGGGAAGTCCAATTTACAATAATACTGTCTCCGAGTTCAATTTCTTTCTGAGAGTATTTCAGCTTAAATTCAGGTTTTTTTTGAGCATAGGAAATCCCACAAATAAACATTAGAATATACAATATGATTTGATAGGTGTATTTCATTTATCTGTTAAAACAGAACAAAAATAATAATTGTGCTTAAAATAAAAAAAGTATCTTTGTAAAATAAAGAATAAATATCAAGAATATTGTAACTACTTAAAGATAAACTTATGAAATACCCACGAGTTAACGCACACCTGTTTTAATCTTTGCAACAATTCCTTGTAATTATTATTGCTCTACGCATTATTATTTGATTATTTTTTGCTTCATTCTCCGCTCGTCTAAAATCTTTTTTGCTTTTTTGTAGTTGAAGCATTTGTATTTTTTATTTACAATAAGTATGTGTTCACTTGGGTAACGTCTTCCATAGTATGTTTTAAAAATGTAAGGATTATTAAACATTTCTTTTGATATCTGTTTCCAATAGTTTGCGTTTCTTATCCCGTATACAAAGACTTTTATTTCCCAATATTTATCGGTGTTTTTATCATGGTAGAGTACTATGATATCTCTCCAAAGATCCCATCTATCTACTACGTCAAAATGAACCTTTTGCCATTCAAACCATAGTGAATCTTTTTCTCTTGCTTTATCAAGGCTTTTTTTTGCTTTTTTCCACTCATTACCGTATAAATGTCCCCAAAGGCCATTTGTTTGACACGAAATGTCTTTTACAAAAAATATAACACTTATCAATGATGTAAATAATACATTTCGAATGGTTTTCATTTTTTACAAATATTGATTTTCTCTAAACGATACTCCAAATTAGAGGTAATAAAATATCCTCCTGTCTTAGTTGCTTCTTTAAATTCTATTAGAGATTTTATTTTTTGCATATCTCTTCTTATTGATATTTCTGACACACCCATTTTTTCTGCAATTTCGTTTGATTTTAATCCCTGATTATCTTTTAATAAAAGAATAACTTTAAGCATTCTTTGTTTTACTCCAGTTCTTACAGTGTCATTTATTGTATCATCTTGAATAATTACTGTATCAGTTTCATCTTTTACGGTATCAAGTATTTCTTTTTATTTGACACAGATTTATTAATCAATAAATTTTTGAATGTTAAAATTAATATTATTCTATAAACTTACAAGTGATAATGCTATGATTTTGAGCATCTAAATATAATTGTTTGGAATAGATATAAATATGCTCGACATATAGTGATATGTAAAAAATTGTATTTTTTTTGAAGCAAACACTTTTATTTAAGTTTATCCCAAAAATTCCTTTATCCTCTTTACTTGTTTTGGCATTAAAATTCTAATTCTACTTTTTCGGATATGAT
>CAYTAU010000050.1:1158-32396 GCA_964435855.1 uncultured Bacteroidales bacterium | reverse complement strand
CGGAGAGGCTCGGGAACATCGCGGAGAGGCTCGGGAACATCGCGGAGAGGCTCGGCAACCTTGCAGAGAGGCTCGGCAACCTTGCAGAGAGGCTCGGCAACCTTGCAGAGAGGCTTGTCAACCTTGCAGAGATGTAAAAGTGTGAGATAAACCATTATTTGATTTATGGTGTAGATAATGAAACAGGAATAATTTTTCCATTAAAATATTTACTCCCGTTAATTGAGAAATTTGCAATAAATTCTGCCATTTCTTTTGCGTTGAGTGGAGCTTTATAATCAGGGAAAGCATTGTTTAGCATTTCAGTTTGCACAGCTCCAAGTGCCAAACAATTAATTTTTATATTAAGATCTTTAAACTCTTCGGCAATACATTCGGTTATATTAGCAAGTGCCGCTTTGCTTGCACTATAATATGACAGCCCCGGGAATTTTGAACTTCCCTGAAAACCACCCATACTACTTATGTTAACTATGTGAGAATTTGTGCTTGCTTTTAGTAATGGTAAAAGTATTTTAATTAGTGCCGATGGGGCAAAAAAGTTAGTATTAAATATATTTTGTGCATCCTGATAAGTAAAATCTATAAATGGTTTATTAATTAAAATTCCTGCATTATTAATAAATATATCTATTTGTGATGTTATTTTTTTTAGTTTATCAATTAATTCATTACTGTTGTCAAGAATATTATTAATATCAAAAGGAATTGTATAGATATTATCACTGTTAATTTCCCTTTTTATTTCCTGAAGTTTTTTATTGTTTCGCGATATAGCAACGATTTTATAATCAGGGTAATTTTTACTGAAATAATATATCAATTCTTTGCCAATACCTTTACTGGAACCTGTAATTAGGATTGTCATAATTTATTTTTTTTGTGCTAAAATAAGTAGAAATTTTTAATATTCATTAATTAAAAATAAAATCATTAAAAAATAGGTTTGTGAGATAATCCAAATAATTAATTTTAATCATACAGAATTAATTGATAACATATCGTTATTAATAGTATGAAAAGCCTTGAACAGAAAGCAATCAAGTTTTTTGATCTTTTTACAAAAAAATATTGATTTTTATTTCAAATGAAGCAGAAAAATATATCTTTGTGCTAATAAATTAAATTAATTTGATTAATTTTTACCATAATCCCCTTACATTATGTTTGGACAACTTGAGAAAGGTAATAAATATGCCAATCGAAGAGAAATAGTTTTTATAATCCTTGCCTGATTATTTTTAGGTTCATTAGCCATGCTTAATATTTTAGGTTTAACGAGGCAAATTGACTTATCATTTACTATTTTTAGCATAAATATTCCAATGAAACTTTTTATAGGTGTCTTACCATACCCTATAACATTTTTATGCACAGATTTTATTAGTGAACTGTATGGAAAAAAGCGTGCTAATACTGTTGTTTGGGTTGGATTATTATTAAATTTATGGGTGCTTTTTATTGTATGGTTAGGCGGAATATTACCGGAAGTACCAGAAATGATAGCCGAAACAGGATTACCAGCTATTGATGATCCAAACAGAGTTTTTTATGAAATAAGGATGCTAACTTTTGGAGCTGTCTCCGCATCAATGATAGCATATTTATCTGCACAATTTGTGGATGTTCAAATATTTCATTTTCTCAAAAAGCTAACAAAAGGAAAACACTTGTGGCTAAGAAATAATGGTTCAACATTAGTTAGTCAGTTGGTTGATTCAGTCGCTGTTATACTTATTACTTATTATTATGCTCATGCTATTAAAGTTGAAGAAGGAAAAGTATTTGAAACGTTAATGGTTTTTATTTATTCAGGATATATTTTTAAATTACTATCCGCACTCTTAGATACAATTCCATTCTATGCAGGAGTAAAAATACTATCAAAATATCTTGATATTGAACCAAATCATATGTTTAAAGAAAACGAATCGATAGAAAAATAGTCAATGAAAAAACAAATTAAAATAGAATTCTAAAACTCTATTATTAGAATAAATGGCAGGCAACAACGTAATAAACAAACTTTTAAATATTGAAAAAGAAGAGCAATCTTCTGTATATTTATTGTTGTTACAAACTGTTTTTCTTGGAATATTTATTGCCATTTTTGAAATTTCTGCCACAGGCTTATTTATTAACACTTATGGAGAATCAATGCTGTCACAAGCATACCTCGTTTCCGGAATAGTTGGGTTTACGCTTACAATTATATATTCCAGACTTCATGCAAGAATAAAATTCTCCAAATTAATAATATTTAATTTTCTTCTTATATTTATATTAACTATCCTGCTTAGACTAAGCTTCTTTTTCTCCGATAGTCAATATTTGATATTTGCTGTTTTTGTAATGATGGGACCATTGAATATACTTGGCATTGTGGGGTTTTGGGGAGTTGCAAGCCGACTGTTTACTTTAAGACAAGGAAAAAGATTGTTTGGATTAATTGATTCAGGTCAAATTGTAGGAATGATAATTATAAGTGTTTTAGTTCCTGTGCTTCTAAATTTATTACCCGATAATAAAGACTTATTATATATCAGCGGAGCAAGTGTTTTTATTGCTTTTATAGTTCAATTAATAATATCCGGAAAATTCAATCTAAATAAAAGTTCTACACAAGAAAATTCTGAAAATAATGAAAGAATAAGCATTGGTAAAATATTAAAAAATAAATATGTTGTTTATATGGCATTATTTGTCATTTTGTCAATGGTTGCCGCATTTTTTGTGGTGTATGTTTTTCTTCCGGTTACAAAAGCTAAATATCCGGGTAATGATGAGTATTATACCTTTTTAGGTGGTTTTACAGCCGCTTTAATGACTTTCACGCTGCTTATTAAAACGCTTGCATACAATAAATTAACAAAAGCTTACGGCTTAAAAGTAACCTTATTATTGCCGGCATTCTTACTCGGAATTTTTGTTGTTTTGGCAATTTTTGTAGGAACTTTCTTTGGATACTCTATTGAAGTATCAACTTTTATGTTGTTTTTCTTATTGATTTCCTTAGGCAGGCTATTTTCCGTTTCTCTTAAAAGCTCTTTAGAAGTTCCATCTTTAAAATTATTGTACCAATCTTTAGATAGCAATATTAGATTTCGGGTTCAGGTAATGATTGACGGAATGGTTAACGAAACTGCCGCAATTATTGCAGGAGTTATATTATTGATTTTTAGTCTGCTTCGTTTTATTGAAACAATTCATTATCTATATTTTCTAGTAGCAATTATTATAGCGTGGGTTTTTGTAGCAATTAAATTATATAAAGAGTATCATTTTTCGTTAGAAGTAACACTCGATAAAACAAAAGAAACTAAAACAGAATCTATTAAGGAAAATGAAAAAAACATCACAGAAAACATAATTGAAAACTCAAACCTGACTTCAATCATTGAATACACGAAAGCTCTTGAGCCTATTTTTTATGAAAAACTTTATATAAAATGCTTAAATTCAAATAAAGACTTTATTAAAAAAGATATATTAAACAGAATTAAAAATGAATACTCTTTTGGGTTAACTAGTCAATTAAAAGATTATTCACATCGGGAAAAAAACATTGAGAATAGAAAATATGCAGAAGAATTAGTTAAACAATTTGAAAAACTTTTAAATAAAAATGAAGTAAAATTAAAACTTCCCGACCTTGTTAATTCGGTTTATCCTAAAGATAGGATAATTGCTGCAAATGTTATTAAAGAATTTAATAATAATGAAACATCAAAATTTTTAATAATTCTATTACGAGATTTTTCAATAGAAGTTAGAATGGCTGCAATAAAAGCTGCTGCCGTTATAAAAGATAAGGAATCCCTTCCAATTATCGTTGATTATTTATCAAATAAACAACTAAATATTTATGCTTATGAAACCCTGAAGCAATATGGTGAAGAAGCTTTACATCAATTAGAACTTTATTTCTATAAATCAGGACTTAATCACAAAGAACAAATTCAAATTTTAAGATTATTCGGTTTATCAAAAAGCAAAGACGCAATAAAATATCTATTAAACAAACTTAATTATTTTAGCAGAGAAATTGTTATTGAATCTTGCTCATCTCTACAAAAATGCAAATATATTGCCAAAAACGATGAAGAAAAACAGCCATTAAACCAACTTATAATTGAAAGTATAAAAATTGTTGCCTGGAATATGAATATTCTGATTAATATAAACGAATCAGAAATAGGAACAGAATTAAAAGAGACAATAATCAAAGAAATTGAACATAATTATGATGAAATATATCAAATATTATCAATAACATATAAGCCATCTTCAGTTTTGCATGTTAGAGAAAATCTTGAAACAGATACAGCAGAAGGTATTAGTTTTGGGCTGGAACTTCTTGATCTTTTTGTAGATGAAAACACAAAAACTTTATTATTTATTCTATTTGAAGATGTTTCTTATAACGAGAAAATAAAACGTTTTCAAGATTATTTTGCACTTGAAAAACTATCAAGTGTACAAATATTAAACTCAATAATCAACAGAGATATAAACTTTATTTCTAAATGGACAAAAGCAATTGCAATAAAAAATTTAACTAATGTAAGTAATTATAATATAACAAGCGATATTATTGCCCAAATATTTAATGATGACAAGTTATTAAGTCAGCTTGCCGCCAAAGTTACAAGTGAGTTAGATCATCGACAATTTACGACAAGTATTGAAAGATTAGATAAACAAAAAATGAATGAATTAAAGGGATTTATTAGAAACAAAAACATTAACATAATCTATGAAACTATAGGTTTGTTAAAAAGTTTAGATCTTTTTAAAAACGTAAAAAATAGTATTTTATCCGAAATTATAGCAGAAAGCACAGAAATAAAAATTGGAAAAAGCGAGACTATTGAAGTTTCTTCAAATACAAACGATTTATATATTTTATTAAGTGGAGACATATCAATAGGCTCAGAAAAAGATAAAGTTGAATATAATAACATAAATATAATAGATTTTAAAAAACTAATGAATTCACACGATATTATTGTTAAAGCAAACGATAATTCCAGAATATTGGTAATAGAATTTAATGTTTTATGTAATTATATGAAATATTATAATGAGATTTCAGAAATATATTTAGAAATTGTTTAAACAAATAAAAATATGTTAGGATTATTTAGAAGTTCGAATATTAAAGCTACAACGGTTTTTAAGCAGTTAATTCTTAATGTTGTAATACCTGTTGTATTAGCATTATTAATTTTAGCTACGATTAATTATCTCCAAACCAAAAACATATTAATTAAATCTAATAATGTTAAAAATTATATTATTACAGATGAGGTTAAACACATAATGGAATTACAAGACCTTGCTCTTGATATTTTGGAAACCAGAATGGATGAAAAAATGGAGAAATATAGTTCTGATTTGGTTGAGAAAACATTTAATAATACAGACAGCATTAAACAAATAGATTTATATGCAATAAGAGAGAATATGGAAATGAATCCTGAAATGGATGATATATACATTATTAACAAAGAGGGTTTTGTAGTAAATACTACATTTTATAAAGATTTGGATAAAAACTTTTTTGATTTTGGAGAAGATCATAAAAATCTACTCCTAAACGTATTTAATTCAGGTAAATTTGTAAGCGAAAGATTTGCAATCGAATCAGCCACAAAACGATTAAAAAAATACACATATCAAACAACATCTGATGGGAAATATATTGTTGAAATTGGAAGTTACTCTGAAAAGGCCGATGAAATTATTCAATTTATTCAAAACACTCTTATTAATATTTCATCAAAAGAGGCAGACCTTATCTCTGTTGATTTGTTTATTGGAGAAGAAAATCCTTTTACACTAAACAAAGATGCAATATTAATTCCTGAACATAGAGTTGTACTATTAGAAAGATTTCAATCAAAAGACACAAGTACAATTATTGAAAATAAAGACGGTGAAAAAATAAATTACGAATATATCTTCGTGGAAAGGGAAAATACTGATTTGTATAAAGGTGCCGTTATTAGAATTGTTAGTGACAGGAGTAATGATTCAAAACTTTTAACACGTAAACTTTTAACTGCGATTGCAATTTTCAGTTTAACAATACTATCTGTAATTCTAATTATCTATTATAAGACGCGCATTATAACAAAACCAATTAAAAAACTTGTTGACAATGTAAATAGAATAGCAAAGGGACAACTTGAAGACAGAGCAGAAGTTGAAGGGAATAATGAAATAACAAAACTTTCAGAACATTTTAATAATATGCTTGAAAGAATTGAGGAATACTATAATGAGCTAGAAGATAAGGTTGAAGAAAGAACAGCAGAAGTTGTTAAACAAAAAGAAGAAATTGAAGTTCAAAGAGATTCTCTTTCTGATAAAAATCAAAGGCTGGAAGTAGCATATATGAAAATAGAAGAACAAAATAATCATATTACTGATAGTATAAAATATGCAAAAAGAATACAAACAGCGATTTTGCCACCAGACAAATATATTAAGAAGCTTCTCCCAAAATCGTTTGTACTATACAAACCAAAAGATATAGTTAGTGGCGATTTTTATTGGATTAATGAAAAAGATGGTACTATATTATTTTCTGCTGTTGATTGTACAGGTCATGGTGTTCCTGGAGCCTTTATGTCAATAGTTGGTAACGACCAACTTAACTATGCTGTAAATGTAAGAGGAGCAGAAACCCCCGCGGAAGTTTTAATGGCGCTAAATAAAGGAGTAACAAATTCTTTACAAAGAGATGTTAGTGATGGCGAAATGAGCGTAAAAGACGGTATGGATTTAGCAATATGTTCTATCAATTATAAAAACAAAAAACTTCAATTTGCCGGAGCATTTAACCCACTTTATATTATTCAAGATGATGAAGTTAATGTTATTAAAGGCGATAAATATGCAGTTGGCTCATTTTCTACTGGCGAAGATATTGATTATCAGAATCATGTAATTGATCTCAAAGAGGGCGATACATTTTATATTTTCTCTGATGGCTATCCTGACCAATTTGGAGGACCTAAAAATAAAAAATATTTATATAAAAGATTTAGAGAGTTCTTATTGAGCATTCACAAAAAGCCTATGGATGAACAAAAAGAATTGTTAGATAAAAATTTAGCAGAATGGATGGGGGATAATGAACAAGTTGATGATATAATAATTATTGGTGTGAAGATATAAAAGAAATTGAATAGATATGAAATTGAATGTATTTATAAGTTGTTATACTGAAAAATCTGATGATTTAAAGTGGATAACAGAATTCTCAGCTACTATTAAATTATTAATCTCTAAAATTCAAAAAATAGATGCTGAGATTATTACAAGTTTTAATATAACAAATGATGATAAATATTCAAAAATAGCTCCTGCTGAGGTGTTTTCAAATATGGATGTATTCTTAATTATATTGACAAATAACTATTTAAAATCAACAAAATCAAATCAGGAATTAGCAACAATAACATCAATTAATAAAGATGGTATTTTTAAAATATTAATTGAAGATGTTCCTAAAAATGAACAAGACGAAAAAATAAGAAAATTATCCCCGATTATTCTTTATGAAAAAGATGATTATAAAACTTTGCCTGTTAATCTTAACAAAATTGAAAACTATCTTTCATTACGTAACTATTGGTTACGATTAATTGACCTATCTTATAGTATTGATATAAATAAATTAAAATCTAAGAGTGAATCTGCAAAAACAATCTTTCTTGCCGAAACCGGATATGATCAAATTGCAGACAGAGAAACAATAAAAAGAGAATTATTGCATTTCGGACATACAGTACTTCCCGGCAAATTGTTGACTGATGGTAAAAATAATTTTGAAAAAGAAGTTTTAAGTTATCTTGAACAGTCAGACATTTCAATTCATATAGTTGGTAGTGATGAAGGGAGAGTATTGGAAGATAAAAGATCTGTTGTATTTCAAAGTGAGATTGCAGCAGATTATTGTGACAAAAACAAAAAGCCACTTGATAGATTAATTTGGATTCCCCCCGATTTGGTTTTCGATAATGATAATCAAAGAATTAATATTGAGAAGCTCAAAAGAAATTCTAATATTTTAAAAGACGCCGAACTAGTTCAAACACCTATTGAAGATTTTAAAACTTTAATCCATAAACACATAAATATTAAATTTAAAGATAGTTCAGAAACTAAATCCCAGTCACGTTCAGTATATTTAATGTATATTGATAAAAATAAAAACTCCATTAAAGATGTAGAGTTATTATTGAATAAAAACAACATTAAAACATTTCATTTAGATCACTTATCTGATAAAAGACAATTATTACGTAATCATAGAGAAAATATAATAAAATGTGATGGGTTAATGATTTTTTCTGATGGAAATAACAATGGCTGGGTTGAGAGTATGCAAAAAGATATTATTAAATCGGTTGGTTTTGGCAGAAAAAAACCAATATTAACAAAATCTATATTCAAAACAACGAATAAAGATGTAATTACTTCTTTCACAGATGATTTTCTAATTATCAATGGCGCGGGTAGTGTTAATGATAATATATTAAATCCATTTGTGGAAAAATTAAAAGAAAGCGGTTAGCCTAAATAATTTTATAGTATATTAATGAACATTAAATAATATGCAGAATAAGAAAATGTTTAATCCTTTTCCCGGCCTAAGACCATTTGGCATTAAAGAGAGTCATTTGTTCTTTGGACGAGAAGGACAAAGCGAAGAGGTATTAAATAATTTATCAAGGAACAGATTTGTTACTGTTGTTGGTTCATCAGGTAGTGGTAAATCTTCTTTAATGTATTGTGGTTTAGTCCCAATTTTACAAGGCGGTTTTATTACTGAAGCCGGTTCAAAATGGAGAGTAATTGTTTCCAGGCCAGGTAACGACCCAATAGGAAATCTAGCTGAAGCAATAGCTTCCCAAAACAAACTTCATAAATCAATAGATAAAACTGTAACCAGATCTATTTTAGAAAGCAGTTCTCTTGGATTAATTGAGGCAATTAGTCAATTAGACAGAGGAAAAGACGAAAATATTCTTCTTTTAGCAGACCAATTTGAAGAATTATTTAGATTTAAAAGAAAATTTGATAATCTTGATTCAGTAAATGAATCTTATGCATACATAAAGCTTTTACTAGAAGCAATCAAACAAACAAAAGTTCCTATTTATATAATTATGACAATGCGTTCCGATTTTATAGGAGAATGCGCCCAGTATCAGGAACTAACAGAGGCAATTAATAATAGTCATTATCTAATACCTCAAATGACACGAGATAATCTTCGTGCAGCTATTACAGGTCCAATTTCTGTTGGAGGAGGAGTTATTTCAGACAAATTGATTAATCAGTTATTAAATGATGTTGGAGATAATCCTGACCAATTACCCATATTACAACATGCTTTAATGCGTACATGGAATTATTGGATAACTCAAAGAAAAGCCAATGAAGAATTAGATATTGTTCATTATGAAGCAATAGGAAGGATGGAAACTGCTCTTTCCAATCATGCCAATGAAGCTTACGATGAATTAACACCAGAGGAAAAACAAATTTGTGAAAATTTATTTAAAACACTTACCGAAAAAGGTGCGGATAACAGAGGAATTAGACATCCTTCAAGTATTGTTGAAATAGCTTCAATTGCTAAAACATCAGAAGAAAAAGTTATAAATATTATTGAGAAATTCCGTTCTGCCGGAAGATCCTTTTTAACATCATCAGATCAAAAACTCTCTATAAATTCAATTATTGATATTTCTCACGAAAGTTTAATGCGTATTTGGGATAAACTTAAAGTTTGGGTAGAAGAAGAATCTTTAGCTGTTCAGATGTATATTAGATTATCCGGAGCCGCAGCATTATACCAAACAGGGAAAACAGGTCTTTGGCGACCACCAGACCTTCATTTAGCATTAAACTGGCAAAAAGAGAAACAACCTACTCTTACATGGGCACAAAGATTTGCTCCTGCATTTGAGAGAACTATGGTTTATCTTGAGACAAGTGAAAAAGAGCACGTTGCAGAGGAACAAAATAAGTTGCGATTACAGAAAAAAGCTATTCGCCGTTCAAGAATTTTTGCCATTGTCCTAGGAACAGCTGCCATTATTTCGTTAGGATTTATGGTGTATGCTATTATGATGCAGAACGATGCAAACAAGCAAAAAATAGTTGCAGAAAGTCAAACAATTGAAGCTGAAAAACAAAAAATTGAAGCTGACAAGCAAAAAGAAATTGCCTTAAAAAAGGAAGAAGAAGCAAAAAATCAAAGACGATTAGCATTGACAAAAGAAAAAGAAGCATTAAAACAAAAAGAAATTGCTGAAACACAAAAATCATTAGCTGAACAAAGCTTGGCTGAAGCAAGAAGACAAAAGGAGATTGCAAATCAAAAATCAATTGAAGCAAACGAGCAAAAACATATAGCAGAAAATAAATCTAAAGAAGCTTTGATTCAAAAAAATAAAGCTGAAGAAGCAACAGAAAATACTTATAAACTTAGGATGTTATCTATCGCCAGATCAATGTCAATTAAATCGGTTCAAATTGAAGATGATGAAGATAAAAAATCACTTCTTGCCTATCAAGCATACGTATTTAATAAAAGACACAAAGGACAAAAGTATGATCCTGATATCTATGACGGACTATATTACTCTTTAAAATCAAAAAGCGAAAAAGATTTTGACAGATATAAAGGACATAATAATGCAGTTCGTTCAATTTCTTTCTCTCCAAACAGTAAAATATTGTATAGTGCAGGAAGTGACGGCAAAGTTTTAGAGTGGAATATGTCTAATGGATTAAAAAAAGCAAAAGAAATATATAAAGGCAATACAATAATTCGCAGTATTTCGCAAAGCAATAATCTTATATGGCTTGTTTGCGCAACAGAAAATTCAGAATTAATATTAGTTGACTTAATTACAAAAAACAAAAAGAAATTAGAAGATGCACACAAGGGAATTATAACAGCAGTTGCTTTTAATAATGACAATAAATTCTTTGTGTCAGTTGGTTTAGATGGCGCATTAAATATGTGGAATCCCAGCACTTATGAAAAAACGGAACTTGCAAAATTAAATTCTCCTATCAAATCAGTTGCAATATCTACTGATGGTAAAACAATTGCATGTGCAACCGAAAAAGGAGAATTAATTTTATGTGATATTAAAACAAAAAATACAAAAACTATATACACCTCTTCACATCCATTAAATGTAGTAACTTATAATAGAAGTAATTCATTATTGGCTTTTGGAGACAACGCTGGAACAATCTATATATGGGATTTAAATAAATCAGAATTTGAACAAAAGCTTAAAGCTCATTCTGCAAGAATTAATGATATTAAATTTAGCAATGATGACAAGCTTCTTGCAACAGCAAGTTTTGATGGCACTACAAAAGTCTGGCAAACTGCCAATTATCATCTCGAACCCATTGTCCTAAAAGACCATGAATCATGGGTATTGTCAATTGCATTTACCGACGATAATTCAGAGCTTGTAACAGCATGTGTTGATTCCGACATAAAAAAATGGGATATAAGTTCCAGAGTTTTAGCAACTAAATTGAGTGAAAAACTAATTAGAAATATGTCGGAAAACGAATGGAAAATATTTGTTGGTAAAGATATACCTTATGAAGAAACAATTAATAATAAACCTTAAACCAAATTGAAATGTTAAAAAATAATCAACTAATAATTTTTTTGATCATTATACTTATTCTTCTGAATAATAAGTATTCTTTTGCTCAGGAAGAAGATTGCTCGGTTACGTTAAAGCAAGCAGAAGATTTGTATGACGAAGGAAATATAGAAGATGTACCGGACCTTTTGGATCAATGTATTAGACAAGGATTTAATAAAAATGAAAAGCTACGTGCATACAAACTTATTATCACCTCGTATTTATTTGATGATCAGGAAGAAAAGGCAGATGAATTAATGCTGAAATTGCTATCGCTTGAACCGGAATATGAATTAAATGAAGCAAATGAACCTGTAGAATTTGTAAATTTGTTCAAATCTTATAGAACAATGCCGGTATATTCAATAGGTTTTTATGGAGGAGTTAATGTTACAAATAATTCTATACTTGAAACTTATAGCGTTGGAGATTTAAATACTATTAATAAGAATTTTGGAAAAATAAAAACTGGGTTTTTATTTGGAATTATAGTTAATAGAGCGCTTGCAAATAGATTAGAATTATGTTTAGAGCCTGCTTTTATGCAAAACAAATTTGAGTATATTGAAGAACCTTTTGATTTTTTAAAAGTTACTTGTAATGAGTCACATAGCAGATTATATATTCCTTTAACTGTACAGTATCAATTAGGCAAAAAGAAAGTTAGTCCATATATAAGAGTTGGAGGTTCCGGGAGCTTTT
This sequence comes from uncultured Bacteroidales bacterium, assembly GCA_964435855.1. Taxonomy (GTDB): domain Bacteria; phylum Bacteroidota; class Bacteroidia; order Bacteroidales; family CAYTAU01; genus CAYTAU01. Next base: position 19,989 of record CAYTAU010000050.1, on the reverse strand, counting down.
TAATAAGCGCCAACATGAAAATGATTAGAGCATATAACTACGATTTAGGTGAAAGTATAGCAGAAATTAAAGGTTCAGATATTTCAATTACAGAAAATAGACGAAAATTAGATTTTAATGCAATTATTGGAGGGGGATTAAAATATAAAATCCCAAAAGGAAAAATAGGTTTAGATATTAGATATAATATTGGATTTATGAATCAGACAATTGGTGATAACAGGTATTCCAATAGCGAATTATTATATAAATATTATTATATCGATAATGACTATCTGTTAAATAATATTGCTATTTCATTGAGCTATGTTTATTTGATATATAAGCCAATAAAAAACAAATAAAATTTACATTACATGAAAACATCATTTTATATAATAACAGTACTAATGATAACCATACTAGCAGCTTGTGTGAAAGAAAAAGAAATTAGCACAACTCAGGCAGATAATTTCTTGAAAATGTATGGTAGCTATAAAGCAAATGAGGGCTATGATTTAAAACAAACTTCTGATGGAGGCTATATTATAACCGGTAAAACAATGATAAGTGAACTCAATGAAGATATTATACTAATCAAAACAGACCAATACGGTAATCAGGAATGGGAAAAAACATTTGATGTAGAAAATGGCAACGACTCTGGTAATAGTTTGGAAATAGATTCAGATGGTGGATTTATTATTTTCGGAACATGTACTAATCTTGCAGGAAATACTGATATGTTTCTATTGAAAACTAATAGTACTGGAGACTCCCTTTGGAGTAGGCAAATAGATGTTCTATCTTTAGATCAAGATGGAAAATCTGTTAAAACTACTGTTGATGGCGGATATATTTTGGTTGGAACTACAGAAGTAATTGGTGTTGACGGAACTCATAAAGACATTTATATGGTTAAAATGGATGCTAGTGGAAATAAAATTTGGGGGAAAACCTATGGGAGTAGTACCGAAGATGATGATGCAAGATGTGTAATAGAGAATTATGATAACAAATATATGATAATTGGTAAAACCAAATCATTTCCCATTAATCCAAATGATGTGTCATATAATATATATGTAACCATTAATAGTCCTGTTGAAGGTACTGTTATAAATTTCTGCACATACGGGAAAAGCTCTGAGGATGAGGGCGTTGGCGTTGTAAAAACAAGTGAAACAAATTATATTATGGCAGGAACAATATCGGATAACAGCACAAAAAAAATATATGTGAGAAAATTTGGCAATGATCAATCGAGTGGATTACAAGACAGCATTTGGGTGAAAAATTTTAATGGAACAGGAAACACTTTTGCCAGATCAATTTCAAGCACTGGTGATAATGGGATTGTTATAGTAGGAATGGATGTTGATGGCACAAATTCTGACATATACATTATTAAAATTGATAATGATGGGAATGAAATATTTTCACAGACTTTTGGAGGTGAAAAAAGAGATGAAGGAAATGCTGTTATTGAAACAAATGACAATGGATTTGCTATAATTGGAACAACAGAATATGATAACAGATCTATGATATGTTTGATTAAAACAAACTCTGTTGGTAATTTATAATGAATTTAAATAAATATTAAACAACCTTTTGATTAAATATTGCGTCTATTAACATTAATGTTAATAGACAATTAAAATAATTATCATGAAAAACACTCTACATCTTGTAGTTACAGTATTATTTTTGCTACTAAGTACATTATTGTATTCACAAGGAGATGACCCATGTACAGCAATTAATTTAACTGCGGGGACCTCATGTTCATATGTAACATACGATAATACAGGTTTTACTGACTCAGGAATAGCGAGTCCGGGTTGTGGAGGATACAGTGCTGGTAATACTGAAGATGTTTGGTATAGTGTAGTTATTCCATCAACAGGAAGTATAAATATTAGCACAGATGCAGGAGGAATTACTTCTGGTTGTTTAGCAACGTACAGTGGAACATGTGTCGCACCCGTTTTGATTGATTGTTATGATAATGACAATTTTGATGGCAATATGGAATTTGTTACACTTTGTGGTAGAACTCCGGGAGATACTATTTGGATAAGATTTTGGGAAGATGGTGGAAATGCTGTTGGAACTTTTGATTTATGCGTTACCGTTGGTTATTGCATGGATGGAACTTTAGATGGAGCAGTTCTTACAGATTGTAATGATTCTCTATATGATTCTGGTGGAAATCTTAATGATTATGGATTAAACGAAAATGTAACTGTTGTTATTCATCCAGCGGGAGCTACTTCACTTGTTATTTATGTACATACAGTTAATCTTCATAATACGTCCGATGATACTTTATTCATTTATGATGGACCTAATAATACTTATCCTATTTTAGGAGAATATACAAGAAATGCAGGAGAAGGGGATTTCACATTATATCCAACAGGAAACTCTGCAACGATAAGATGGACAGCAGATGGTTCTGATGTAATTGATGGATATAGGGTTGCGTGGGAAGCAAATATTTTTGGTGATGCATATGTCTCAACGGAGATAACATGTAATGGTGCAAATGATGGAGAAGTTAATTCAATAATTGTAGGAAGCTCTCCATATAGTTATGAATGGTTCTCGGATGCAGGATTAACAGCTTCACTTGGCGCAATTCAAACCCTTACAAACCAAAGTCCAGACACATTTTGGGTTCAAATGATAGACGCTAATGGATGTTCAGCTATTGATTCTATAATTTTAACGGAACCTGATGCTATAATAATTTCTGAAACAACAACAGATGTTTTATGTAATGGAGATTGTGACGGTACAATATCTATTAATGCAACAGGAGGAACAGGAACATTAGGATACTCTTGGGATCAACAGGATATATTCACATTTATAAATAACGTCCCTGTGCCTATCCCTGATGATAATACCTGGCATGATTATTATGAAATTCCAGTAAGTGGACTTGGAAATCTTGATGGAATAATATATTCTTTCGACAGTGTATGCTTAAATATTACTCATCCGTTTCTTGATGATTTAGATATTTTTTTAATAGCACCGGATAATACATCTATTGAACTGGCCACAGACAGAGGTGGTGATGCTGATGATTTTACAAATGTTTGTTTTACGATGTCAGCTGCAACAACAATTTCAGATAATAATTCTGGGGCACCTTTTACAGGATCATATTTGCCAGAAAATGGAGATTTTGCTACTATTAATAGCGATGTTGATCAAAATGGTACTTGGAAACTCAATATTAAAGACGATGGTGGAGGTGATGTAGGAACTCTTGATGACTGGACTTTGTATTTTACAGGACCATTTTCAAACCAAACAATAACAAACCTATGTGCTGGGTCATATAATGTTACAGTTACTGATGCAAATGCTTGCACAGTTGCAGGAGGTCCTTATAATATTACAGAACCACCTCTAGCTCTTACAGTTGATGCAGGTTTAGGTCAAACTATATGTAATGGAGAAACAGTTAATTTAACAGCTACAGGAAGCGATGGAACTCCAAATTACAATTACGAATGGAGTACAACTGAAATATCACAAACAATTATTGTTAGTCCTATAATTACAACCATATATACTGTAACAATTACAGATGATAATGGTTGCACTTCAACAGATGTTGTAACTGTTACAGTTAACTCTCTTCCAACTGCCGGTGCAGGTGGTGATGTAAGCATTTGCAATGGTGAAAATACTACTATTACTGGAACAGGTGGAGGAACGTATGATTGGGACATTGGATTGGGTGCGGGTTCATCTCATTTAGTCAGTCCATCCATAACTACTACATACACACTAACTGTTACCGATGGTAATGGTTGTACAGATACTGATGACGTTATTATTACGGTTAATTCTATGCCAACTGCCGGTGCCGGTGCTAATGTCCCTATTTGTATCGGAGAAAATACTACTATCACCGGAACCGGAGGAGGAACTTATAACTGGGATAATGGTTTGGGAGCCGGAATATCTCATGTTGTTAGCCCTGTTACTACAACTACTTACACGGTAACAGTTACTGACGGTAATAACTGTACTGATACTGATAATATAATGGTTACTGTAAATCCATTACCACCTGCTTATGCAGGAGAAGATCAAGCAATCTGTTCTGGAGAATCAGCAACATTAACGGCTTCCGGAGGAACCTCATATAACTGGGATAATGGTTTGGGTGCAGGAATATCTCATGTTGTTTCACCGCTTGCTACTACAACTTATACGGTTACTGTGACTGATGGTAATTTTTGTACTAATACAGATAATGTTGTAATAACTGTTAATCCTTTACCAACCGTTTCTTTTTCAATGCCTCAATCAGTTTATACTATAAATGACCCTGTATCAACAATTATTACCTTTGTACCTCCGGGAGGAGTGTTCTCAGGTCCCGGTATTATGGCAGTAGATAACACATTTCATCCAAGCACTCTTGCCATTGGATTTTACGATATTTATTATACTGTAACTGATGGTAATGGTTGTGTTGGCTTTGATATGCAGACAGTAGAAATAGTTGATGCGGGTGGGTCTATTTCCGGACTTCCCACAGATTTATGTAATTACTCTAGCCCCGTAACATTAACCGCAAATATATCTCCTCCTTCTTTTCCAAATAACTTTCTAGTTGTCCCAGGATTATCAATAATTGATGCTACACATGCAACATTTGATCCATCCTTAGCACCAACAGGGCTTAATACAATTCAATATCTTTATAATATTGAGACTTTTCCCGGATCTGGAATTTTTATTCCTGGTGGAATTATTGAAGCAACAACTACTATTCATAATATTTCAGGTCAAGCTAGTTTATCGGGGCTTAATCCTGGATATTGTGTAGATGCAGCCTCTGTGATGCTTACAGGGACACCTGCAGGAGGAGAATTTTTAGGAGCAGGAATCACAAATTCAGTATCTGGAATATTTGATCCTACTACTACGGGTGTTGGAAATACAAGTGTTCAATATGTAATATCCGAATCTGTTTGTACTGATACAACAGAGAACTTTACAGACATTTACGCTTTACCATTTGTTGATTTCGTTCCGTTAAATAATGTTTATAATGTTGCAGAACCAATAACTGCACTCTCAGGAAATCCTTTACCCATACTACCAGACAATAGTTCTTTTTTTGGTAATATTGGTATTACTAATACAGGAAATGGGACAGCAGATTTTGATCCGTCTGTTGCAGGAGTTGGATCACACGATATTATTTATACTTATACCGATGTAAATGGTTGTACAGATACTAAAACCCTACCGATAACTATAAATGTAGCTAATGCAACTATTAACGGAATTGACATGTATAATTCTCAAAATATTTATTGTTATGATAGTGGTGAAGACACATTAGTTGGAGAGCCACTATTTTCAATAGCATATGATCCGGATTCAAGTTATTTTACTTTAAATGGTGTTAGGTTTGGAGCAGGTATTGATTCTATTGGCATTGATTCTATTGTATTATATCCAGACATAATAGGTCCGGGGACACATGATTTAAATTATTATTATTATGATTCGACTGGCTCAGGAGCATATTTCTGGATAACGGAGAGTATACTTATAGATTCTATAGGAAACATTGATATTTTAACATCAGATTTAGAATATTGTGTCAGCGAGTCTCAATCAGAAATTACAGGTGAAATTCCTCTAAGTTGTAATGGTCAATGGTCATATAGTGGAACAGAATCTGGAGGTTTAGTTCCGGCAAATAATACATCAGCTTGGTTTTTTCCAAATACAGCTACTGTTGGAAATTATGATATTTACTACGAATGCACTAACCCTTCAACAGGGTGTATGAATTTTGATACAGCTCAGGCATTTGTATATGATTTACCTACAATAATTGGTACTGATGTTCAATCGACATATAATTACAATATCAGTTATCCTGCATTAACAGGTAATCCTGCTCCTGGTATCTTTGTAGGACCAGGTGTAATTACTAATATTTTCTATCCAACTGTTGCAGGAGAAGGAGGTCCTTATGATATTACATATACATATACCGATGGAAATGGTTGTTCAAATGCTATTACTCAACAAACTTATGTAGTAGTTGCCCAAGCTTCAATAGATACAATACCAAGCAATAATTTTTACTGTAAAGATGGAAACAACGTGTCTTACTCTTTACATGGTGTTCCGGATAATACCCCTGCATATCAGGCAGGAACAGGATACTTCACTATTGATGGAATTGTTAATGGAACTGGTATTGTTTCAACTGTCCAAGATTATATAGATTTGTATCCGGATTCTTTATTCGCAGGAAGTTACAGCCTGTCTTATTATTATACAGATACTTCTGGCACAGAGTTTAATGTTACATATGTGATTCAAATAGATTCAATTGGATTTGCCGGATTTAGTGGTTTAGATACAGAATATTGTGTTGATGATAATGTAAGTACTCTTATTAGTGACATAACAACACTTGTTGGAACACATGATTTTACTGGTGCAGGTGTAAGTTATAATGGTTCTCAATTTGAATTTAATCCAAGTGTGGCAGGAGCAAATATATTACCGTATACAATTGATTATGAATTTACTCATACTCAATCAGGTTGCAAGAGCAGTTCTTCATTAAATACTACTGTTCATGCATTGCCAACTTTAGAAATTATAACCGATACCAGTTTTTGTGCAAACAACCCTATTAATATGGTTTATGGCTCACCTGCCGGTTCAACAGGATTTTTAACAGGTCTTGGATTGATCTCAACAGGAGATACTGTTGATTTTAATCCTGCTGTAGTTTCCGGATTTGTAACAATTTTCTATGAATATACAGATACTGTTACAAGCTGTAGTAATATTGTTGATACTTTAATTCATGTTAAAGATGTTCCGGAATTAGATATAATAAGCATACCACAATCTTTATGTCTAAATGCTCCAATAGATACAATTACTGGTACTATTAATTCTTTAGAACTTGGACTTGGAATTTTTGGTGGGAATGGGATTATTGATAACTCTAATGGCACAGCAACATTTGATCCTTTAGTAGCAGGGGTCAATACTCATGAAATATATTACACATATATTGCCCCTAATGGTTGCCTGGATACGATACAGCATGATATATTAGTACACGACATTCCATCTCCGGCTATTAATGTTGCAACTACTTCTCTTTGTGAAAATAATATCCCTATAGATTTGGCAGGGTATCCATCCGGTCCTTCCGGGGTTTATGATATTAATGGAGTTATTACATCTTTAGGTGAATTTGATCCCGGAGATTATTTGCCCGGAGATTACCCTGTTTCTTATACTTTTACTAATACTTATGGATGTAGTGTTACTGAATATGATACAATGTATGTTCATCAGGTACCTTATAATTTATCATTTAGCCCTAATATGGGTTGTTTAAATGATACTGTTAGTTTTTCAGGAAATGTTGATTGTTCGGATGCAATTGCTGATATATATTGGTCGTGGGCATTAGGAACAAATATTCAGGAGGATACAACAGATATATTAAATCCAAATGTAGTTTTTACTGATGAAGGAATTTTCAATGTAAATCTTGAAATAACTTCGGAGTATGGCTGCCTCGAAACGTATAATACAGGACAAATTGAAATATTTGACAAGCCTGATATTGACTTTGATTGGGAAAAAGAATGTTTTGGTGATACAATTTTATTTACCAATACACCAAATGGACTCTTTGCTGATTCTCTTATTACCTGGTATTTTGATGATGGAGACTCACTTATAGGGAACAATGCAACACATTATTATCAATTGCCGGGTATTTATACAGTTACAATAAATGTAGAAAACACTGCTGCATGTATGGGAACAAAATCACGCACTACTGTTATTAGGGAAAAAATTGATTCTTATCCATATTTTGATGATTTTGAGGGCGCCTCAAGCTCATGGTATAAAGAAACAAGAGATACAGTATGTAGTTGGTTATTAGGCCTGCCTGATAGTTTGCCGGCTTATTCCGGAACAAATACATGGAATACAAATCATGATACACTTGGTTATCAGGAAAATTCCTCAGTTATTAGCCCATGTTTTGATATTACAGGATTGAGGAAACCAATGATAACAATGAAGATTTGGTGTAAAATGCGCCCGGATAATGATGGCGCAGTTTTACAATATTCTTTAGATTATGGGGAATGGGAGAATATTGGTACTTTAAATAGTGGCATAAATTGGTATGATTCTTACAGTATTGATGGTATGCCTGGTGGTCAATCTATTGGATGGTCAAACGATACAATGTTTACATGGACTGATGTTAGACAAACACTTGATAATATAATTGGATTGTCATCTTGCATAAGATTTAGAATTGCTTATGGTAGTGATGATGACGCAATTGGCAATGATTTTGCTTTTGATGATGTTTGGATTGGAGAAAGACTTAAAATGGTATTGTTTGAACACTTTACAAATGCTTCTGAAAGTGAATGTGCAATTTATGACCCACTTATTCATTCTGAATTCCAAAGTAATTCAAATTTATATGATGTAATAGATATAAGGTTTCATTCAAGTTTTCCCGGAGCTGATCAAATGAATACAGATAATCCTGCTGATCAAAATTCTCGTATATCTTTTTATAGTGTACCATCTCAGTTACCATATTCAGTGATTGATGGGAATCAATATTATGGTGCAACAAAAACATGGATAGATTATTACAATACTGTTATACCGGAAAGGTCGTTAATACAACCAATTTTTAATATTAACTTGGAAACTGCAAAATCAAGTTCATCGGTTAATATTAATGCAGATATAACTGCATTAACACAAATTATTGGCAAAAATATAACATTTAATGTAGCAGTAATCGAAAAAGAAATAACTTCTATTACTGGTGCTAATGGAATGACAACATTCGATAATGTTGTAAAAAAATTATTACCCGATGCTGCAGGAACACTTTATTCACAAGACTGGACAAATAATCAAACTGAAAGCATAGCATTATCATGGGATTATGAAAATGTTTATAATCATTCACAGGTATACGTTGTAGCTTTCTTGCAAGATGAAGATACTAAAGAGGTTTATCAGGTAACTAGTGATGATACAAGTACTGTATTTACTGAAATAGATGACTTTGCTTTTGCAAATTCGCAAGTTGTAGATGATTTTACTATTTATCCTAATCCTACTGCCAACAAAGTTATTATTTGGCTAAATAATCCTGTTAAGACTGAAGGTTCAATTCAAATTTTTAATAACATTGGTGAATTGATAGAAACAATAGAACTTAATAATGGTTCTAGGTTTATTGAGAAAGATTTAAGTTCGTATAGTACAGGATTATACCTATTTAAATATAGCCTTGAAAACAAGCTGGTTGGAATGAAAAAGGTAATTAAATCATATTAATAATTAAAAAGCAGTACAAATTTGTATTGCTTTTTTCTTTATAAAATAAATCATGTTATATATTACAAGAAAAGAAAATTTTAATGCAGCTCATCGCTTATTTAATGAGAAATGGTCTGATGAAAAAAATACAGAAATTTTCGGAAAGTGTTCGAACAAAAATTGGCATGGTCATAATTATGAATTATCTGTTACAGTAAAAGGAAATATTGATACTGATACAGGATTTGTTATAGATGTGAAAATTTTGAGTGAAATAATTCAAGAACATATAATTTCATATCTCGATCATAGTAACCTTAATTTAGATGTGCCTTTTCTTAAAGGCATTAACCCTACAACTGAAAACCTTGTTGTTAAAATCTGGAAACAATTAGAAAAACCAATAAAAGAATTAAATAGAGAATTATACTGCATAAAGATAGGTGAAACAGGTAAAAATATTGTTGAATATTATGGCAAATAATACCAATTGTAATTATAAAATAGATTTTGAACTATATTGTCCAATCGGTATAACTTTGGTTCGCGTTAAAATATGTAGAAAAGTTTACCCAATTATCTTCGCTTCCACCATGTTGTTTGCTTTATTAATTAATATATTTGCTGTATAATCAGGGTCATCATTTTCTATTAAAATATTTTCAATAAGGCTTTCATCTCTTTTTGACAAACCATGCAAATAGGCTTTATCATAATAATCTAGTAGAATGCTTGCAACTTCCTTGTAATTGTCATTCTGTAAAGCACTAATAGCCTGTTCTGTATTTTGTCCTCCAAGTCTTCTGTCAATTTTTCTAATAGAATTTTCAATAAACTTTTTATCGAAAAGAGCATACTCTTTTATTAGACGTTTGACTCTAATATCTTTCTGAATATTTATCTTTAAAACATTAGTATTTCTCATTTGATGATATAATGTTTCTGGAATACAGTTAGTACCAATTTTGTAGCTTTCATCCTCTATCCAGATTCTATTACTTTTATCTAATTTATTCCATTTTTCATGTATATTATTTTCGAATTGTTCATTAGTAGGTTGTTCGTTTTGTCCCAAAGCACCAAAAACTGAGCCTTTATGATTAGATAGTGCCTCAAGATCAAGCATTTGCTCTCCTTTTTTTTGTAATTCGTGTAAAATATCAGTTTTGCCACTTCCTGTCATTCCGCCTAAAATAATAATTTCAATTTTTTCTCCAAGTTCTTCGCGAATCATTTTTCTGTATGCTTTGTATCCACCATCAAGCACATAACAATCAATATCTATTGAAGAAAATAACCACGCCATATTTTTACTGCGTAATCCACCTCTCCAACAGTGTAATAATAATTTGTTATTTTTGGCAACTTGTTTTGCATTCAATACTAATTTTTTCATCTTAGGAGCAACAATATCAAATGCAGAAAAAACAGCGGCTTCTTTCCCATTTTGTTTGTATCGCGTCCCAATAATAGCTCTTTCTGCATTATCAAATATGGGAATATTAATAGCATTTGGTATGTGTCCTTTTTCAAATTCTGCAGGAGACCTGACATCAATAACAGGAATTTTAGAAGAATACTGTAAAAACTTATTTATGTCAATCGTTTTCATATGTCCACCTCTCTATTTGGATAGTATTTAACTGTTTGTGTTTTTGGGAAATCCATAATCAGAATTTGGAAATTTGAAACTTGAAATTTAGACTATCATTTTATTTCCTTTTGTTTATTTGAATTAACAAAAAGAATATTTCCAATATCTTTGTAATCATTAAAAATAGTAGTTTGTTCACCCTTAATATTATCATTTTGGAAACCAATAATTGTTAAGTCTGCATCAGCAGAATATCTGCTTATATAGCTTTTAGAAAAACCTGATTCATCATAAGATAATAATTCAATATTATTTGGTGATATAGGAAGCCTTCCTGATTTAATAAGTGAATACAGCTTTTCTTTTTGAAACTCCATGTCTTTTTCCGGGTATAAAGCAAAAATTTTAATAAATCCTTTTTTCCAATCCGGATGACCAAGAATGATATATGCTAATAATATCATAAGATTTCCATTTTCGTAATCTTTTGGAGTTAGCCAAATATGAATTTCTTTTTTGTACCCATAACCTTTATATGAAGAATTTAATACACAAATGTCAAAACCTGTTGATTCCAATAACGCATAATCTTTTAAAACATGTTGAAATGTAGATGGATCTGTTCTGGAAAATTCAAATAATATCATATTATTACCTTTTCCTGTAATACCTGATAACTGAACTACCTGTGCTATTGCAGATGTATATGAAGGACTGATTATTGTATCAAGGTAAACTCTGTTTTTGCCTCCCTTTGCTAAATGGATTAATCTGTTAAGAGATACTTTTGATTCTGTAAGTGTTTCAGGTGTAAGCATGCCTTTTATATAATGTATATATGTGCCAAAACCATACTTGTAAGATACCCATCGTAGTAAATCAAAAGCAGAACGTCTTTTAAAAGAATCTTCGGAAACACAAATAGCAAAAGGTCGCCAACTTACGTCTCTGTCTTCTTTGTCAGCACGTTGGGCAAATATTTGAAGTGAACGGCTTAGCTGAAAAACAACTCCTTTAAACAATTTTTCCAAACCTCTACGTTTTTTATGAGAAGAAGAAATCCCAAAATATATTATTGCCATTATTGATAATGACATAACAGCATAAAACATATCCATTTTAAACATTACCCAAAATGATAATATTGTTCCCAAAAGTGAAAAATACCACCTTGATTTGAAAGTAGGTCTATAAGCAGGGTCGGCAGCAAAATGTTCAAGAAAAGATATTAAACAAATAGCACCATAAGTTACCATGAAAAACATGGATATTATCTCTGCTACAAAATTTATCCCGTTCTTTGATATTCCAATAAAAATAAATGCAATAATTATGGTAATAATTGAACCATTAATAGGTTCATTAGAACCTTTTTTGCCTTTTGCAAACCATCTGTTGAAAAATTTGTTAGGAAAAATATCATCAATACCTAGTGCTTGTAATGTTCTTGGAGCAATCATAATAGAGCCTATGGCAGATGATAAACAAGCTGCTGCTAAGCCAATAGGAATAATTGGACCCCAAAGTGCTATTTTTTGCATTATAAGCTGATCGTTATTTAATTCTTCAGGGCTTGCTGACATTGTAAGTTTTAGAGCTACAAAAACATAAACAACCAAACCGGCAATTGTTGCCCATATTGTACCTCGTGGTATTGATTTTTGTGGATTACGTAAATCCCCAGATAGTCCTAATCCTGCCGCCAATCCTGTGAAAGCAGGAAAAATTATTATAAAAACTTTAAAGAAACTTGTATTATCAGGAATATGAGCATTTAAATTGAGTTCTGCAGGAGCATTAGGTGAACTACCTCCTAAAAAAAATAAAATAATTGCTGCAAATAATAATGCTACAACAAAATATAATGCTTTCATTCCAAAATTAACACCACGTGTTAATATTAAAACCGATAACAAGGCCATTACAGGGATACTAATAGCACGTTTATCGTATATTAAAAAACCAAATTCATTTGATAAATATTGAATAACAGGATCAAAAGCTTCAGCAAAAGCAATTATATAAAACGCTACACTCAGGGCTTGAGATAAGTAAAGCGTAATACCAATTGCTCCACCAATATTTAGTCCAAATGAACGTGATATTATATAATATGCCCCACCACCCAATACTTTTTGATTTGTGGCAATCTCTGCAACGGCAAGCGCTGTTGGAATGGTAATTAAATGACCCATGATAATTAATCCTATAACACCAACAAAGCCGAGATTCCCTACTGCCCACCCAAACCTAAGGAATACAATTGCTCCAAGAATTGTGGATATTGCCGTCATAAATACCGGCATAGTTCCAAAACTCACTTTTTTATTAATTGATTTTCCTCTCATAAGACAATAAAAATACAAATTTATTTTTTACGAAAACTAAGTTTTTTTAAAAAGAAATTTAAAGAAAAGAAAAATATGATATAGTTTTGAATTTTTTACAATTAAATTCTATCTTTGCAACCCTAATTTTAAAAATAATAATAAAATGCCTGCAAAAATAAGATTGGCTAGATATGGCCGAAAAAAGTATGCTTACTACCATATTGTAGTGGCAGACGGAAGGGCACCACGAGATGGTAAGTACATTGATAGGATTGGTTTGTATAATCCTAACACAAATCCTGCAAAAATAGAGTTGGATTTTGAAAAGGCATTATCGTGGTTGCAAAATGGTGCTCAACCTACAGATACGGTTAGAGCAATTTTATCATATAAAGGAGTTTTAATGAAACGTCATTTACTTGACGGAGTAAAAAAAGGAGCCTTTGACGAAGCTGTTGCTGAAACAAAGTTTCAAGCTTGGATGAAAGAGAAAGAAATAAAAATTCAAGTTAAAGAAGACAAAATTTCTGATAAGCTTAAAGCAGAAATTAAAAAACGATTTGATGCAGAAAAAAAGATAAGCGAGGAAAGAGCTCAAGCAATTGCTAAGAAAAAAGCAGATTTAATTGCTAAAGCAAAAGCTGAAGAAGCGGTTGAAGAAAAAAAGGAAGAAGATGCAACAGTAGAAGAGAAAGAAAAAGTAGCTGTAGAAAAAAAGGAAGAAGATGTAAAAGTAGAAACTAAAGAAGAAGTAGCTGTAGAAAAAAAGGAAGAAGATGTAAAAGTAGAAACTAAAGAAGAAGTAGCTGTAGAAAAGAAGGAAGAAGATGTAAAAGCAGAAGCTAAAGAAGAGGTAGTTGAAGAAAAGAAGGAAGAAGATGTAAAAGTAGAAGCTGAAGAAGTAGCTGAAAAGAAGAAGGAAGAAAATGTAAAAGTAGAAGCTAAAGAAGAAGTCACTGTAGAAAAAAAGGAAGAAGATGTAAAAGTAGAAGCGAAAGAAGAAGTAGCTGAAAAGAAGAAGGAAGAAAATGTAAAAGTAGAAGCTAAAGAAGAAGTCACTGTAGAAAAAAAGGAAGAAGATGTAAAAGTAGAAGCGAAAGAAGAAGTAGCTGAAAAGAAAAAGGAAGAAAATGTAAAAGTAGAAGCAAAAAAAGAGATAGCTGAAGAGAAAGAAGAACCTGCTAAAGAAGAAAAAAAATCTGCTGAATAATTTTTTGCATGATTAAAAGAGATGATTGTCAAAAAATTGGACATGTTTTAAAATCTCATGGTATAAGGGGAGAATTAATATTCTTTTTTGAAATAGATATCGTAGAAAACTTACAGGAAAATGGACAAATATTCATTGAAATAGATGGATATTTAGTCCCTTTTTTTATTGAAAAAATCAGAATAAAAAGTAATACCTCCGCTATAGTTAAATTAGTTGATATTGAAAACAAGGAATATGCTAAAAAATTGACAGAATGTAATATCCTTGTTTATAATAGTGATATCTCCAATTTTGATGATGATATCAATGTCTTTTCATTTATTGGATTTACTTTTATTGATAATAATTCAGGTAAAAATGGACTTATAAATGAAACTCTTGATTTTTCCGGAAACAAAAATTTTAAAGTAATAATTAATAAAAAAGAATTTCTAATTCCTGTTGCCGAAGAATTTATAATTTCTATTAATGAAAAAAATAAAACAATAGAAATGAATTTACCTGATGGTTTATTTGACCTAAGTTGAGATATTTGACCGAAGCGAAATATTATCCAATATAACTATTATACCTACACATATCTTCTGTAGATTTTCTTATTTTTTGTCGTTGTTTGTAGTTTTCTGCAGGGTAACCCATAGAAATACATAAGCCAACACGCTTGTTTTCTGGAATATTTAATAAACTTTTTACTTTTTTCTCGTTAAACCAGCCAATCATACAAGTACCAAGTCCAAGTTCTGTTGCCTGCAAACAAAAATGCTCTGCTGCAATACCAATATCAATTAGAGGAAATTCGCGGTTTTTTATTGCATCACCAATTTGAGCAATAGTTTTTGGACGTTCAATAACAATAACTATCATTACGGTAGAATTTTTTGCAAACTTGTTAAAAGCAATAATAGGACTATATGTAGCCTTGGCAACTTTTAGAGAAAGTTCCGGATTATCAACCACAATAAATGTCCATGGTTGTGAATTACAAGCAGAAGGAGCAAGACGAGCTACTTCAATACACTTTTCAATTTTCTCTCTTTCAATTTTGCGTTCAGAATATTTTCTCACACTCTGGCGTTTTGCAACCAGTTCAAAAAAGCTGTTCATTATTTTTTAATTTTGACAGGTAATAAAAATATACAAAATGATCTTTAATAGATTCTCTCCAGTATCCTCTATTATGGTCTCCGGGGCGATATGTAAACGAGATATTTATTTCTGCCTTTTTACATTTGTCGAAAAATTCAAGGTTTTGTCTGTAAAAAGGATCTTCTAAACCACAATCAATAAAAATATGATATTTTGATTTTTTTAATTTTTCAAGATAATTAAATATTGAATAATCAATATAGTTTTGCTTGCTCGTTTTGTATTTGCCTAAAACTAATGGCAATCCAAAGCTTTCGGAAAAAGGAGCAAGATCCAATAATGCACTTGTGCTGCCTACTGCTTTAAATTTATTAATGTTGTTTTTGTAAAGATGCAAAGCACCATATCCACCCATACTTAAACCTGTAATAAAAATATTTTCCTTGTCGGCTTTGTAATTTTCATTAATAAAAGGATAGAGTTCATTTATAAAGAAGTTCTCAAATTTAATGCGTTTATTTACAGGACTATTAATATACCATGTATCATATAGTCCATCAGGACATACAATTATAAAGCCATATTTATTTGAATACTCTTGCAAAGGGCTTATATTACTCCATGTTTTATAATTTCCCCCGTATCCGTGTAGCATATATATTACAGGATATGTACAGTCCGATTTATTATGATTTTGAGGTGCAAACACATAAACACTGTCTCTTTTTGGTAAAAATTCTGTTTTAAACACATGTAGCTTTTGTGCAGATATGGAACAGAATAATATTTGAAATAACAAAAGAAAAAATATTATTTTAATACTATGTCGTTTACTCATTAAGTAAAATTGATTTTAATGTCTGGTAAAAATAATATAATTATTAATTTTACCACAGAGATAAACAGAATTGAAAAAGAGTAACAAAATGTATGAAAACAATCAAGTTGCTAATTACAGGTGGTATGATACTTCATGTTCGTTTCATTTATGAACACAACCTGAACCATTTAAGCTTTTTTATCCTCCTGCAAATGGGGGCAATAATGCTATTTCATCCTTATTGTTTAAAACAATATTTTCTGCAATAAGATTTCTGTTAACCGAAATTTTATATTTATATCTTTTTATTTGGGGATATTCAGTTTCAATATATTTAATAAGTTCATCCGTATCCTTTTTATTCTCAATATTAATTGACATTGTTTTTGCAATATCAGATAATACACCAAAGAATAATACTTTCACAACCATCAGCGTAATAGTTTTTTGTAAAGATCATAATTTTCATCATCAAAACAAACAAAAATTATTTTTTCCAAAGAATGATTAGTTTTTATAAATTCCTTTACTTCATGAACTGCGATAATTGCAGCACGTTGTTTTGGGAATTTGTAAACTCCTGTACTAATATTTGGAAAAGCAATGGATTTCAATCCATTTTCTATTGCCAGTTTAAGGCTTTGCTTGTAGCAACTTGCCAACAACTTGTCTTCTGATTTACTGCCACAGTTCCACACAGGTCCAACGGTATGAATAACATATTCGGCAGGCAAATTGTATCCTTTGGTTATTTTAGCATCACCGGTTTGACAAGCATTTAGAGTTTTACATTCTTCTAATAATTCTTTTCCTGCGGCTCTGTGGATGGCACCATCAACTCCTCCCCCACCAAGTAAAGTTTTATTGGCAGCATTAACAATAACATCAACTTGAAGTTTGGTAATATCGCCTTGTATTAATTCAATTGTCGTCATTAGTTAGTGTCTGTATGAAAACGCCAATAACTTCGTTACGCTTGTCTTTATCGCTTTCTTATCAAACGTTTCTAAAATTTATAGTTTTAGTGCAAGCACTAATTAAAAATATTCATTGTTTGTTCAAGCCCAATTGTGCTAAAACTTTTAATTATTTCTATAGATTTATTAATATGCTCAGGTAATATATTTTTTTCTTCTTCTGTCCATTGTCCAAGAACATAGTCAACTTGACCTCCTCTGTTAAATTCATTTCCAATTCCAAAACGTAATCTGGCAAATTTATTATTGCCAAGTGTTTCAATAATGCTTGTTAAGCCATTATGTCCGGCACATCCGCCTTTTGGTCGCAATCTTAATTTACCAAATGACAAAGCAATATCGTCAGCTATAATCAATAAATTTTCAATTGGAATTTTTTCTTTTTTAAGCCAGTAATTAACAGCTCTCCCACTTAAATTAACGAAAGTTGATGGTTTTATTAAAACAAGTGTTCTTCCCTTGTGTTTAACAACTGCTTTATTTCCGTATCGTTTATCCTCAAAAATAATATTGGATGCACCGGCAAATGCATCCAATACAGAAAACCCTATATTATGTCGGGTATTATAATATTTATCTCCAATATTACCTAAACCCGTAATTAGGTATTTCAAAGTTATATGAGTTTAAATTATTTTTTTCCTGGGTTTTTACCGTCTTCAGGGTTTTTACCACCTTCAACAGGTTTTCCAGAATCCGGTGCTTTTCCTTTTCCTTCTCCTTTTTCTTTTCCTTCACCCTCTTTGCCTTCTTCACCTTCTTCACCTTCTTCGCCTTCTTCACCTTCTTCGCCTTCTTCTTCTTCTTCTTCATCCAATCCTTTAGCAACTCTTGTTAATTTAACCGATGCTACAACATTGTTAGGATTATCAACAAGTTCAACTCCTTCAAAATCCAGATCTCCTACTTTTAGTACCTTGCCAAGACCAAGGCTTTCAATATTAATATCTAAAACATCCGGCAAATCTTTAATTAAGCTTTTAACAAGTAAGCGTCTTTGTTCAAGTGCCAATTTTCCACCATCCTGAACACCTATAGGTAAACCGTGTAATTTTACAGGAACTCCAATTATTATTGGCTTATCTTCAAAAATCTGAAGAAAATCAATATGTAAAATATTATCTCTTACCGGATGATATTGAATATCCTGCAAAATAGCGTCTGTTAATTTCCCTTCAATATTTAATTTAACAGTATGTGCATTAGGAGTGAAAATTAGTTTGCGAAAAGCATTTTCATGAGCATAAAAATGAATATTTTCTTTTCCGCCATAAATAACACAAGGAACCATTTGCTGTTTGCGTAACTCTTTAGTGCTTTTTTTCCCTACATTTTCTCTTACTTTTACATCAATTGTTAATGATTTCATTTTAATAAATTTATGTGCTACTCAAAGTAAAGATATTGACCGATTTTCGGGATATTCTTTTACT
>CAYTAU010000050.1:0-1058 GCA_964435855.1 uncultured Bacteroidales bacterium | reverse complement strand
TTATCGGCAATATCGGCCTGAATAAATCGTTCAAAAATGGCTTTTTGTCGGTCTTTTAGAACACCAATACCGGTGTCTTTTACATAAAACTCAATGTATTTTCCCTTTGTGATATAACCAATTTCTATTGAACCTTTTTCGCTATACTTAATGGCATTTTTTACAAGGTTTGTAAGTATTGCAAAAACTTTTTCGCGATCGGTTTCTATAATGGCTTCGTTTAAAGGCAAAGAATTTTTGTATGAAAACTGCATCCCTTTTTCTTCAATCTCGGGTTTAAAGAAGTTATAAACGTATTCGATTTGCTTGTTAATATTTGATTCCTGTATATTAACTTCCATTAATCCTGCTTCTATCTTTGAAATACTAACAATATCATTAATAATGTTAAGCATTCGTTCTCCGCTACTTTCTATAATAGTAATATATTCTTCTTGCTCATCGCCAGAAAGACCAGGCTCTTTCAATAATTTGGAAAAACCCATAATGCCATTCATAGGTGTGCGTATTTCGTGGCTCATATTGGCAAGAAAGGCTGATTTTAATCTGTCGCTTTCTTCAGCTTTATCTTTAGATATTATAAGTTCATCATTAGTTTGATTTAATTCTTCATTTATTGATTCGTATTCTTCATTTTTATTTTTTAATTTAGATTGGCTTTTTTGAAGTGCCAATTCTGCTTGTTTGCGTTCTGTGATATCATCCACGAATGCGGTTCCGAATTTGACATTTCCCTCAGCATCTCTAATCCCAATAGCATTGACGAATACATTAATCTCCTCACCGTTCTTGCGTATATATTTTTTCTCCATGAAAAAATCTGTCGTTTCCAAAGAAAACATGTCCTGAAAGAGCTTTTTGTTTTTAGGGCGGTCATTTGGATGTGTCACATCAAAAAATGAAAGTCCCACAAGCTCTTCTTTGGAATAACCTACCATCTGTTCATATTCCGGATTTGTCGTGATAAAATTGCCAAGCATGTCAACAGTGCATATTCCAATGGGTGATGAATTGATTATTTGATTCAATTTCTTTTCGTTTATCTGTAGCGCTTCTTC
>CAYTAU010000049.1:0-34098 GCA_964435855.1 uncultured Bacteroidales bacterium | reverse complement strand
ACTGTTTGCAAAAAAATTATTCAAACTTAAAATCGACTTGATAAGGAACGACTATTTAATTAAACAATTAATTTCTTATCTTTATATCCTAATAAAAGTATAAGATTATTAAAGTTGTTAAACAAAAAATTAAAAATGAAAAGATTAAAACAACTACAAAAGGGAGTAAAAAGATTGTTACTAACAATTTCAATACTCATAGCATTAATTGTTTTATTTTTTGCCTTTTTGCTTTTTAGTACTACCGAAGGCGCAAGCACTGGCGTAACAGTGTTATTATACCTCTCTTGTATAGCCTGGCCTTTAGGAACATTTATAGTTTTTTGGATAATTACAAGATTAATTCTTTGGATTGTTGATGGATTTAAAGAGTAAAAAGAATTAAATAAAAAAGTTTGCCCTAGCTCATCTTAGTTTCAAAACTAAGTAATAAATAGCTAATAATTTCAAAACCACTATTAGGTAAATAATAATAAGCCCTGCTTTTGTGGTATGCTTTATTCCTATTAGATTTGTGAAATAAAAATAGATTTAAAATGATAACAAAAAACAAACTTGACAAATCGTTTGGAGAAGTTGGAACATCATCCGGGATATTTATATTTGTTGCAGGATTGATATCAATCTATTTTTCAATATTTGGTCTAATTTTAGTTTTAATTGGAGCTTTTGTTGGATTTACTTCAACAAGTACGCTGATTGATTTTGATAAAAAGAGATTTAAATTTTCAACTAATCTATTTGGAATTGTACCTATTGGGAAATGGGTATATATTACTACTGATATGAAAATTGGAGTTAAAAAATCGAATAAAGTTTGGCGAACCTATAGTAGAAGTAATAGAACTCTTGATATAACAAATAGTGATTATAGAATAATACTTTATGATTCAAATAATAAAGAGATTACGCAGGTGCAAAAATCTGACAATATAGAATCTGCAAAAATGAATATGGATAAAATTAGTAAACAATTAGGATTAAACCATCGTATGGCTTAGTTTCCAAACTAAGCCCTGCTTTTGTGGCAAACTGTTTTATTTTTAGTAGATTTGTGAAATGTTTAAAAACAATATTATCCCAATAGCAAACAACTTTATATGCAATTAACAACAATGAAACAATTCACACTTAATATCACTCTTGTTTTACTAATTCTCATTATAAGCGCTTGTGGAGTGTCTGAACTAAATGTGGAAAAGGATTCAGGGAACATTCAAGAGGTTTCGGATACAACTGTGAATGAAGTAGAATCATTGCTAAAGGAAAGTGAAAACTACCTTAAGAATAGAGATTTTGATGGAGATGGAATAAGTGATCACTTGTCGTTTAGCTATTCGGGCGGTGCTCATTGTTGTTATAAAATGAGTCTTAAACTATCTTCTAAAAAAGACACTATCAAATACCCTTTTGAAATGGATGGAGGTTATGGGTTTGGAATCGTTGATGGTAGCCAACACGATCAATTTAACATTGACGATTATGACCAAGATGGATTACCTGAAATATTTATGGGTATCTCAACTTATAATGGTGAAAAATATCCAATTGATCAAAAGTGGACGTATGAGTATGGAATTAAAACAAACTACATCATTTTCGACTTTCACGAAGGTAAGGTTATTTTAAGTGATTATGATATGAAAAAGCATACAACAAAACCTAAACCGCATTAAAAAAGCAGTTTATTCAAACCATTATGGGTAAAATAAATAATTATTAAAACAATCAATATGAAAACACTAACAACATTAATTTTAGTATTTATAACATTTACAGTTTTTGGGCAAGAAAAACAAAACAGTACAGCAAAAAATACAGAAACATTAAAAAAATTAGAATCGTTTTTAAAAAATTATGAAAAAGATGTATTAAAACATAATACAGAAAAAGTATTGCTTCTTATGGATAAAGAATACTTGTCGGAACAACACGATAATAATCTTAGAGGAAATACAAAACAATTTTTAGATGAATTTTTCTGTGGTAATCTTACAAATAAAGAAGGATTTGTTTGCATTAAGTTTATTAATGTTACACAAATGGAAAGACTTAAAATTATTGAAAAAGAAAATTCGTTTATTGTAAAATACCGTATTGTATCAAAACAAAATGAAATTGAAACAGAATGGGATGTAAGTATGCAAACTATTGAAGGAAAAATAATTTTTGGTTTAATAGGTGCTGTTGGTTAATATAATTTTTTTGCCTTCGCAGTAAAGTTTCCTCTTTTGTAGTATATGTACGCAATATATATATGCTAGAGTTTATTCCAATATCCAGTTTTCAATAATTTTTAAACCTTCAGGTGTCATAATAGATTCGGGATGAAACTGAACTCCTTTAATATTAAATTTATTATGGCTAATTGCCATTATGTGGTCGTTATTGTCAACTGCTGTAATTTTTAATGTTTTTGGTAATGTTGCCTTATCAATTAGCCATGAGTGATATCTGCCCGACAAAAAGTTTTTGGGAATATTTTTAAAAATAATTTCCGATTCATCAACTACAATTGTATTTTTTTGGATACCATGGTCTACTTCATGTAAGTTTAATAATTTTGCACCAAAGTATTCGGCAATTGCCTGATGTCCCAAACATATTCCAAATATTGATTTAGTTTTTTTATATTTTTCAATTATATCTTTCATAATTTCAACTTCCGATGGTAGTCCGGGACCGGGGGAGAATAGTATTTTGTTGTAAGTACCTATTTCCTTAATATCAACTTCGTTATTTCTTGCAACTTTAAAATCATTAGTAAACTGTTCAATATAATGAACAAGATTATAAGTAAAGGAGTCGTAATTATCAATTATAATTACTCGTTTCATTTTTATTTTTATAATTTTATAGTTCAAATTAAGACAATTTTTATTAATAATTAACCTGAATTATTCACAAATAAGTATTAATTTTAAATATGTAAAAATAATAATTTGTACAATAAGCAGATAAGCAGATAAGCAAATTCTCTTTTATCAACTGTTCACTATAAATTCGAATACTATCGGATGTCAATTGCCTGTTTGCATCAAATAATTCTAAAATTTATGAAACGCAGGTTCGACAACCTGTCCCGATTTTTTGGGGAAGTCAATTAATCAAGTTAAAACTATAAAATAATATGAAAAAAATAATACATACAGAAAATGCACCCAAAGCTGTTGGACCATATAGCCAAGCGGTTGAAATTAACGGAATGTTATTTATTTCGGGTCAGATAGCTATTGACCCGGTTACAAAAAAAGTTGTTGATGGTGGTATTATAGAACAAACCGAACAGGTAATGAAGAATATAGCTGCAATTCTTAATGAGGCAGGATATAGTTTTAAGGATGTTGTAAAATCTACCTGTTTGCTCGAAAACATGGGCGATTTTGCACCAATGAACGAGGTTTATGCAAAATATTATCCCAAAGATCCTCCTGCAAGAGCAGCTTATGGCGTAATGAAATTGCCTTTGGGTGTTATGGTAGGAATTGAAACTATTGCTGTAAAATAGCATTAAAACAATAAAAAAAAGCTGTTCTAGTTTTAGAACAGCTTTTACAATTATATAAAACAAAATTTTCTATATAAAATTAATTTTGTCTTTATCGTATTCGTTATTTGTTAGTTTTTTACGACACGCAGCAAAAGCTTTTATAGTTCTTTCAACATCCTCTAAACTATGTACAGCTGTTGGTATAAGTCTTAAAAGAATTGTATCTTTAGGAACAATAGGATATACAACTACTGTACAAAAAATACCATGATTTTCGCGTAGGTCTAAAGCAAGATTTGCAGCTTCCCATTCTGTTCCGCTCATATAAACAGGTGTAATTGGCGATTTTGTTGCTCCAATATCAAAATCTTCGCGTTTTAATCCTTCTTGCAAAGCATTAGCTATTTCCCAAAGTTTATCTTTTAGTTCTGGCATTGCTTTTAGCATTTCCAATCTCTTTAATGCACCTTTTACCATAGGCATAGGCAGTGATTTTGCAAATACCTGAGAGCGCATATCGTAAGCCAGATAACTTATAATATTTTCGGTGCTTGCTACAAATCCTCCAATACCTGCCATTGATTTTGCAAACGTGGCAAAATATACATCAATTTCATCTTGTACTCCAAGATGTTCTCCTGTGCCTGCACCTGTTTTTCCCATAGTTCCAAATCCGTGAGCATCGTCAAGAAGAATCCTGAAATTAAATTCTTTTTTCAATTCTGTCATTTGGTCAACTATTGCAATGTCGCCTATCATACCATAAACACCTTCGGCAATAAGCAATATGCCACCTCCGGTTTTTTCGGTTAGTCTAGTGGCATGCTCAAGTTGTTTTCTAATACTTTCAATATTGTTATGCTGATATACAAAGCGTTTGCCCATGTGTAATCTAACACCGTCAAGTATGCATGCATGTCCGTCAGAATCGTAAACAATAACATCGTTTCTGTCAACAAGGCTGTCAATAATTGAAACCATTGCCTGATATCCAAAATTTACCAAATATGCACTTTCTTTACCAACAAATTCTGCTGCTTTGCGTTCAAATTCTTCGTGCAAGCTTGTTTGTCCCGACATCATTCTTGCGCCCATTGGATAAGCAAGACCATATTCTGCTGTTGCATCAGTATCTACTTTTCTAATATCAGGATGATTTGCAAGTCCTAAATAATTATTTATGCTCCATGTTAAAACATCTTTGCCTCTGAATTTCATTATAGGGTTAATTTCACCTTCTAATTTTGGAAATGCAAAGTATCCATGAGTTGCTTCCTGATATTTGCCTAATGGACCTCTATTTATTTTTATTTTTTCAAAAATATCCATTTTTAATATTATTTAAGATTAGTAATTTTCTGCAAAGATAATTTTAAAAATTGACTTTTTAAATTTTCATACTGAAAAATTTCATTACTTTTTTTGATAGCATTATTGTTATATTGTAAGCTTTAATTGATTTCAGAGAAAACCAACAACTATTTTAGTTGCCCAGTCCTTCAGGGCGGGGTATAGATTTAAACAATACCCACCTCTGCGAAATTTTGATAATTTTAATAATAAGAAATTAAAATTATCAAAATTTCGCAGAGGGCATTTCGCTTTTATCCTTGTCCCCACCTTAAAAGGTGGGGCTACTGATTTTATTTATTAGCAGTAACTGTAATACTAAAAATCCCTATTCTGTCTTTTTTAAATTTTCCAAATTCATCTAAGGTCAAATGATTGAGCATGATGGATTCTGGTATTTCAACTTCTTTTTCTTTATGAATTACAATATTTGTGAATCCTGTTTCTTTTATTATGTTTAAGTAATCTGATTTATTTATTGCACCAGAAACACATCCTGCATACATTGCTACATCTTGTTTTATTTTATCCGGTAATTCTCCTGTTAAAATTATATCTGACACGCAGAAATGACCTTTATGTTTTAAAACCCGATATATTTCACTAAAAGCTTTTTGTTTGTCGGGAACCAGACTTAATACACAATTTGAAATAACTACATTAACAGAATTATCATTTAAGGGCATTTTCTCAATATCACCTTTTATAAATTCCACATTATTATACCCCATCTTTTTATTATTGGCAATTGCTTTTTCAATCATTTCATCAGTAAAATCAATTCCTGTTACTTTTCCTTTTTCTCCTGTAATTGCTCTTGCAACAAAACAGTCGTTTCCGGCTCCGCTTCCCAGATCAAGTACATGGTCGGTTTCTTTAATTCCGGCAAATTTGGTGGGTAATCCACATCCCAATCCTAAATCAGCATCTTTACTATAGCCTTTTTGTTTAGAGTAATCTTCGCTAAAAATAGTGTAATCAACTTTGCTACAACAGCCGGTGCTACCACAACATGAGGTTTTTTTTGGTTCTTTACTTTGATTAGCAATTTCAGCATATTTTTCTCTAACAATTTCTTTTATATCTTTTTTCATTTTCTTATTTTTTGATTATTAAAACTTATAAATGCATCTTTAATTTCGTTACGGATACGTCTAAACTCACTCATTATGTATTCTTCAGTACCTTCAGCAAAAGAAGGATCATCAAAACCAATATGGATGCGGTGCTTTACTTTACCCGTGAAAGCAGGGCATGATTCTTTTGCCCCATCACAAACGGTAATTACATAATCAAAGCTTTCATTTAGAAATTCGTTTACTGATTTTGGGTTATTTTTACTTATGTCAATGCCTAATTCTTGCATTACCTGTATGGCTTTTGGATGAACTTTAGTGCTTGGCTCAGTTCCTGCAGAACAAACTAATATGTTTTTGTTAAACGATTGTAGAAACCCTTGTGCCATTTGGCTGCGGTAACTATTGCCGGTGCAAAGAATTAAAATTTTCATTTTTGTAAATTTTAATTACAATTCGTAGTTCGCAAAAATACGAACAACATTTGTAAATAAAAAATTATATTTGCAAAAAGTTCTTAAAAAGTTTTTGAGCTAATTCCCAATTTTCTGTATTAAGGCAATATTTTATTTTTGGTGGTTCAATTTCACCTTGAATTAAGCCTGCATTTTTCAATTCTTTTAGATGTTGCGAAAGTGTTGATTTTGCAATCGGCAAAATTTCAGATAAATTACCACTGTAACAACATGTTTGTTTTGATAATAATTCTAATATATACATTCTTACAGGGTGTCCCATTGCTTTTGCAAAACGTGACGTAAGTTTTTGCTTTTCTGTAAAAGTATTTTTTGTTTTATCCATAATGTTTAATTTTTCTGTTCGCAATAATACGAATAATAAATCATTTCAACAATTTTTTGTGTAAACCTATTTTAAGACAAGGTCGTTAATTTTTCAAAAGCATTTTAGCATTTTCTATTGCTGCATCGGTAAGATTTTCGGCACTAAGCATTTTTGCAATTTCAATAATTCTATCATCCTTGTTAAGCAGTTCAATTGTAATGTTTGCATCTTTTTGTTTTTCGTCTTTTAGTACCCTGTAATGTTGTTTGCCACGACTGGCAATTTGTGGCAGATGCGTAATACTTATTACCTGAATATTTCCAGACATTTCGGACATAAGAATACCCATTTTGTCAGCAATTTCACCTGAAACGCCAAGGTCTATTTCATCAAAAATAATTGTAGAAATAAATGATGAGCTGAAAATAGTATATTTAAGGGCAAGCATTAGCCTTGAAAGTTCGCCACCAGAAGCAATTTTGGCAATATCGGCAGGTTCTACTTTTTTATTTGCTGAAAAAAGAAAATTTATATCACTTTTGCCATGTTCGTTTAGTGTTTGATTTTCTGATAGTTCAATTTTAAAAACAGCGTGTAATATTCCTAGATTTTTCAGTAAAGTATTTATCTTATTTTCCAGATTAGGAATTACTTTTTTTCGTTTATTGTGAATTTCACTCGCGAGTTTATTAACGGCTTTTTCTTTAATGTCTAACTGTAATTTTTGATTTTTCAGGTTATCATCGTAATTTGCTATGTTTGAAATTTTGCTGTTAAGCTCATCTTTTATTTTAATAAGTTCTTTAATTGTATTTACTTTATACTTTTGTTGTAACTCAAAAATTGCAGAAAGACGATCTGTCAATTTTTCAATTTCCTGTGGGTTGTAATTGATTTTTTCGCTTTCTTGCTCTGTTTCTTCAGCAATATCTTGCAATTCAATAATAATACTTTCAAGCCTGTTGGTAATTTCTTTTGCTTTTGGATATACATCAACAAGTTTTGATATTTCTGTTTTAACAGAGCTAATTTGGTTTATTAAATTTTTATCTTGATATATGAAATTTTGTGAAAGAGCAAACAGTTTTGATTTAATTTCTTCTGCATTATTCAGTGTCATCAAATTTCCTTCAATTTCTTCCTGTTCACCTTCAATTAAATTTAATTTTTCTAATTGTTCATACTGAAATTGAAAATAATCAAGGTCGGCTTTTGAACTTTCTGTTTTTTCCAGCAATTTTTTGTATTGTTGATCAAGTTGTTTGAAATCTGTGTATTCTGCAAAATATTTATTAACAATATCTTCGTTTTTTGCAAATAGATCAACTACTTTTATTTGAAACAGATTATTGCTAAGCTCTAAATTTTGATGTTGAGAATGAATATCAATTATCATAGAGCTAAAATCTTTTAGCAGCGATAATTGAACCGGAGTATCATTAATAAATGACCTTGTTTTGCCGTTTGGAGCAATTTCTCTTCTAACTATTGTGGTTTTTTCGTAGTCTATCTCATTTTTTTTAAAAAAATCTTTTAAATTTTTCAGTCCAATATCAAAACTTGCTTCAACAATACACTTTGATTTTTGATTTTTTAGCACACTAATATCAGAACGCTTACCAAGGATTAAAGATAAAGCTCCAATAATAATTGATTTTCCCGACCCTGTTTCCCCTGTTATTGTTGAAAATCCTTTATGAAAATCTATTTCAAGAGAATCTATTAAAGCATAATTTTTTATTGAAAGAAATCTTAACATATTAAAATGTTAATTATTACTTGTAATTTTTTGATATTTGGTCATATTTGCGGGATCAATTTCTTTGAGAATTGTAAAAACCCTGTTTTTTTCATCTGTAAACGATTCTGAGAAAACATTTACATATTCATCAGCTTTAGCATTAAAATATAATTGCATTAAAAATGAACCAGGTTTTGCCCTGTGTACTTTTTGCAATAATTTTATCGATTCAGCAATAATTGATCTGCCATCCTCGGGTTTTTCTGCCATTACATCCAAACCAAGACGATGATGTTCATAAATACATTGTCTGATACCGTTGTATTTTTGTTCCATAATGTTTTCTATAATCCAATACCTGTTTTTATTACTTTCAAATGCTCTCCATCCTTTTTCTCGAGCATTCTGAGCATTTGTAACAATTGTTTCTGCTTTTTGAAAAAATTCAGTACCTCCTTCCAAAGAAAATGAATCATAATCTAATCCTAAGATTAGGTATGCATAAAAGGCTAGAACAGATGTTAGGTTAGAAGTATGTGTGCTTAATGTAAAATCTAAAGATTGATACTCAACATAGCGAAATTGAAAATTTCCGTCTAAATAATTTAGCATAACAGAATTGTATGTAGAACCATAAACAGGTCGGTTAGATTGCACTTGTATTGTGGCTTTATATTCATCAGTAGATACTTGTTCTGTAAGGTTTATTAATATATTACACTCAATTCTTTCGTCCATGTTAATAACATGGTCTGTCCACTTTGTATTATTCATGAATTCAAATATTGCTTGTTGCAAAGTTTCAAATGCTTTAATATTTGTTCCCTGAATTTTTTGATGAGCTACCTGTACCCTGCAATTCAATTCTTGCGAAAAAACTTGAAAAGATAAAATAATTATAAAGAATGTTATTTGTATTTTCTTCATTTGCTAGTATTTTAGAAATTAACAAATTTTAAATTAAGTCAAATATTTTTTCAACTATATCTTTTGCAACTTCTGTTTTTGATTTTAACTCAAAGTTAGTAATTTTATTGTATTTATCTATTATTGTTATTTTATTTGTGTCGTGTTGAAATCCTGCACCTGTATCGTTTAGTGAGTTTAGTACAATAAAATCAAGATTCTTTTTTTCAAGTTTATTTTTAGCATTTTGTATTTCATTATCGGTTTCTAATGCAAAACCCACTAATATTTGTTTTTCTTTTTTAAGTTTTCCAAGCTCTTTTAAAATATCAATTGTTGGTTTAAGGGCTATTTGTAAGTTTGAATTTCCTTTTTTATGTTTTTTATCAAATGTTTTCACAGGAGTATAATCTGCAACGGCAGCAGACATAATTATACAATCTGCACTTGAAAAATGTTCGAGTACATTTGTCAGCATTTCATCAGCAGATGTAATATTAATTTTTTTAATGCTTTTATTTTTTGTTTCAAGATGTGTGGGACCTGTTATTAAAATAACTTCAGCATTTTTGTCGGCTAATTCTTCAGCAATGGCAAATCCCATTTTTCCGGAAGATTGATTACCAATAAATCTAACAGGATCAATATATTCGTGAGTAGGACCTGCTGTTACAAGAAATTTTTTATTTTTTATTTTTTTTTGCATCAAAAAACTTTTTGATTGATGATACAATATTTTCGGGTTCTTCCATTCTGCCTTTTCCATGTATGCCGCTTGCAAGTTCGCCTGAAGCGGGTTCAATAATTAAATTACCATAAGATTTTAATGTTTCAATATTCTTTAATGTGGCTGGATGTTGAAACATGTCCAAATCCATGGCAGGAGCAATTATTACAGGGCATTTTGCAGAAAGGTAAGTTGTTAGAAGGAGATTGTCGCAAATACCGTTTGACATTTTTGCTATTGTGTTGGCTGTTGCCGGAGCAATAAGCATGATATCTGCCCATTTTCCCAGTTCAACATGGTTGTTCCATGAACCATCATCGTGAATAAAAAAATCAGACAGAACTGTATTTTTTGAAAGTGTAGCAAGGGTAACTGGAGTAATAAATTCTTTTGCCAAAGGAGTCATTATAATTTTAACATTTGCTCCTTCTTTAACAAGTAAACGAGTCAAAAAAGCAGCTTTATAAGCTGCTATACTGCCTGTTATCCCGAGTATTATGTTTTTATCCTTAAACATTAATTGTAAGTGTTTACACCTTATTTTTAAAGTTCCAAGCCCAAAATTTCAAGTCCCAGATTTCAAGGGCAAGAATTCTTTTTATTTCTGATAATCCTTGTGCCAAATATGAACATTTTTTATGCATTTTTTTTCTTTTTTCCTTGGAATTTTGTAATTGCGATTTGTAATTTTAGACTTTAAATTTCATTATCTTTAATTGTGACCGATTAACATTAATTTTTATTCTTCGTCAGGTTTTCTAATGTAAATCTTGTCTTCAATATATTCCTGAACAGCAATTAATGTTGATTTGGGTAACCGTTCATAGAACTTTGATATTTCAATTTGTTCGCGATTTTCAAAAATTTCTTCTAAATTATCAGTATAAGAAGCAAATTCATCTAATTTTTTGTTTAATTCTTCTTTTATCTCAATACTAATTTGATTAGAACGTTTGGCAATAATTGTTATTGTTTCATAAATATTACCTGTTTCATTTTCTAAATCTTTAATGTTTCGGGTAATTGTACTTACTTCTGCATTTGTTTTTTTGTAATCCATTGTTTTAAAAAATTAATTATTTAATTTTAATTTATCTAATTTATTTAATGTGTTATCATAAATTCTTTCAGCACTTTTTTGTTTGTTCGAATTTGAATATTCATCTATAAAAGCATGATATTCGGTTAAGGTATTGTTGTACCGTTCTACTTTCTTTTTATTAATACTGTTTTCTGCCAGCATATAACTCGATTTTAAAATAAGAAATAGTAGTTCTTCTCTATATTGTGTGTCAGGAAATTTAAGCAGACTGTTTTTTAGAGCTACAATTGCTGCTTTGTAATCTTTTAAATCGTAATACAATTTTGCATTATTAAATGATTTAATTTCTAATTTCCATCTTAATTTATCTATTAGTTCGTTGCAAGATGGAAATTTTCCAACATTACGCATTTTGTTCATCAATATAAGTCTGATACTTTCTACTGAATCTGTTTTTTCAATGCGTGCATTCAATTTGTTTTTTTTATTGAATTTAATTAAATCTTTTCTGTTTTTTAATGAAAGATATTTGTACAAATTATCAATAGTGTCAGTAATGATTTGTCCTTCTATATATGCGTTATTCAGGTAGTCCAAAACCTCAGATATTACAATTGATGCATCGCTTTTTTTATTTTTCTGAACTCCTATTCCAAGGTCAGAACATAATTTCAGTAAATCTTTGGTTTCATTGGTATTAAGCTCTTGCTTGAAATCGTTAAATGATTTATTAATATACACATTATTAATAATCAACACATTTGCTTGTGTCTTTTGGTTTCTCAGGTCTTTGGTTACAAGATAACTATCGGGAAATTTATTAATAAAAAGTTGCAATTCATTAATTGCTTTGTGAGTGTATGATTGATCCAGACTTGGTATTGGTGAATTAAGATAATGGCAATATGCACTTTGATATAAACATTCTTCTTTTCGTTTGCTGTTTGGATATGTTCTTGCAAAGTTTTTATAATGATATCCTGCCAAAACATAATTGTCTTGATTATAATGGCAATAGCAATAGTAATAATAAATATCTTCAGCTTTTTTTGTTCCTTTGTATATTGTTATAAGTTCTTCTAATAACGATAATGCTCTGAAATAATCGTCATCTTCATAATATTCAATAGCTTTAGTATATTTCAATTCGTAATCAGAACTTTTAAGCAATTTTTGATAGTCGCTACAACCAAATAAAATTAAGGCAATTACAGTAATTGATATATAGATTAATTTGTTCATTTTTGAAAATGATTTTGCAAAGATATACTTTTTGTTTTTAATCAGTATTTTTTTTAAGTTTTGTTAAGGTATTATTTTGAATAATAAACGATATTCTAATGATTTTAGAGTGTATTAAACGTAAAAATTTAAATTATTGTATGTAATCATACATATTAATTTCCTTTTTTTAATTCTTTTGTAATTAAAACAACTTCATAAGCAAGATAAGCAAAGTAAAGTCCAAAAAACTGAAAAATATATGAATATGTTGTGGGTTTTTGATTTAATATTTCGGGCAATAAAAATAAAACACAAATCATCATTTTAATTAAACTTGCACCGGTAAAACCATAGCCCATATATTTTGGTTTTTTTCTTAATAAAAAAAGTAATGTAATATGTATAAATGTTGTTAGGAAAAAAAGAAAAAGATGCATTTCAATAATACCATTGATTTTTTGGCTGTCCGGTAAAATCTTGTATACAAGAAAATGTAATCCTGCAAGGAAGATGGCAAAAATCAATAAATTGATTATAAAAGATATTGTTGGATTAATCTTTTTCATTCATTACTTGTTTAATGACAAGATATAAAGCTGCAAAAACAGACAATAATGATAATATAACAGTGAATAATGGAAATTCTTTTTCAAGTTTTTCATCTATAAACACACCTCCATAAGTTCCTGCACCAATAATAAAAGCCATTTGAAAAACTAAGCCTGTATATTTGGCATAGGAATTAAGGTGTTTGAGCGATTTGCTCTTTTTCTTCTTTTGGTTTAACATTGTTTATTGGTGGTGTATTGCCATCCATATTACATGTTCCTGTAAAAACAGCATTAGGTTCAATAGCAAGTTTATTTGTTGTTATATCTCCAATAATTTTACAAGATGACTTTAATGTAAGTAGTTCTTTAACAGCTACCTTCCCTTCTAATTTTCCGGAAATATCAGAATTTTTACAATTTACTTCACCTTTAATTTTACCGGATGTACCAATAACAACTTTTCCTTTTGTGCTTAAATTTCCGGATAATGTACCGTCAATTCTTATATCACCATCTGAAGTAATGTCTCCAACAATTGAAGTTCCTGTTCCGATAATATTTATAGCTTTATTTTCTATTTCAAAATTATTTTTTGCCATTATAAAGTTTGTTTAAATAATAATTTGATTTTGCAAAGATATGACAGATAATTAAAAATTAAAATTATTTATAAATCTAAAGCAATTTTATTTACAATATCACTTGCAATATTTGGAAAATTAGTATTAATAATTTCTTCAATATTATTTTGTTTTGCAGAAAAATCAGCATAAGAAAAACTACCGGTTATGAATTTTCCGTTTTTATTAAATAATGCAAAATGTATTTTCATTCTTCTTTTATATGTCATGCTGCCAACAGCATAAGCGTTTGAATAGTCGCCTTTTAGCTCAAGTTGTGTGATAATTAAAAAATAATCTGTTTTAAATTGTTTTGATAGATTTGATAAAAATTTTCTGTCATGGAATTTTACATTTAAAAACTTATTTCTGTTGTTTGATATTTTATCTACAAGTTCTCCTTTTTGAGAATTAGTATTTTTATCGGATAGTTTACTTTTTTCGTTGCCAAATAATAAATAATTTTTATCAATGTTATGAGCTTTATCATAGAAGTATGAACTTTTGGAGTGCAAAATAAAAAGCTCATCATCAGGATTGTAGGTGTGGGTATTCATCATGCTTTCCGATTTGCAATATTTGTTTAATTCTGTAAGTATATACTCATCAATAGAAAACCTAAATGTTTGATTTATTTTATCGGAATTTATATTATTTGCTTTAGTAAGATAAACTTCTTCGTAATTAATATATAATTCCGTGTTATATGGAACCAGTAAAATATCAAGGTCTTTTAATTTTTTTGATATTAATGCTGTATCAACTTGCCCAAAAGTTGTAATAACTTTAAAAAACAGAAATATTATAATTAATTTTTTCATAATATTTTATTTGATAAGGCTGAAAATATCATTTCCAAATATAAGAATCATTAAGCCAAAAATAATAATTATACCAACCATTTGAATTCTTTCCATAGCTTTTTCGGGTATTGGCTTACCCGTTATCATCTCTATAAGTGTAAGTATAACATGCCCCCCATCTAATGCCGGTATTGGTAAAATATTCATAAATGCAAGTATAAGCGATAAAAGACCAACAAGCCTCCAAAATCTTTCCCATTCCCAGGTTCCGCCAAACATTGTAGCTATTTTTATTGGTCCTCCAATGGATTCGCTGGCTTTTTCCTCACCTGTAAATATTTTCCCAATGCCTTTAATATTGGCATATAGCAATTCATAAGCATCTAAAAGCCCATATTTTAATGAAGAACCAATTGAGTAATCGGTAAACTTATATGGAGGAGCTGAAATGGCAAATCCAATCATTGCAGAACTGTCAACACCAACTGTTATTGTATCGAAAGAACCATTTCTGTCAAGAACTAATTCTACATCTTTTCCAATATTATTTGACAGCAATTCTTTTAACTGACCGTAACTGTTTATTTTAGTGTCTTCAACAAATGCAATAATATCATTAACTCTTAATCCGGCTTCTTTTGCTTTGTGTGTTGGCAGTAAACTGTCAACTTTAAATTTATAATTATGCGGAGCAATAAATAGTTTTGGAGATTTTTTATATATTTTATAAAGTGTATCAGGAATTTGTATTGTAAGTTTTTTGTTGTTGCGTTCTACTGTGATATCGGCTCCAAAAAATACTTTTGTTGAAACAATTTCACTAAATCGTTCAAATTCTTTTCCATCAATTTCAATAATTTTATCTCTGGTTTCAAATCCCATATCTCTGCCAAGTTCGTATGCGTAAATACCATCTTTATTTACTTCGTCTTTTGGCAAATATGATTTAGTGTAATTAAGTAAGATAAATGATAGTACAACAACTCCCAGAATTAAATTCATAATTACACCACCTGTCATTACAATTAATCTTTGCCATGGAGGTTTTGAACGAAATTCCCATGGCTGTGGTGGTTTTTTCATTTGTTCTTTATCCATTGATTCGTCAATCATTCCGGCAATTTTAACATACCCGCCTAATGGTAACCAACCAATGCCATAAGTGGTTTTTGCTTTCTTCTTTTCTTCTTTTTCTTTTTCTTCTTCACTTAGTTTTTTATCAGATCTATGAAACTGGAAAAATTTAACACCATCACCTTTTCTATAAGTTAACAATGAGAATTTGGGATTAAAAAACATATAAAATTTTTCAACTCTAATTCCAAAAATTCTTGCAGCAATAAAATGGCCCCATTCATGCAAAACAACAAGTATTGAAAATGCTACAATAAGTTGTAATGCCATTATTAATCCGTCCATAATTTTTATTTTATTAATTCTTTTGCAATATTTCTTGCTTCAGTATTTGAAGCCACTAAATCATTATAACTTGGGTCTTTAATATGATTAACTTTTTGCATTGTTTCTTCAATTACATCCGACATTTTTAGAAAACCTATTCTATCAGATAAAAATGCTTCAACAACTATTTCGTTTGCTGCATTTAAAATGCAAGGCATATTCCCACATTTTTGAAGTGCATCAAAAGAAAGTGCAAGATTACGAAATTTTTTAATATCTGCTTGTTCAAAACTTAAGTTTGGATAATCGAAAAAACTAAATCTTGGGAAATTTGTTTTAAATCTATCGGGGAAAGTTAGTGCGTATTGAATTGGTAATTTCATATCAGGCAATCCCATTTGAGCTTTCATACTTCCATCTTCAAATTGCACAATAGAATGAATAATTGATTGTGGGTGAATGATTACGTCAATTTGTTCGGGTTTTAGGTCAAAAAGCCATTTTGCTTCAATTGCTTCTAATCCCTTATTCATTAATGTAGCAGAGTCGATTGTTATTTTATTGCCCATGTTCCAGTTTGGATGTTTCAGAGCCTCTTCTTTTGTTGCTGTATTCAAATATTCAATATCTTTTTCTCTAAAAGGACCACCGGAAGCAGTTAAATATATTTTTTCAATATTATTACTGTGTTCACCAACAAGGCATTGAAAAATGGCAGAATGTTCGGAATCTACCGGTAGAATTGAAACCCTGTTCTCAATTGCAAGTTTTGTAATTAATTCGCCTGCAATAACAAGTGTTTCTTTATTGGCAAGTGCAATTTGTTTCCCTGCTTTTATAGCATTAATTGTTGGTAAAAGCCCGTTATATCCTACAATAGCAGTAAGTACAATATCAACAGTTTCCATTTCAACAATCTGATTTAGTGCATCAGGTCCTGCATAAATTTTTATGTCTTTATTAGAAAGAGAATCGAATACGCTTTTATAATTATCATCATTTGCAATAACTACAGCATTTGGTTGAAATTTTATTGCCTGTTCAATAAGTAATTCGGAATTATTATTTGCTGTAATTACTTCAAGCTGAAAAAAATCGGGATAATTTGAAATTACCTCTAAAGCTTGTTTTCCAATTGAGCCTGTTGAACCTAATATTGCAATTTTTTTTTTCATTATCAGCAATATAAATTAAAAAATGATATATTCTATAGGGTCGATAGGAACACCTTTAAACCAAAGTTCAAAATGTAAATGCGGGCCGGAAGAATATTCCCCGGAATTACCTATAATAGCAATGGCATCGCCGGCTTTAACATGGCTTCCCTGTGCTTTAATTTGATGAGAAAGGTGTTTGTAAACCGAAACAATATTATTTTCGTGCTGTATTTGTATAATATAACCGGTTTCAAGTGTCCATGTTGAAAGTGTAATTGTTCCATCCAGAGTTGCCGAAATAACTTTTTTAGGTGCAGCAACTATATCAATTCCGTAATGATTTTCAGCAATATTAAAATTTTCGGTTATTACTCCTTTAAGTGGGGGGAAAAAGCGAATGTTTTTAAAGTCGCTATTTTGAGTATTTTCTGTTTGGAGATTTAGGTTATAAGAATCTTCAATTTCAACTTGTATTCTAAGCATAGAGTCTTCTTTTGACTTTATATTTGAAATATTGCTGTTTTTCAAGCTTGTGTCGGGATTTTTAAAAAGTTGAGTATCTATTGAAATATTGCCTTCAATAATGTTTTTAATATTTGAAAAATATTGATCTCTAATTTTTATTTCATTTTCAATAGAGTCTAATTTTATTTCATTTAGTTTAATATTTCTTGACATATTGCCATCGGGATAACCTGGTATAAATTCACGTAACGGAGTGTAGGCAATAATCAGAATTACTATAACAATTAATAAAATAGTTATGCTGCCAAATATTGAAAATACATTCAATCTGGAAAGATGTTTATTCCATACTTCTTCAAAAGTATTATCATTATATATTATAAGACGATACTTATGACGTAATTTGTTAATTATTTTTTTTTCTTTCTTGTTTTCAGGCATTTTTAACAAAGGTCATATAATTTTTGCAAAGATATATAAAGTTTTTTGGACTTTTATTATTTTGGTAGTCTATATGAAATTCCACCTGCAATATACCAGTCTTGTGTAATTGCATTATTAAATAAGCTTGGTTTTCCATAAAGGTCAATAGCTAAATTGTGCCGTAATGAATAAGATATTCCAAAGTCAATAAGGTTTGAAAACTTATCGTAAGTATTATATGTTCCATAAGGTTCAACAAAACATGCAAAATTTTTAAGTGGAGTAAAACAAAATGCCAGGCTATAAAAAGTTTGCGTTGTCATTGTAGAATATATATAGGTATATTTACTTTCATAATACCATGTTCCTGCATAAATATTATACCAAGATGCACCAATATTATATCCAATAGAAAAATAATCATTTATAGTGTTACTGAATGCAAAACCGAATAAGGGTGTTACATTATTAAAATCACTGTCCCCATTGTAAAAATCAGGTAAGTTAAGATGCCCAAAAAAAGTTATACTTGGAATAATTCCTTTTTCTTCAAATATTGAAATTTTTATTCCAGGTGACAATGGCAATGATTTATAGATGCTTGACAAAGAGCTGTTGCCTTTCCCTATTGCTTTTTTAGTCCAATTATATCCAATATTTAATCGAATTTCTGTATTTTTAAAAATTCCATATCTGAGCAATGTTCCAAAATTATTATCAATATTTCGAGTATAGTCTATACTTGTATAGTTTTCTGCAAATTTTGAATACGAGTAACCTGTCTCAATATGAAAATACCCTTTTGTAGCTATTGATGTTCCTGTAGTTTGTCCTGGTCTGTCAGGTGCAAATGCAATTGTATCTTCCTGAGCAAAAATAAAAGTAGATATAAATAAAAGTGAAGAAATTAATAATAGTTTCATAATTAAATTTATTGTTTATAAGTTAATGTTTTAAGCAGCGAATGCGCGAATTTAATTATTTTACCACAAATGCACTAATTCTTTTTATTCGCGAATTAGCGGCATCATTATCTATAAAAAATTGTAAATATAATCAATAATACCAAGCAAATGCATAGCAGCAATAATTAAAGTTACAAGTAATAAAATCCTAACAAATTTAGGTCCCCAGCTAACAGCTATTCTAGACCCTACAAATGCACCGGTCATATTTCCAATAGCCAAAATAAGTCCGATTTTGTAATTAATTTGATTATAATACATAAAAACAGCTAAAGCAAAAAAAGTATAACAAAGAACAATTAAAACTTTAATGGCATTTGCTTTTACAAGGTTCATGCCTGCACCAAGTACAAGACCTGCTAATAAGAAAAAGCCTACACCTGCCTGAATAAATCCACCGTATATTCCAATGAAAAAGAAGATAATTATCTGAAGAATCCCAGGTTTTTTCTGAATATTCCCTGCTTGATCTTTAATCCATTTGTCCGGTTTAAAAAGTATAAGAAAAAACATAATAACAAGTAAACCCGCTATTGTATATTTCATTATTTCTTCGTCAATATCTGTAGCAATAAATGCTCCAATAATAGAACCAATAACGGCTGGTATTGCCAACCATATTCCTTGTTTCCATTCAAAAACTTTTTGCTGTTTAAAACTTGCAACTCCAACAACATTTTGCAATAAAATAGCTATTCGGTTTGTTCCATTTGCTACATTGGCATCCAGACCTAAAAACATTAATAGAGGTAATGTTAATAATGAACCGCTACCTGCGAGAGTATTAATAAATCCTGCAAAGAAACCTATTCCAATTACAGCTATTATAAGGTACCATGTTAATTCCATAAGTATTAATAATATCAATCAAAAGTTGATTTTATATGAGAATCATCAATAAAGTAAAAAGTTGACAGTAGGCAAAATTGTCAACTGTCAACTTTTATCAAAATCACTTATTCTAAATATTTTTGATTGTAGCCAAAGGATACATTAAGTGTTATCAGGCAAACATTGGTAATTCTTGCATCATATCGTTTACACGTTTTTTTACATTTGCAATAGTATTTTCATCCTCAATATTACTAATTACCTGGTCAATCATTTCAACTATAGGTTCCATGTGTTCTTCTTTTAATCCCCTTGTTGTAATTGCCGGTGTTCCTACACGTAATCCGGATGTTGAGAATGGTGAACGTGAATCAAAAGGCACCATATTCTTATTGATTGTTATATCAGCTAAAACTAGTGTATTTTCAACCTTTTTACCTGTAATATCAGGAAACTTTCTTCTTAAGTCAATTAGCATTGAATGATTATCGGTACCGTTTGATATTACATGATATCCGTTTTTAATAAATGCTTCGGCCATTACACTTGCATTTTTTTGCATCTGAATAGCATATTGTTTGTAGCTTTCGTCTAAAGCTTCACCAAAAGCAACAGCTTTCGCAGCTATAATATGTTCTAATGGTCCTCCTTGTTGTCCAGGGAAAACAGCGAAATCTAAAACTTGAGACATCATTTTAACTTGTCCTTTTGGCGTAGTTAAACCCCACGGATTTTCATAATCTTTTCCAATAAGAATTAATCCGCCTCTTGGTCCTCGAAGAGTTTTATGTGTAGTTGTGGTAACAACATGACAATAAGGAAGAGGATCGGAAAGCAAGCCTTTAGCAATTAGTCCTGCAGGATGTGCAATATCTGCCATTAATAATGCTCCAACTTTGTCAGCAATTTGCCGCATACGTGGAAAATCCCAGTCGCGTGAATATGCCGATGCACCGGCAAGTATCATTTTAGGTTTGCATTCCAAAGCTATTTGCTCCATTTCATCATAATCGACTCTTCCTGTTTCTTCTTTTACATGATAGGGGACAGCTTTGTATAAATTACCCGATAAGTTTACAGGTGAGCCATGCGAAAGATGTCCTCCATGCGAAAGATCAAGTCCCATAAAAGTATCTCCGGGTTTCATTAAAGCATAAAAAACAGCGGCATTTGCTTGTGCTCCCGAATGTGGTTGAACATTTGCCCATTCAGCACCAAAAAGTTCTTTTGCGCGATCTATTGCAAGTTGTTCTGTTTGGTCAACAATTTCGCAGCCTCCGTAATATCGTTTGCCAGGTAATCCTTCTGCGTATTTGTTTGTCATGCAGCAACCCATTGCTTCCAGTACTTGTTCGCTAACAAAATTTTCTGAAGCAATTAATTCAATTCCATTTTTTTGTCTGTTGTATTCTTGTTTGATAAGATCAAAAACTACAGTATCTCTTTTCATAATATTATTATTTAAAATTTATTTTTCAAAAATAGAAAAATTATTAATAATATTATAATTTATAGGAATTAATATTTAAAAATTGATTTATTTTAAGTCCCCTTAAGAGTAGAAAGATATTATTTTAGAAGACGAACATATCCTTTGTCAGCTTTTGTATCACCGTTTGCATCTCTTGTAATATATTCCCATGAATATTTTCCCGGTTCTGCCATTTCAGATGTTCCTTTAATTTTTCCATCCCAATGGTAATTAATATTGTTTGATTCAAATACTATTTTACCATGACTATTAACAACTTTAAAGTAAATGCTTTTGCCTTCAAAATCTTTTGTGATTGGCCCAAATTTTGAATTTTCACCAATTTCATAAGGAGTAAACGCAGTTGGCATATGTATTGGACATTCAATTTTAATTTTAATATTTTTATTTAAAGTGTCTGAGCAACCATGTTCATTATAGCTTATTAGCATTACTTTGCATGTGCATTCTTCTTCAAATTCACAGCTAGCATCTTCTGTATTGAAATATTTGTCATCAATATACCAGTCAAATCTGTCAGCATTTTTTGTTTTATTTTCAAATGTATAAACATTATCATTATTTTTTGCAACAAATTTTGATTCTGGCTTTGGATATATTTCAATTATTTTATCTGCATTATCAGATAGTTGAGTAGAACGATAATATTTCACTGTTAAAGTAATCTGGTAAGAACCTGCTGTTTCATATTTATGAGTAGGGGAAATGTCATTTGAAAAACTTCCATCACCAAAATTCCAATAATAAATAATTGAATCGGCAATCTCATTAGGAGTAAATGTAACAGTTAAAGGTTCACATCCTTGTTGTACATTGGTTTTATAATTTGTACTCGGAGCTTTTTGATATTTACTATTTGTTGAATTATTATTTTCTTTAACCGTATTGTTATCTTGTTCACTGCCTTGCTCTTCAGTTATAATATCTGTTTTTTCTGTATTTTCAGAGTTGTTTTCAGTATCTGATATTATTTCATTTGTGTTTTTTTCAATTTTTGATGTTATTATTTCTACATCAGATACTTCATCATTATTGTTGTCGGTTTCAGTTATAATATTGGATTTAATATTATTGTTATTATTTGTTACTTCAATTTTTGTGTTGTTAGATGTATTATTGTCAACAATTTTGTTAT
Source organism: uncultured Bacteroidales bacterium (assembly GCA_964435855.1). Classification (GTDB taxonomy): domain Bacteria; phylum Bacteroidota; class Bacteroidia; order Bacteroidales; family CAYTAU01; genus CAYTAU01. Next base: position 11,916 of record CAYTAU010000049.1, on the reverse strand, counting down.
TATTAATATATAAAAGCAGTAATGATGATACTACAATAGCTGTTAAACCAAAGAAAAAGGTTTTAGTAGTGAAAAAATTCTTTTTTGGTAATTTCCCTTTAAAATTATTCCAGGCAGCATCATTAAACGGAAACTCAAAATTATCAAGTTTCTGTTTAATTTGATTTTCAAATTCAGTATGTTTAATCTCGTTTTTCAATGTTATATTGTTCAAATAATAATTTTAATTTTAATTTTGCTTTTGCGAAATTAGATTTAGATGTACCAATACTTATATTTAATTCTTCTGCAATTTCTTTATGAGAATATTCCTCAATTACATACATGTTAAAAACCGTTCTATAAGCAGGAGATAATTTTTGTATTAATTTGATAATTATTTCAGCTTTCATTTTAATTAATTGTTCATCATTGTTGTCGAAAGAATTATCTTTTAAATTATTAAAAGTATTATCATCACTTATACTTATAACAAAATCTCGTTTGTTTCTAACATAATCAATTGCATTATTAACAATTATACGTCTAATCCAACCTTCAAAAGAACCTTTATATTCAAAGCTTTTAAGTTTGTTAAAAACTTTAATATATCCATCATGTAAAATATCCTGTGCTTCATTAATATCTGCTGCATATCTCATACAAACAGCCAACATTTTACCATAAAATGATTGATAAAGAATCTTTTGATACTTTTTTTCACCCCTAATGCAAGCCTTTATAAGTTTTTCAATATTTGCATTATTTGAAAAATCAATCATTGTTTGTATTCTTAAGACGATATAAAATTAAATAGGTTGCCTAAAAACAAATATTTTTTTTATGATTTGAAATTAGAAAAATAATATTGAACAAAAATAATAATATTATTGTCAATAATATATTAAAAAAAGAGTTTGCATTTGCAAACTCTTTTTTTAATAAGGGAATAAGTATCTTATCTAATAATGGTTACGGCTCCAGTTTCCTCTCGTTCTTCGCCATAAATTGTTTTACATTTACAATACCATGTATATGTTCCAATTTTTACATAATCACCAGTATTATTAAATCTGCCGTTCCATCCACTAGAAACTTCAGATTTTTTATCTGTACCCTCCGGATAAACATCAGTTGAATAAATTATTTCTCCCCATCTGTCATAAATTATCAAATAGTAGTCATCTTTAGATATGCCTACTCCTTTTGGATAGAAGAAATTATTTTGGAATCCGGAGGCAGGGCTAAATGCAGTAGGAGCATAGAATGTATTTTCTTCTCTAACTACCACAGTATTATATACGGAGTCTCTACATCCGGCATCAGTTGTTACATATAACCAAACAATAAATGTGTCTGCACTTGTGTATTGATGTTCAGGATTTTGAGTAGAAGCAGTTGAGCCATCTCCAAATATCCATTGCCATTGAGTAACGGGAGTTGATTGATCCCAGAATTCAAAATTTGCGTCAAATAAGCTAACTACTTCAGGTGTTGAGTAGAACATCGCATCAGGGATTTCATTAACTACTATTAGCCCTGAGAATGTCTCAACACTTACACAATTTGCAGGATTAGATGTTAATGTTAAAGTAACATCATAAGTCCCGGGATTTTCATAAGTATGACTTGTTATTGAATCGGAAGAAGAATTTGAACCGGAGCTAAAATCTCCGAAATCCCATAAATAACTTACAGTACCATTATTTACGGTAGCTGAACTATTAAATATTGCAGTTAGTGGTTCACAACCATTTAGAGAAACAGGAGAAAGTGTAAGATGTGGTGCCTCAGTCACATAAACGGTTGAATTTGCTAAGTCAAACGGGGTAGTACAGTTGTCATATACTGATACATAATATGTTGTTGTTAGAAATGGGTGTACATCATTTTCTTGTTGAGTGCTTCCATCGCTCCATATATACGTATATGGTGCACCACTTCCTCCACTAGCATCTGCTGAAATCGTTGTTGATTCTCCGGCACAAATATAAGCATCTGAAGATACTACTACTTCTATTTTTGGATATACATTTACTGTAAGATTTACAGGGTTCGACATACATCCATTTGAGTCTACTGCATATACTTGATATGTTGTAGTTTCTCCTGGCGTAACCATTTGAAAAGCAGATGAATCAACTAATGTAGAATCTGTCCAGAAAAATGTATAAGTTCCTGACCCGGTACCACCGTTAGCACTTGCAGTTAGATTTGCCCATTGTCCTATACAAATAGTTTGTGTTGGACCATTAAGAAATACTTCAAGTATGTCTGGTTCATAAACGGTAGAAAACCCGTCGATTGTACAGCCATATGTATCAGTTACTGTAACGTTATATTGCCCTGCAACTAAGTTCGAAGCAATTACACCTGTTTGTCCATTACTCCATATATACGTATATGGTGGATTGCCACCACTTACATCAGTTTCTATTGATCCATCAAACCCACCATTACATAACACATCTGTTGTATAAAACAGGATTTGATTTGGTGGAGGTATATTTAATATATCCACATAAACAATTTCTGAACAACCTAAAGAATCCTCAACTTGTAATGTATAAGTTCCATCATCAAGTCCCGATACTGTTGCAGTAGTATAATTACCAGGAGACCATATATAGGTATAACCTCCGTTACCTCCTGTAATATTATCAATACTTACACTTCCATTTGTTGTGTTACAAGTAACCGGAGTTGAAGAGGTAGTGATAACAATAGGATTAGGTTCGCCAACAACATAGTTTAATGTTTGGGTACAGTTATTTGCATCAGAAACAATTACTGTATAATTGTTGGCACATAAATTAGCTGCAAATGAATTAATCCCAGAAGCTGGAGCAAGCCAGTTAAATGTTGGAGGTTGAGTTCCTCCTGAAGTAGACAGACTTATTACTCCATCGCAAGATCCGTAACAAATTGCATCAGTTATTGTTTCTGTAACAAACATTTGAGAAGGTTCTGTTATTATGGTATTGCTCATGCTGGTACAACCATTTGCATCTGTTATGTTTACAATGTAATTTCCTGCAGATAATCCTGTTGCATTTGGTGTTAATTGGCCAGAAGGAGTCCATAAGTAAGATAATGGATTAGTTCCTCCAGCAGCTTGAACAGTTGTACTTCCATCATTCCCTCCATAGCAAGAAACAGGTATATTGTTTACTATTGCAGAAATTAATTGTTGAGGTTCAGAGACAAAAACTGTTTGAGATGCAATACAACCACTATTATCAGTTACATTAATTGTATAAGTAACATTTCCAGGTAAGTTGATTGCAGTTTGATTAACTTGATTAGAAGGATTCCATAGATAAGTATAAGGAAAATCACCTCCAGATGCATAAACTGTTGCAGTTCCATTATTATTTCCATAACAATCAACATTGCTTACAGCAATACTATCAATATTTGGACCTGTTAAGTTACTAATACTTACACTTAAAGTAGCTTGACAACCATAGAAGTCAGTTACTGTAAATGAATATGCACCTGCAACAACATTAGTAATTCCAAGCGTGTTACTAATAGTGTTTAGGGTTGCATCTTGCCATTCGTAAGTGGTAGGTGCTGTTCCTCCATTAATCTGAACTGTAGCTGAACCGTTTGCTTGTCCACAATTTGCATCAATAACAACTGGATTAATAACCTCAAGTAAAGGTGGACCTGTTATAGTCTCATTAGCTGTTATTGTACAACCATTATCATCAGTAATAATTACTGAATAGTTATTTGGACATAAATTGATAGCAGTAGGTGTAGTTTGTAAATCAGACCATAATATGTTATATGGAGTAGTTCCTCCTGATATTATAGCATCAATATAGCCATCACAATATCCATAACAAGTTTCATTTGTCGGATTAAGAGTTAAAAGTAATTGAGATGGTTCGTCTATAACAACATTAGCTATTTCTGTACATCCATTTGCATCTGTTACAATAACAGAATAACTATTCCCTCCAATATCAGTTATTGTTTGAGTTGTATCAGTATTACTCCATGAAAATGTAAATCCTGGAGTACCACCAGCTACATCTACTTGAGCAAATCCATCGTTAAATCCAAAACAAGTTACATCTGCAAAATTTGTAATCTGAGCTGTTAATAGAGTTGGTGTTGTTATAGTTACACATATTGATTCTGTACACCCATTATCATCTGTTACAGTTACACAATATGTACCATCACTTAATCCTAAAGCAGTTTCTGTTGTTTGTGATGATGGGTCATCCCAAGCATAAATATAAGATCCTGCTACTGTTCCACCAATAGCATCTACAGTTGCAGTTCCATCTGATACACCAAAACAACTTACATCAATATTAGTTGTAGATAATGATATAAATGTTGGTTCAGTAATAGAAATATTGTTGTTAATTATACAATTATTACTATCAGTAACAAAAATATCATATTGACCTGCACATAAATTTGAAGCTGTGTCAGTAGTTTGTAATAATGGATCATTCCATTGATATGTATATGGTAATGTACCTCCTGTTACAACTACATATGCACTTCCATCACAACTAGAATTACAATTTGCATTATTTGTAAAATAATTAGCATTTAACTGTGCTGGTTCTGTAATAGTCGCATTAGCAGAAGATATACATCCATTTGCATCTGTAATTGTTACATTGTATGTCCCAGCACATAAATTTGTTGCTGTTTGAGTAGTTTGTATAGCAGGGTCATCCCATTTGTAAGTATAAGTTCCTATACCTGTTCCACCTGTTCCTTCAACTGTTATTGTTCCATTACAATTTCCAAAACAATCAATATGTTGAATGTTTATAATTGTTGCAGTAGGGCCTGTTGCATCAGGAACAATATATGTTGCAGTTGCGGTACATCCTCTAAAATCCGTTACAATAACAGTATATGACCCGGCAAGAACACCAATGATATCTTCTGTTGTATAAGTTCCAGCATTCCATGAATATGTAAATGGAGCATTGCCATTGTTTATAGTTATATAAACTGATCCATCTGACTGTCCACAACTAGCACTTACAATACTATCAAGGCTAATTGTCATTTGAGTAGGATCTGCAAGTGTAACACTATCAGTTAAAATACAGCCATTATTATCTATAACAGTTACATGATAAGTTCCACTACATAAGTTACCAGCAGTAGAATCGATAGTTAATAATGGGTCATCCCATTGATAATTATATGTTGTAGTTCCACCTGTAACATTTGCAGTTACTGAGCCATTACAATCACCAAAACATACAATATTTGAAACAGAAATGTTAATGTTTAATGCATTTGGTTCTGAAATAGTAACACTAGTAGAAACAACACAATTATTTGAATCAGTTACCGCTACATTATATGTTCCAATACATAATCCTGTTGCAGTAATTGTTGTCTGAGCAATTGGATCATCCCATAAATATGTATATGGAGGAACACCACCGCCAATAGAAACAGTTGCTGCTCCATCGCAAATACCATTACAAGTTACATCTGCAAAAGAAGATATAATAGCTGTTCCTGGCGGAATGTCAGTTATTATTTGGAAATCAGTTGCCGTACAACCATTATCATCAGTTACAATAACATTGTAAGTTCCTGCACTAAGATTCGTAATTGAATCTGTTGCGGGGTTTGTTCCACCATCCCATAAATAAGTATAATCTGCAGCTACAGTTCCACCAGTTGCAGAAACAGTTGCCCATCCATTAGCTTGTAAACAATTTTCATCATTTCCATTCATAGTTAAAATTATTGGAGTTGGCTCTGTTATAACAATAGATGTTGTTGATGTACAACCATTAATATCAGTTACAGTTACATTAAAAGTTCCTGCTATAAGCCCTGTGTTTGTTGAATCGAGAGGAGTAGCTCCACCATCCCATAAATAAATGTATGGTGATGTTCCGCCAGATGGAGTTACACTTGCATTACCATCATTTCCACTATTACAATTTACATCATTACTAGAAGAAATACTTGCTGTAAGAACAATAGGTTCTGTAATAACAACTGAGGCAACAGAAAAACAGCCATTTAAGTCGGTTACTGTTACATTAAATGTGCCAGCACAAAGTCCAGTTGCCATTGAATCTATTTGTGTACCTGGATCATCCCATAAATATGTATATGGAGGATTACCTCCATTTCCTTGAACTGTAGCATCAGCATCGCATACGCCATTACAGCTCACATTGTTTTGGTCAATAATAGTTGCTGTTACACCTGACAAGTCTCCAACATTTGCTGTAGCTATAACAGTACATCCATTTGCATCAGTTACAGTTACTGAATAAAGACCTGTAGTTAAAGAATCTGCCATTTGTGTAGTTTGTGCTAATGGATCATCCCATAAATAAGTATAACCAATTGTACCTCCACTTGCAGTAACAGTAGCATCACCATCAGGAAGTCCACAATGTGCATCAGTAACAGAAGTTACTGCTACTAATAAAGTAGGTTCACCAATTGTGACCGGGGCTGTTGCTGTACACCCATTTGCATCAGTTACAGTAACAATATAATTTCCCGAACATAAAGAATCTGCCATTAGTGAGGTTTGTGCATAAGTGTCGTTCCACAAATAAGTATATGAAGGAGTACCGTTTGTAGCAGTAACTGTAGCATCACCATCACAAACTCCATTACATAAAGCATCGTTGCTTGCTGTAATAGAAGCTAATAATAAAGTTGGTTCTGTTATTACAATTGTTGCAATTGCAGTACATCCATTATCGTCTGTTACTGTAACGGTGTATGTCCCAGCGCATAGTCCACTAGCTGTTGGCGTTGTTTGAGCTCCCGGATTATCCCATAGATATGAATATGCTCCTAATACTGTACCACCAGATGCAGTAACGGTAGCATTACCATCACAAAGACCATTACATGAAACATATGTTGAATCAGTAATATCTGCTATAACTAAAGTTGGTTCTGTTATAGAAACATTAGTAATATTTTGAGCTCCATTATCATCAGTTATTGTAACATTATAGCTTCCAGCACAAAGTCCAGTTGCTATTGAATCTGTTTGTGTTAATGGATCATCCCATATAAAAGTATAAGGAACAACTCCACCTAGTACATTAACCATAGCACTACCATCACATACTCCATAACAAGTTGCATTAATTGTACTTGAAACAACGATTAAAGCATTAGGTTCGTTTATAGTAATAGTTGCAGTAGCAGTACAACCGTTAGCGTCAGTTACTGTAACTGTGAATGTACCTGCACATAATCCTGTAGCAGTTGTTGTTGATTGTGCTCCCGGATCATCCCATAAATATGTATATGTTCCAGCTCCAGTACCTCCACCTGCAAGAACAGTTGCATCTCCATCACAAAGACCGGCAATAGAAACATCTGTAAATCCATTTATTGTTGCAGTTACAGCAGGATTTTCAGTAATTGTAATATTATCAGTTGCTGTACATCCATCTGCATCAGTAATAATTACATTAAATGTCCCTGTACATAAACCAGTAGCTGTAGCAGTAGTTTGAGGAGCCGGATCATCCCATAAATAAGTATAGGTTCCTACACCAGTTCCACCAGCACCTGTAACTGTAGCAGTACCATCACAATCACCAAAACATATGACATCAGTACTTGCCCCAATGTTTGCCGTAACAGCAGGATTTTCAGTAATTGTAATATTATCAGTTGCTGTACATCCAGCACCATCAGTAACAATTACATTAAATGTACCAGCACAAAGAGCTGAAGCAGTAGCAGTAGTTTGTGGTGCAGGATCATCCCATAGATAAGTATATGAACCATCACCACCACCAGGAGTAACCGTAGCAGTACCATCACAATCACCAAAACAAGTTACGTCAGTGCTTGCACCAATGTTTGCAGTTACAGCAGGATTTTCAGTTATTGTTATGTTGTCAGTCGCAGTACATCCTTCACCATCAGTAACAATTACATTATAAGTTCCAGAGCATAATGCAGAAGCTGTAATAGTTGTTTGAGCAGGAGCTGGATCATCCCATAAATAAGTATATGAACCATCACCACCACCAGGAGTAACAGTTGCAGTTCCATCACAATCACCAAAACATGTAATATCAGTACTTGCACCAATGTTTGCTGTTACAGCAGGATTTTCAGTTATAGTAATATTATCTGTTGCAGTACATCCGTCAGCATCAGTTACAATTACATTAAATGTACCAGCACAAAGAGCTGTAGCAGTAGCAGTAGTTTGAGGAGCAGGGTCATCCCATAAAAATGAGTAAGTTCCAATACCAGTACCACCACCAGGAGTGACTATAGCAGTACCATCACAATCACCAAAGCAAGTAACATCAGTACTTGTTCCAATATTTGCAGTAACTGCAGGATTTTCAGTTATTGTTATGTTGTCAGTCGCAGTACAACCAGCACCATCAGTAACTATAACATTAAATGTACCAGCACATAATGCAGTAGCAATTGCAGTAGTTTGTGTAGCTGGATTATCCCATAAGTATGTATATATACCATTGCCACCACCAGGAGTAACAGTAGCAGTACCATCACAATCACCAAAGCAAGTAACATCAGTACTTGTACCAATGTTAGCAGTAACAGCAGGATTTTCAGTAATAGTAATATTATCAGTCGCAGTACAACCAGCACCATCAGTTACGACAACAATGAATGTACCAGCGCAAAGAGCTGAAGCTGTAGCAGTAGTTTGTGTAGCTGGATCATCCCATAAATAAGTATATGAACCATCACCACCACCAGGAGTAACAGTAGCAGTACCATCACAATCACCAAAGCAAGTTACATCGGTGTTTGCACCAATGTTTGCAGTTACAGTAGGATTTTCAGTAATAGTGATATTATCAGTTGCAGTACAACCAGCACCATCAGTAACAATTACATTAAATGTTCCTGCGCAAAGGTTACTAGCCGTAACAGTAGTTTGAGCCGGAGCCGGGTCATCCCATAAATATGTATAAACTCCATTTCCTCCACCTGCAGTAACAGTAGCAGTCCCATCACAATCGCCAAAACAAGTAACGTCAGTACTTGCACCAATATTCGCAGTAACAGCAGGATTTTCAGAAATAGTAACATTATCACTTGTTGTGCAACCATTTCCATCCGTTACAATAACTGTAAATGTTCCTGCACATAAACCAGTAGCTATAGCAGTAGTTTGTGTAGATAGATCATCCCATAAATACGTATAGGTTCCAATGCCAGTTCCTCCATTAACAGATACGGTAGCATCTCCATCGCAATCTCCAAAACAGGTTATATCTGTACTTCCAGTTATAGAAGCTGTTAATGCAGGATTTTCAGTTAAAATTATTGATGCCGTTGCTATACAACCTAATGCATCAGTTACTGTTACATTAAATGTTCCTGCACATAAGCCTGTAGCTGTAGTTGTGGTTTGAGCTAAAGGATCATCCCATAAGTATAAATAACCACCTGCACCACCTACAGCATTTACTGTAGCATCACCATCACAATCACCAAAACATGTAATATTAGTATTTCCTGTAATTGTTGCAGTTGGTGAACCAGCATCATTAACATTTATCACAATTGATGCTGTACATAAATTAGCATCAGTTACAACAATAGTATATGCACCAGCAGGTACATTTGAATAAGTATCTGTACCATCTCCAGTAAAGCCATTTGGAGACCAATCATATGTGTAAGCAGGAATTCCCCCAGAGACTGATACAGAGGCTTGTCCATCAGAATTTCCACATGTTGCATCAATGTTAGCAGGAGTTAAAACAATAGGAGCTGGTTCATCAACTAATTGTGAAGTAGTAGCAGTACATCCTGCACCATCAGTAACAACAATATTATATGTACCTGCACAAAGTCCATTTGCTGTTAAAGTTGTTTGGAATAATGGGTCGTCCCATTGGTATGTATATGCACCGTCTCCTCCACCCGGAGTAACCGTAGCAGTTCCGTCACAATCGCCATTGCAACTTGCATCTGCACCAACAGTTGATGCCGTTACAGCAGGATTTTCTGTTATTGTTATATTATCAGTAGCAGTACAACCGGCACCATCAGTTACAGTAACGGTAAAACTACCTGCACAAAGCCCGGTAGCGGTAGCGGTAGTTTGAGAAGGAGCGGGATCATTCCATAAGTAAGTATACGAGCCATCACCTCCACCAGGAGTAACAGTAGCTGTACCATCACAGTCACCATTACAAGTAACATCAGTGCTTGCACCAATGTTTGCTGTAACAGCAGGGTTTTCAGTAATAGTTATATTGTCAGTAGCAGTACATCCTTCACCATCAGTAACAATTACATTATAAGTTCCAGCGCATAATGCAGAAGCTGTAACAGTTGTTTGAGCAGGAGCAGGATCGTCCCATAAATAAGTATAAGAACCATCACCACCGCCAGGAGTAACCGTAGCAGTACCATCACAATCACCAAAGCAAGTTACATCAGTGTTTGCCCCAATGTTTGCTGTAACAGCAGGGTTTTCAGTAATAGTTATATTGTCAGTAGCAGTACATCCTTCACCATCAGTAACAATTACATTATAAGTTCCAGCGCATAATGCAGAAGCTGTAACAGTTGTTTGAGCAGGAGCAGGATCGTCCCATAAATAAGTATAAGAACCATCACCACCGCCAGGAGTAACCGTAGCAGTACCATCACAATCACCAAAGCAAGTTACATCAGTGTTTGCACCAATGTTTGCTGTAACAGCAGGATTTTCAATAATAGTTATATTGTCTGTTGCTGTACATCCATCAGCATCAGTAACAATTACATTATAATTTCCAGCACATAATGCAGAAGCTGTAGCCGTAGTTTGAGCAGGAGCAGGGTCATCCCATAAAAATGAGTAAGTTCCAGCACCAGTTCCACCACCAGGAGTAACTGTTGCAGTACCATCACAATCACCAAAGCAAGTAACATCAGTGCTTGTGCCAATGTTTGCTGTAACAGCAGGGTTTTCAGTAATAGTTATATTGTCAGTAGCCGTACATCCTGCACCATCAGTAACAATTACATTATAATTTCCAGCACATAATGCAGAAGCTGTAGCCGTAGTTTGAGCAGGAGCAGGGTCATCCCATAAAAAAGAATAAGTTCCTGCACCAGTTCCACCACCTGGAGTAACTGTAGCAGTACCATCACAATCACCAAAACATGTAACATCAGTGCTTGCACCAATGTTTGCTGTAACAGCAGGGTTTTCAGTAATAGTTATATTGTCATTAGCAGTACATCCTTCACCATCAGTAACAATTACATTATAATTTCCAGCGCATAATGCAGAAGCTGTAACAGTTGTTTGAGCCGGAGCAGGATCATCCCATAAATAAGTGTATGAACCATCACCACCGCCAGGAGTAACCGTAGCAGTACCATCACAATCGCCAAAGCAAGTTACATCGGTGTTTGCACCAATGTTTGCAGTTACAGTAGGATTTTCAGTAATAGTGATATTATCAGTTGCAGTACATCCATCAGCATCAGTAACAATTACATTATAATTTCCAGCACATAATGCAGAAGCTGTAGCCGTAGTTTGAGCAGGAGCAGGGTCATCCCATAAAAAAGAATAAGTTCCTGCACCAGTTCCACCACCTGGAGTAACTGTAGCAGTACCATCACAATCACCAAAACATGTAACATCAGTGCTTGCACCAATGTTTGCTGTAACAGCAGGGTTTTCAGTAATAGTTATATTGTCAGTAGCAGTACATCCTTCACCATCAGTAACAATTACATTATAAGTTCCAGCGCATAATGCAGAAGCTGTAACAGTTGTTTGAGCAGGAGCAGGATCATCCCATAAGTAAGTGTATGAACCATCACCACCACCCGGAGTAACTGTAGCAGTACCATCACAATCACCAAAGCACGTAACATCAGTGCTTGCACCAATGTTTGCTGTAACAGCAGGGTTTTCAGTAATAGTTATATTGTCAGTAGCAG
>CAYTAU010000048.1:31725-34288 GCA_964435855.1 uncultured Bacteroidales bacterium | reverse complement strand
GGGCTTAAGAAATGACTTCTTGGGCGTAAGAAATAACTTTAGGGGCTTAAGAAATGACTTCTTGGGCGTAAGAAATAACTTTAGGGGCTTAAGAAATAAGTTCTTGGGCGTAAGAAATAATTTCAGGGACTTAAGAAATAAGTTCTTGGGCTGTTTGTTGGGTTTTGGCAATTGCCAAAGGAAGAATTTTTTTAGCTTATAAGGTCCCCCCCCCCCCCCCCCTACATTATCAAGGGTTTCGAGAGGTCTGCCCAAAAAGAGCAGGGTTCCGGTGGTATTTTGATATATGTATTTTTGATTCTGCATAAAGCTAAATATGATGTAAAGATAATGATTATTTTTAAAATCCAAATAACAAACACCAAAAAACAAATAAATTTCAAATCACAAACATCAAAAGTCAAATTGAAATTAGAAACTTTGTGTGCCTTTGTGCTGCATTTTGAGATATTTTGTGGTAAAAAACTAAATTAACGTGAGTTCGGGATAAATATTTTAGGTTAAATGCTATGTCATTTTGAGTGGATTTTCGGAGAGAAACGGAGAAAATTTGTATCGAAAAATAGAAAATAATTTGTTTTCGATACAAAATTCTTACAGAATTTCACTCAAACTGACACCAATTTCTTAAACCGAACTCACGTTAAATTAATAAACTATTAAATTGCTAAATTGTTAAACTACTATAACTAATAACTTAATAACTTTATAAACTTTATAAACTTGAAGAACTTGAAGAACTTGAAGAACTTGATAAACTTGATAAACTTTATAAACTTTATAAACTTGAAGAACTTGAAGAACTTGAAGAACTTGATAAACTTTATAATCTTGAAGAACTTGATAAACTTTATAAACTTGATAAACTTGAGGAACTTGATAAACTTGAGGAACTTGATAAACTCAATCATACAGTTTAATAAACTCAAAAGTATTACCTGTCCATTCAAGAAATTTCATAAAATCGGCAAAGTCAAGGCTAAGGGTAGCAGTATTGATATTTGGGTGAAAACTAATTCTTTTTGCCTTAAGTAAATTTTCGTCAATAAATAAATGCACATGATTTTCATTATCATTAATTAAACCAAAAGGACTAACTGAACCGGGAGTTATATTAAGGTATTTCAACATTCTTTTTTCAGATGCAAATGTTATTTTTCCTTGTTTTAATCTTTTTTCAAGGTCTTTGATTGACAAAGTCTGAGTATGTTCAAGTATTATTAGATGGTGTCTGTTGCCCTTGTGATTTCTGAAAAACAGATTTTTGCAATGTTTAGCATCAAGGTCTTTCCAGTATTTTTTTGCTTCTTCAATTGTTGGTACAGGAGGGTGTTCGTCATATCTGAAATCAATTTCCAGTTTTTTTAATATTTCGTATAATTTACTGTCACCTCTCATTATAGTATTTTTTGTAAATAAATTAAACAGTTAATTTCATAAGCAGGCTTTTCATTATGGTCTAATTTTTTGGGATTAAAATATACACCATCAATTCCTGCATTTTTCGCCCCAAGTATGTCAACTTTCAGGTCATCTCCAATTATAAGAGAATCTTTCGGTTTTGCATTTACATATTTCAAAACATAATTAAAAATTTCAATATTGGGTTTTTGCCATCCTATGTCCTCAGAAATAAAAACATGCTGAAAATATTTATCAATATCAGAAGTTTTCATTTTTACTTCTTGTACTTCTTTAAATCCATTAGTAATAATATAAAGTGGATATTTCTTTTTTAGGTACTCCAGAATTTCAATTGTATCGGGAAATAATTTCTTTTTTAATGGTCCATTATAAACATAATCGTCTCCAATTTTTTTTGCAAGAGCTACATCATTAATTCCAAAATAAACTAAAACATCTTCAAATCTTTTATACCGCAATATTTCCTTTTTTAGCTTTCCATTTCTGTATTGATTCCAAAGCTTTTCATTGTTCGGTTTGTATATTTTCAAGAAATTGTTGAAATCACCAATTTTCTTATCAAGAGATAAATTATAAAAAATCTCATTAAGGGTTTGTATCGAATTTGTTTCAAAATCCCAAAGTGTACGATCAAGATCAAAAAATATATGTTTGTATTTTTTCATGCCTGCAAAATTATTAATATTTTTCACAAGCTGAATAATTGCTAATATTTTATACTTTTGTTATTCTAAAACCAGATTTAAATTGGAAGAATTTTCAGTAAGACAAAATAAATTTTCTCGCTTAATACAAAAAGAATTAAGTGAAATATTTTTAAAAGAAGGCAAATCATTGTTCCCTGGAGCAATGGTAACAATTACAGTTGTAAGAGTTAGCCCCAGCCTTGATTACGCAAAGGTTTATTTAAGTGTTTTTACAAATGGCAATAAAGATGAGTTTCTTGAAAATATAACATTAAAATCGAAACATATTCGTTATTTACTTGGTAAAAAAATAAGAAACCAGATAAAAAAAATACCCGAACTTGTATTTTTAATTGACGATTCTTTAGATCATATTGATAATATAAACAAATTATTATATCCTGAAAAATAATGATGCGAGTTATTATAAGCTTGGTTACCAGAATTATTCC
>CAYTAU010000048.1:2554-31625 GCA_964435855.1 uncultured Bacteroidales bacterium | reverse complement strand
TATCCTGAAAAATAATGATGCGAGTTATTATAAGCTTGGTTACCAGAATTATTCCGCGACATTATTTGCATCATGTTAGCCATTTTTTTCTGCAAATTATTTCCTTGTTTTATAGAGGAAAAAATTTCGAAGATCCAATTACAGGAATTACATACAGAAAATTATTGCCTTATGGCAGATTAAATTCAAGGAAAAATGCTTTATGCCCCAACTCAATGTCATTAGAAAGACATAGACTTATTTGGCTTTATTTGAAAGAAAAAACAAATTTTTTTTACGATAACATAAAGTTTTTGCATATTGCTCCAGAGTATTGTTTTATAAAGCGATTTAAAAAACTCAAAAATATAGAATATGTAACTGGCGATTTAATTTCTCCGTGGGCAGATGTTAAAATGGATATACACGATATCCCTTTTAATAATGATGAATTTGATGTTATTATGTGTAATCATGTATTGGAACATGTTGAGAATGACAATAAAGCAATGAGTGAGTTTTTTCGTGTAATGAAACCCGGAGGCTGGGGGATTTTTCAGGTTCCAATAGATATGAACAGAGAAGAAACTTTTGATGATCCTAGTATAACAGACCCCAAAGAAAGAGAAAAACACTATTGGCAAAATGATCATGTGCGTTTGTATGGAAAAGATTATGGGAAAAAATTAGCATCTATAGGTTTTGATGTTATAGAAGATAATTATCTTAAAACCCTAGACATTACTCTTGTTAAGCGCTATGCATTGCCTGAGAATGAAATTATATATCTTTGTAAAAAACCTAAAATTTGAATTTTCCTTTTTACATAGCAAAACGGTATCTGATATCAAAAAAATCTACTAATGTAATAAATTTGATATCCGGTATTACTGTTTTTGGTGTTGCTACCGGAACCATGGCCTTAATAGTAATATTGTCGGTTTTTAACGGACTTGAAAATTTTGTTACTTCACAATTCAATTCTTTCGATCCCGACCTTAAAATTACTATTGCAGAAGGCAAAACATTTGATTCTGAAAACAGCAAATTAGAAAAAGTTCGTAAGCTTGAAAATGTGGAATACTATGCAGAAGTAGTTGAAGAAAATGCCCTTATAAAATACGAAGATATTTATCATCCATTTGTTATAAAAGGTGTTGGAGATGATTATGAGAAAATGACAGGAGTTGATACTATGATGATTGACGGGGAATTCAAATTACACATGGATAAAACACCTCTTGCCGTAATTGGAAGTGGGGTTGGAGGATTCCTTTCGGTTAGATTAGATTTTTCGCATCCGCTAAAAATATATATGCCAAAACGAACAGGAAAAGTAAAAAATATTACACAAGACCCAACTAAAGCTTTTAAAATACGAAATATTTATCCCGTAGGTGTTTTTAGTATAGATCAGCAAATTGATGAAACGATAATTGTTCCATTAAATTTTGCCAAAGAATTATTAGATTATAAGACCGAAGTTAGTGCCGTAGAATTAAAATTAAAGGAAAAAACCAATGTACAGAAGGAAAAAAAGAAAATACAAAACATACTTGGGAATGCTTTTGAGGTTAAAGACAGGTATCAACAAAAAGAATTTATGTACAAAATAATGAAATCGGAGAAACTAATAATTTTTCTGATACTTGCTTTTATTCTTTTAATTGCCTCTTTCAATATTATTGGTTCGCTCACTATGCTTATACTTGATAAAAAGAAAGATATTGAAACATTACGAAGCATGGGAGCCAGCATGAAATTAATTAAAAAAATATTTCTATTTGAAGGATGGATAATCTCTTTTGTTGGAGTAATATTTGGTCTTATATTGGGAGCACTTCTTTGTTGGGCGCAAACAGAGTTTGAACTCGTAAAGCTGCAAGGCGATGCCGACACTCTTTATATTACTGCTTATCCTGTAAAAATGCAACTGCTCGATTTCCTTTATGTTTTAATTACTGTGTTTTTTATTGGCTTTATAGCCTCGTGGTATCCTGTAAAATATATTACAAAAAAATATTTGATATTGAGATAGGGTCTTTAGATTTTTATTTCTTCCAAAAAGAAGGAGATAAAATTATTAAAATTGTAAACAATTCAAGTCTTCCAAGCAACATTAAAAATGACAAAAACCATTTTCCAAAAGCAGGGATATGATAAAAATTTTCAGCCGGACCAACAGAACCTATTCCCGGTCCAATATTCCCCAATGAAGCTACAGTTGCACCCATTGCGGAATCAAAATCCAATCCTAAGGCTGACATAACTATTGTTCCAATTACAAAAATTACAATATAGAAAACAATAAATGCAAGTATGTTCGACATAATTTTTTGTGGAACGGCTTGATGATTAAATCTAACAGGTATTATTGCAGTTGGGTGTATTAATCGTTTTAATTCTAAATAACTGTTTTTTAATACTAATAAAATACGGACAATTTTGATACTTCCGCCGGTAGAACCCGAAGAACCACCAAAAAACATAAGAACAAATAATAAGAAATATAAAAATGGAGCCCACTGAAGATAATCAACAGTTGCAAAACCTGTAGTAGTCATCATTGATACAACCTGAAAGATTGAATATCTAAATGATTGTTCAATACTTGTAGATTCAAAAATAAATAATGAAAAAGCAATGACAAGAGTAAATCCAAGAATAAAACCAATATAATATCTGAACTCTTCGTTTTTAAATACTTTTTTAAATTTAAAGTATAAAGCAAAATATGATAATGTAAAGTTTGTTCCTGCAATTATCATAAATACAGTTATAACATACTGGATAAACGGAGAGTCCCAATGTCCAATGCCGGCTTGTTTTGTAGAATATCCTCCGGTTGCCATAGTAGTAAGTGAATGATTAATTGCATCAAACAAACTCATCCCTCCAAATTTTAATAAAATTGCTTCAACTACTGTGAAAAAAACATATATTATCCACAATCTTTTTGCTGTTTCTTTGATTCTTGGATGTAATTTATCAGGTTTTAAGCCCGGAACTTCTGCAACCAGTAATTGCATCCCTCCAATTCCTAAAATTGGTAAAATAGCAACAGACAAAACAATAATACCCATTCCACCAAGCCACTGGATCATACTTCTCCAAAAAAGCAAACTATATGGCATCGCTTCAATATCATTTAAAATTGAGGCTCCTGTAGTTGTAAATCCTGAAATGGTTTCAAAAAAAGCATTTGTAATTGATGGTATTGCACCACTTATATAAAAAGGTATTGCGCCAAAAATTGAAAATATTATCCATCCTAAACTGACAATTAAATAACTCTCTTTTTTGCCAATTTCCTTTTTTGCTTTTCTGGAAAAATACCATGCTGTTAATCCAGTAATTAATGAAATTAATGAAGAAATAATAAGATGAAAAATTGTATTCTCAGAATATATAAGTGCAACAGGTATAGATATTGCCATACATAATCCTTCAAGAATTAACAAAAATCCTAATATTTTTAATATAATTTTATGATTCACGGGGATTTAATTGAAAAATTTATCAACCTTTTTAAAAGCCGAAGGTAATGAAAAAACAACAACCCTATCATTATCTTGTATTATTGTATCGCCAATAGCAATAAAACTATCGTTGCCTCTAACCACTCCTCCAATTATTGCATCTTTTGGGAAATCTATATCTTTTAACGCTTTTTTAGTGATTTTAGCTCTTTTTTGAACTACAAATTCAAATACCTCAGCATTAGCACCAGTTAAACATTTTAAATTTTCTACTTTTGCACTCATTGTATGTCTGAAAATATTACTTGCAGTTATCAACTTTTTATTAATGATTGTATCTATACCAATATTTTCTGCTAAATCAATATAGTCAATATTTTCTATTTCTGCTATAGTCTTTTTAACACCATTTTTTTTGGCATACAAACATGCTAAAATATTTGTTTCCGAATTATCAGTAACAGCAATAAAGGCATCCATATCTTTTAATCCTTCATCTTTTAATGTGTTGATATTACTAATGTCTGAATTTACAACCAATGTTTTTTCCAACATTTCAGCTAAATTATGACTTAATTCAGTATCAGATTCGATTAATTTAATGTTTATATGTCCTTCAAGGTCCCTTGCTGTTTTATATCCAATTCTTGAACCTCCAAGGATCATTATATTTGATATGTCAAAAGATTCTTTGCCTGAATATTTTAGTAAATTTTCTACTCCGTCTTTATTTGTTAAAACAAAAACCAGATCGTTAAGTTGAAATTTATCGTAACCTCGGGGTATGATAGTTTTTGAATCTCTTGTAATAGCAATTGCTCTATAATCAAAATTCTTGTTAATACTTGATGACTCAACTAATGTTTTATCAATTATTGGAGCATTTTCATCTAATTTTATAACTAATAAAAGTAATTTGCCATTTGAAAATTCAAAAACTTCAGAAGAACCGGTTTGTCTTAATAAGCCAACAATTTCACTAGCTGCTAATTTTTCAGGACAAATTACGAAGTCTACACCTAATTTTATAAAATAATCTCTATTTTTAGGCAATAAATAATCACTACTGTCTATTCTTGCTATAGTTTTTTTTGCTCCTAATTTCTTGCTTAAAATTGCAGCCATTAAATTTGTTTCCTCACTATGAGTAGCAGCAACAAATAAATCGGCATTTTTTACTTTTGCTTCACCCAATACGCTAAAAGAGATTGCAGAACCGTTTATTGTTAGTAAATCAAAACTTGTATCAATTGCAGATAATTTCTTTTCATCTGTATCAATTACAACAATATCATGTTGTTCATAAGACAACATTTTTGCGAGATGTGTTCCTACTTCTCCTGCACCGGCTATTATTATCCTCATTTTCTAATAAATTATGTGCAAAGTAAAGTATATTAATTTAATTATTCCAAAAAATAAAAGATTTGTTAAAAATTCAAAAACTAAGAAATCATAAAAACACATTAACTTTTTCATATTTTCGGATTGCAATTTAGTACCGATGGTTATCGGGAAACGGGATAATTATAAAAGATTTGCATTTATCTACCTAAGGCATATAAATAAATTAGTTTTCGTCTATTTTGAAAAATGAAGTTTTTTATATTATTTTTACGATATTTCAAATATATTGAATGTTGCATAAAATAATTACAAATAAAAAACAATCAATTTTTCAAAATTTAAAGAAGTTATTTGCAAATAAATCGTTAATTCTTGCATTTGTAAAAAGAGATTTAAAGATTCAATTTGCTCAAACTTATCTTGGTATACTTTGGCTAGTATTTCAACCTCTTCTTGCAGTTACTGTTTATACATTGTTTTTCAATAATTTTATCAAACTCGATACAGGAAATATTCCTTATCCTGTTTTTGTTTTTAGTGGTATTTTATTTTGGCAATATTTTCTTTATGCAGTTGCGAATAGTAGTACAAGCTTAATCTCTAATCAGAATATTATTTCGAAAATTGCATTTCCAAAGCTTATCGTTGTAATTTCAAAACCAATAGTTGGGCTATTGTCTTTTATTATTAATTTATTAATTTTAACAGCCTTATTATTTTTCTATAAAATAATTCCAACAATATATTTATTATCACTGCCAATATTTATTTTACTAATTTATTTTACAGGATTATCTTTTGGGATATGGCTCAACTCATTAACATTAAAATTCAGAGACCTGCAACATTTAATGCCAACAATTATCGGGTATGCTATTTGGATTACACCAGTTTTTTATTCTGTTGCAATTATCCCCCCAAAAATGTTTTTTATAGTTTATTTAAATCCTGTAGCCGGAATTATTGAATGGTTTAGGTGGACATTGTTTGGGGGAGAAATACCTTCTTTAAACTATCTATATGGGATTGCTTTTATAATAATATTTTTCATTCTTGGATTAATATATTTTAATAGGATTGAACATGAAATAGCAGATAAAGTATAAAGTATAATGGATAATATTATAATAAATATAGAGAACTTATCAAAGAAATATTATTTAAATAAAAATAATGCTATTATCCCATTTCTCTGCAGTTTTAAGAAATCAAATGGACTGGAGATACGTGCATTGGAGAATATAAGCTTAAAAATTAAAGAAGGGGAATCAATTGGTATAATTGGCGATAATGGGGCAGGTAAAACAACTTTATTAAAACTTATAAGCGAAATAACCAGACCAAATTCAGGAAAAATTGAACTATTTGGTAGTGTGGCATCGTTTTTTGATATAGCGTTTAGTTTTCATCCTGATTTGTCGGGTTTAGATAATGTATATTTTATGGCAAACTTAATGGGATTTAGTAAAAGCCAAATAAAACCAATAATTAAAAATTTAGTTGATTTTAGTGAAATAGGGAACAGAATTAATACACAAGTGAAATTCTATTCTCATGGAATGAAAATTAAGCTTGCTTTCTCGATTGTTGCTTTCGTTGATTCCGATATTCTTCTTTTTGATGAAATTTCTTTTCTTGGAGAAGATATTAAATTCCGCCA
This sequence comes from uncultured Bacteroidales bacterium, assembly GCA_964435855.1. GTDB lineage: Bacteria > Bacteroidota > Bacteroidia > Bacteroidales > CAYTAU01 > CAYTAU01. Next base: position 25,160 of record CAYTAU010000048.1, on the reverse strand, counting down.
AAAGATTAACAAAAGATTACAAGAATTAAAAGATAAAAAAACTATTTTATTAGTTAGCCATTATTTGGAAGATATAAAAATGCTTTGTAGCAGAACATTATGGATTGATTCTGGAGAAATAAAAATGCAAGGAGAAACAGTGTCAATAATCAATAAATACATAAAAAAAATACTGTCTAATTGAAACATCCAATATTACATATCGGCTATGCAAAAACAGGAACAACCTGGTTTCAAGAAGACTTTTACCCCAATGTAAATAATATTAATTTCTTCAGGCAAAATACAGTTCTTGAGGATATAATTACTGAATATGATTCCGAAAAAATTCATGCTAAATATAGTTTTGATAAAAGAAGTGTGTTTTGTGATGAAAATATTTTGGGGAATGTATTATTTGGTTCGTCTTCTACAAAAGAGATTACATTACGTTTAAAAAAGATTTTTCCAAATGGAAAAGTTGTAATATTTATTAGAAATCAATTAGATTTAATTGCATCTGCTTATTCTCAACATATTAAAAGCGGAGGCACTTTTGGTATTAAAAGATTTTTTGAACAAACAAAATATATAAATTTTTATCACCAAAGTTTTTTTCTTTATGAATATTTTCAATTTCATGAAATAATATGTTTTTATATTGAGGTTTTCGGAAAAGAAAATGTTCATGTTTTTGCTTACGAAGATTTTTTGGAAGACAATTATCAATTTTTGACAAATTACACCAAAATTTTAAATTTGGATGTAGATCTTGAAAAAATATCTTTTAATAAAAAAAATATAAAACTTAGAAAACGCTTATTTCGTTTTATTAAATTCTCAAATCATTTTACAAAGAAAAATACTTTTTATAAGCAGTATTATTTTCACATCCCATTTTTATATAATTTAATTAATTATAATTTGGATATTCTAAACAAATACAAAATATTTGGAAAACCTTATAAGCCAATTGAAATTATTGGGAAAAAGAATTATAAATTTTTATATGATTTTTATAAAGAATCAAATAATATCCTATATGATAAAATAGGGTTAGAATCAATGAAAAAACATGCTTATCCAATGTAATTATTATTTTAAATGGAGAATATTTTCAACATATTTAGAGTAAAATATTGGTGGAGCCATGTTATACCTCCAATATTAGTATTTGTATATATTTTTTCGCACCTCAATAATTTAACATTTTATTCAACACTTTTTCTTTTTGCTCTTTTTATGCTTTCAATTATTGGCACAGCATCTTATGGATACTTATTGAATGATATTTCAGATATTAAAGATGATAATAAAGCATCAAAAACAAACTATGTGTCGAAATTAAAAAATAAAATACGCTTTATATTACTGGGTTCAACTATAATAATTGCATTTATCCCATGGATATGGCTTCCTATAGGTCTTGAAAATTTTTCTCTTTTTGTTTTTCAAATTTTTCTACTAACAATATACTCAATAAAACCAATTAGATTGAAAAAACATATATATTTAGGAATATTAATAGATGCACTATACAGCAACATAATCTTTATACTTTTAGTGATTCTTACTATTAACTCTTTATCAGATGTATTAATCAAAAATCATTTTCTATTGATTGCCGGTATTTTTTCCTGGGGATTATTTAAAGGGATTAGAAATATACTATTACATCAAATAGATGATTATGAGAATGATATTAGAGCCAATAATCAAACTTATGTAAATAAGCATAATCTCCAATTCGCAAAAAAAACGATTTATATAACTACAACTATTGAAATATTTAGTTTTTTTTGTGTTTTATTTTTTATTTCTGAGCATTTTTTATTTATTTATCTATTGTTCCCATTATTTATTATATCAAAATTATTCCTACAATCAATATTTAAAATTAAATACAATTTCACAAAGGTATTTTATGATTTTCTTAATAATTATTACGAAGAATGGATGCCAATAATTATATTAATCTATCTTTCATTCTACAATCAATGGTTTTTAATATTATTATCAATTCATCTAATTTTATTTGATAATATTTGCAAACAATTAATAATAAAACTTTTCAAATAGATGTGTGGTATTATAGGACAAATAAATAACGAGATACCAATAAACAAACATCTGTTTGAGCAAATGAGAGACACCCTAACTCATAGGGGACCCGATGGATATGGCACATACATTTCCGACAACGGCAAAAATGCGCTTGGACACAGAAGATTATCTTTAATTGATTTAAGTGCAACAGGAACACAACCAATATGCAACGAGAATAAAACTATTTGGATAACTGTAAATGGCGAAATATATAATTATAAAAAACTTAAGGAGCAGTTAATTTCTTTAGGACATTCTTTCTATACTAATACTGATTCTGAAACAATTGTTCATGCTTACGAACAATGGGGAACAGAAGTATTTCAAAGACTTAAAGGGATGTATGCTATCGGTATTTGGGACGACAACAAAAAAGAACTAATTATTGCAAGAGACAGATTTGGGATAAAACCAATTTACTATTATAAAGATGATAGCAGTTTTATTTTTGCATCAGAAATAAAAGCAATAATTAAGAATCCTGATATTCCACGTAATATTAATTTCGAATCGTTTAGTAATTATTTTATTTACAGATATATCCCATGTCCAAATACAATTTGGAAAAATATTTATAAACTTCCCCCTGCTCATTATTTAATCCTGAAAAATAACCAAATAGATATTAAAAAATATTGGTCATTAAATGCTTCCTCTAATGAAATTGATACCTATGCAGCTATTAATAAAGTTAATGATCTAATTTCGACATCTGTAAAAGAACACTTACAAGCAGATATCCCAGTTGGAACTTTTTTAAGTGGAGGTTATGATTCAAGTGCATTAGTATATTATCAAAACCTAATCAATTATTTGCCAAAAACATTTTCTATTGGGTTTAAAAACTGGAATAAAAGCGAGCATAAATTTGCTGAGATAGTAGCAAACAAATTTGATACAGAGCATTATTCAGAAATTATATCAAAAGATGATTATGATACTATTGACCATTTAATGTATTATTATGACGAACCAATTGCCGATATATCAATATTGCCTACTTTTTTTGTAAGTAAATTAGCATCTAAAAAAGTTAAAGCAGTTATTTCCGGAGAGGGTGCAGATGAAATTTTTGCAGGTTACACATGGCATAGAGCAAGCAAATCAAGTTTAAGCAATAAAGAAAAAGCATATTATTTTTTAAAAAATAAATATGCTGTTAACGATTATGCCTCGGCAATGTCTATGGGGATGTTTGATTCAACAAATATTCATAAACTTATTAATACTGATCTAGTAGATAATATTCCAAAAGACACTTTTTGGTTTTACAGAAAACATTATTTATCAGATGTGTCAAATATAAAACGATTCCAATTTCTTGATATAAACACATTTATGTCAGAATTAGTTTTAACTAAAATTGATAGAGCAAGTATGGCAAATTCATTAGAAGTTAGAGTGCCATTTCTTGACCACGAATTGGTTGAATATATGTTTAGCTTAAATGAAAATTCATATATTGACAAAAAAAAGAAAAAAATGCTTCTTTATGAAAACATAAAAGATCATTTACCAAAAGAAATATTATCAAGAAAAAAACAAGGATTTGTAGGTCCCGACAAGTTCTATATGAATTACAATTGGTATAAAGATGTAATATTTAGCGGGAAATTAATATCAGACAAAATAATTAACAGAAATTATATTAAAAAATTAATAAATAATAAAGATCAATGGCGACTTTGGAAAATCGCTGTTATGGAAATATGGTATTCAAAATGGGTGTAAAAATTTCAATAATATTAATTTTATTTGCAAGTCTGCAATTAAATTCTCAGATTGATACATTAATTTATAATATTAATGTAGAAGAACCTCAAAAAGCAGCATTCTGTTTAAAAAATAACAGTGATTCATTAATATCCTTTAAGTTAAAATTTAACAACAAATTTTTCTATAATGATTCTGAAATAGCTTCTTACATAAAATCGGGTTATAACAAATATCCTAATGAACCATTACATCAAAAGACATGGAGATTTGTTATTGACAATATTATTCATCAACCCCCTCTATCATTTGAACAATGGCAGCATAATCCTTTTATATTTTTAAATTCAATTGGCTTTGGTATTTGCGATGATATTAATACAAACTTAGCAATATTATGGAAAATGTGTGGATATGAAAGTAGAGTTTGGGATCTGAATAGCCATGTTGTAGCAGAAGTAAAAATTAATGATAGATGGGAATGTTATGATGCAAATTTTGGAGCATATCATATTAACCCAAATAATACCATTGCAAATATTGGTGAGCTTGAAAATAACATTGAATTATTTAGCGATTCTCAAACATTTGATTACCCCAAACACAATTATGCAAATTTGATGATTAATACAAAAAGATATATATCGCATTATCAGACTAAAAACAATTATGCAAATGAATGGTATAATTCATATCCCGATTTTTATCCTAATAACTTTAATTTACCTCCAGATTCATATCTCGAGTTTCCTGGAGTATACAATGATTCTATTAAAACTCAATTCAACATTCAAAAAAATACAACTTCAAATGCAAGACTTGTTATTTTAAAATCTTGGACAGGAAAAGTATATCAACCATTACAATTGGCAAATATTAAAGGAAAAGGAATAATTAAGATTGATAATATTTCTTTTGAGTTAGGGGCAAAAGAATTGAGCAATTTTCTCAGAAAAAATGATAGAATAATAACTTCATTTGAAATTATTGAATCAAATTCGGAAATTATTGCAATTTATTTTGTTAACCCTATTGTTTTTAAAGTTCTAAACAACAATAAATTAATGCTTGCAGGAAATGACATTGAATTGATTAAATGTAATGAAATTAGTTTAAATGAATCCGAATATATTAGTTATAGAGAAATTGATTTTATTAAAATAAAAGATATTGCAAAAAAATTAGATGAAATAGAAGATGAAAATGATTTTGATAAAAAGATGAAAAATTTCTTTATTATAGAAAACACGGATAATAACACCAAAATTAAAACAAACAATAATATTAAAAATACTATTTCAAAAATCAATAAAGAAAAACTCAACGTGTTTTATAAACAAATGAGGACTAATGTTGTATTTGTATTGTTCATGTATGAGGTCAATAAGAAAAACAGCAATATTATTAACGAAATGATAGCTTATTTTAACAGGTGATTAAAGAGAAAAACATATTTATTTATACTGTTTGCGGAGATAACATTCACATTGACACTCTTAATATTTCTTTACAATATTTGAAACATTTCTCTAAAAATGAAATAATTGTAGTAACAGATAAATCAAGGAACAATAAGCAAATAGATCACGATAATATAATTGACATCAAAACACCTACAGAATTTGATAACCATCAGGCAAGCATATATTTAAAAACAAGTTTGCATAAATATGTAGACTTTAAACACAATTATTGCTATTTAGACAGCGATGTTATCGCAATAAATCGGGAGGTTGATGATATTTTCAATTATTATAATTCTCCCATTACATTTGCTAAAGATCATTGCAAATTAAATGAATTTAGCCCTTTTGCTATAAATTGTGGGTGCAAAGAAGACAGAGAAAAAGAAAGAAAAAGCTTTTTTTCTGCACTTAAAGAAATCAATAATAGTTATGATATAGAGAAATTATTTGCTAACGAAAATTCTCGTGAGTTATTCAGTACTTTGTACAATATTAGACAACGACCTTTTTATAATATTTTTAAAATTTCAAAATATTTTTTTCAAAAAGTACTACTCCCGTTTAGATATTATAAACTAAATAATAAATATATTCTCGACAAAAAAGATAAAGTATGGTTGGATACTCATCATAATATTGTAATGCATGATATTCAAGGCTCTTTTAAAGAAATAGAGGAAAATACAAATTTTCACATACATAAATTAAAAAAAACCTGGCACAATAAAAGAGGTGAAAATATTTTTAAGATGGAATGCTTGCATCTACACGAAGAAATAAATGAGAAATATAATATTAGCATTCAACCTAAAAACTGGCAGCATTGGAATGGGGGAGTATTTCTATTTAATGAAAATTCAATTGATTTTATGAATAACTGGCATAAGTGGACAATTGAAAATTTTCAAGATCCAAAGTGGAAAATACGAGACCAAGGGACATTAGCAGCAACAGTATGGAAATTTAAACTGCAAAACCACAAAACACTACCTTCTGAATATAATTTTCTTGCAGATTTTTATAAACCCCAAATTTCATATAAGGAAGGACTTGGCTTTACTTTAGATAATTTCAGAACTATATTTCACCCCAAATTCATTCACATTTACCATCACTTTGGTGATAAAGATTGGAATATATGGAAACATGTAGAATCGTTAAAGTAGTATTCATTTTAAAAACATTATACATTACCATCTATAAAATCTTGCAGTTTTTCCTTCAGTTGAATTTCTGATAAAATCACAATGTTTTTTCGGAGGTTTCTACTTGAGGTTGATTTTAATTTATTTAAAAAATGCTCGTCTATTTCAATTTGTTCCGGTAAAAGCTCAAAAACATTTATTATTTTTTTAATAATTTGATTATTCTCGTCATTTTCAGTATTACCAATATCTTTTATTTTATTAATAAAAATATCCCGTATTTTATTTCTTGGATATAAAATTCCTTGTGAACTTTCTTTCTTTCTTTTTCCTTCATGCCATTTTTCAAGTTGATTGATTAATCCAATAAAATGTTTTAGATTTTGTTTTTGAACAAAATTACTTGTCTTAAATTTATATTCTTTATAATACTTAATAATTTCATAAATTGATTTGGAATCCATATTTCTTATTGAACAACTTACAGGAAAATTAACGGTATTAAAATTAAGAAGTATTTCATTTTTATTGCAAAAATTAACCAAATCAGGAATGTTTTTCCAATTCTGTTGCATCGGACATATTGAAATGTTCAATCTTTTTTTCTTGGTTTTACTGTAATGAATTAAAAAATTTACATTATTAATTACTTTATCAAAATTAGCACCCTTTCTTATTAATTCGTAATTGTCTTTATTTAATGAATCAATAGAAATACTTATTTTAAAATTCCCGAGTTCTAACAAATTTTTAATTCTGTTATTTAAAACTGTTGCGTTTGTTTGGACAACAATTTCACATTTGGGATTTTTTCTGATAATTAAATCCCATATATCATAATATTGAGCAATTAAAAATGGCTCTCCTCCGTAGAATTTCGCTTTTTGCAAATTGACTATATATGGTTCTAATTGATCAACAAATGATTTATTATAATTATAAACACAATTATTAATAATATTTTCTTTTTTTGCAATTACAGATGAATGTTTGTACGAACACATTATACATTCAAGATTACAAGTATTTGAAATATCAAATTCCATCATTGTTGGGTAAGTATCCTGTTTTGACAAATTGTCAAATTGGTGTGTTCCAAGAGCTTGAAAATTTCGTGAGATTACAAGCTCTTCACAATATTCACAGCCCAAACTTAAATCATACTTTTTTAATTTATTTGCTATCTCTTTATTTCGTTGATTTTCTATAATATCAGATAATTTTTCATCTTGCAAATTGCCAAGTACAAGGCTCTTATTAAAACAGCAAATAAGTACATCTCCGGAATTGTTGAAATAGAGATTTCTTAACGGAGCATAACAAAAATGTTTTTTAATACCCTTAATGCGCGTATTGCTATAATTAATGATATCGGTTTTTGAAAACAAACAATTGTCAAAGTGTTTCTTGTTAATATTATAGCCCAAATTATTGTAGATACTTAATATTGGTCTTACAATATTGATTATATTGCCAAAATATTTTACTATCGTATTTGAGCTTAACATATTTTTAATTAATCTGATTTTTATCAATAATTTTATCAAAATTGATTTAAACCCATTTTATACAATAAATTATAGTGGATAATTATACTTTTTAATAGATTCGTAACCCATTTTTAACAATCTTTGATTTGATTCTGAATAATACTTTTTTATTAAGTTATAATTTTTAAATCCTATAATATCAATATTATTTCGAGGCTTCCCGAAAAATTTGAAATAGTTAAGTTTTTCAGTGTTTCTATTTATTAACGGAAAGATTAACGGAATATTTAAAATATTTTTTTTGAATGAAGTATTTCCTTTTGAGAAATAATTTGCAGTTTTAAGTAAGTTAACTAAATTTTTTCTTAGTCTGGAATTTTTACTCGAATAATCAATTTTATCAAAATCGACCTTTAAATCAAATTTATTTGAGAATTGTTCAAGAAAAACCCGATTGTTTTTTTTCAAGTCCTCGTATAAAAAAACATGAACATGATCTTTTCCAAAAAGCTTAATATAGAATTCAATTAAATCGCTGTATCTTAAATAATCGATTGAAGACAATTGAATCTTACCATAATAGTTTTCTGATTTTAACTCATTAAAAAATCTGGTAAAACTGTAATTTCCCCCACTCTTAATATATTCATAATAAGCAGATGCTACAAAATCAAACTGATTTCTTATAAATATAACAATGTTAGCCTTAGGAAATACTAATTGTAATCTTTGAGCAATTTCTTTTGCAATTATTCCATTATGCCAACTATAATTAATAATACCCAGAAGATCTTCATTTGAAATTATTAATTGTTTGTTGTATTTTTTAGAAAACTCAGATTTTATTTTATCAGTATGAAAATCAAATATATTCGGTTTTAAAATAGTTTTAAGTAATTCACTTTCTTTCCCCAAATAACAAATGTTATTGATAAATGGAAAAAAGTTTTTTTGAAGCCAGGTTGTCCCTGTTTTTTGATACCCAATATGAATCAAGGTCTTCATTTATTATATATTAAATCTTTACATAAATCGTAAATATAATTTTCTAACTTAAATTAATACTGTTTGAAAAATTGCAAAATAAAGATAACATATTAAAATTACGATTTAATTACGGACAAAATTTTTCTAATATTAGAAAAATATTTTTCTTGACATAGTTCAGAAAGAAAAGATAAATAAGATGATTTTCCTTCAACAACGAATGCTTCGCCTTGATAAGCGCAAGTACATTCTTTTAAAGGACAAGGTTTGGGTTTATTTTCCAATTTATATTTACCTGTAAAGAAATTCCCATATTTTTTGGATGATGCCCCACATCTTTTTAGATTCCCTGATAAATCCATTACAACAAATGATTTTCCAGCTTCACAAAGTTTTTTATAATAAGAAATTCTTCCATCTGCTATTTCATTTACAACAGAATAATACGAAAATTCTTTTATTGTTTTTTTTTCTTCTTCGGTATAAAATTCAGGGTATAATTTATTGTTGTAAATTCCTTTAAACGTTTTTGTGCCGATATTCTTCATCCCTTTTTTGCGAAATAGTGCAAAATCTTCCCGTAATCTCTTAAAGAGAGGAGGATAAGTTACATATGACAAAACAATATTGAAGCCTTTTTCTTGTAGATAATTAAAATTATTAATATATTTTTCAAATCCGTTTTTATGTTTTTCAACTTCATATATATGAATTGCTGCATTTATGAGTACAACTTTTTCAGGGTCTATGGCATTGGCAAAGTCAATAATTTTATCGGATGAAAGATTTGTATTAATTCCCAAATAATGATTTTTTGTTAGTGCTTTACAAAGTTCAACAATATTTGGATAAAGGAAAGGTTCTCCTCCATTTAAGTATATCAACCATTTTTTTCCTGAATCATTAAATGACTTTTCTATATGGGAAATAGAATATTTAGCAACATCCTTATGTTGTTTAGAAAGGAATGAATCTGTAAGTCCGCAATATACACATCTATAATTGCAAAGATTAGTCATATTCCATATCATTTTATTTTCACAAATTTTTCCAAGGTTTCTGAAAATTTCTTTTTCACTATATATATTTGAATTTTCCATTTTAATAAAAATTAATGTTATAGTGTAAATTTTTTTCTTTTCAAAAATATTACGGCAAATTTAATTAATTTGTTTCTAAAAACAGTTTTCATTCCAATACTGTGATATAATGAAATATATGCCGCACTATAACTCCCTGTCTCATACCAGCTTCTAAAAACTCTGAATAAAATTCTATGCAATTTATTTATTTTATATCTACTTCTATTTATTTGTAATTCCAATAATTCAGGAGAAATATTTTTAGGTTTGAATACGGCTTTTCTAATAACAAAGTTATTCCAATCTTGAGGATAATTCTTCGTTAGCATTCTATTCTCGTTTTTTAATCTAGTATATAAATTAGTGCCGGGGTTAGGAACAAGTAATGTCAATTGAATATTGTCTAGTTTACTTTTTAGCATAAACTGCTCACGATTTTTTAATGATTCAATATTATCGCTATCAATCCCATAAATAAATGCCCCAATTATACAAATACCTGCCAAATGAATATTTCTTATCTCTTGTTTATATGGACGCATATTTGTTTTGCGAATTGTGTTATAATTCAGTGGCTTATTGATATTATTGAGTGCTTCTTTGTTCTCTGCTTCAAATCCAATTAAAAGTAAGCGACAACCACTTTTATAAGCTAATTTTAATAATTTGCTATTAGAAGAAATATTTATTGAAGTTTGGCAGACCCAGTATTTATTAATACCTCTTTTAATAATTCCTTCTAAAAGGTTGGAAGTATATTCGAAATCGTTATTACTATAACCAAATAGATTATCATCTACAAAGAATATTTTTTTTTGTTTAATTGTTTCGATTTCATCAAGAACTTCTTCTACTGGTCGTCTTCTTATTATGTGTCCGTTATATTTTGAAGAATAACAAAATTCACAATTAAAAGGGCATCCTCTGGATGTTTGAATCAGTCCATATCTATATTTATCTGAAAAAAGATCACGACGAGCCTTAGGTACATTTAATACGTCTAATCTTTTACCGTTATATATTCTTTTTAGTTTTCCATTATTAAAATCATCAGTTACCTGAGGCCAGATATCCTCTGCTTCTCCGGTAACAACTGTATCAAAATATCTTAATGCTTCATCAGGTAAAATAGTTCCATGAACCCCTCCTAATACCGTTGGAATTTTATATTGTTTTATAATTTCGGCAATTTCATAAGCTCTGTTAATATTAGCAGTACTTGCTGTTATTCCAACCAAATCACATGGTATATATTGAAAAGGTTCAATTTGTTCATCAACGATTTTTATTTCCCAGTCAATTGGAGTTAATGCTGCAATTATACCAAGAGCTAATGGCTCAAAAGCAGGAGGAAAGTAACTCTCAACCCAATGTTTCTTAAGGTTTGGGTTATTATATGGATTAACCAAAAGTAATTTTTTCATCTATAGTGTAATATAATGTTTTTTATAGATGTTATATAGATTTATCAAATATTTTTCAATAGAATAAAAAACAGCCTTATTTTTTGCTTTTTCACTAATACTTTTGCAAAGTTCTAAATTATTTTTCAAAACAGAAATTTTATTTGCAAGATCTTTTCCACTCTTTGTTTTAACAAATAAACTGTCTATTTTATCTTCAGGAACTTCGTTAACACCGGGAGCATCTGAACAAATCAATGGTATGCCAAGAGCCATGCTTTCTAATTGCACCATTGCCAGACCTTCCCAATACGAGGGCAATGTAAAACAATCTATCATAGAATAAAACCATTTCATATCAGACATATATCCTTTATAAAATACTGTATTATTTAAATTATGTTGTTCAATTTTTTTAATCATTTTATTTTGATCGGGACCAACACCAACAATTAAAAATTTAATATCGGTGTTATTTTTTAAAATAATTGCGGCTTCAATTAGCTCTTTCCATCCTTTTCTTTCAACAATTCTGCCTGCAAACCCTACAATAAAACCCTTGATCTTTGATTCTTGCTTAATTTTTATATCTTTATAGTCATTATTAAATTTTTGAATATCCACAAAATTGTTTAATACAATTATTTTGTTGTGGGCAATTTTTGTTTTTTCATGCAATTTTTGTTTAGACGCTTTAGAACAGGTAATAAAAACATCTACTTTTTTACTATATTTTTTTGTCAGAAAAGGTAATATCTTCCCCTTATTATATATATCTGCATGTTCATGAAAAAACAATTTAATATTTGAAAAAAACAATTTTTTCATTAAATATCCCATTGTTTGTGAATGAGACAAATGGCAATGTAATACATCAATATTATTTGTTTTAATAAATTTTTTCAAACTAAAAATTCTTACAATTGAAAGTTTATATTTTGAATTAAAACATTTTACATTTTTATGAGATATTTTTATTTGAGGATTTGTTTTTCGTAATGAAAATAAGAATATATCATCATCGTCCGTTTTCTTTTCAAACACAGATTTTAATATTATTTGAGCTCCACCAAGCCATAAAGTATCTATTATGTGTAATATTCTCATTTTAAAACAATTTGTTTTAATTTTTCATCATATTTTTTTATAATATTCTTCCAATTGTATTTTTTATTGAATTCATTTATTATGTTTTTTGGCACAGTGAATTGGTTTAGAAACTTTTCATTATAATATTTTTCTAAAGTTTTGGCAATTTGCTCATAATCTCCAAAATTAACTAATTTCCCATTATTATTTGAGTTAATTAATTCATTATTCCCGCTTGCTTTTGTTGTTGCAACGTATAACCCGCAAGCTAATGCCTCAATTATTGATATCGACATTCCTTCGCTAATTGAAGGAGCAATTAGAACATGTGCAGATTGATATTCTTCTATCATTTTATTGTAAGGTATTTTGCCAAGAATTTTTACATTATTTTTTAAATTATTATCAGCAATAAATTTTTTCATTTTTTTCCTAAGAGGGCCATCTCCCAAAATATTTAAAGTAAAGTCCTCATGTTTATCACTAAATATTTTTATTGCTTTAAGAAGTGTTAATGGGTCTTTTTGCTTTACCAGTCTGCCTACAAAAAGTATTTTCAATTCTTTTTCACGCTTTTCATAGTTTGGATAAAACATATTTTTATCAAATCCATTTAGAATCACTATATTCTTATTGCTCTCTTTACAAAATCTGTCAATGTTTACTTTCATTTCGGCAGTTTGAATAAAATTTGCCAAAGACCTTTTACAAATTGACTTTATTTTAAAATAATTTAAAAAATGAAAAAAATAAAGCGATACGGGTTTAACCCATGGAATATCATGCCCGTGTGAAATTATTACATAAGGTATATTGAATTTTTTCAAAATGTATTTTGCCACATTGCCTCCCGGTACTGCAAAATTTGCAATACAAATATCATATTGATTTTTTTTGCAATGTTTTTTCAAAAATTGTTTTGAATGCGATATCCACGAAAGCATTTCAACTGGATTAGACCTAAAATCATTTTTACGTTTAGATTTCAATCTTATAATGGTGAGATCATTATTGTTTTCCTTTTCCAAAAGGTTTTTAAACCATGTTGTTAAAACCGTAACTTGATGTCCGTTTTTTGCCAACCCTTCAGAAATATACTTGCTTATAATTCCACCACCGCCACCAATTGGCGGATATTCATAATTTAAAACAAGTATTTTTAATTTATCTGACAAGGTTTAATACACAAAATTTATAAAAGCCCCAATTCGAGCATTGTTTCTTCTGTCATCATGTTTTTATCCCATGGTGGTTCAAAAGTCAACTTTACATTTACTTTTTTTACACCACTAATATTTTCAACTTTTTCATTAACTTCTACTAAAATATCATCGGCAACAGGACAATTGGGAGAGGTAAGTGTCATAACAATTTCTACCCTGTTTTTTTTGTCAATATTAATCTCGTATATTAGTCCTATTTCATATATGTTTACAGGAATTTCGGGGTCGTAAATTGTTTTTAATATGTCTGTTATTTGTTGTTCGAGTATTGATTTGTCAATTTCCATAATTTTATGTAAAAATATATATTTAACAGTAGAAATGCAAGAAAATGGAAATATTGCTTAATAGGAAGTTTATCTAAAAACATATAACAAAAAAGCCTGTAGTTAACAGGCTTTTCAGATGATAATAAAGTTAATAAATAAACATTAAATTACTTTGACATTTACTGCGTTTAATCCTTTTTTACCTTCTTGTAATTCAAATTCTACTGAGTCACCTTCACGAATTTCGTCAATCAGTCCGGAAACATGAACAAAGTATTCATTTTTTGATTCTTCATCAATAATGAATCCAAATCCTTTAGATTCATTGAAAAATTTTACTGTACCTTTTTTCATTATTAATTGTTAAAATATTTTTAAAACACAAAGATAGTGTTATTTGAAATTTATTTTATAGTTTTTGTATACTAAATTTTATTTCCATAACTAGCGATTCAGTATATTACTAATGTTTAATCACTTAAAATGCGTTGATTTTATTAATTTTTTCCGTTAAAACTTCATGAAAATGAATAAAAACAAAATTAAGTGTTATTTCTTTCTAAAAAATATCTGTATAGGAACTCCTGTGAAATTAAAGTTCTTACGTAATTGGTTTTCTAAGTATCGCATATATGGATCCTTAATATATTGTGGTAGATTACAATAAAATGCAAACGTAGGTGCGTGTGTTGGCAATTGTTGTACGTAATTAATTTTTATGTATTTCCCCTTTATTGCAGGGGGTCTGTATTTTTCAATTGCATCAAGCATTATTTCATTAAGTTTTGAAGTTTTAATGCGCTGAATTCTGTTTTTATAAACTTCAATAGCAATTTCAAGGACTTTATGTATTCTTTGTTTTGTAATGGCTGATGTAAAAATTATTGGCACATCATTAAACGGAGCAAGTTTTTCTTTTATTTTTTCCTCAAGCTCTTTTACTGTATTTGTTTCTTTCTCAATCAAATCCCATTTATTTACCAAAATAACCAATCCTTTTCTGTTTTTTATAACAAGCTGAAAAATATTAACATCTTGCGCCTCTATTCCTCGTGTTGCATCTAATAACAGCAAACATACGTCCGATTTTTCAATTGTTCTAACCGACCTCATTACCGAATAGAATTCAATATTTTCAGAAACTTTGCCTTTTTTTCGTAAGCCTGCAGTATCTATCAAATTAAAATCATGACCGAATTTATTATATCTTGTATAAATACTGTCGCGGGTTGTACCTGCAATTGGTGTTACAATATTTCTTTCATCACCTATCAGGGTATTTATAAGTGATGATTTACCAACATTAGGTCTGCCAATAATTGAAAATTTTGGAATTTTATCATCATCATTATCTAAAGTTTCCTTTTTAAAAGAAGCTACAATTTCATCAAGCAATTCGCCTGTTCCGCTACCATTAATTGATGAAATATTAAAATAATCTCCAAGTCCTAAACCATAAAATACTGCGGCATCGTATTGTCTGTCAGAATTATCAACTTTATTTACTGCAAGTATAACTTTTTTATCGGTTTTTCTTAAAATATCGTTAATAGCAGTATCAAGATCGGTAATACCGCTAACAACATCAACAAGAAAAATTATAACATCGGTTTCTTCAATTGCAAGCATTACCTGTTTGCATATCTCCTTTTCATAAATATTATCAGAGTTTGTAACGTATCCGCCGGTATCAATAACAGAAAACTCAATTCCATTCCAATCGGATTTTCCATAATGTCTGTCACGGGTAACACCGCTAACCTCATCAACAATTGCATCGCGCGTACTTGTAAGGCGATTGAACAAGGTTGATTTGCCCACATTTGGTCTTCCTACTATTGCTACAATATTTCCCATTTCATTATCTCGTATCCCTGCTTATTGTCGGACAGGTGTTTACAAATTATACAATTAAAATGACAAAAAATACTTAAAGTTTAAAGTGCCAAAAATACTTAAAATTTAGATGATAATTATTAAGTTTTCGTTTGCAATTGATGTAAAGATTGTATTCCAATACGTTTTCCCGAATTTTTCGATATTGAAATTTAAGTATTTTAGCTAACTTTAGGCATTTTATCCAGAGTCCTTGGGAGTAACAGATACCACGTATTATTAATATCCAAAATTACGCAAGCTTTTAGGTTTGCTACGCCAATCTTTACTCACTTTTACATATAGTTCTAAAAATATTTTTTTATCAAAGAACTTTTCCATATCCAGTCTTGCGTGTGTCCCAACTTTTTTCAAAGCTTGTCCCTGATGTCCTATAAGTATGCCTTTTTGAGATTCCCGTTCCACATAAATAATTGTTCTTATTTTTATTATTTCCTTTTCTTCTTTAAATTCTTCAACAACCATTTCTACGGAATAAGGAATCTCTTTTTTATAATTTTCGAGTATTTTTTCTCTTATTATTTCCGATACAAAAAAGCGTTCTGTTTTATCTGTTAATACATCTTTGGGAAAGTAAGGCGGACTTTCGGGTAATATTTTTAATATCTGGTCAAAAACATAATCTATATTGAATTTTTTTAATGCAGAAATTAAAACTATTTCTGCTTTTGGCAGATATTTTTGCCACATTTGAGACAATTCTTCAATTTCAGTCTGATTTGAAAGGTCTATTTTATTTATTAGTAGCAAAACCGGAACATTTTTTTTAACAACTTTTTCAATATATACCTGATTTTGCTCATAAGTTTCAAAAATATCGGTTACATATAAAATAATATCGGCATCAACTAATGCAGAGTTTGCAAATTTCATCATTGATTCCTGTAACATATAATTTGGTTTTAATATACCCGGAGTATCGGAATAAACCATTTGAAAATCTTTACCGTTTACAATACCCATTATTCTATGCCTTGTTGTTTGTGCTTTAGATGTTATAATTGACATTTTTTCACCAACAAGTGTATTCATTAGTGTAGATTTTCCAACATTTGGATTTCCAATAATATTTACAAAACCTGCTTTATGAGCCATTACTAATATAATTATCTATTTTAAAAATATTTGCAAAAGTAAAAAAAAGCCACAGATTCACAGATAATAAAATTAATTTTTTTGTAATGCCTGCCAATTAGGTAGGGATATTCCTATTCTGAATATTTTATGAGTTTATCTGTGAATCTGTGGTAAATTTGATTACACACTATATTTAACATAGAACCAAAATTTATTACTTTTGCAGTAAAATAAATTTAATAAACATGAAATCAGAAAAGAAAATTGAAAAGAAAAAAATATTTGTTTTAGACACCAATGTATTATTACATGATTTTAATGCAATATATTCTTTTCAGGACAACGATGTTGTTATACCTATTACAGTACTTGAAGAACTTGATAAATTTAAACGAGGTAGTGACCTTATAAATTTTCATGCAAGAGAATTTACTAGAGAACTTGATAAGTTGTCGGGTGATAGGTTGTTAACAGAAGGCATTGAGCTGGGAAAAAAATTAGGAACACTGACAATTGAAACAGGCAAACCGTTTTCCAGTGAAGTAGCTGCTTCATTTTCAGAAAAAACACCGGATCACAGAATTCTTGCAATTGCAGATTTTGTTAGAAAAAAACATACAAGAAAAAATGTAATTCTTATTACAAAAGATATTAATCTTAGGATGAAAGCCAAGTCTATTGGCATAATGTCGCAAGATTATGAAACAGACAAAGTAATAAATATTGATATCCTTAATAAAGGAATAGAGATTATTGAAAACTTTGACCATGACATAATTAACAAATTATATGAAACAAAAGAAGGCATTCCTATTGAAGAATTTAAATTTAAAAAAGAGCTGATAGCTAATGAATATTTAATACTTAGAAATACACGTTCTAGCGTTTTAATACATTATGATGAGAAAAATAAGATTATAAACAGAGTTGAAAAATTTCCTGTTTTTGGTATTGAGCCAAGAAACGCAGAGCAAACGTTTTCATTAAACGCTTTACTCGACCCAAATGTTTTGTTAGTTGCGTTAACAGGGAAAGCGGGTACAGGGAAAACACTTCTTGCATTAGCTGCAGCTTTACATCAAAACAGCAAATACAATCAAGTGCTGTTAGCCAGACCAATAGTAGCATTAGGAAATAAAGACCTTGGATATTTACCCGGTGATGTTAAAGATAAAATTGGACCATATATGCAACCGCTTTTTGATAATCTTTCAGTTATAAAACATAGCTTAAAACTGAACAATAAGGATTTTTCAAAAATTGATGATATGCAAAAGGATGAACAACTTATAATAACTCCATTAGCATACATAAGGGGAAGAAGCTTATCTAATGTTTATTTTATAGTTGATGAAGCACAAAATCTTACTCCTCACGAAGTTAAGACAATTATAACAAGGGCGGGAGAGGGTACGAAAATTATTTTTACAGGAGATATTCAACAAATTGATTCACCATATCTTGATACAAAATCGAACGGCTTAACTTACTTAACTGATAAAATGAGGGGTCAGGATATTTTTGCTCATGTTAACCTTGTAAAAGGTGAAAGAAGTTACCTTGCCGAACTTGCAAGTAATTTGTTGTAAAATCGCTAGTAAATCAGTAGATAATAGTCAATAACCAATTTCTGTGCAGATAATAAAAAAAAAGAAAGTAGCCTTTTATACCTTAGGCTGTAAATTAAATTTTGCCGAAACATCTTCTCTTGCTCGCATGTTTGATCCTGTTGAGTATAAGATTGTTGACTTCAAAGAAAAAGCTGATATTTATATAATTAACACCTGTACAGTAACTGCAAATGCCGATAAAAAAAGCAGAAATTCAATATATCGTGCAATTAAAAAAAACGATGAGGCCCTGATTGTTGCGGTAGGATGTTATTCTCAATTACATGCTGATAAAATTGCAGAAATAGATGGAGTTGACCTTGTTTTAGGTTCAAACGAAAAATTTAATTTAACTGAATATATAGATAAATATTATGCTGAAAAAAAAGCCATTTATAAGTGTGATTATAATAATATCAATACATTTTTACCGGCATACTCTTTAGGTGACAGAACAAGGTCTTTTTTAAAAGTGCAGGATGGTTGTGATTATTTTTGTACCTATTGCACTATTCCGTTTGCGCGTGGTAAAAGCAGAAATATCTCAATTGCTGATATTGTTGAACAGGCAAAGGAAATTGCAAAAAATGACATAAAGGAAATTGTACTTACGGGTGTTAACATTGGTGATTTTGGTAAAACTACAAACGAAACATTTTTAGATTTGCTAAAACAATTACATAATGTTGATGGAATTGAAAGATACCGAATATCATCAATTGAACCCAATTTAATTACAGAAGAAATAATCCAATTTGTAGCAAGCTCAAAAAAATTTATGCCTCATTTCCATATTCCTTTACAGTCAGGGTGCAATAAAATTTTGAGCTTAATGCAAAGAAAATACAACAGAGAGTTATTTGCAGAAAAAGTTGAAACCATATTAAAACATATTCCCCATGCAGGAATAGGAACAGATGTTATTGTCGGTTTTCCGGGAGAAACGGAATATGACCTTAATGACACTTATGATTTTTTAAATAATTTAAACTTATCTTATCTGCACGTTTTTACATATTCAGAAAGAAAGGGGACAAAATCTGTTAAATTTGCAGGAAAAGTAAGTCCACAAGAAAAGAAATTAAGAAGTGAAAAACTACATCATTTATCAGAAATAATTGAAACAAAGTTTGCGAAAGCCAATATTGGCTCAAAAAGAAAGGTCTTGTTTGAGAATTACAATAAAAACGGAATAATGTATGGCTACACCGATAATTATATTAGAATACAAACTCCATTTAATAAGCAACTAAGCAATCAAATTGTTGAAGTTAAGTTAAAACAGACAGATATAAATTTGTGATTTGAAATTTTGAAAAATGCATGTAAATTCAGCCATCCGCTTATATTTGTAACCGTTATATTGCCTTTGTCTTTTTTTTCAGTATTCTGTGAACGTTTACCCTGTATCAAACCATTTATTGTAATAATTCTTCTTTTAATTCAAGTATTGCGCTCTGGTTTAAAGGAGAATAAATTGATTTAATTATTTGTTCTTTTTCTTTCTTGGTAAGATGCCAGCTTAATGATATTCTATCTTCTTTGCTCTCCAGATATAAACTAACAAATTTAATGTTTTCATTCATCCAATGTCCTGAAAACTCTACCAGTTGGTTGTTATGTATTTCTTGTATGTTAAAAATATTTGAATATACATTTCCCAAAGGTTTTGTAAACTGAAAAATATCTACAGGTTTGCTTTTACAGATTTTTGCCTTTTCTTCGGTAATTTGCAAAAATATTACTCCACTTGTGTTTTCCTTTATCCAGTCTTGAAATACATATAAAAATTTTAATGATGTTGATGTTCCGTAATTATCTCTGATACCTGCATCCATTATCTGTAATTGAGGTTTTCCCGGCATTGTTATAATTGGTGCAATATAAGGGAAAGTAGAGTTCATCCTTAAAGCAGTTAAAAATCTTAAACTATCTGCTCCATATTGTTTATATAGTTTTCTGAATTCTACATTAGCAGGTTTGTCATCCTCTCTGTTAAAATCGTTTGCAAGTAGATAAGAAATATTTTGAGGTGATATTATAAGAGTTCGCCCATCATTAATAATTGTTGGTGTAAAGATCATCATCGGGATTAATGATTGTTGCTCAAACTTTTTGTAATAGCATAATGGTTTATCCAAAACATGATTAGTGTTTTCATTGAGCTTATTTTCAAAAGAATACCCTCTGTCTTTATAATATGAAAAATTGTTATACTTAAATCTTTTTATTTTCAAAAACCAATCGTTAAAAGAATAAGTAAATACAATAGGGTTTAAAATATCTTTTGATAATTGTGTTAAAATATTGTTGTTCAGGCACGAGTCAATAATTCCTAATTGTTTTTGTAAATAAAGCTCTCTAAAATATGCTGCTCCAATCATTCCTCCCGATGCACCAGAAATCAATTGTGTTTTTTCAAATAATTTATCATCTAATTGTTTATTAAGATATGCAAGAGAATAAAAAGTCCATATCATTGATTTCATACCTCCGCCATTGGCATTGATAAAAACCATTTTTGGTAGTTTATCGGGATTATTGGAATCAATATTTTTCTTTTTCCAATTATTAAGAATTTTAATAGTTTCCTCATAGTCTCCCTGAAAATCAAATGAATTAAAATAGTTTAAGTTTTCCAGATTATTACCGTTTTGTTTTATGCTGTAATTTAGGCCATAGGCGGTGTTGTTTAAGTCTTTGAAAACTTTACCAATAAAAAAGTTGAATCCAAAAATTATAAATAAAATTACAATAAGTGACCATTCTTTAAATAACGATTTTATAGCACCAAAAAACATTATAAACAATGTGCAAAGAATTAAAAAACTTGCTCCTGCAGGGATCATAAAAAATTTGTTGTCCATAAAAACACCAAATACCAATATTATAACAATAATGCCAATAGCAAACATAGCTGCATTTGAATGATTTTGCCTTAATACTTTTTGTATCATCTCATTGCTGTAATGCCCTGTATTTCGTGCTCTTCTGATTTTGAAAAATCCTGTCAGGTATGTTTCAATTCTCCATTTCCCAATGTTTTCACGTGGGGTATTAAGCTTTTTCCATTGTAAATCGTTTTCAAGAATTACCCTAATAGGTTTTGCAATTTTTGTAGGGTCTGTTTTATTATCAGTTAATTCGAACATTCGAAAAATATCTTTATTTGTTGTAAAGAAATACGAAAGGGCAATAATATTAAAAAGTATAATTCCTGATATGAGTCCCGATATATTATAAATAACATCTTTTATGCTTAAACATTCGTTTTCAAGCTGAAACCCTATGCTGTTGACTATAAGGATTATGGTAAATAATAGCGGTATGAAAAAGTTATTGATGGTATATTTAAAAAAAGGACGTGCAAGTGTTGCTATAAAAGGAAAATAATATCCATTTACAATATAGCTGGAAATATTAAATGCTGTAATAAAGCTTCCTATGGAAATACCATAAACAAAAAATGACCAAAAATTAACATTATCAAAATACTCAGGAGCCAGGAAAAGAGAATATGCACCAAGTTTAAAAAAAACTTGCTTTGTGATAAGACCAAAAAGCAAGAACCAGAAAAAAATAAGTATCTGATTTCTTTTGAAATGAACAAGAAATAATTGAAACGGGAAAAAATGATATATGCTACGTCTAATCTTCTTCATTTTCAGGAATAAATAAGCTTAAATTGTTTATCGTTTGTTGTTTGACGTTAAATGTAGAGACGAGGCACGCCTCGCCTCTACATTATAAATCGTATTTTGTTTCTGAAAACTTCACTCTATTCTTTTATAAATAAATCATCTCAGTAAACTTGGTTAAAATTAATAAATTTTTCTAATAATTAGTTTTATTTAATTTTCTCCTGTAAAAAACATAAATTTTTTCATGTTGTTTATGTATATTTTAGGAAAAAATTTATGTAGGTTTGCTTAAAATTATCATACATGAATATAGAGCAAATTCTTCAAAATAACACTACTGATGCTGTTAAAATTTTGTTTAGTGTGGTTTTAAACAAAAATTTGGTGCAAATACAAAAAACCAAGACAGAATTTAAGGGAGATTATACAA
>CAYTAU010000048.1:0-2454 GCA_964435855.1 uncultured Bacteroidales bacterium | reverse complement strand
AAAAATTTGGTGCAAATACAAAAAACCAAGACAGAATTTAAGGGAGATTATACAATTAATGTATTTCCTTTTGTAAAGCAAATTAAAAGATCGCCCGAAAATGTTGCAAATGAAATTGGAACTTATCTTGTTGAAAATATTGAAATAATAAGTTCTTATAATGTCGTAAAAGGTTTTTTAAATATTACTGTTTCAGAAATTTTTTGGATCAATTATTTATTGAAAGTCAGCAACAATGAAAATATTGAAATTGAACAAAATACCAATACAATACAAAATATCCTAATTGAATTTTCATCTCCCAACACAAATAAGCCTTTACATCTTGGACATATAAGAAACAATCTGCTTGGCGATTCTGTTTCAAAAATAATGGCAAGCACAGGACACAGTGTTACAAAAGTTAATCTTGTTAACGACAGAGGTATTCATATCTGCAAATCGATGCTTGCATGGCAAAAATGGGGTAATGATATTGTTCCCGAAAAAGCAAAGATAAAGGGAGATAAGTTAGTGGGTAATTTTTATGTAAAATTTGATGAAGAATATAAAAAACAAATAAACGAATTAATAGGTACGGGTAAAACAAAAGAAATAGCAGAAAAAGAAGCTCCTCTTATTATTGAGGCTCAAAAAATGTTGCAAAAATGGGAGCGTGTCGATAAAGACATTATTGAACTTTGGCAAAAAATGAATGCTTGGGTATATGATGGATTTGAAGATACATATAAAACTCTAGGAATAACATTTGATAAAACATATTATGAATCTGAAACATATAAACTTGGAAAAAGTTTGGTTTTAGAAGGAGTAAAAAATAATATTTTTATTCAAAAAGAAGATAATTCGGTATGGGCTGATTTGACAAATGAAAAATTAGATGAAAAAATATTATTGCGTTCAGATGGAACATCTGTTTATATTACACAGGATATTGGCACTGCACATCAAAGATTTACAGAATTTGATATTGATAAACATATTTATGTGGTTGGTAATGAACAAAATTATCATTTTAAAGTTTTAAAACTTGTTTTAAAGAAATTAGGGTTCAATTGGTCTGACAATATTTTTCATCTTTCTTATGGCATGGTAGAATTACCTGAGGGAAAGATGAAATCACGCGAAGGAACAGTTGTTGATGCAGATGATTTAATTGAAGATATGATAAATGTGGCAAAAGAAAAAGCAGATGAACTGGGCAAATTAGATGGTTTTTCAAAAACAGAAAAAAATAGTGTTTACAAAACAATAGCACTTGGTGCTTTAAAATATTTTATTCTTAAAGTCGATCCCCAAAAAAGCATGCTTTTTAATCCAAAAGAATCCATTGATTTTAATGGCAATACAGGTCCGTTTATTCAATACTCTTATGCTCGTATTAAATCTATAGAAAATAAAGCAACACAACAAAATATTAAACAAAGCAAATTTGATGCTGAAAAAGTAAAAGCAAATTCTAACGAAATTAAACTTATAAAGTTAATTTATGGCTTATCAAATATTGTCAATGAAGCATCTAAAAACATGTCCCCCGCATTAATAGCAAATTATTCTTACGAAATCGCAAAAGAATATAATCAGTTTTATCACGACTATTCGATTTTAAGTGCTGATAATAAAAATATTGTAGATTTTAGGTTAACCTTATCTTCTTATGTAGCAAAAATTATTAAAAAATCTATGGAATTATTGGGAATTGAAGTGCCTGACAGAATGTAGATTTATGCAATTTCTCTTATTTTTCTCATTTCTTTGAGCTTTATACACTCTCTGAAATTACTCATCATATTTTCAATTTCTGTTGGTTGTGAATTATTTACAAATATTAGGATTTCATCTATTGTCATTGCTTTGATTTTTTTAAAAGGACACTGTATATTTTGCTTTACTAATGGGCATTTATCCTCAAAATCACAAACCAACTTATTTGAAATAGAAGTATCCATTTATTAGATTTTAAGTAAAGTTACTATTTTTATTGTTAGATGTTTATCTATTTTTTTAAACTGATTGAAATTTGTGATTAATCAATGAAATATATTGATTAACATTTTTTTGTTGGTTATTTGTTACTTGTCCAGGGAGGTTATTGGTCTGTTTTTTATTTTGATATTGTCGTCATTGCGAGGAGGAACGACGTGGCAATCTGTTAAATTTTAAAGAAATTCAATCTCCACCCACACCCTTTATTCCCTAAAGGGTGCTAACACACATTTTACAAATACAATTGAATAAAATATGTAAACTATTTTGATGTAATAAATTAAATTTGCTAAAAAAAATTTATATCAAACAACCTTTTTTAGTATTTTTGAGTCTTAATAATAATTAATAACCATAAATTATTGCTTTATGAGAAAATTTATTATTTCAATTATCTTTCTGATAATAGTAGTTTCCCTTATGTTTCAGTCTTGTGTTAAGAAGCATTTCGATTTTGATAGAATTTCC
>CAYTAU010000047.1:0-34691 GCA_964435855.1 uncultured Bacteroidales bacterium | reverse complement strand
TCTAGATTTTTTATCTTTGAAAGGGAAACTGTCGCACTTACTAATTGAATTTTCGCTATTTTTCAATATCATTAACAGTACTTTTTAATTTGCCATCATAAAGTTTTGTTTCAATAAGTATGTTTGTTTCAATATTTTTAATACTCCTTATTATTTTCCCATTATGATATGTTATAGAATAACCTCTTTTTAATACTTTTTCAGGATTTAATGCTTCAATTTTACTATGCATTAATTCATTTTCAAAAGATTTTTTATGAAAATAATTTTTACATTTAATTTTCATTTGATACAAAATATCGTCGCATTCGTTTTCAAGAAATTTAATTCTATATTTTGTTGTATTGTTTACGTTATTTATACTTTGTGATATTATATTTTTATTTTTTGTAAGCTTAATATTACTTTGATTGTATAGTTCCTTTTTTAGAAATTGTAATTTAAAATTCTCTTGACTTATAATGTTTTTCACAAAGTTATTTACAGTAAAAGCTATTTTTTCATAATCATGTTTTATATTATTAATAATATAAATAGCTTTTTCAATTGCCGCATTATGGGTGTTTTCAATAAGTGAGTCGAACGATGCCATTTTATCAATAATAAATTCGGCGACTGCTGTAGGGGTTTTCAGCTTTAAATTAGCAACTATATCAACAATTGTTTCATCTCTTTCATGCCCTATTCCTGTGATTATCGGGAGTGGAAATTGAGTAATGTAATATGCAAGCAAGTATGTATTAAAGCAATTAAAATCTGCTTGTGAGCCTCCTCCTCTGATTATAACAACAATGTCAAAGAAATCTTCATATTCATATATTTTTTCTAAAGCATTTATAATTGACTGTTCAGCATTTTTGCCTTGCATGTATGCGGGGAAAAGTTTGTAATAGAACTTATATCCATAAGGATTATTATCTAATTGATCTATCCAGTCGCCATAACCTGCAGCAGTTTCAGAAGAAATAACGGCTATTTTTTGCGGAACCGATGGAATTTCCAGTTCCTTATTCATATTAATCACACCTTCTTCTGTTAATTTATTTATTATCTCAATCTTTCTTCTTTCAATATCACCAATAGTATAACTTGGATCAATGTCTATAATATTCAGACTTATTCCGTAAACCTCATGGTATTCAACCCCAACATTAATTAATATTTTTAATCCTTCACTTAGTTG
The DNA here is from genome assembly GCA_964435855.1 of uncultured Bacteroidales bacterium. Classification (GTDB taxonomy): domain Bacteria; phylum Bacteroidota; class Bacteroidia; order Bacteroidales; family CAYTAU01; genus CAYTAU01. Next base: position 33,508 of record CAYTAU010000047.1, on the reverse strand, counting down.
TTGCCCTGTTGATGTTTCGAAATATGGTTTTATCATTCGTAAAGCATAAGACCAGATATTTGCCTTTATCCTTGCTTGGATTTTATCATTATCAGGGTCTTTTTCTACCAATTCCATATAACAATGTCCACTTTGATTGAAATTGATATTACTTATTTCTGCAACAATCCAAAATGTATCTGCAAAAGATGTTTCAAATACACTTTTTAATTTTTTGGTGAGTTCTAATAAAGTTAGATGATTTTGCGCATTTTTCATACTCAGGTTTACAATTTAAATCGTTTATCGTTTGGTATGATACGTTTTCAAGGAAAAAGGTAGTTGTGTATAAAATCAATGGTTTTTATAAGTCCAACTTAGCTATATAAACACAATTGCGTTTATTTATTTTTTCCTGATGTAATCCCCTGGTCAAATTCAAAATTTAGTTTATGCCCATTCATTTCTTCCAATTCTGATTCCTTAAAAGTTTCCTTCCAATCAATGTGCATAGTAGCAAATTGCATATCTAATATTTTGCCCGGGATATGAAATATAGCAGAAAATTTCTTGGTTTCACCATTTTGCAATAAAATAATTTTTGACTTTTTAAAATCATTAGCCCACTCACCCTTTTCGGTAGTAATAATTATATTACTTGGATCTACAATGCCAATTTTTGATCCTTCGTATATACATGAAAATCTTAACCAAGTTTCTTGTGTTTCTTGTTTAGATTTTAATAGATTAATTTTAAAATCACCTACAGTAAAATTATTTTTATTTGCAGGAACTTGAAATTTGTCTACTTTCAATGCAGTAACATTTGTTGTTAAGCGTGATAAACCTTCAATTTCAAGTGTGAAAGATTCAACATGAAAATTTGAATCACCTGTAACTTTTGCTAAGTAACTGCAAGATCCTTTGGGTTTAATAATAATTTGTTTCTGTTTGGGTTTATATATTCCATGGTCAAATTTGAAAGTAAGCTCTTCTGTATTAAAGAAAATAAAATCATTTGTTTTATTTGTAATTTTCAACTTAACCAAACAAAATTCTTGCTGAGCATGTGCATCTGAAAATTCAATATCAATAGCATCAGTATTAATTGGAGCTAGTTGTTTGAAATGATTTTCATGTTTTGGGTCATCTTTTGATTGTGCAAATGTACTAATAGAAGAAAATAATAATACGACACATAAAATGGACTGTAGTTTGTTTTTCATAATAAAATTAATTTAAAATAAATAAAAAATACTTTCTAAATTTTGGTCAAATTTACATTGCAATTTTTTAAGAACCAAATTAGTATATCTAAGAAAACTATTAATAATTAATTTTTAAACGATTTTCCACCCAAACCCTAAAGGGTGAAATCGCTGATGATCAAGCTCTCTCCATGATAGTGTCGTTAAGTTAAGGGCATAAACTCAAAAGTAAAAAATCATCGGGGCAAGCCTCGAAGTATTAAACCTAAAAACGAATAAAACGTCATTGCGAGGAAGTATGACGAAACAATCTGCAAATAAAGCTTACAAGCAGGAATGCTTGTGTTCCTTTTTGACTTTTGGATTATAACCCCTAAATCCCTAATTAAAATAGGACCTTTTGATTTTATTTTTTTGTCTTTTTCTTCATTCTACATTTATCATTGAAAATTTTATATTTTACATTTAGTATCCAACTTTGTTTTCAAAATTAAATTTTATTTAATAAATATTTAGACTGTGAACGGTTCTAATTCTTTAATATTTTACCTTGATAGACTTTGTTTTCTGTAGTTAATTTAATAATATAAATTCCACTCTCAAAATTACTTAAATTATTTATTTTTATTTTATTATACATTGTGTGGCTTTTCTTTATTTTATTAGAATACACCGTTTTTCCTAAAACATTAAAAATTTCAATTGTAACAATCTGGCTATCTGCCAATAAAAATTCTGCATTTATTTCATTGGCAAAAGGATTAGGATAAAATTTATAATAATCTTCATTTAAAATATTTTCATCTTTAATTTGAATTAATAAATGTGCTAGAGCAAAATCGGGCAATCCATGTCCCAACAATGAATCAGGAGAATAATATTGATTTGCACTTTTCTCAATATATTCTATTAATTCCATACTTGTTACATCAGGATTAGCTTGCCATAAACATGCAGCAAGCCCGGTAATTATTGGAGCAGACAATGACGTTCCATTACCAAATCCTATAGAACCTCCTGCTGTTTGACAAGCAGTATTTCCTCCTTGGGCCGTAATATTGGGTTTAATTCGTCCATCTACAGTAGGTCCGGTTGAGCTAAAAGAAGAATACACACCAGTAGCATCTACAGAACCAACGGTAAGCACACTGTCAGCATCGGCAGGAGCAGAAACATAATGCCATGGTTTATCACCTGAATTCCCTGCACTTATAACAACTAAAATCCCTTTACTCGAAGCAATATCTGCTCCTATTGTAATTTTAGCAGTATTCCCATCCATATCATTATATGTATAATCTTGTGATGCATCATCAAATGTTTCGTATCCAAGAGATGTATTAATAATATCTACACCAAGACTGTCAGCATATTCGGCAGCAGAAATCCAATTATCTTCTTCAATTGTGAATTCAGAACCGGCATCTTCTGAACGCAATAATAAATAATCAGCTTCAGGAGCTGTTCCGATTAGTTGACCAGGCAAATTACCAGCTATAATTGAGAAAACACTCATTCCATGAGAATGCTGATCAAAAATATTTGAGCCGCTGGTTACAAAATCTCTTGTAGCAATAATCTGATTATTTGCCCATAAGCTATCAAAAACAGGAAAAGAATCTACATTAAAAAAACCAGCATCAATTACAGCAATTAACATCCCTTGTCCGCGATAACCTAAATCATGCAATTCATGACCGTTGAGCATAGTAATTTGATTTGAAGCCGCACCGTAATCATAAAATAACTTTATAGATTTAGTATTATTAACAATTGGAAGATCAGCATTAAAAAAATTATCGGAAACATTATTAGATTTAAGTATCCCAACTTTAGAGCTATTTGCTATAAAAGAAATATTTTCAATTGTATCAATTAATAAAGTATCTGTAGTATAAACAGTAACAGCATTAATCCATTTCGACACATTTAGTATGGTTAATCCAAGGTTTTCCAGGCTATCAATATAAACAGGGTCAACAGGCAAATCATTTTCAACAATAGTGATATTTTGATCTGTACGCCTGTCAATAGCTTTTTGTGTTAAAAAATCTTGTGGATTACTAATAGAATACGGAGTGTTATTTTTATCCGTAAACTGTATCCAATATTTATCAGGTGCAACTTGTCCAAAAATTATATTAAAAGTAAAAAACAGTATTATTGTAAAAGCCCATCCCCTTCCGATAATTATCGGAACTCCAAAAGGAAAGGAGGCAGGATGTTTATCCTGTAGGTTCTCAGGGTTTTTCATGGTGTTAATAGCTCCTTCCGCCTCAGGTGGAGAGGATTTAGGAGAGGCTGTTATTTTTTTTATCATCTCAGTTAAATTTTAATTTCCAAAATTTATAACTTCCTGAATATATATATCGCCGGTAGTTATCCTTTCTTCTATAGGTATTGATTGAATAGTTATATCAGATTCTATTTCAGTGCTATGCCTATATACCAATCCTATATTTTTGGCAAATTTTTCTATAGCGTAATTTTTATGAATAAGGCTTGAATCGTTTATCTGAGTAACTGTTAAAACCGAGTCAAAATTAAAACTATTAATGATTTCATCTTTATCTAATTCTGTAATTTCATAAATTTGGCTATCATAAATATTATAAGCATTTCCATTCCATTCTTTATCAATTTTTGCAGGAAATGCAATTTTAATGTACTTAATATTTTCTTCCGTTTTATGTAAAGAAGCATTTAAAAATTGCGCTGTCCATACATCTTTAATTATCCATGCTGTTGTATCGGAATATTTTATATATCTTTCAACTCGCATTACTTCATTTCCTGTTGTATCCGTATATTTAGATTCAATTATTTCTCTTATCATATATTTTACTGTATCATAAATTGCAGATGGATCATCAATATGGATTTTTGTAATATCATATTCAACCCATGTTCCAATAATATCAGGGAAATAAGAATAATCAATACTATTATCTAAAGATTTATCTTTTTTACATGAAAAAATAATTAATACAATAACCAGTATAAATAAAACACTATATTTTCTGATATTAAAAAGCATATAATATTATACGTTTGTCGTTTGTCGTTTGACCCCTAAAAGGGGACTTTTAATTTTTGTTTTTTGATGGTTATTAAATCATATTTTGTTCCAAGTTTTCAAATAATGTTTTGCCTCTAATTCCTCCCCTTTGGGGAGAGCCTGTCCCGAGTTTATTTCGGGATTAGGAGGGGCTTTTGTTTAATCTTTAACGATCTTTGTTGTATAATTACTATCCCCTATAATTGTTTGAATAATATATGTACCGGTTACCATTTCAGAAATATCAATTTCTCTTTTGAATCTTTTATCTGCTTTGTCGTATACAGTCATTAATTTATCTCCTTTAAGAGAAAATATATTTATTTCAACATTTTGCTTAGTTTTTACATTTGCTGTAATTGTAAAAATACCATTGCTTGGATTTGGATAAATTTTTAGATCAATTGAATTGTTTGAAATATTGTTTTCAACACCGGAACCTATTACATACAATGGTGTTTCCCATAAACCCCTGCCATAAGTTGCTGCACGTAATTTTGATGCCCCATAATGTATCTCTAACTCGCTAACTACAACATTTGGTAAATTAATATTGTAATCAAGCCATTTTGTAGTTGTTGCCTGAAGTGAATCATTTGTATAATAAACGCCAATATCTGTTCCAACATAAACAGCTCCTGTAATACCGCTTGTTCCTGTTTCATGAACAACACAATTTAAAGGTACATTTGGAAGTCCGTCAGAAATATTTGTCCATGTATCACCGCCGTCTTCTGAAACATAAACCTTTTCTCCGTCTTCATATCCCGAAAATGTAACCCAAAGCTTTTCAGAATCTTGATTATCAACAGCAATATATGTCATATGTGCAGTTAAGTATGGTAAGCCTGTTTTAATATTTGTCCAGTTTGTGCCTCCGTTAGTTGTTCTGTATATATTAGTAACTTGAGCACAATAAATTGTAGAATCAAGAGCATTTGGAGCAATTGCAAGAGCTATTAATGTTGCAGAACCGGAAATATTACTTATTTGGTTCCATGTTACTCCTTTATCAGGGCTTTTCCAGACATTTTCAAAACCTGCATAAATAATATCAGAATTAACAGAATGCATCGCAAACGGTGTTACCCATGCTCCACTTTCTCCTGCCGTATCGGTTATCGCCAGTTCAAGACTTGAAACATAAGTTACACCACCATCATCTGACCTGCTTAATGCGCCATTATAATTTGTGGCATAAATTATTGAATCATTATCAAAAGCGATCATTGCTTCCATACCATCTCCACCAAGAGTGTTAACCCAGCTTCCTGAATTATATAAATATGTTCCATTATCTTGCGAGCCTCCAACAATTATATCTGGATTTGAAGCACATAAACCAAGTCTGTAATATTCGGTAATATGCAAACCACTTGAAATATTTGTCCATTGTGTTGGTAAAAAATAACAATTAGGATAAAGAGCATTTGCAATATCTCCTGCTAAAACAGCAGCCCAATTAACACAATTTAAATAAACGTAATCTAAATCGCCAATTATTAAACTATCTGTTACATCAATACCTCCGTCATGTGCCTGATAAAATTTACCTGTTATAGGATGAAACATTGAATAATGCTGGTCGGCATGAACACTTGCGCCAAATAAACCATACCACATTGACACAATGTCCCAGGTACTACCACCATCATCAGAGCCCCACATATTTACTCCACCGGAATAAAGCAGATCTTTATTGTCAGGGTCAACTATTAAAGTTAAGTCATAAGTGCCTTGTCCGATACTATCAGGCGTAAAACCTGATTTTCCTCCATCTACCCAGCCTAATAAATTAGGTATTTCTGCTGCTCCGGGATGTATTGTTGTATCAACAGCACCAACAACAAACCAGTTTTGTCCTGCATCTGTCGATTTATAAATTGCATATAATCCATTATTTGTACCACATGCTATTGCATAAATATAACTTGTGTCGGAAGGGGCAATAGCAAGCTCAAGTCTTAAAACTGTACCCCCTGTTGGTATTCCCGTATTTAATTCTATCCATGTACTGCCAAAATCGTAAGATTTATAAATTCTCTGACTAGTTGTATTAGATGCATTATAATATGATGTTGCGTACAGAATATTATTATCAAGAGGATTTACCTTTACATCAACGATTGTGTTATCGTCAATTTTTGTCCAATTTGTTCCTGCGTTATAAGATTTGTATATGCCATCATAACCTGTAGCAAGTAATTCATCAGAATTTGCAGGATTTATTAAAACTTTTCTTATTAATGAGCTGTTGCCGTCTATTAAATTAAATGATAATCCTGTTGTATTCCACGATGCTCCACCATCTGTTGATTTTAAAACACCAATCCCCTGATTTGATCCTCCGCCAAGCATAATTGTATTAATATCGCCTGTTGAAATATATAAAATATCAGTATTATTCGGGTCAACAGCTACATCACTAACTCTTAATACAGGTATCATATCGGTAAGACATGTCCATGTTGAGCCATTATCGGTAGTTTTCCACACACCACCTGAGGATGAGCCTATCCAAATAATGTTAATGTCAGTTGGGTGAAAGGTAATGCTGTTTATCCTTCCCATTCCAATAATGTTCAATGTATCATAAGGCTGTGGCACATTGGCAGGTGAAAGTGATGTCCAATTTGAATTACTTGTTATTTCTCTATTGTTTAAATGAAATTTTTGAGATTCTTCCCAATAAATTTTACTGTTAGGAATATTTCCTGTAGGATAAACACGAGATTCGTAAAACCATTCCCAGCGTTTAAATTGTTTAATGCCTTTTGTTTTTGAAAGGTCTTTTCCTTCAGCCCAGGTATTAAAAGCATTTTGAACATCATAGAAATTCAAGTTTTCTTTTGAATTATCAAGATACGGGCTGTTTAACCAGGCTTGTGAATGAACAGAGTTAATTAAAAATAAACTTAAAATAACTAACAGGGTTAATTTTGATAAGGTTTTCATTTTGTTGAATTTTTTATAATTTATAATGGGCAAATTAATGTATAAAATTAAGTATTTTTTTTGTTTTAACCTGATTAATTCATAAATTTTCCGAAAATATATTTTGATAAAGAATTCAATTTTGATAATTTTAACCCGAATTATTTATTAAATATTAATCCCCTGTATTTTTGATATAGGATAATTAATCATAAAATTTGGTTCTGCCTCTAGTTCCTCCCCTTTGGGGAGAGCCTGTACCGAATTTCGGGATTAGGTGGGGCTTTTATTTAAAAATCATTATAATGTTTGACATAAGCCCAAAAATACATGACAGTTGGAAAAAAGTTTTGGTAAATGAGTTTAGTTCTGAATATTTTAAGGAATTAAAGAATTTTTTAATAGAAGAAAAGAAAAAATACACTATATATCCGCCGGGAGAATACATTTTTTCTGCTTTTAACAGAACACCGTTTGATAATGTTAAGGTAGTAATTATTGGACAAGACCCATATCATGGAGAAGGGCAAGCACATGGTTTATGTTTTTCTGTACAACAAGGAATAAAGCCACCACCTTCTCTTGTAAATATTTTTAAAGAGTTAAAAAACGATATTGGTATAGATATACCAACACACGGTAGTCTTGAAAAATGGGCAGAGAATGGAGTATTGCTGTTAAATGCTACATTAACAGTAAGAGCAAGCCAAGCAGGTTCTCACCAAAAAAAGGGTTGGGAAACTTTTACCAATGCAGTTATTAAAAAGGTTTCTGAAAATAAAGAGGGAATTGTTTTTCTTTTGTGGGGTAGATATGCTCAGGATAAAGACGTTTTAATTGATACAGAAAAACATCATGTTCTTAAAGCTGCTCATCCTTCCCCTTTTTCTGCCTATAATGGTTTTTTTGGGTGTAAGCATTTTTCTAAAACCAACCACTTTTTAAAAGAAAAAGGAAAAGTTGAGATTGATTGGGAGATTTGATCAACAGACCCTGGGTACTTATAGCAAAATGTTAAATAACATTTAAACAATACATATAATAGTATTGAATTTAGATTGACACTAATGCAAGTTTATTTATTTTTGCAAAAAATATTATTTATGAGAGAGATTAAAATGGTTGACTTACAAAGTCAATACTTAAAAATTAAAGAAGAAGTAGATAATGCTATTTTAAATATTATTGATAAAACAGCATTTATTAATGGAGAAGAAGTACAATTATTTCAAAAAGAATTTGAGGAATATCTTGGTGTTAAAAATGTAATTCCTTGTGCCAATGGTACAGATGCCCTGCAAATTGCAATGATGGGAATGGGATTGCAGCCGGGAGATGAGGTGATTACAACAAATTTTACTTTTATTGCCACCGTTGAAGTTATTGCATTATTAAGACTAACACCCGTACTTGTTGACGTAGATCCAAAAACCTTCAACATTGACCCCGATGCCATTGAAAGAGCAATTACTTCAAAAACAAAAGCAATTGTTCCCGTACATTTATTTGGTCAATGTGCTGAAATGGAAAAAATAAATGATATTGCAAAAAAACATAATCTGTTTGTTATTGAAGACACTGCACAGGCTGTAGGTGCTGACTATTTTTTCAATGATGGCAGTAAAAAGAAAGCGGGAATAATATCAGATGTTGGTTGTACTTCCTTTTTCCCTTCCAAAAATCTGGGTTGCTTTGGTGACGGAGGAGCAATTTTTACTAATAATGATAATCTGGCAAAAAAACTTCGTTCAATAGTAAATCATGGAATGACTAAAAGATATTATCATGATGATATTGGTGTAAACTCCAGATTAGACAGCATTCAGGCAGCCGTTTTAAGAATAAAATTAAAGCATCTTGACAAATATAATAAAGCGAGGCAATATGCTGCTACATATTATGATAATGCATTTAAAGATATTCCAAATTTAACTACACCGTTTAAATATGAAAAATCAAGTCATATTTATCATCAATATACATTAGTAACTGATAATATTGACAGGAACAAACTACAGGAACATCTTCAATCAAATGGTATTCCTGCACCAATTTATTACCCTGTTCCATTACATTTGCAAAAAGCATATACAGACCCAAGATACAAACAAGGAGATTTCCCTGTAACCGAATATTTAAGTCAAAAAGTTATTTCTTTGCCAATGCATTCAGAATTTGATGATGAACAGTTAAAGTTTATTACAGATAAACTTAAAGAATTTTTTAATTAAATGTTTGTATTTATAAAATATATTGTATTTTTGCACTCCGCAATTTATTATTATTTATAGATATTTGCGTGTGAATTAGAAACTTAAGAATAACAAAAGTGAATACATTAAGCTACAAAACGATTTCAGCAAATAAGGCAACTGTTAAAAAAGGGTGGATATTATTTGATGCAAGTGATGCAATTTTAGGACGATTATCATCGCAAACTGCTAAAGTTTTAAGAGGTAAACACAAACCTGATTTTACTCCACACGTTGATTGTGGTGATAATGTAATTATTATAAATGCTGAAAAAATTCAACTTTCAGGATTAAAATGGGAGAACAAAGAATATATTCATCATACGGGGTATCCAGGTGGACAAAGAACAACAACTGTTAAACAACTATTTGAAAAAAATCCGGCTTTGCTTATTGAAAAAGCTGTAAGAGGTATGTTGCCTAAAAACAGATTGGGAAGAAAAATATTTCATAATTTATTTATATATATTGGCGAAGAGCATCCACATGAAGCTCAAAAGCCAAAACAAATTAATTTAAACGAAATCAAATAATTTATAATGGAAGTTATCAATACAATAGGAAGAAGAAAATCTGCAGTTGCCAGAGTTTATATTAAAAAAGGAAAAGGCAACATTATTGTTAATAATAAAGATTACAAAGTATATTTCCCAACACCACAACTTCAATATATTGTAACACAACCATTAAATTTGATTGAAGCTAAAGATAAATACGATATAAAATTAAATATTTTTGGTGGAGGTTTTAAAGGACAAGCAGAATCGGCACGCTTAGCAATAGCAAGAGCACTGGTTAAAGAAAATGAAGAAGTAAAACCATTACTTAAATCTAAAGGATTACTTACCAGGGATTCACGTATAGTTGAACGAAAAAAACCGGGACAAAAGAAAGCACGTAAGAAATTTCAATTTAGTAAACGTTAAAAACGTTTGCTTAAGTTTAGTATCTAAATTACTAAGACTGTTAAAATAACGCTACTTAGTAATTGATAAAATAATAGAATGTAAATTTAAAATAATAACTCATGTCTAGAACAAATTTCAAAGACCTTTTAAGCGCAGGAGTACATTTTGGTCATCTAAAAAGAAAATGGAATCCTAATATGTCTCCATATATTTTTATGGAGCGTAATGAAATACACATTATTGATTTGTATAAAACTCAAGCTAAACTTGATGAAGCTGCAAATGCAATAAAACATATTGCAAAATCGGGAAGAAAAATTTTGTTTGTTGCAACAAAAAAACAAGCAAAAGAAATAGTTGCTGAAAAGGTGAAAACTATTAATATGCCTTACGTTACTGAACGATGGGCAGGTGGTATGTTAACAAATTTCCCCACTATTAGAAAAGCTATTAAAAAAATGTCATTAATTGACAAAATGTCTACAGATGGCACATTTAAAAATATGTCAAAAAGAGAAAGGCTCCAGATTATGCGACAAAGAGCAAAATTAGAGAAAAACCTTGGTAGCATTGCAGATATGAATAGATTACCTGCGGCTATTTTTGTTGTTGATGTTGCCCGAGAATACATAGCTGTTCGCGAAGCAAAAAGATTAAATATCCTTGTATTTGGTATGGTTGATACAAATTCAGATCCTAATCCAATCGATTTTGTAATTCCTTCTAATGATGACGCATCAAATTCAATTGATTTAATTACAAATGTAATTGTTCAAGCAGTTAAAGAAGGGCTTGAAGAAAGAAAAGCAGAACGGGAAAAAGATGTAGCACAACGTGAGGAAAAAGCTCAACAAAAAAAATCCGATGAAAAGAAAGAGGAAACTGATAAGGAAGAAAAAACAACAGAAAAAATAGAAAAACCCGAAGAAAAAAAACAACCTGCAAAAAAAACAACAGAAAAAAAAATTACAGATAGTAAAATAGAAAAAAAAGATAAAGAATAAATTTAATATTTAATATAATTTAAAATGAGCCAAATAAAAGCAGCTGAAGTAGCTAAATTAAGAAAAGCAACCGGAGCAGGAATGATGGACTGCAAAAATGCTTTGGTTGAAGCAAATGGTGATTTCGATAAAGCTATTGAAACCATAAGAAAACGCGGACAAGCTATTGCTAACAAACGAGCAGATAAAGAAGCAAGTGAAGGAGTCGTAATTGCAAAAGCAAGGGATGATAATAAAAAAGGGATTATTGTTGCATTGAATTGTGAAACAGATTTTGTCGCTAAAAATGACGATTTTGTATTATTTGCTAATCAAATAGCAGATACAGCTCTTGCAAATAATCCATCTAATATTGAAGACCTACTAAAACTAACAATCAATGATAAATCTATTGATGAATTAGTAACTGAAAAAACAGGTGTTGTTGGTGAAAAAGTTGAATTAACTTTTTACGACAAATTAGAAGCTGAATTTGTAACTCCTTATATACATTTAGGAAGTAAACTTGCAACTTTAGTTGGAATGAATAAAAGAATTGAAAATCTTCAAGTTGGGAAAGATGTAGCAATGCAAGTTGCTGCAATGAATCCTGTTTCTGTAAGTAAAGATAATGTTCCTGAAGAAATAATTCAAAAAGAAATTGAGATTGGTAAAGGACAAGCTCGTGAACAAGGTAAACCTGAAGAATTACTGGAAAAAATTGCCATGGGTAAACTTAATAAATTTTATAAAGAAAGCACTTTGTTAAGTCAGGATTTTATTAAAGACGGGAAAAAATCGGTACAACAATATTTGCAAGAAGCTGATAAAGAATTGACTGTGACAGAATTTTTGAGATACACATTAACGAATTAAGTTATTTTGTAATATTTTTAGAAAAAGGGAGGTGTTTAATCTCCCTTTTTTATTGTTTGAAAACTAAAAAATAACAAGCTAAAATACATCTTATTTGAGTTAAAATTATTTTCTTTGAATAATGAAATCAAAAAAACCTAATTGGGTACCATTACTTTCAACAAGTTTTCTCGGAATACTTAATGATAATTTCCTAAAAAAACTCACAGGATTTATATGTATATATTGGGTTGCACAAAATAACGAAAATAAAATAATTGCAATTGCCGGCGGATTGTTTATTATTCCATATATTCTTTTATCTCCTTATGCCGGATACTTATCTAAATTATATTTAAAACGCAAAATTGTAATTATTGCTAAAATCTCAGAAATTCCAATAATGGCTATTGCATCAATTGGTTTTCTTACAAACTCACTCTATTTTGTGTTAATTTCAATATTTTTAATGGGATTGCAAAGTTGTTTGTTTTCTCCTGCAAAATATGGGTTAATAAGAGATGTAGGAGGAAAAAAAGGAATTTCATTTGGTATTGGTGCACTTGAAATGATGAATTTTTTGGGAAATTTAATTGGTGCGGTTATAGCAGGTTTAATCTCTGATCTTACAAATAATCGTGAAATATTTATAATATTACTATTTTTTACATTTTCGTTAACAGGCTGGGTAACCAGCACTTTAATAAAGGTTCAGGAATCAAAACCTATTGAAAGGAAAAAAGAACATTTAAACCCTTTAATGTTTTTAATTCATTCAATTAAATGGTCGAGATCAGTTAAGAGCTTGAATTATATTGTTTTAAGTCTCGGGATGTTTTGGCTGGCTGCTGCAATGATAGAAATGAATCTTATTACTCATTGTCCAAACAAATTAGGATACACATACACTCAAACAGGATGGATAATGGCTGCTATTGCTGTTAGTATTGCTTTTGGAAGCTTTTTGTCAGGCTATTTATCAAATAAAAAAGTACAATTGGGATTTGTTCCAATTGGGGGAATTGGTTTCGCCGTTAATATTTCTATAATTTATATTTTTCAGGTACAAGGTGTAATGTTTATTATTTTAATGATACTGGCATCTTTTTTTGCAGGATTTTATAAAATACCTTTAAATTCTTTTATGCAAGACAGAGTTGAAGGTAGAAAACTTGGTGATATTATTGCATTCAATAATTTAGCAGTATTTTTATTTATTTTTGTTGCATCAGGATTTATATTTTTAATTGAAAATACTAACACAATTTTTTTAGTAGTTTCAATAGTTATTTGGATAATGACTATTATAGGTTTTATATTTATTCCCGAAATGCGAAACAAATTTATCCAGTTTTTTAAAAAAGAGTAAAATTTAAAGATGTTTGAGAGCTTTATAAAAATAATATTTAAGTTAATAGGCAGGTCTCTTTATAAAACTGAAATTATTGGAAAAGAAAATGTTCCTGAAAAAGATGGAGCATTATTGATTTCAAACCATAATTCATTCTTCGATTCATTTATTGTAATAATTGGTCAAAACAGAAAAGTTAGATTTGTTATTTACAAAGATATTATGGAGCACTTTCTTTTAAAAGCTTTTCTGCGCAAATTAAGGATGATACCTTTAAACCCTGTGGGAAGAAAAGATGATATGGTAAAATTTTACAAGGCTTGTAAAACTGAGATTGGAAGAGGAGAAATAGTTTGCATTTTTGCTGAAGGAGAGATGCCGAGAGGTGGATTTATGCTTGGATTTAAAAAAGGATTTGAAAAAATTGCAAACATCACAAACGCATCAATAATTCCTTTTAATGTTGATAATGCACTTGGTTCACCATTTACTTTTAAAACAGGTCAAAAAGAATTAATAAAATTCAAATTCAGACCTAAAAGACGAAAAATAACTATCAACATAGGAGAACTTATGCCTAAAACTTCTACCGCTTTTGAAGTAAGGCAAAAAGTAAAAGAACTTGAAACCGTATCTTTTTTATACAGATTAAAAGACCATCATACATTAAAATTTTATTTTAAGAAATTTGTTAAAAATCGGGAAACGATTAAAAGAATTTTGTCACTAACAAATTTTTTGAGCAAAGAAACTAAGAACATAACAACTGTTGCTATTTATCTTGAAAGTGATGATAATATTAATGCAAATTTAGCATACGCTCTGTTGGATAAAACAATCATAAACTTGAATTTATCTGATACCTCAAAGCAAATTAATGATGCTTTAAGAATTTGTAATGCAGATTTTATTATTACAACAAAAGCTCTGGAAAAAAACCTGCAATTGTCTAATATTAATATTATTTACTTTGAAAATATACAAATAAATAATAAATATTCTATTAAAAGAAATTCATTCACAAAAAAATCTATTGCTTATAAAACTATTAACAACAAATTAGAGACATTTACTTTTTCTCATGAAAATATTTTACTAAATATTATAAGTATTAATCAAGTTTTAAAATTTAAAGAAAACGAAATTATATATACTGCATTGCCACAAAATTCAATAAATTATGTAATTTTCAAAATTTGGTATCCTGTATTATATGGAATAAATTCTTATTGTGCAACTACAATTAATGCAGATAAAATTGTTGAAATTATTCACAATAAAAACATAACAGGATTAATTTGCAATTGCAAAATTTTTAATGAAATAGTTAATATTAAAAACTTGGATATCAATAATTCATTAAGGCGAATTTTTATAGTTGACGGAAATATCCCTGTTGATATTAAAAAGCAATTTGAAGACAATTATAAAGTTGAAATATTAGAAGGTTGTGGCACAGATTATTTTCCATTAATTTCGTTAAGTACATCAAATATAAAAGGTAAAGATTTAGCAGGAAAACCTTTTTCGCAGAAATGTAAAAAAGATGAAAGTATTGGAAGAACATTGCCCGGAGCAACAATTAAAATGCTGAATAATAATTCTGATACTTTAAGTGAAAAAGGCAAATTATTTATTAAAGGATTTGGAATAAATAATAATCAATGGCGTGAAACAGAGTTGCAAGGATATGTAGATAGTCAGGGCTTTGTTAGTATTGTTGATTGAAATTAATTTTCAAACTCTTCAACAGCTTTAAGAAGTGTTTTATCTATCTTCATAATTATTGGATAAAAGCCAATATTATCAATAATATTACGAGCAATATAGGCTTTAATTTGAACCAAAATTACTTCTTTTGAAATTTCAATTTGCTCATTATTTGGTATTACTCCTTCTTTTTGAGCATAATTAACAAATTTTTCAACTAAATTTTTGTTGTTTAAATAATTTTCAATTTCTTTATGATCTTTCAAAGTGAGAAGCTTTTCTCTGTTAGCATCTGTAAAATCAAAAGCGAACTTATATATCAATCCTTTATTGGAAACTATTGAATAATAATAGGAAATACCCACAGTATCAACTGAAACAAAAATATCGGGCATAATCCCACCTCCACCATATACCGTTCTGCCTCCGGGTGTAGTAAATTTCAAAGAATCTGCAAATTTTATACTGTCCATTTGTTCAAATTCGCCATGTAAATACCTTACTTCAATATCGCTATAATAATTATCCAAACCGTTTTTATAAGATTTTTGAATACACCTGCCTGTAGGAGTGTAATATCTGGCAATGGTTAGTCGCATAGAAGAGCCATCTGAAAATATAGTAGGTTCCTGAACAAGAGCCTTCCCAAACGAACGTCTTCCAATAATAATCCCTCTGTCATTATCCTGAATTGCACCTGCAAAAATTTCACTGGCAGAAGCAGACCATTCATCTATTAATACAATTATTTCATCGTCTTTACATAAACCTTTTGAAGTAGAAGTGGTAATAATTTTTGGTCTTGCTCTACCTTTTGTATATACTATAACCTTGTCTTCCTTTAAAAACTCATCCACAATATTTGTTGCAGCATCCATATACCCACCACTATTGTTTCTTAAATCTACAATAATCTTTTTTAAGCCTTTAGTCTTTAATTTTGCTATTGCATTTTTAAATTCCTGATGTGTGGTTTTTGCAAATTTACTTATTTTCACATATCCAATTTTGTTATCAATCATATATGCAACATCAACACTTTCAAGAGGGATTTGCCCTCTTTCAATATCAAAATATAGTAATTCATCTACACCTTTTCTTTTTATACCAATATTAACAGTTGTTCCTCTTTTACCTTTAAGTTTTTTCATTACCTCCATATTAGAGATGCTAAAACCTGCAACAATAGTATCATTGATTTCTACAATTCTATCACCGGGCATTAATCCTTTAATTTCAGACGGACCTCCGGGAATAGTATTTATTACAACAATAGTATCATACATAATATTAAATTGTACTCCTATCCCATCAAAATTGCCTTCAAGTGGCTCATTCATGCTTTCAAATTCAATAGCCGGTATGTAAATTGAGTGAGGGTCAAGATTCTCAAGTATTCTTGGAATCGTTAATTCTACAAGGTCAATTCTTGAAACAGAATCAACATATTCTTGTTCAATATATTCTAAAACAGCATTTATTTTATCTGTCTGCGGATATATAAAAATATCATTATTCCTATTATTTAATTTGTTACCAATAATAATTCCGATAACCACAGCAATAGATAGAGCAATAGGCATTATTATTACAGATTTTTTATTGTTATAACTCATTTTATTCCGGATTTTTTTTAACGACTTCTATATTTGCTCTTTCTAACAATTCAATACCTTCCGTTTTGCGATATTCATCAGAATATACAACTCTTACAATTCCTGATTGAATAATTAATTTTGCGCATTCAATGCAAGGAGAAGAGGTAATATATAAGGTTGCTCCTTCGCTGCTATTCCCTGATTTTGCAACCTTAGTTATTGCATTTGCTTCCGCATGTAAAACATAAGATTTAGTTTTATCGTTTTCATCTTCACAACCATTTTCAAAACCGGATGGTGTTCCGTTGAATCCATCTGATATAATCATTTTATCTTTTACAATTAATGCTCCTACTTTTCTTCTTTTACAGTATGAGTTTTTTGCCCAGATTTTTGCCATTTGCAAATATCTAAAATCAAATTGTTCTTGTTTTTCCTTACTTGAATATTCTTTTGTCATTACATTTTATAAAAAAACCCTCTTTTGAGGGTCAAAAAGTACCCGGAGCCGGGGTCGAACCGGCACGGTATTGCTACCACTGGTGTTTGAGACCAGCGCGTCTACCAATTCCGCCATCCGGGCATTAAATTTATAGAACTTTAAGTTTGCGAAGATACTCAAATACTAAAACTGAACAAAAAATTTAACAAAGTTTAATAGAAGAAGTTTCCTTAATTTTAGAAAATTATCCAATCTGAAAAATTCATAAAAATTTTCACCCTTTGACCAACAAAGAAATGAATTGCTGATGAATTAAAAATAATTCTGTATTTTCGCACTTATAAATTTTAAACTGAAAATATTTTTATGACATATTCTTTGGTTACCGGTGGAGCAGGATTTATTGGTGCTCATGTTGTTAATGAGCTAGTATCATTAAAACACAATGTAATTGTACTTGATGATTTAAGTGGAGGATTTGAAGAAAATATTAATCCAAAAGCAGTTTTTATTAAAGGAAATATAACTAATCATTTACTTTTAGAGGAATTGTTTAATAAATATAACTTTGATTATGTTTACCATTTAGCTGCCTATGCAGCAGAAGGTTTAAGCCATTTTATTAAAAGGTATAATTATAATAATAATTTAATCGGTAGTATAAATTTAATAAACGAATCTGTTAAGCATAAAATTAAATGTTTTGTTTTTACTTCATCAATCGCTGTATATGGAGAAGGACAATTGCCTATGAAGGAAGACATGATGCCTGTACCCGAAGATCCTTATGGTATTGCCAAATTTGCGGTAGAACAAGAGTTGAAAGTTACCAAAAATATGTTTGGGCTTGATTATATAATATTCAGACCACACAATGTTTATGGAGAATATCAAAATATTGGCGATAAATATCGAAATGTTTTAGGAATTTTCATGAACCAATTATTACAAAACAAACCCTTAACAATTTTTGGAGACGGGAATCAGACTCGCGCATTTAGTTATATTGGAGATGTTGCTCCTTATATTGCTCAATCAATTAATGTGAAAAATGCCTATAATAATATTTTTAATATTGGTGCAGATAAAGAATTTTCGGTAAATATATTAGCGAAAGTAATTATGAAGACTTTAAAAATTAATGCTGACATTAAATATTTACCGGAAAGAAATGAAGTTTTAAACGCTTATTCTGACCATAGCAGAGCAAAAGAAGTTTTTGGTATTACAAAATTAACTTCACTTGAAGAAGGAATAGATAAAATGGTAACATGGGTTAAAAAACATGGCTCACGTAAAACTGAAAAATTTGCAGAAATCGAAATTTTCGAAAAACTCCCAAGTATATGGAAAGAGAATTAAAAAAGAAAATATTATTCATTGTATTACATCGAAAAGATAGATCTCCCGGGCAGAGATTTCGGCATGAACAATATATTTCATATTTAGAGGAAAATGGCTTTTCATGTATTATCTCTGCTTTGTTAGATGAAAAATCAGATGAAATATTTTATAGTAAAGGCAATTTTATTAAAAAGATTTTAATTTTAATAAAAACAATATCTATAAGAAGAAATGATTTTAAAAAGGCTAAAGATGTTGATGCTATTTTTATTTATAGAGAAGCAATATCTATTTGGTCGGTACATTTTGAGAAAAAGTTTAAAAAAGAAAAAAAGAAAATAATTTTTGATTTTGACGATTCTGTATGGTTAAAAAATGTTTCTAATGAGAACAAGCATTTTTCATGGATAAAAAATGCTGCAAAAACTTCAAAAATAATTGCACTTTCTGATGTAGTTATTGCAGGAAACCCATATTTGGCAAATTACGCTTTAGAATATAATAAAAACGTTTCTATTTTTCCAACAACAATAGATACCGAAGAATACCAAAGAGAAAAGAATACAAAATCAGAAAAGATAATAATTGGTTGGAGTGGAAGTATAACAACAATACAACATTTTAATTTTGCAGTACCAATATTAAAAAAAATTCAACAGAAATTTAATAATTCTGTTATTTTCAAAGTTATTGGAGATGGTAATTTCTTTAACCAAGAATTAAATATTAAAGGAATTGCTTGGGATAAAAAAACTGAAATTAGTGAATTATCAACTTTTGATATTGGAATAATGCCTTTGCCTGATAGCGAGTGGACTAAGGGCAAATGTGGCTTAAAAGGATTGCAATATATGGCTCTTGAAATACCAACTATTATGTCGCCTGTTGGTGTAAATACTGAAATTATTAACGATGGAGAAAATGGCTTTCTTGCATCAAATGAAGATGAATGGGTAGAAAAACTATCTCTACTTATAGAAAATCATGATTTAAGAGAGAAACTTGGGAAGGCCGGAAGAAAAACTGTTGAAGAAAAATATTCTGTAAAAGCAAACTATCAAAAATATCTTGATTTATTCAAATAATCTTCTATCTGCAACATTTTCAGGTATGCTGAAAAACAGAACAGGATTCACAAACTTTAACAAATAATTCAATAATTAATAATTATTTTTTGCTTATCTTTGAAAAAAAGATGTATTTTTATTAAATAACTGATTATGGCAAAAATAAAAGGAGCAATTGTTGTTGATGTTGAAAGATGTAAGGGCTGTGAATTATGCATTGGAGCATGCCCAACAGATGTACTTGAAATGACAACTGATGTTAATGGAAAAGGATATCACTATGCATATATGAAAAATGAAGATGCATGTACTGGTTGCACAAATTGTGCAATTGTTTGTCCCGATGGAGTAATATCTGTTTACAGAATGAAAGTTGAAGTATAAAAAAATAAAACAAAATAAGATGGCAAAAGAATTAAGATTAATGAAAGGAAATGAGGCTATTGCTGAAGGTGCAATTAGAGCAGGAGCTGATGGTTATTTTGGATATCCTATTACTCCTCAATCGGAAGTATTAGAACATTTAATGATGGAAAAACCTTATGAGAAAACAGGTATGGTTGTATTGCAAGCTGAAAGTGAACTTGCAGCTATCAATATGGTTTATGGCGGTGGAGCAGCAGGAAAAAAAGTTATGACATCATCATCTAGCCCTGGAGTAAGTTTAAAACAAGAAGGAATTTCATATATGGCAGGTGCAGAAATACCGGGATTAATTGTAAATGTTGTAAGGGCGGGACCTGGATTAGGAACAATACAACCATCACAAAGTGATTATTTTCAAGCAACAAAAGGAGGAGGACATGGCGATTATAGATTATTTGTGTTAGCTCCTGATTCTGTTCAGGAAATGTTCGATTTTGTTAAATTAGCTTTTGATTTTGCTTTTAAATACAGAAACCCTGCAATGATTTTATCAGATGGCGTTATTGGACAAATGATGGAAAAAGTTGAACTTTCTGATTATATACCAAGATGGACAGATGAAGAAATAAGTAAAATGTCATCTTCATGGGCTACAATAGGAAAAACTCCTGATAGAGAACGTAATATCATTACTTCTTTATCTTTAAATCCATACGACCAAGAAAAAGTAAATATTAGAATTCAGGCTAAATATAAAAAAATGCAGGAAGACGTAATGTTTGAAAAAATTAATTGTGATGATGCAGATTATTTATTTATAGCTTTTGGACTTAGCTCAAGAATATGTCAGAAATCAATGGATATTGCACGTGCAAAAGGTATAAAAGTTGGATTATTAAGACCTATTACACTTTACCCTTTCCCTACTAAAGCAATTCAACAAATGCTTGGACAAGTTAAGGGTATTCTTTCAGTTGAGATGAATGCAGGTCAAATGATTGAAGACATAAAACTTGCTGTTGAAGGGAAAGTAAAAGTTGAACATTATGGAAGAATGGGAGGAGTGATACCTTCTCCAGTAGAAGTATTTGATGCATTAAAACAAAAAATAATTGGAGGTTAATTATGGCTATAACTAAAGAAGATATAATAAAAAAAGAAAACCTTGTTTATTCACGTACAAAACTTCTTACTGAAGCACCTTTATCATATTGTCCCGGTTGTGGACATGGTACAGTTCATCGCATGTTGATGGAAGTTGTTGAAGAAATGGGTATTCAATCTGAAACTGTTGGAATTGCTCCTGTTGGATGTTCTGTGTTAGCTTATGATTTTATGGAAATTGATATGCAACAAGCTGCACATGGTAGAGCACCCGCTCTTGCTACAGCACTAAAAAGGTTAATGCCAAATAAATATATTTTCTCATATCAGGGTGATGGAGATTTAGCAGCAATTGGGACTGCTGAAACTATTCATGCAGCAAATCGTGGAGAGAATATTCTTGTTGTATTCGTAAATAATGGTATTTATGGAATGACTGGAGGACAAATGGCTCCAACAACACTACCAGGAATGAAATCATCAACTTGTCCTTATGGTCGTGATGTTGAAACTATGGGAAACCCTTTGAAAATTACTGAACTTGTAGCACAATTACCGGGAGCTTATTATGTAACACGACAAGCAGTTCATACGCCTGCAAATGTTAGAAAAACTAAAAAGGCTTTAAGAAAAGCATTAGAATATCAAAGAGATAAGAAAAGAGGACTTTCATTTGTTGAGGTTGTTTCTAATTGTAATTCAGGTTGGAAAATGACTCCTGTTGAGGCAAACCAATGGATGGTAGATAATATGTTCCCGTTTTATCCACTTGGCGATTTAAAAGTACCGGAAGAATAAAAGAAATTAAATAAACTTAAAAAATATAAAAATGACTGAAGAAATTATTATAGCAGGTTTTGGCGGACAAGGAGTACTGTCAATGGGTAAAATCATTGCTTATTCAGGTATTATGCAAGAACAGGAAGTTAGTTGGATGCCTTCTTACGGTCCTGAGATGCGTGGTGGTACTGCCAATGTAATTGTAATAGTTAGTGATGAAAGAATTAGTTCTCCCGTTATTAATGAATTTGATACTGCAATTATTCTAAACCAGCAATCAATGGATAAATTTGAAGAAACAGTTAAGCCTGATGGAATATTAATTTATGACCCCAATGGTATTTCAAAACACCCCACAAGAAAAGATATTAAAATATATCAAATAAAAGGTAATGAAGAAGCTAATAAAATGGGCTCATCAAAAACATTTAATATGATTGTTCTTGGTGGATTTTTGAAAATCAAACCTATTTTGAAAATGGAAAACGTTATTAAAGGTCTTAAAAAATCATTGCCGGAACGCCATCATCACCTTATTCCTCTGAATGAAAAAGCAATATCAAAAGGACTTGAAGTTATAAAAGAGTATAATGTTTAATTCCTTTTAATTTATTTATATTGAAACCTCTTTTTTAGAGGTTTTTTTATGCCAATATTTATGTTTAATAAATTTATTGAAACATTAGAAAAAAAATTAAAAAAGAAGCTTCCCGGAATTTCTACACATAAAAAAATGTTCCCTTCAAACAGAAATTCACAACTAAATTTTTTAAAACATAAATACAAAGCTATTAATAGTGGTATTTTAATTTTATTATTTCCAATTGATAATAAGCCTTATACTGTTTTTATTAAAAGACCTGAGTATAAAGGACCACATAGTGGACAAATTTGTTTTCCGGGAGGAAAAATTGAAAATATTGATAATAATATTACCGAAACTGCATTGCGTGAATCAAAAGAAGAAATTGGAATTAAACCAAATGATGTAAAAATTATTGGACAACTAAGTAAACTCTATATTCCCATAAGCAATATAAATGTATTTCCTAAGGTGGGATATATAAATTATAAACCTAAGTTTTTCCCAAATTCACAAGAAGTAACAGAAATTATACCTTTTAGTATTAAAGAATTATCTAACAAAAATATTATTGATACAGAACAACTTTCATTACAGGGAACAATTATTGATGCACCTTTTTACAATGTAAACGGGCACCATGTTTGGGGTGCAACGGCAATGATTGTTAGTGAGTTTTTGGAAATAAAAAATTGATAGATTAACAAATATGGAATCTATTTATTCTAGAAAAAACAAAAACCGGATGCCCTTTTTCAAGGGCATGTTAAATAAATAAGAGAGAGTTTTCTCTTTTTTTATTATCTTTAAGCAACCTTTATCCAATATTTTGAGTCTAATGTATAACTAAAAACATTTAGCTATGAAAAAAATCTACTTCTTATTTATTACATTTTTTATTATCAATATAACTTATGCACAATTTCATGGAGATAATTTTGATGGTTTCTGGCCAGGTATAGGTTATGGTGATTTTGTATTTGAATATGATACAACTCACCTGAATAATGTTTGGCAAATTGGAGAACCTCAAAAAACGATATTCTCTCAAGCATATTCTTTACCTAATGCATTAATTACAGATACTTTAAATTTTTATCCAATAAATGATACCTCAATAATAACTATAAAGGTTCCTGTATTTTCTCATGATTGGGGGGCTCATACAATATCTTTCTATTACAAATTAAATACTGATTCACTTAACGATTATGGTATGTTAGAAGTATCAGCTGATGGAGGAAATACATACATAAATGTATTAACGGAATGGAGTAATTATGGATTTTGGTGGAATGGTAATATTGTAGAAAATTATACTGGTAACACGAATGGTTGGGAATCGTTTTCAATATGTATTAGTGGAATATTGAATTATTATCCAAGTGCGGATACAATTTTATACAAATTTAGTTTTATTAGTGATTCTATTCAAACAAATAAAGATGGTTGGATGATTGATGATTTAGTAGTCCAGGATGTGACAGAAAATATTAATGTATATCAGCAAAACAATCACAATATTTGTCTCCCCAACCCCACAACAGGAAAAATAACTTTACGAGCAGAGGGAATAAAAAAAGCAGAAGTTATGAATATGCAGGGCAGGATAGTTTTAAGTCAAAAGACAAATTTATCTGCCGATAGGCATGAAGACAAAAATCAAAAGTATGAGTTTGATTTAAGCAATCAAACTAAAGGTATCTACATTATAAAAATAACAACCGATAAAGGTATTGCAGTTGGGAAGGTTGTTTTGGAGTAAAACTAGAGGGAATTTATCTCTTTTATTACTACCTTTAAGCAACCTTTATCCAACATTTTGAGTCTAATATAATGTATAACTAAAAACATTTAGCTATGAAAAAAATCATTTCAACATTGTTTTTCGTGATTATTCAAACAATCATAGTATTTGGACAATGTTGTCCTTATTTGGGTACTATAAAAATTATTCCAGATAATCCTACTTCAATTGATAGTATCTATTTGGTTATGAATGTGACAACACCTTGTCTGGGGGAATATTTGGGTTGCCAAATAAACGATTCTGGAACTCTAATCACTGTAGAAGCATGCTATTATTCTGGGGACGCGACTCAACCGGAAAATTATACGGATACAATTAATTTAGGATTGAAAAATGTTGGTATTTATAATCTGAATTTTATTGCTTTTCAATCAAGCAACCAAACAAATTGCAACCATGAGGATACAAATTCAATACAAATAGGGTTTGAAGTTACTGCTAACAACTCAATTGAAATATTTACAAATGAAATCAATATAGATTATTTTCCCAATCCCACCACAGGAAAAATAAAAGTACAAGCAGAGGGAATAAAAAAAGCAGAAGTTATGAATATGCAGGGCAGGATAGTATTTACAGGCAATGAAAACTATATTGATTTAAGCAATCAAACTAAAGGCATCTACATTATAAAAATAACAACCAATAAAGGCGTAGCTGTTGAGAAAGTTGTTTTGGAGTAATTATGAGTTAAACTTTTATCGCCTTAGTGAAATCCTTGGTGTAACTTTGTGGTAAAACTTCTTAAAGTTTAATAACAGGAAATTCAACCACAAAGTCGCTCAAAGTACGCACAAAGTATCACAAAGAAAAAACCTAAAGTAATTTGGAATCCCCCGCTATCGGCAAGCATCCTCGCTTGTGGTGTTAATATTTACATCTTTTTTTATTACCTCAGGCAACTAAATTGATAAAATTATTGTCTATAAGATTAAAAAGCAATAATTATGAAAAAAACTACTATTCTATTTCTGTTTATATTATTGGCATTTATCATAAATGCTCAAACTAAAAAAATATTTTTGGAAGAATTTACTAGTGCATGGTGCGGTTTTAGTGTTGATGGGACATACTATATTGATTCAATGTTGAATAAATATCCTGAGTTGATTAGTGTATCTTGTCATGCAGGGTGGGGCAAAGATTCTTTCTTTTTTGAAGAGATTGATACTTTAATTGATGGTATAACACAACAGCCTTCTGGACAATCTGTACCAAGTGCTGCAATTGATAGACTTTATTATCCGACTGATACTACATTGGGAACATGGCATGGAGTAATTCAAATACGAGAAATTTGGGATACATTAATTCAGCAGAGACTTAATATTCCAGCAAACTTAACAGTTGGGTTCGATTCAATATCATGGGATAGTATTTCAAGAGATATAACAGCCTATGTAAACGTAGATATTGTAACAAATATGCCTGCCGATGATTATAGAATAGGTTTATATATAGTTGAGGATTCTATTATGGGTTATCAATACAATAGTTATTATGATACTATTGTAGGACATCCTTATTATGGACAAGGTTCTGAAATATTCGATTTTTACCACAGAAGGGTAGCTAGAGCATTACTGCCTTCTACCTGGGGACAGCAAGGAATTCTTCCACCATTATTAAATGCAGGTCAGAATTTCACATATACAGTTAATTACAATTTACCTGATACTTTATATGAAGATCAAATATCACTTATTGCTTTTGTATATCGTTATTCAGCAAACCATCAGAATGATGAAGTCTTAAACGTTGAGCAAGTATCACTATACTATACACCGGTTAATAATGGATATAATATTATTGAAAAAAATGAGATATATGTTTATCCAAATCCCACAACAGGAAAAGTAAGAGTACGGGCTGAGGGAATACAAAAAGCAGAAGTTATGGATATGCAGGGTAGGATAGTTTTAAGTCAAAAGACAAATTTATCTGCCGATAGGCATGAAGACAAAAATCAAAAGTATGAGTTTGATTTAAGCAATCAAACTAAAGGCATTTACATTATAAAAGTAACAACCGACAAAGGTGTTGCAGTTGGGAAAGTTGTTTTGGAGTAATTATGAGTTAAACTTTTATCGCCTTAGTGAAATCCTTGGTGTAACTTTGTGGTAAAACTTCTTAAAGTTTAATAACAGGAAATTTAACCACAAAGTCGCTCAAAGTACACACAAAGTATCACAAATAAAAAACCTAAAGTAATTTGGAATCCCTAATATCTTAAATTTTATTTTATTTAATTTCACTAAAATATTTCATAAACTGTATTCTCTCATAAGCTGCAGGATGTTCGCTTTCTGTCTGACTCATTTTGCCTTTAAACTGGTCAATATAATTATATCCTTTTTTATCCATCCAGTCTTCAACATTTTTCAACATTTCTACAATATAATCAGGTCCGTGTTTATAAATTGCCGAAACAACCTGAACAGCGTTTGCACCTGCAAGAATTTGTTTAACAACAGCTTCACCATCATGAATTCCTGTAGAAGCAGCTATATCACAATCTACATTCCCCGACATTATTGCAATCCATCGTAAAGTATTATGTTGTTCTGCAGGATTACTAAGCATATTTGCTGAAAGCATCTTAAGATTATCTATGTCAAAATCGGGACTGTAAAATCTGTTAAACATTACAATTCCTTCAATTCCTGTTTTAGAAAGTTTATTAACTACATGTCCCAAGTTTGAAAAATACGGGCTAATTTTTATTGCAACAGGTATACTAATTTGTTTTTTTATTTTCTCGATAATTTCAAAATACACTTTCTGGTATTGCTCAGCATCAGCATTAATGTCTGCCGGTAAAACAAATATGTTCAACTCCAAAGCATCGGCGCCTGCATTTTCAATTTGTTTTGCAAAAGATGTCCATTCATGTGATGAAATACAGTTTACACTTGCAATTACAGGAATTAAAACCTCTTTTTTAGCCTCTTTTATTAAAGTAGTATATTCATCCAAGCGATTGCCTTTAACATGCATATCAATATAATCAAAAGATTCTGAATATTTTGAATACATAAATTTATCTTCATCTGCGCGTTTTATTTTATCTTCTATCTCCATCATTATTTCTTCTTCAAATAAAGATTTTAAGACAACAGCACCTGCGCCATTTTTTTCAAGCTCTTTAATTTTTTCAACAGAATCAGTTAATCCTGAGCTTCCAATTATAATAGGACTTCTTAATGTTAATCCTAAATATTTTGTTGTTAGGTCTGCCATTATATTATTATTTTAAATGTTTAATTGATAATTTTATTTGCTTAAATATTTTTCCTGAAGGTATTCATGCATTCCTTTAGCAGCATCTCTGCCATCACCCATAGCAAGAATTACTGTTGCTCCACCTCTAACAATATCACCACCTGCAAAAATATCTTCAATTGAAGATTGCATTCTGTCATTAACTATGATTGTTCCCCATTTTGACACTTCCAGATCCGGTAAACTCTTCGGAATAAGCGGATTTGGAGAAACACCAACAGCAACAACAACAGTATCAACAGGAACTTCATATTCTGAACCTTCAAGAGGAATAGGGCGTCTTCTTCCTGAACTATCAGGCTCACCTAATTCCATTTTTTGAAGTATCATTGCCTTAACTTTCCCATTTTCATCAGATATATATTCAACAGGGCTATTTAGATTCATAAATTCAATATCTTCCTCTATTGCGTGCTTAACTTCCTCAACTCGTGCAGGCATTTCTTCTCTTGAACGACGATAGATTATCATAGACCTATCTGCTCCTAATCGTTTTGCTGTTCTAACTGAATCCATAGCAGTATTTCCGCCACCAATTACAGCTACATTTTTTCCGCTAAATACAGGAGTATCAAATTCTCCATTTGCAGCATTCATAAGATTAACCCTTGTGAGATATTCATTTGAAGAAAAAATGTTAATTAAATTTTCGCCGGGGATATTCATAAAGTTTGGCAAACCTGCACCACTTGCTACAAAAAATGCTTTGAAACCTTCTTCTCTAAGCGTATCTAATGAAGCAGTTTTTCCAACAATAAAATTTGTTATAAACTTAACACCCATTTTTTTAAGATTTTCAATCTCAACATTAACTACATTATTTGGTAAACGAAATTCGGGGATACCATATTTTAATACTCCGCCAATTTCATGTAATGCCTCAAAAACAGTTACGTCATAACCATATTTTATTAAATCGCCTGCTGCTGATAAACTTGCAGGACCACCACCTACACAAGCTACTTTTATACCATTACAAGCTGCTACTTCAGGAACAGACATTTTTCCGCTTTCTCTTTCAAAATCAGCAGCAAAACGTTCTAAATGTCCAATAGAAATTCCAGGTAGTTTTAATTTTTGAGTATAAAAACATTGTGCTTCACACTGAATTTCCTGAGGACAAACTCTACCGCAAACTGCTGGTAAAGCATTTGTTTCTTTTAAAACAGAAGCTGCTCCAAGAAAATCTTTAGCTTCTATTTTTTTAATGAATTTTGGAATATTAATTCCAACCGGACATCCGGTAATACATGTTGGATTAGCACAATCAAGACACCTCGAAGCTTCCAATAATGCTTGCTTCTCAGTTAATCCTGTGTTTACTTCAATATTACTTTTATTTCTTACAAAAGGATCTTCTTCGGGCATGTGAACTTTTTCAATTTTAGTTCTATCTTTTGCTTTCATTTTTTCGCGAATCTCTGCCCTCCATTCTTGAGCTCGCTCTGCTTTTAAATGTTCTATATTTTCCATAATTGTTTTCTTTTAATGTTTACATTCATGCTTTTCGTAAGCAGCAATTTCCATCTCTTTATAAGCTCCAAGTCTTTGTATCATTTCGTCAAAATCAACTTCATGAGCATCAAACTCGGGTCCATCAACACAAACAAATTTTGTTTTACCACCAACTGTTACTCTGCATGCTCCACACATTCCTGTTCCATCAACCATAATGGTATTTAAACTTGCAATTGTTGGAATATTATATTTTTTAGTTGTAAGAGCAGCAAATTTCATCATTATTGCAGGACCAATAACAACAGCTTCATTAATTTTTTCTTTATTAATAAATTCTTCCATTCCATGTGTTACAAGACCTTTTGTTCCATAAGAACCATCGTCAGTCATAACAATAACTTCGTCGGAATTTTCTCTAACTTCATTTTCAAGAATAATAAGATCTTTTTCTCTTGCAGCAATTACGGTAAGGATTCTGTTTCCTGCTTTTTTCAGTGCTTCAATAATTGGTAACATAGGCGCAACACCAACACCACCACCTGCAGCCAATATTGTTCCTACTTTTTCAATATGAGTTGCTTCTCCCAAAGGACCAACTACATCTAAAACTTCATCACCAATATTCATGTCACACAATTTACATGAAGTAACACCAACACGTTGTATTACTAACATTATAGTACCTTTTTCCGTATCAGCTCCGGCAATTGTAAGAGGAATTCTTTCTCCTTTTTCATCAACTCTTACAATAACAAAATGTCCTGCTTTTCGGCTTTTTGCAATATAAGGTGCTTCAATCATCAACTTAACTACATTTTCCGAAAATTGAATTTTTTCAATTATTTTATTCATAAGTCTTATATTATTTGTTTTACAACAATAATTTTAAATATTTTAGTGTAATTGTATGTTATTTAAATTACACCGAGCTGTTTTCCAACTTTAGTAAATGCTTCAACAGCTTTATCAAGATGTTCTGTTTCATGAGCAGCAGATAATTGAACTCTAATTCTTGCTTGCCCTTTAGGAACAACAGGATAATAGAAACCAATTACGTATATGCCTTCTTTCAATAATTCTGAAGCAAAATCCTGAGATAATTTAGCATCATATAGCATTACCGCACATATAGCAGATTTTGTTGGTTTAAGATCAAATCCTAAAGCAGACATTTTTTCCATAAAGTAATCAGTATTTGCATGAAGTTTATCTTGCAATTTTGAAGTTTCAGCCATCATGTCAAACATTCTTATACCTGCATTAGCAACTAATGGAGGAATAGAGTTTGAAAATAAATAAGGACGTGAGCGTTGACGTAAAATTTCAATAATTTCTTTTTTACCTGTAGTAAATCCGCCAATTGCACCACCAAAAGCTTTTCCTAATGTTCCTGTAATAATTTCAACTTGTCCTCGAACATCAAAATATTCTGTAACACCTCTACCTGTTTTACCAACAACTCCTGCTGAATGGCATTCGTCAACCATTACTATTGCATCATATTTTCTAGCTAATTCAACAATTTTGTCTATTGGAGCTACATTTCCGTCCATTGAAAATACTCCGTCTGTTACAATAATTCTGTGACGTTGAGCTTGTGCTTTTTTCAATTGTACTTCCAAATCATCTATGTTTGCATTTTCATAACGATATCTTTGTGCTTTACACAAACGAACACCATCAATAATTGAAGCATGATTTAATGAGTCGGAAATAATTGCATCCTGATCGTTAAATAATGGTTCAAAAACACCGCCGTTTGCATCGAAACATGCAGCGTAAAGAATAGTGTCTTCTGTTCCGAAAAATTCAGCAATTTTCGCTTCTAATTTTTTATGAATATCTTGTGTTCCACAGATAAATCTAACAGATGACATTCCGTAACCATGACTTTCCAAGCCTTCTTTTGCAGCTTTTACTAATTCGGGATTATTTGATAATCCAAGATAATTATTTGCACAAAAGTTTAATACATTTTCTCCTGTACTAACTTTAATGCCTGCTCCCTGAGGAGTTGTAATTATTCTTTCTCCCTTAAATAGTCCTGCTTCTTTAATTTCACTTATCTCCTTTTGAAGATGTTTTTGTAAGTTTTCGTACATTTTTAGGTATATTTAAAAAAATTAATAATTAAATGTTTAATAATTTTCCCAAATGTATTAAAATTTATATAAATTTTAATATTAAAACATACAATATTATATAACTAATATTATTTACTTTGCGTAAATCTTTATAAATATAACAAATACGCTTTTTATTATTAAATGAACTTGTTAAAAAACATATTTATATTTTACTTTTTATTAATAGTATTTTACGGAAATGCACAAAGCGATACAACAAATAATATAAATAAAAAGCGATTATTATTTCTTTTATCAGGCGAAACTATCGCATACTCATCAACAATTGTTGGTTTAAACATTTTGTGGTATAAGGATTACGAACATTCTTCATTACATTTTTTTAACGATAGCAAAGAATGGTTGCAAATAGATAAGTTGGGGCATTTTTATACTTCTTACTATCTTAATAATATATTAAGTTCGGGTTTTGAGTGGAGTGGTGTTGAAAAAAACAAATCGTTGTTATATGGTAGTGGATTGAGTTTTATTTTTATTTCCACCATTGAGATTTTTGATGGTTTTTCTGAAAAGTGGGGTGCATCGTGGAGTGATATAATTGTAAACACAGGAGGGATTACTTTATATGCCGGACAGGAAAAATTATGGAACGAGCAGAGAATTATTCCCAAATTTTCTTTCATGCAGACTGATTATTCTCTAATGAGACCCGACGCTTTAGGAAGTAATTATATTGAGAATTTAATAAAAGACTATAACGGACAAACATATTGGTTATCGTTTAATATTAATTCTTTTGCAAAAATTGACGGTTTCCCAAATTGGCTTAATATTGCTTTTGGATATGGAGCTAATGGTATGCTTGAAGGAATGGATAATAATTATAATATTGTTGAGGGTGGTTGCTATTCATTTGAAAGATACCGGCAATATTATTTTAGTATAGACATTGACTTAAGCAAAATTAAAACGAATTCTAAAATACTTGGCACTTGTTTTCAAATATTTAATTCTGTTAAAATTCCTTTACCTGCTATTGAGTTTAATAAGTATAGAACTCGTTTTCATCCTTTGTTTTTTTAGTTTAATATTCAAAAAAATCATCTTTTTTCATTAAAATTAACAAATATAGGTTTCTATTTCATTCTTTATTTTTATAAAACTGTTAATATCTATAAAATATAAAAATATAAGATTTGTTAATAAACATTTAAAAAGAGCATATTTTATTTATTATATTTTAATAAAACATGGATTTAAAAAGGGTTTTTTGTCAAGTTTGAAATATTAACATTTTGTTAATTACTTATGTGTACAATATGTTGGTTTCTAAATATAAAAATATTTGTCAGGCAAACCTTTCTGTATTACATTTGTTCCATCAAACTGCTGAAGTTTTTTGAAGTTCAATTAGCAGGAGTTTGAAAAAGATTAGCATTAATTTGCTAAAAACTAATCAGGTTCTTTTTTTTAATGAAAACAAATTGAAAAGTTGTAGAATAGAGTCTAACTCTATTGGCAGAAAACACCAACCTGCGTTTCGGCGCTAAAAGGAATTTTCAGTACATAGCCAATGCTTCGGCAAAAGTGAAAGTACAGTTTTTAGGGCGAAAAAAGTGTAGATTTTGTTCTTCGGAGCAGAACTAATACAAAGCGGTTCATATTATTTTACAACAATTGCAAATTGAACAGACAAGGAAAATGTTTCGGCAGGTTCCGAAGCTGCAAAATGAGCAATTTTGATTTGCGGAAATTAAAAAGGTGATGAATATGCAAGCCAATTAACACAACTCACTTGTGGGAAATGTTAAGAAGCACATGACGAGCAGATAATATCTCTCGGATAGCATACAAGTTGCCGGCAAGTTGAATGAAAATCAGGGGAAGGGTCGCAAGATCGCAACCGGATTGCAAATTCAAAGACATCTAAAGTTTGTCGCTAAGGCGATGCAAATTGTTTTAGTGGAAGGGGGCTTTTTCGAACAGAAAAAGCCCCCTTTGTTTTTAGGAATATTATAAAAGTGTTTTTAACCCGCATTATTCATTAGTAGGCTGCAAACAGCCGAACTAATGAATTTATAAGTGTAACCCCGACTCCTGCCTGCCGGTTTACCTGCCGAAGACATTGCAGGCAAGGTAGAAGAACACCAAAATAGTGATTGA
The DNA here is from genome assembly GCA_964435855.1 of uncultured Bacteroidales bacterium. Taxonomy (GTDB): domain Bacteria; phylum Bacteroidota; class Bacteroidia; order Bacteroidales; family CAYTAU01; genus CAYTAU01. The sequence continues at coordinate 186 of CAYTAU010000047.1, read as the reverse complement.
AATGAAATCATTTTGGCAGTTATTCTTAATCGATTATGCAAAAACAACTTATTTCTTTTGCATAATTTGGGTTTAAAAAATATGCAAAATAATAATTCAACATTAATTGTAATAATTAGGGCTTCACTTGTACCTAAAATCCGCATGTTGCATTTGAAAAAAGCTGTAGAACTTTATTAAACAAAG
>CAYTAU010000046.1:25773-35051 GCA_964435855.1 uncultured Bacteroidales bacterium | reverse complement strand
CTGCTTCCGGTGGTACACCTCCTCTTACATATGATATTGGTTCCGGACCACAAGCCAATGGTGATTTTTTAGGATTATGTGCAGGAAACTACACGATTACGGTTACAGATATTAATGGTTGTTCTGAAACTTCTTCTGTTTTAACAGTTGTTGATCCCCCACTCCTCATTGTAACCGAAACCCACTTAGAAATATCTTGTAGTGGAGTGTGTGATGGCTTAATTAATTTAAGCGTTGTTGGTGGTACTCCCGGATATTCATTTAGCTGGATAGGTACCGGATCTTATATCAATAATATTGAGGATATAAACAATCTTTGTGTTGGCAACTATTGTGTTACAGTTACCGATACAAATTTCTGTACTGATACACTTTGTGTTAATATTATTGACCCATACCCAATAACAATTACAGCAGATACACTTACTCATATTTTATGTTATGGTGATTTTACAGGTTCTATTAACATTACAATAACAGGAGGTAACTTACCTTATATTTTGTATAATTGGACAGGACCCAATTCTTTTACTGCAAATACCAAAGATATTAGTGGTCTTGAAGCAGGAACGTATTGCATAACAGTTACTGATACAGTTGGATGCACAAAAGATACTTGTTTTATTTTAATAGAACCTCCTGCATTAACACTTTCTTTTGCAAATATTAGTGACCCGTCTTGTTTGGGCTATTGTGATGGTTCTGCTGACGCAGTTGTAGGTGGAGGAACACCAAATTATACTTATCAATGGTGCGATGGCGACACAACTATTACTAATAATTCATTATGTAATGGAGTTTGTCAGTTAACAATAACTGATGCTAATAACTGTACTATTGTTGATTCTGTTACAATAGTTGACCCACCGGGAATGACATTATCATTTACATCTAATGATGTTGATCCGTGTAACGGTGATTGCAATGGAGATATTGATATAACTATTGGCGGCGGCACCCCGGGATATACTTATAACTGGACAGGACCAAGCTTTAGTTCTATCGAAGAAGATATTGACAGTCTTTGTGCAGGAACATATTATGTTACTGTAACCGATATGGGACCTTGTTCAATTACTGATAGCCTTGTAATTTCTGAGGAACTCCTAATAACTTCAATTGACAGCACAACAATTGTTGAATGTAACGGTGATTCGTCAGGTACTGCTACCGTATATCCAAGTGGTGGTAAACCGCCATATACATATCTTTGGTCTAATGGTGATACAGGTCAAACCGCCGATTCATTAGCTGCCGGATATGTTTATGTAACTATTACCGATTCGCTTGGATGCGATCATCTTGATACAGCAAATGTTCTTGACAACTCCAGCCTAATTGTAAGTTTTACAAATTTAGTTGACCCAACATGTTTTGGCTATTGCGATGGAATTGCGACATTAAGTATATCAGGAGGTACTCCCGCTTATACATACCTGTGGTGCGATGGAAATACATCTATTACTAATACTAATCTTTGTGCAGGAAATTGTAATGTTACGGTTACTGATAGTCTGGGTTGTTTAAGAGTTGAAACAGTAACATTAACTGAACCCGATTCTATTGAAATTACATTTACAAATATACAGAATCTTGTTTGTTGGGGCGATACTATAGGAGCCTTTACTGTTTCGGTAACAGGGGGAACACCTCCTTATTTATATTCATTAAATGGCGGACTAGATCTAACAGATTCTACATTTTCGGACCTTGGACAAGGAAATTATGGAATTGTTGTTACTGATGCTATTGGATGTACAAATACTGATACTATTAGTTTTCCTCAAAATCCTGTGCTTACAGGAAATATTGTTCAGGATAGTATAATACTTTGCCATGGTGATTGTAATGCTCAATTAACCATGATTGCATCAGGTGGCTCAGTTCCATATATTTTCAGTTGGACACCAAGTGGCAGTACACCATCAATTTCTGACTTATGTGCTGGACCTTATAGTGTTACAGTTACCGATAATTCAGGATGTACCTATGAAGATAACTTTATTATAATACAGCCCGATGCAATAATATTAACTATTGTAGTAGATAGTATTGTTAACTGTGGTAACGATAGCACAGGTCAGGCAACTGCATTTGCAACAGGTGGCTCAGGCACAATTTCTTATCAATGGGATGCAAATGCAAATAATCAAACAACTGCAACGGCATACTCTTTACATGGTGGGATATATTATGTAACAGCTACAGATACAAATTCTTGTTTTGTTTCAGACTGGATTGAAATTATTGATACTTCTGACTTAACTTTATCTGTAATTGACTCTACACTTATTGATTGTTACGGTAATTGTAATGGAAGCTATACTGTTGCTGCTTCGGGAGGATTTCCTCCATATACTTATTTATGGTCAAACAGCGATACTGATTCTATTGCGGAAAATTTATGTGCTGATACATTAATTGTTACAGTTACAGATAATAGTTTATGTAAAAAGTCTATTGTTGTTAATGTAGTTCAACCCGATTCATTAAGTTTAATTATGTCACAAATCCCTGTTACATGCAATGGCGATTGTAATGGAACTGCAAGCGTAGTTGTAAGCGGTGGAACCCCCGGCTATTTATATGCATGGGACGATCCTTGGTTGCAAGGTACTTCTAGTGCTGTTTTCTTGTGTGCAGGCACCTATACTGTAACTGTTATCGATACTCTTGGGTGTACAAAAACAGGCTCAATAAACATAATAGAACCGGATACATTAAATGCTTCATTCACAAATATAACTAATGTTTTATGTTATGGAGAGACTACCGGTAGTGCAACAATTTCTGTTACAGGAGGAGTAACACCATATACATATATTTGGACAAGTGGAGAAACAGATTCAACAGATACAGGACTTGGTGCAGGATGGCATTATGTTACAACATCCGACAACAATGGTTGTACAAGACTTGATTCAATAGAAATTACTCAACCAACAGATACTCTTTCACTAACATTTACAACTGTAGAATCTCATTGTGGCCTTTGTGATGGTTCAGCAACAGTAACTCCGGCAGGAGGTACACCTACTTATACTTATTTATGGGACGATTCGGCAACTCAAATAAATTCTACTGCAAGTGCATTATATGCCGGACTGTATAATGTAACAGTTACAGATGCAAATATGTGTACTATAACAGGATCCGTGATAGTTCAAGACAGTACAAGTTTAACAGCAACAGCTTCAGTTATTAATCATATTACTTGTAATGGCTGGTGTGATGGAAGTGCTTTGGGTACTGCAAATCTTGGAAATCCTCCATATACTTATAGTTGGAATACAACACCTGTTCAAACAAATGATACAGCAACAGGATTATGTGATACAATGTACATATTTACAGTTCTTGATGGTGATGGGTGTTTAGCTATAGACACAGTTACAATTACTGATGTTGATGCTTTAGCTTCCACATTAAACGTAACAGATATTGCTTGTAATGGTGGAACTTGTAATGGAGAAATAACTGTTATACCATCTGGAGGAACATTGCCTCTTGATTCAATAATTTGGTCAAGTGGGCCTATAGATACTAATACGATTTATGATTTATGCGCAGGTACATATTATGTAACTATTATAGACCAAAATAATTGTATTGTAATTGACAGTGCCCAAATCATTGATCCACCGGAAATTAATATTGCTTTTAACATAGATACAGGTATTACTTGTTACGGAGATTGTGATGGTGTAATTACGGCATTACCAACAGGAGGAACTGTTGTATTAGATTATACTTACCAATGGGATACAAATGCAGGAAATCAAACAACACAAACAGCAGATAGTTTATGTGATGGAATATACAGCATAACAATAACTGATGATAATGGCTGTACTGCAACAAATAGTGATACATTAATTGCTCCTGATTCAATTTCAATTTCATTTATAAACTTTATACCAGTAGATTGTGGAGGTGACAGTACAGGACAAATTACTGCTTTACCTGCCGGCGGGACAATACCATATGGTTTTTATTGGTCTAATGGAGATACTCTTGCAACAGCAGATAGTTTAAGTTCAGGCTTTTATTATATCACAGTTACAGATCATAATAATTGTATGGATAGTAGTTATTTTGAAATTACAGATAATTCTGATATTGTTTTATTAATTGACTCTACAAATGTTATATGTTATGGACAATGTAATGGTACTATTACAGCAAGCGCATCAGGAGGATTTCCTTATGTTTCTTCTCCAAATTATTATTACCATTGGTCTACAACCACAGATACCACTACAAATATAATTACCGATTTATGTGCAGGAACTTATTATGTTACTGTTGTTGATTCAATGCAATGTTCAAGATCAAAAGTTATTACAATAACAGAACCCGATACTTTAATTGCGAATATTTCTGATAGCACAAATATAACTTGTAATGGAGATTGTGATGGTTCGTTGACAGTTACAGTTACCGGTGGTATTCCGTATTATACTTATGAATGGAATACTATTCCTATACAAACGGATACAATTGCAGATAGCTTATGTGCAGGAACCTATATTGTAATCATAACAGATAGTGTGGGTTGTGAAGACACTATTAGCTATTCGTTTGCAGAACCACTACTATTAGAGGATAGTATAACATCTGTTAATTCTTTATGTAGTAATAATTCATTTGATGGCGAGGCAACAGTGCATCCTTATGGAGGTACAAATCCTTATACATATTTATGGTCAAATGATAGTACAACACAAACTATTGATAGTTTAGAAGGTGGAATTTATTATATTATAGTAACTGATGCTTTAGGATGTACTGCAATTGATACTGTTACTATTGATTCGGGAATTATTGTAAACTCAAATGCAGAAGCAGATACATTAATTTGTCCCGGAGATACTGTTACAATTATTGGAAGCGGATACCAAATTGGACAAATTGCATTTTGGGCTACTGATATTAATCATACAGATTCAATAATCGATAATCCATTACAAGTTAGTCCAACTGAGTTAACTACATATTATTACTTTGTATATGACAGTATTTGTTTTGACGTTGATTCTGTTGTTATAGATGTGTATCCTTATGTTGGTGTTGATGCCGGTGAGGATGTAGAGATATTTTTAGATCAATCTACACAATTGCTTGCAACCGGAGGAGAAGATACTGTTACATATCAATGGATACCCGAAACTGGTCTTGATAATCCAAACATAGCAAACCCTCTGGCAACACCCGAAGAAACGACTGTTTATTATGTTTATATAACAACACCCGCTGGTTGTGTTGAATACGATTCTGTTACAGTAAATGTTGTGAAAACCTTATTTATTCCCAGCGGATTTACTCCAAATGGAGATGGAACTAATGATAGATGGCAAATTGATAACCTGGACTTCTTCTCTAATGTACTAATTGAAATTTATAACAGATGGGGAGAAAAATTATTTATTTTTACAGGACATGGCAGAGATTACGAACATGTACCGGCAAATCAATGGGATGGAATTTGGAAAGGTAAGCCTGTTCCAATAGGAACATATTACTTTGTAATAGATTTTCATGATGAATATGAGGAAAAACCAAAAACCGGTCCTTTAACAATAATTAGATAATGAAAAAGTTAAGATATATATTATTTTTCTTATTGGCTTGCATTTATATTGCAGATGCCCAACAAATGCCTCAGTATTCCCAATATATGTTTAATGATTATATAACTAATCCTGCTATTGCAGGTACAAAAGAGTATTATCAGGCACGCTCAAATAATCGTTATCAATGGACTGGAATTGTAGATGCTCCCAAAACATATACTTTAAGCATTTATGGTCCTGATAAAAGAAAAGATATTGGATATGGTGGTTATGCTTTTAATGATGTAACCGGCCCAACAAGTCGTACAGGAATTTACGGCTCATATTCATATAATTTTAGAATTGATGGTGATATTCGTATATCTTTAGGATTATCGGCAGGCTTATTACAATTTAAAATTGATGGCTCTAAAATAATTTTACATGACGAAGAAGAAGACCCGTCACTCGGAGACGCTATGTATGTTAAATATACTCCTGATGCAACATTTGGAGCCTATGTTTATGCTCACAACTTTTATGGAGGAATAGGTATTAGTCAACTATTTGGTAATAGAATTAATTTTAAAGGTTTAGAATCATATGATAAAAGTAATTTAAAACAACACTTATTTATGAATGCCGGTTACCTTTATGCAATTAATGAAGAATTCGTTTTAGAGCCTTCGTTTATGTTTAAAGCAGTTTATCCTATTCCCGTTCATTTTGATATTGCAACACGAATAATATATCAGGAAATAGCATGGTTTGGAATTTCATGGAGAACTGGATTTGCCAATCAAACAACCGATGCATTTAACTTAATGATTGGTTATAACCATGAAAATCAATTGCTTTTTGGGTATTCATATGACATTACCTTATCTAATTTGAAAAATTATAGCTCAGGCACTCACGAATTAATGATTGGTTTCCGTTTTAATAAAATTAAGAAATCAATGTCAAGAGCTAAGATATATTAAAATGAGAAACTTATTCCTTGCAACTCTTCTGTTATCTTTATTATACAGTTGTGAAAACAATAATGAATTACAAATTCCAAATGATATTCTTTCAAAAAATAAAATAGTTGCTATTCTAATTGATATGCATATTGCAGATGCAACATTAATTTCATTTCAACTTGATAAAAAAGAGACTAAATACAGGGGTGAAAATTATTATGAAATGGTATTAAATAAACATAATGTTTCCAGAAAACAATTCGATAAAGCCATTATTTTTTATGCCCGATATCCTGATTATTATGAAAAAATCTATGATGATGTACTCGCAGAATTGAATTTAAGAACAGGCGAGCTATCAAAAAACGATTCAACAATAACAGTTGATTAATTACGAAGTCATTTACTTTGTAAGTTCAAGATTACATACTATTGGATAATGATCTGAATGTTCTTTATTGATTATTTTAAACGAAATCGACTTCATTTCCTGACTATAAAACAAATAATCAATTCTGAAGGAAGGAAATTTTCCTGTGTAAGTCCTTCCTATTCCACTTCCCGACTCTTTAAAAGCATCAATTAATCCCATTTTCATTTTATGGTATGCATAAGAGATCGGAGTATCATTAAAATCGCCACAAACAACAACAGGATACGGGCATAGTTCAATATTTTCTGAAATAATATCAACTTGGTTGGCCCTTTTAATATAAGCATTTTTTAGTCGTTTAGTAATTGTTTTTGCCCCCTCTATTTTTTTATTATCAAATTTAAATTCAATACTGTCAATAAAATTATAATCAGTATAATCAAAACGAATAGATTCAAGATGATTGTTATATATTCTAATTGTATCTTTATTAATCACTATATCCGAATAAATGCAAATATTATCCGAATTTTCAAAAACAAATTTTCCCTTATTAATTATTGGATATTTACTAAAAGTTGCTATTCCAAAAAAATACTTTTTTCTACTTATTTGTGTATATTCTTCGTGATAATATTTAGCATTTTGAAATTCTTTTAAAGTATCAAGAGTATTAAATCTTTTTGAAGACTCTTTATAAAATTCCTGAAAACAAATTATATCAGATTGTTCTTCTTTTATTACATCAAATATCTCATTTCTAATCGTTTTATTGTTTTTCCAATTGTATAGGTTAAACAATTTTACATTATAAGACATTATTTTTATATCTGAATTTTCATTCTTTTCCGTATTACTCTTAAATCTTATTTGAAAATAATCAGTAATATAACTTACTCCCATAATTATAATTAGTCCTGTAAAAATCAACAATTTTATTCTTCTGCGAAAAGCCCAGTAAATTGCAAAAATAAAATTAACAACAATTAAAACAGGATATGCAAGTCCAAAAAATGCAGGAACCCACCATATTTCAGGACTAATATAAACGGATAAATATGCAAGAATTAAAGATAGTGCAAATACTGCATTAATTAATAATAATATAATATGTAGAATTTTTTTTAACATTTTACTTTTTGCCACTTTCCTTAAAAAGTGTTTCCTTTTCCGATTTTGTTAAACTATCATAACCTGATCTCGATATTTTTTCTAGCACTTTATCAATAGCAGCTTGATTTTTTGCTTTATCTGCCATATACTCCATGTCACTTTTGGGTTGCGAATGTTTTACATGCATTTTCGTTTTCTTTCTTGTATTTTTCCATTTAAAAATACCAATTAAAAAATTGTTTAATCCCTTAGTTATATCTTTTCCTCGCCTGTATTGACTAATATATAACCATCCAAATATCGCTCCTCCCAAATGAGCTATATGTCCTCCGGCATTAGTTGATGCAATACTAACTACATCTAAGAGGATTGAAAATAGTGCAATATATTTTAACTTAACAGGACCAATAAACATAAGATTTATAGTATAATTAGGCACATAAACAGAAATTGCAATTACAACAGCAATTACAGAAGCCGAGGCACCAAGAGCAACCGAAATCCCTATTACTTGCTCAAAAACAGGAAAAATATTAAAAGAAATAATATATAATAATGCACCAAAAATACCTCCAAGAAAATATACCCCAATTAATTTTTTTTCATCTAAATATTCAAGAAATATTCTCCCAAACCACCACAACCAAATAATATTAAATAATATGTGTAAAAACCCTTCATGTAAAAACATATATGTAATTATTGTCCACGGTCTGTTTAATAAAACATTAAAATCTGCAGGGACAGCAAGCCATGGTGTAACAGGATTTTGAACAGATATATTTTTGTTCATTAAAAAATATAAAACAGAAATAATATTAACTATCAGAAAAACAGCAAGGTTTAAATATATCAACTTAGTTAATACATTTCCTTTTTTAAACGACTGTTTTATCTCATCTGCAATATTCATATAATTAATTTCACTTGTTAAACTGTTTCTTTTTCCAATATATAATTAAAAAATATCCAAATATCATTCCCCCAAGATGAGCAAAATGAGCAATATTATCACCAGGTTGATTCATCACTCCTGCATACAACTCAATAGCTCCATAAATCATTACAAAATATTTTGCTTTAACCGGTATTGCAAAATAAACATAAAGATAAGTGTTTGGGAAAAGCATTCCAAAAGCAAGCAATACTCCAAAAACAGCTCCCGATGCTCCCACCGTAGGAACATTAATTTTTGAGATAATGAGTTTTTGTATAAATTCATTTACATCATTAATATAATGCGAACTTTCCGGGATTTGTGACCAAGCTTCAATA
>CAYTAU010000046.1:0-25673 GCA_964435855.1 uncultured Bacteroidales bacterium | reverse complement strand
ATTTACATCATTAATATAATGCGAACTTTCCGGGATTTGTGACCAAGCTTCAATATATTCTGAATTTATACCTACTCGTGGAAAATGTTCTCTTAAGAACGACATGAAGGCTTCCGGTGATGGGGAATTATAATATAAATCAGCTGCATTTTCAATAATTGAAATTGAATACCAATTTGCCAAAGTATGTAATGCTGCTGCACCAAGACCTGTAACAAAATAATAGATTAAAAACCTTTTTCCCCCCCACATTGTTTCTATGGCTTTGCCAAACATCCATAATGCAAACATATTAAAGAAAATATGCCCAATGCTAAAACTACTGTGCATAAACATGTGAGAAATGAATTGGAAAGGTTTGAAATATTCCGATTTAAAGAAATATAATGCAAGATTTTGTGAAATATCATAATTAAAAGCACTATTTATTGCATGCATAGCAACATACGCAAGCACATTTATTATTAATAAATTTTTAACAACAGGAGGTATTGACCCAAAACCACCTCTTGGTCTGAATTGATTCATACTTTATAAAAATTTTTACAAAATAACTTCATTTACCCAAGTTACGCAAGTTTTATATTGTTGTATTATGAAATTTTGTACAAACTTCTTCTTAAAAAATGTTAATTTAAGGTCTATCTATTAAAGTTATTATTCCTGAGAAAGGATAATAGTATCTGTAGAAGCAATATTGCTTTGATTATGGGCACGGTCATAAATATGAAACGTGTACATTATTGTATCATATTGCAACGGGAAATTATATGTTAACTCCGTTAATACCCATCCTTTTAAGGTTTTATTTTGTCCATGTGGTACAACCAGCGGTGTTCGGAAATTTAATGGAATAGAAAGATTAACATGTTCAAATTCACCTCCTTTCATTTCAAACATGTTAATATATAAATTATAATAATAAACACTTGACGTATCAAATGGTGGTAAAGTATCTCCTTGTGTTAATCCAATGTCCCCATTGCCATCAACAAATGAGAACTTTAATATTCCCATTTTAACATGATTTTGTAGTTCAGGATTATCAATTGTATCTTTAACAATAAATGACGTAAACTCAATTTTAGGAGTTTCAGGGTATTTCTTGGGCTTTGTGCAAATAGTAAAAAGAAATATTAGAAATATTAATATTAATATTTTAACAACTATTTTCATATGAATACAAAGGTATAAAATATTTATTACAATTTTTTCAATATGTTTATATTAACAAAAATTTGTAATAATGATAAAATAATATATTTTTGTAATAAATAAAAGCTATTGCTATGAAGAAACTATTATTCCTTACTGTTACTATTCTGTTATTTAGCTCAATTCAAACTTTTGCCCAACAAAAAATTGAATTCCTTCATTCCAAAACTGCATGGAATAGTAGTTTTGAAAAAGTAATATATTTTCATATTAAAGATATTCTAGATCAGGATCATGCAGACAAGATTGCAAAACTATTAAACAAAGATAAAAACATTTCGAATGCCAGAATTTTTTTAGATGTAGATGATAAATTTCGATGTCAAGCAAACATTGGCAAAGGTGTAGATGGCGAATATATAAGAAAAATCTTAATGTTATATAATTTGGATTTAGATTTAGAATCTAAACTCATTCGAATCAAAGAAAAAAAATAATACACTTAAATAATTTTAAATTTAACCCCAATGAAAAATATATATTTACTTATTATTTTATTATTTGTAATAATTACAAGTTTTGCCCAGGTACCAACTGAACAAGATTGTATGGGAGCAATACCCTTATGTTTTGATACATATTCTACAGCAACTTCATATTCAGGAACAGGAAATTATCCCAGCGAAATAAATGTATATGGCACTCCTTATTCAGATAATAATTGTCCTAATAATTGCCTTCTCGCAGGCGAATTAAATGATGTTTGGTATACGTTTACAGTACAAACTAGTGGAACCGTTGCTTTTACTATTTCGCCTGTTAATACTTCTGACGATTATGATTGGGCAGTATATAATTTAACAAATGCTAATTGCTCTGATATTCTTACTGATGTTTCGTTACAGACCAGTTGTAATTTCTGTGGTATTGCCAATCAAACAGGACCTAATGGAGCAGGTTCTACAAATTGCCAATATGGTGACCCAAATTATTGTTCTCCATTTAATGCTGCTATACCTGTTACTGCTGGTGAAATTTATGTTGTGAATGTAAGTAATTTTAGCTCTACTCAATCGGGCTATTCTATTACATTTGGAGGAACTGCTCAAATTGTTGATAACACAGGACCTTCACTGGAATCAATTTTAAATTCTCCTGCCTGCGGACAAAATGTAATTACTGTAGAATTTGATGAAAATGTTACCTGTGCCAGTGTTGGGGTGGGGGATTTTACAGTAACCGGACCGGGAGGCCCATATTCAATTACAAATGTTTACAGTATTGATTGTGCAGCAGGAGCTATTTATTCTCGCGTCTTTGAACTCACACTGAGTCAGCCGCTTACAACGGGGGGGACATATTTATTAAATTTAGTAGACCAAATTGATGATATTTGTAATCACTCTACTAATTTAAACAGCTTAACGTTTAATGTTTCCGGTATTGTAAGCGCAATTGACAACCATACCGATATTGCTGTTTGTCATGGCGATAATACAGGTCAAATTGTTGCATCTGCCACAGGAGGAACTCCTCCCTATACATACAGCATTCCGGGGGAAAGTAATAGCACAGGAACTTTTAATAATCTTGCAGCCGGAACATATTTGGTAACAATTACTGATAATATTGGGGTATGTAATGAAGTTCATACCGTTACTATAACCGAGCCGGATCTATTAACGGTAAGCATAAACCCCGCTTCACCCATTACAATGTGTTACGGTGAAAATCTTAACCTTACAGGTAATCCTGTTGGTGGCTCTGCTACTTATTCTACACATATTTGGAATTCAAATTCATCACAGTTCTCAACTGTAGAAAACCCATCCTTTAATACAGCTACAACACCCGGGACTTATAATATTGATTATACAGTTACTGATTCTTATGGATGTACCGCTACAGACAATGTTGTTCTTACAATTAATCCTTCACCAAATATTGATTCTGCTTTTGTTACCGATGTAACAGCTTGTAATCCTACGCCACCCAATGGAGAGATACAAGTCTATGGCAGTGGAGGTACGCCAACTTTACAATATTCTATTGACGGTGGACCTTTTTCAGCAAATGATTTTTTCTTAGGATTAACAGTTGGAAATCACACAGTAATTGTTCAAGATGCAAATGTTTGTGAACATGATACAACGTTGACAATAAATACCAACAGTGGCTTTTTCATTGATAGTATTTCTTCAAGCGATATTTTATGCTATGGTGATAATAATGCTCAAATTACAGTGTATACTCAGGGAGGCGAATATTTTTCGGTTGATAATGGAGCTACCTATCACCCCGACAGCGTATTTATTAATTTACCGGCAGGTATTTACGATATAATTGCTGTAAATTCAGTAGGATGTTATTCTAATGTTTTTACTGATACAATTATACAGCCTGACCAAATAAACATAACTGCAAGTATTGATTCGGCATATTGTGGAAATACCGGTATTATATCTATTTCGGTAAGCGGAGGAACAGGTTCTTATACTTACTTATGGGATAATGATTCAACCGGATTTTCAATGTCAAACCTTGCATCCGGAGATTATACTGTTACAGTTACTGACGATAATAATTGCACTAATACAAATACATTTAATGTTCCAAATGCAGGCGGAGTTGCTGAAGTAAATATTATAAATGTTACAAATGTTGCATGTTGGGGAGAATCGACAGGAAGTGCCACTGCTCAAATGACTAATGGAGTGCCTCCTTTTAACTATTTATGGAACGATCCTTTGGCACAACAAACACAAATAGCAATAGATTTAATGGTAGGTACATATATTGTTATAGTATCAGATGCTTTTGGTTGCGCGGGAACAGATACGGTAACAATAGAACAACCCATAACAAACATATCGTCTTATGTTATTGATTATCCTACTTCTTGTTATAATGGAAGTAATGGCTATGCTTATATTTATGTGTCTGGAGGAACATCCCCATATTCATATTTATGGACTAACAATCAAACAGACTCAGTAGGGATGGGCTTTTCTGCTGGAAATTATACTGTTACTGTTTCTGATTTTAACAACTGCAATATAACAGACGATTTTACAATAACAGAACCTTTAGGAATGAATGTTTCAGGTGTTGTTGATGTTAGTAGCGATTACTACGGAAGTATTAATTTAACTGTTGACGGGGGAGCTCCTCCTTATGTTTTTACATGGTCAAACGATATTAATACAACAACCAATTTTGTTTCAGGACTGGATGGTGGAGCTTATTTTGTTACCGTTACCGATGCAAATAGTTGTACAATTGTAGACACATTTGAAGTTGTTATTCCTTTGATTATACCTACTTTAATTACTCCAAATAACGATTCGTACAATGATACATGGAGAATAACAAATGTAGACAAATATGAATTGATTAATATTCAGATTTTTAATCGTTGGGGAAATGTTATTTTTAAATTTGACGGTACAGGAAACGAATATAATGATATAGAAAACCAATGGGATGGAAATTTTAATGGAAAAGAATTACCAATGGGTTCATTTGTTTATATTATTGATCTTCATGATGGACATGACCCATATAACGGAACTGTATCTATAAAACGATAATATATTTTTCATTTTCATCAAAGAAAAAATACATTTAATAAAATATCAGTTGTTTATTATATAATAATTTATACATTTACGTAATTATTAATTTTTAAAAATCAATATTATGAAAATCAACATTCAACCGGGGGCTATTACTTTTGAAGAGTTGCAGTCTAAATTAGAGCAAAAATTTCCAAACTATAATTTTAAGGTTCGCTCAAAGAATTTTTTAGTTGCCTCAAAATCCAGTACAACTGGCTCTAATATTTTATTAAGAAAAAACAAAATTCAAGTTGTTGGAAACTTCCCGACAATGGGAGGGCAAATGCTTTTTGTATTATGTATTTTGTTATTAGGATTTTTAATACCTCTAATAGTATATTTTGCTGCTTTTCATGGTAAAATGAAAAATCTTGAAAAAGAAATTGGTGCTTATGTACAAGAACTAGTTAATGCTCCAAAAGTTGTTGAAACACCACAAACTGAACCTGTGGCAGAAGCCGTTGCAGAATAACAATATTTTATTATTATTACAAAAGCTACAATTCTGTTATTGAATTGTAGCTTTTTTTGTTTTCTTGTATACTATATAAGCTTTTACATTAACTTCCAGATAAGAAAATAAATACTAAATCCGGTAAGAAAGATAAGTCCAATCCACGATAATATTAAAAGCCATTTTTTAGGTCTGTTTTCTTGGGGCATATTTTTACCTGTTACAACTTTTAAGTTTAAATATCCAAGAATAGGTGCTGTAATAAAAGAAATTGTTGTTGCTATATTTACCAATAACTGCATACTTGTCATAAAATACTTAACAATAATTAATGTTCCAATAATTAATAATGCTAAATATAAGATCGGCAATAAACTCTTTTTCTTTTTAGCTTTAGAATAAATCAATTTTGTGGCGGGTGTTAATACTCTGGGATATGCATCAAGACAAGTTATTGTTGTGCTAAACATTGTGGCTAATGCAGCTATAGCAATAATATAAAAAGACCAATTCCCTAAACTTGCTGTAAACAAATTGATTAGCTGCCCTGCAAAACTTACTCCTTTATCAGAAAATTCTTCACCTGTTCCATACATTACAAGTGCTCCCAGTAATAAAAAACTTACAGATAAAATTGTTGTTCCGATATAACCTATTTTAAAATCTAAAAGTGCTTCTTTTAATTTTGGGAGATATCCTGTTTCCTTTTTCTTCGCTAAAATCCATTCCGAATGCCAAACAGAAATATCAATTGCCGAAGGCATCCAACCAACTAATGCAATTAAAAACCCAATGTCAGCAATATTCCACTCAAAATGCTTTGAAAACTCAGGATTAGGATTAAAATCTTTGGTAAAAGCTAATATAACGGCAAATATTGTTGCCACAGCTAAAAGGATTATTATTATTTTTATTGACCTATCCAATAATGTGTATTTACCAAGCAGTATTATTAAAGAAGAAATAAACAGTATTATTACTGTCCAATAGAAAATATCAATATTCAAGTTGAAAACATTTGAAAATAACCCGGCAGTAACAACCGTAACAGCGCTTTGAATAGCAAACATTGTAGAAACGGTTAATATAATATATAGTATAACAGCCCAATTACCAAGCCTTTTATAACCTTGCAAAAGACTTTCACCTGTTGAAACAGTGTATCTGGGAGCAAATTCAAAAAAAGGATATTTTAATACGTTTGCTAAAAGAATAACTCCAATTAATCCAAAGCCATAAATAGCTCCGGTTCTTGTAGATTGAACAAGATGAGAAACACCAATTGCTGCTCCTGCCCATAAAAGTCCGGGTCCTAAAATTTGAAATATATTCTTTTTTTGCACTTGGTATAAAATATTTCTTTTTTATCAGTAGCCCCGTCCTTTAGGTCGGGGAAATAAAAATGTTCCAATCTACCCCTTGCAAAATTTGGGAAAATTTAATTTAAAATTTATAAATTTTCCCAAATTTTGCAAGGAAATGTAATTCATGACCATTAATACCCCGCCTTAAAAGACGGGGCAATTAATATCATGGTTTTTATTCAAATTTATTGAATAATTTCAACAAAAGTAATAAATTGTATTTCAAGTTTATTTTCATTTGTGTGTTTTTAAAATATAAGATTTTGTATTTTTGGACAAAATAAATATTCATGCTTGTAGCCATAATAATATTTTGGATTTTATTGTTCCTTATATTTTACTCTTATGTAGGATATGGCATTCTTTTATTTTTTCTAGTTCTTCTTAAAAGAGTATTTACAACAAAAGAAGATTTTTCAGAAATTGATTACGAGCCTGAAATAACACTTTTTGTAGCTGCATATAACGAAAAAGACTTTATTGATATTAAAGTTAAAAATTCATTAGAATTAAATTACCCGCAAAATAAGATTAAACATGTTTGGCTTACCGACGGCTCTGATGACGGAACACCTGACCTGTTAAAAAAATATCCTGAAATAGAAGTATATCATAAAAACGAACGCAGAGGCAAAATTGCTGCAATGAACAGAGGAATGCAGTTTGTAAAAACATCTATTGTTATTTTTTCTGATGGCAATACTTTATTGGGGAAAAACTCAATAAGAGAAATTGTAAATTTATTTAAAGACCCGAAAATAGGATGTATTGCAGGTGAAAAAAGAATTATAGAAAAAAACTTTGATACGGCAGTTGGCTCAGGAGAGGGTATTTATTGGAAATATGAATCAATTCTAAAAAAACTTGATGCTGAACTAAATTCTGTTGTAGGTGCCGCAGGAGAACTGTTTGCTATAAGAACTGAACTTTTTGAAGAAATTGAACCGGATACTTTGCTCGATGATTTTATTATATCACTGCGAATTGCAATGAAAGGATATAAAATACAATATAATAAAGAAGCTTATGCTATTGAATCGGCATCTGCCAATGTAAACGAAGAGTTAAAAAGAAAAATTCGAATTTCTGCAGGAGGAATACAATCAATTGTTAGGCTAAGCTCATTGTTTAATATTTTTAAATATGGATTATTATCATTTCAATATGTTTCTCATAAAGTTTTGCGTTGGGTAGTTGTGCCTCCGGCTTTGTTAATGCTTTTTCCGCTAAATATTATTATTTGTATGCTTTATGGTAATGTTTTCAGCATTACAATATATACCATAATAATGTTGGGACAAATCCTTTTTTATTTGCTTTCATTTGTTGGTTGGATACTGCAACATCAAAAGCTAAAATTGAAAATATTTTTTATTCCTTATTATATTTTCATAATGAATTTATCAATGTTTCTTGGATTTTTCAGATACATAGGAGGAAAACAAAGTGTAAACTGGGAACGAGCTAAACGTGGATAAAATGCTTTCGCATTTTAGTAATTAAAAACTGCTTTTTATTTGCGACGTAGTTACAAACTACGCCGAGCTGGTTAATATTAATTTGTAAAAACAACAGGGTGCAATTGATATGGTAGCGGGGTTCAATTGTTACATTGCTATTTATGATCGTAGGCTGGAGCCTACGCCGAACAAGGTATAAAAAGCTTAATACAAAAATCCGAATAACCATAAAGGAATTTTTCCTTTAGAACCATATTCAATATCATCTTTTGCAATGTATGAATTTTTAATTCCAGCTATTTGTTTAACAGTTTTATTCTTTCCTCCTATTTCGAAAAGAAAAGTATCGTCTACTATAAAATCTCCTGCTTGAGGATAATTAACTTTATGAAGTACTGTGAGCTGGTTCATAAAAAAAGTTTCTCTTAATGTACCAATGTTTGCTCTTTCATCTAGAGCAAGCATTAATGTTGGATTATTAATATAAATTTTTTCGGGTTTCTGCATTATTGAAGAAGCTATTCCCGATTTATCCAAGAGATTAATTATTCCGGATATAGATAACAAATGTAAATATTTTAATAACAGATCTCTACTTGTTCCAACTTTCCTGCTCAATTCTGCAATATTTGGTTTAAATGGTACAGCTGTAGAAATTAAAAAAAGTAATTTCTTAATTTTCAAACCTGTTTCATAACTAATATTTTCTACTACTGGTATATCATTATCAATAATAAGGTTTATTATTGCTCTTAGTTTATCATAATAAAGTGCATCTTTTTCGTTTGCAAAAGGATAAGAACCATATTTTAGAAAGTCATTAAATAATTTTATTGGTTTTATCTTCTTGTTAAAATCAAATGCTAATTGTTCATGTTTTTTGATAATGTCTGATAGAGTTACTGTTTTAAATTCAATATTGTGTTTAAACAAAACAAATTCTCTTAAGGATAATGTTTGTAAATGATAAATTGATGCTCTTCGGCTTAGATCTGCCTGACCTTCATGTATAGCAATGGTAGAAGAACCTGTAGCTACAATTTTAAGATTGGGATTAAAATCATATATATTTTTAATTTCAACAGACCAATTGGGATAACGGTGTATTTCATCAATAAATAGATATTTTCCACCATTTATAATAAAACTCTCAACTAAATCGGACAATTTATTACTTGAAAAATAAATATCATCAAGTGAAATATAAAGTGTTTCAGAAATATTTTTGACTTCAGATTGAATATACTGAAGTAGCATGGTGGTTTTACCTACACCTCGTTGTCCTTTTATAATAATTAACCGGTTATCCCAATTAATTCGTTCAAATAAATACCTCTTATAATCGAAATTGATAGTATTTAACAAGCGTAGAAATTTGTTTTTTAATGTTTCCATAGTGCAAACATAATAAAAATGTTTTGCGCAGCCAACAATATTTAAACAAAAGTATAGGTTGCAACCAACATAATTATTTTGTTCAGTGAAACTCAAATTTCAAAAAACGCAATTCGGTATTAGTAGTTAAAAACTGCTTTTTATTTGCGACGTAGTTACAAACTATGCCGAACTGGTTAGCTTTATGTAAAAGGCAAATTTATTATTCTTTCACTATTTTATTACACTTAATGACTTTTTTATTTTCATTTTTTATCTTAATAATATAAATACCTCTTGATAAATCAGATATATTCATTTCTGATTTAACTTTTGTAAGTCTTTGCTGCTTTAACTTTTTGCCTTGTATATCAAATATTTCTGCTTTAAATTTTAAAGAATTATTTGAACTAATATCAATAGTTATACTTTCTTTAGATGGATTTGGGTAAATGTTAATATTATTCTCATTCATATAATAGAAAGCAATTCCCTCTGTAGTAGGAATTCTCTTGGCATATTTTAGATTTGTGGAATCACCACTATCATAGTAAGCGATGTGACAATAACCGTTATTATCAATAGCCAGTGATGTCCATTCACATGACACAGCACTATCTACAATCTCAATTTGCCAATTTGAACCATCCCAATATGCAAATCTCATATTGCTCATATATTCAGCATAACTAATATATGGGCGGTCATTTGCATCCAGTGCAAGCGAGGTGTATAATCCTAATCCGGTTACAATATTAGACTCAACTGTTTCAATCTGCCAATCTGAACCATCCCAACTTGCATACTTAACCCCACCATTGGTACCATCCGTATAGGAAATGTGTGGATAGTCAATGCCATCAAGAGCAATAGAAGAACATGTACCCACTTGACCAGTTGAGTCCACCCTCTCAATATTCCAGTTTGCCCCATTATAATAAGCATATTTCAAATCGTCGTCTTTCCAATCATAGTAACTTATGTGGGGATTATTATTGCCGTCTAAAGCCAGAGACACATATTGAAATTCATCACCAGTAAGACTGTCAGCAACTTGAGTA
This sequence comes from uncultured Bacteroidales bacterium, assembly GCA_964435855.1. Classification (GTDB taxonomy): domain Bacteria; phylum Bacteroidota; class Bacteroidia; order Bacteroidales; family CAYTAU01; genus CAYTAU01. Next base: position 15,188 of record CAYTAU010000046.1, on the reverse strand, counting down.
TGCCAGCCTGACACATCCTTGTAGGCATGTTTTAGATAGGAATCTCCAGTATAATATGTATAAGCAATATGGGGATAGCCGTCCGTATCAAATGTTATAGAATTCCACTCACCGACATCTACCCAGATTAAAGCATCCACCACCTCTTGCTGCCAATCAGAACCATCCCACCAGGCATGCCAGAGTTTTCCATCAGTAAAGAAGGCAATGTGGGGATTTCCAGTATCATCAAGGGCAATAGAGGTCACTCCATAAACACTTTCGTTGGTTTCTACGAATGCTTTCTGCCATTCCGAATTATTCCAGTGAGCATACTTGAGTCGCCAGCCAATTGTACCATCCCGATAGCTGATATGTGGATATCCATTTGCATCCACGATAATGTCACACGCCTTGCCAACCGTTTCAGCAGTGTCTACAGTTTCAATATTCCACTGTGAATATGTCAATAATGGAAATATTGACATCATTAAAAAAATAAAAATTAATTTTTTCATAACTAATAAATTTTATCTGCCTTATTCCCAAAGACAGGTTAATAAATAGAAAAAGTGTGGAAATATGGCTTCAACATTTTAATATGTAGAAACTAACGCTTATTTTTTGTTTTCATGATGGGTGACAAGCCCGAAATTGTCATTTTGAATATTTTCCTGTACTAAGTTTGTATAAAATTTTATGTTTGAAACTTTCGCTGTAACGTTTTATTAATCCATCATTTTTATACATATCTACTAATTTTGTGTAGATAATTTTCAGGACGACTCATTATTAAAGCTAACATTCCGCTAAAATGCGTAGTGTTTTTTATTTCCATTATAGTTACAAGTGTTTATTTAACAAAATTAACAAAAAAGGAGAAAACTCTCCTTTTAAATTTATTATTTAAGTCAAAAGTGTTATCCTGAGCTTGCCGAAAGGACAAAGAAATAAAATCAAAAATTAACGCAATGCGTTATTAGTAATTAAAAACTGCTTTTTATTTGCGACGTAGTTACAAACTACGCCAAGCGGGTTGCGGGAGCATGGCTTTTACTCATATTCTTTTACTAGCTTTGCTTTACCAATTAAGCTATTTTTCTCTCTTAACTCAACAAAGTATATTCCAGACTTTAGATTAGCACCATTAATTCTAATCTTATTATTAGTTTTCTCAATTGAAACTTCTATTTGCTTACCTAATATATTATAAAGAATAATATCTATATTAGCAATATTTACATTATCAGGTAATGAAACAATAAAAGATTCTATAAAAGGATTTGGTGCTATTTTTAATTCTGATATTTGCAATTCGTTTAAACTATAATAACAATTAATACTAAATGATGTCCAAGTATCAATATTTGTCCAATTGGTTGCTGACCATGTAGAATCATCTACTTCAATACAATGTAAATTTGTGTTATTTGTAACATTAAAATTTAATAAACTAACATTATTTCCATTTTTCACATTTAAACTGCTTAATTGATTACTATTGCACCACAACTCAGTAAGAGCAGTATTATTGCTAAGATCTAATGTGCTTAATTGATTACTATTGCACAGCAACTCAGTAAGAGCAGTATTGTTGCTAGCATCTAAACTTGTTATTAGATTATAACCACAGTTTAAATAAATAAGAGCAGTATTAATGATAACATCTAAGGTGGTTAATTGATTACTATTGCACCACAACTCAGTAAGAGCAGTATTATTACTAACATCTATGCTTGTTAACAGGTTCTCACTAAAATGCAAATAAGTAAGAGCAGTATTATTGCTAAAATCTAAACTTGTTATTAGATTATGGCCACAGTCTAAATTAGTAAGAGCAGTATTAATGATAACATCTAAGGTGGTTAATTGATTATAATAGCAATTTAAATTAATAAGAGCAGTATTATTGCTAAAATCTAAACTTGTTATATCATTGAAACTACAGTTTAAATAAGTAAGAGCAGTATTACTGCTAAAATCTAAACTTGTTATATCATTGAAAGCACAATCTAAATTAATAAGAGCAGTATTACTGCTAAAATCTAAACTTGTTAAATCATTTTGTCTGCACCACAACTCAGTAAGAGCAGTATTATTGCTAAGATATAAACTTGTTATTAGATTACTGCCACAGCTTAAATAAGTAAGAGCAGTATTATTGCTAAGGTTTAAAGTGGTTAATTGATTATTGTCGCAGCGTAATTCAATAAGAGCAACATTATTGCTAAGATCTAAACTTGTTATTAGATCATCACCACAATCAAACTCTGTAAGAGCAGTAAAAGCTTCAATTCCTGTATAGTCAGCAATACCTGCTGCAGAAAAATTAAATGCTCCTGTATAAGCAAGTGCTTCGCTTACTTGTATTTCTCCATCCATATTGGTGTTTATAGAAGCACTGCCCACTAATATTGCTTTAAAGGTAGCATCGGGGATATTCACTATTTGTGCATTTATAAATAATACGAATAATAGTGTTGCTGAAAGTAGGAAAAGTTTTTTCATATTTCTTGTTTTAGTTTTTAATTTTTTTAAAGGTAATATAAAAAGTGAGATACTAGAAAGTTATAATAAAAAAATATTTGTTTTTTTTGTTTCGTCTGGATTCTTCATAGTTTTAGTATTTAAAAATTTTGTAAATATAATAATTTATCCGACTAAAAACAAGCTATTACGCCATTATTTGAGCATTTTTGCATTGTTTTTCACTGTTTGACTACTATATTTCTGAATTTGTTCAAAACAAGAGAGCATCTGAACACCCGATGTGAGCATCTGAACACCCGATGAGAGCTTCTGAACACTCCATGTGAGCATCTGAACACCCGATGACTCCACTCAACGGCTGCATGAATCCACTCAACTACTGAATGACTCTACTCAACAACTATATGATGAAACTTGGCTATATCACGAAAGTGTGCAACAAAGCATATTATAGCTTTACCCTAATTTCCCTGTTAATTTAAGTATGAAAAATTTACCGCGGGTAGCTATTCTATACATTGCGGGTACAATTATTAGTGTTAGGAATGTTGCAAAGGTTAATCCAAAAATAATTGTCCATGAAATAGGTGCCCATATCATTGTCATATCGCCACCAATTGAGAATTTGGGGTTGAAATCGGATAGCAATGAAGCAAAATCGATATTTACGCCTATTGCCATTGGTAATAATCCAAGTATTGTAGTAATTGCAGTAAGTAACACGGGGCGTAATCTTGTTTTTCCGCCTAGTATTACACATTCTGTTGCAATATCGAGAGGCAGAAATTCATCTTTTTCCAAGCCTAATTCTTTTCTTTTGCGCTGTTTCAACAAATCAATATAATCGATAAGTACAATTGCATTGTTTACAACAACTCCGGCAAGTGCAACTATGCCTACACCTGTCATTACTACAATAAAGTTCATGTTAAAAGTTCCCAATCCGCCAAAAACACCTATTGTGCTTAACAATATGCTTGCAAGTATGATAATTGGTTTTACAATTGAATTAAATTGAGTAACCAGTATTAATCCAATTAAAGAAATTGCTATTAACATAGCTGTAGAAAGAAATGCCATAGAGTCTTTCATATCTTCTTGTTCGCCTGTAAACTTATATGTATAACCTTCGGGCATATTAAAATCTGCCAGCAGTTGATCAATTTGCTTATTAATTTCATTGGCATTATATCCTTTTATTGCATTTGATGATAATGTAATAACACGTATTACATCTTTTCGTTTAACAGCATCAAAAGTTGTGCTGTATTTATAATCGGCAACTGCCGATATTGGTACTTGTACTATTTTTCCTTTTGTATTTCTAAAAGTAATACTTTGGTTCATTAGTGCAGGTATACTGTTTCGGTACTCGCTTTTTAATCTTAAATTAATTGGATATTCATCTTCTCCAATTTTAAAATCAGATATTTCTTTACCATACAATGCTGTTCTTAATGTAGAGGCTATTTGCCCTGTAGATAATCCGTATCGCCTTGCTCTTTCTCTGTCAATTGAAACTATCATTTCGGGTTTACCAATATTCAAATCCATTTTTAAACCTACAATTCCTTTGATATTGCTTTTTTCAATAATATGTTGAATTGTGTCTGATAAATAAATTAATCTGTTAAAGTCTTCTCCACTAATTTCTAAATTAATAGGTGAGCCTGATGTTGGTGGTCCCATTTTATTTTGTTCAACTTTAAATTTTACACCAGGGTATTTTCCAAGTATTTTATTGCTAATATTTTTTAAAATATCTGAAGTATTTATTTCTCGTCTTTCTTCATAATCAACAAAAGTAACCGTAATTAATCCCTTATTGGGTCCACCTGCCTGATTATCGTTTTCGGCTCTTGCACCATCGCCAATATTCATTAATATTGATTCTACAATTTTATTATCTTCTCCAATATATTTAATTATATCGTTTTGAAGTTCTAACATAAAATCATTTGTAGCATCTATATCTGTTCCTGGGGGTAATTCTGCAAGAATATTAATATATTTAGGGTCGTTTGAGGGGAAAAATTCCATTTGAGGAGAACGTATCACAAAATAAAAAATAATTGTGAATATCATTAATGCAAAAGTAAAAAACAGTATAATTACCGGATTCCATTTTCGCAAAGTGAATTTAAGTACTTTTAGATATGCGTTTTCAAGTTTTACCAAAAATACATTTTGAAACCATTTCCCTATTTTATTTAATATAACAACATTTAATGCTGTAATTATAATTGCTATGCTCATTAGGTTTGCAAAAACATTTAATCCGATGATGTAACCAAGCATTGCTAAAACAAAAAGAATTGATATTATGATAAGAGCTCGTTTTTTATTTGGTTTTTCGTTTTGAGCTCCTTTTTTAGAAAAAGTAATAGCAAATACGGGTACTATAACCAAAGCAACAAACAAAGATGATGTAAGTACAATAATTAATGTAACTGGTAAATAGCCCATAAATTTGCCAACTGTTGAATCCCAAAATGCTAAGGGCAAAAATGCTGCTAAAGTAGTTGCAGTTGATACAATAATTGGTGTTGCTATTTCGCCAACAGCTTGTTTTGCCGCTTCAAATTTTGTGTAACCTTTTTCAATAAACCGGTGTATGTTTTCTACTACAACAATTGCATTATCAACCAGCATACCAAGTGCAAGAATAAGAGCAAACAAAACTATCATATTTACTCTATAGTCTATTAACGACAAAACAATAAATGACATTAGCATTGACAAGGGTATTGCAATACCAACAAAAAGTGAATTTCGTGTGCCAAGAAAGAAAAATAATACTCCAACAACAAATATTATACTCATTACCATACTGTTTTCAAGATTGCTTAGCTGCATTTTAACCATTTCAGATTGGTCGTTGGTAATTGAAATATGCAAATCTTCTGGAATCAAATGTTTTTCTCGTACTTCTGTAAGGATATCATCTATTTTTTCTGTTGCAGAAATAAGGTTTTCTCCGCTTTTTTTAACTACTTGAATTGAAACAACCGGCTGATTATTCAATCTGGTATAACTTGTAGATTCTTCGTATCCTTCAATTACATCGGCAATATCTTTTAAATAAACTATATCGCCGTTTTCATCTTTAACAATAATATTTTTTATTTCATCTATACTTTCAAATTCGCCAATAGTACGTAATGAACGGCGTGTGTCGCCAAGCTTAATTTCCCCACCCGATACTGAAACATTTTCAAAAGCAACCGCATTTTCGAGATCTTGAAAACTAACTTTGTAAGAAGTCATTTTATAGGGGTCGGAAAGGATTTTAATTTCTTTTTCGTTTATTCCCCGAATTTCAACTTTCGAAATTTCTGAAACCGCTTCAATTCTTTCCTCAAGAATTTCTCCGTATTCTTTTAATTCATCAATACTGTAATCGCCCGATAAATTTATATTGATAATAGGAAATTCAGACATATCAATATCTTGCACAATTGGGTCTTGAGGAAGATCGTTTGGCAATTCACTTTTGGCTTTATCAACAGCATCTTTAACCTCTTGTAAAGCATCCGATATTTTAACATTCTGATTAAATTCGATAAATACACTTGAAAATCCTTGTGAAGAAGTTGATGTTAGTTTTTTTATACCATCAATACTTTCAACTTCTTTTTCAATAGGACGGGTAACAAGGTTTTCAATATCAATTGGTGGATTTCCGGGATATATGGTTTGAACCATAATATAAGGTAAAGCCATATCGGGAAATAATTCTTTTGGCATACTATTGTACGAGTATAAACCAAATATTACAACAACAACAGTTATTAAAAATATTGAGGTCTTATTCTTTAATGCGAGTGTTGTAAGCTTAAATTCCCTTACAACTGTATCAATTTTTTCTTTAATGTTCATTTAATAGTTTCTATTTTATTTCAATTTCAGAGTTATTTGAAACAAGATTATACCCTTCAATAATTATTTTTTGATTTGGTTTTAATCCTTCAAGTATTTCTGTTTTATCTATGTATGACATACCTGATTTTACATATACTTTTTCAGCTACTGTTTTATTGTCAGTTTCTTTAACAATAAATAAAAATTCTCCTTTCATATCTTTTTTTACAATAATTGAAGGAACAACAATTGCAGAATCGTCTGAATAATCATTAATATGAAGTATTGATATGATATTTGGTTTTAGTTTTTCCGAAATATTATTAAGCTTTAATTCAAGTTCAAAAGTTCTGTTTCCCGATTTAATAACATTTCCAATTCGGCTAATAGGAATTTTCATTTCAATATCCGGATAAGCAGGAAACTCAACTATAACAGTATCTCCTTTGTTTATTTTTGGCAAATATACTTCCGATACATCTGCCTTTATTTTAAGCTTCGAAAGATTTACTATCTGCATAATTTGTCGCCCGGGTGTTCCAAGTTCTCCTTCTTTTTGCATAATATCATCAACAATTCCTGCAAAAGGCGCAGTAATAGTTGACATTTTTAATTGAGCATTTAATGTTTCCAGTTTTTTCTCAAGTTGCTCTTTATTATTTTTAGCTTGTAAAAATTGAATTTCTGAGCCAATTTTCTGATCCCATAAATCCTTTTGTTTTTCATAAAGAGTAGTTGCAAGTTCAAGTCCGGTCTTCAATTCTTCTATGCTTTTTTGCGTTACTTCTGTATTTAATATTGCTAATGTTTGACTCTTTTGAACTCTGTCTCCTTCATTTACGTATATTTGTTTTATTTGTCCATTCATTTCAGGACTTATAAATGCGTCATTAACAGCTTCAACATTTCCCGAGACCGTCATTATATGTTGAAACTTCACGAGTTCTAAAATTGATGTTTCAACAGGAACTTTGAAATTTTTCAATTTCTCTTTTGTTTCTTCTATCTCAGATTTACAAGATGTTATTAAAATTATTGCAATTAAAATTAATCCTATGTTCTTCATCTGTATTATAATTATTTAAGTTAATATTTTAGTTCTTCGGTAAATTAATAATTCCCCATAGCTTTATCTAAAGCATTTTTAGCGTTTAACATTTCAACCATTGCAGATATATAATTGCTTTTTGTTGAAAGATTTTGATTTTGAGCTTGTGTTAACTCAATACTCGAAGCAATGCCTTTTTTAAATTTAACTAAGTAATTATTATATATTTTCTCTGATAATTCAAGGTTTGCTTTTTCATTTAAATATTTATCGTTAGCCGTTGACATATCAGACTTTGCCTGCATTATACCCAGTTCTAAATTTTCGCTTACTTGTCCTAATGTGTTTTGTGTTTTTATTAATGTAAGTTTTGCCTGCTGAACTTTTGATAATTTCATGCCACTTCCAAAAATTGGAATATTAATATTCATTCCAATAATAGTTGTAGGAAACCATTTTTCGCCACTGTTAAAAAAATTAAATTCATCACGCATAGCATTTTGTTGATGAGTAAAAAATGCCGACAGGGTTGGTAAAAACGTTGATTTTTGACGCTTTAACTCAAGTTTCGATAATGTTTTTTGCGTACTAAATAATCTATAGTCTATGTTATCTTCCAAAACAAAATTTTGAGATATTAAATTATCAATATCAACCACATTTAATAAATCTTGAATATTATCTGTTAATTCAATTTTCTGATTATTTTTTACACCTAATTGGATTTTTAGCATATTGTAAGTCAACTCTATTTGCCTATCAATAGTGCTTATTGTATTTTGCAAATTCTGATATGTTAATTCCAATTGGTCAACATCGCTTGATTCAACAAAACCAAGTTCATGAGTTTTTCTCATCTCTTCTAATATTGAAAGAGTATTTTTTAAGCTGGCTTCAACTATTTTTTTATTTTCATTAGCCATTAGAACAAGATAATATGTTCGTGTAACAAGTTCCGTTACATCATATTCGCTTTTATTGATATTTTGTTCCGACAGTTTCTTGTAAATTTTCGCAGCCTGTAAGCCAACAATATATTCGCCACTAAAAATTAGCTGGCTTGCAGTTATTCCAATATTAGAATTATGTTTTGTTCCAAATTGTACTTCTATCTGTGATCCTGGCATACCAAAAATTTCTCCCGGTAATAATTGTGTTGCAATATCAAGATAATTATTATAGGCAATACTGCTATTTACTTGCGGTAATCCAATAGCTGTAGTTTCCCAAACTTTTCCTTTTGCAATATCATAATCAAGTTTTGAATTTAATACATTTATGTTGTGTTCAAGTGCGTATTCCCTTGCCTGTATTAAACTGAATTGTAAAATTTCATTATTTTCTATCTTATCCTGTGCAAATAAATTTATTGTGAAAAATAGTATTGTGAAAATAATAAGGCTGTGTTTCATCTATTATATGTTTGCTATGTTAATAAATTAAATTCTTTAGACTTTTTCTCGAAATATTTAATTCCTTTTTCAGATGCAATACCTCTTATATGATATGTAAATAACTCTCTGAAAAGTTTGCCTGATTCAAAATCAGAACTATTGAATAAATTGCTATCAACTAAATTTTCAATTCTAAAGACGTGAAGTTTTGAAATTATTTCATCATCAAAATCTTTTCTGTAAAATTCTTCTTTTCTTCCCTTTACCAAATTATTTTTTATACCATTGAAAATTTGATTCCTTCTGGCTTCTTGCATTCTCTCATAAATTTCAGGATAATATTTTCTAAGATCAAACATCATAGAAGGATTATGGTCTTTTAGCATTACATTTAAAAATTTATAAACATGTAAAAGTTCATCAATAGCGTTTAATTTTTTTTCATATATCTCTTTATTATGTTTTTCTGCATAAGTTATTTTTAATTCTGCTATTTTTTGAACTAACTCTTTCTTGTCTTTAACGTGCAGATAAAGAGTTTTTTTTGAAATACCAAGTTCTTTGGCAATGTCATCCATCGTAACACTTTTAATTCCATATTTTTGAAAAAGTTTGTAAATTTTTTCAAGTATATTTTTAAATTCTTCATTCATGCTGCAAAAATAATTACAAAAAACGCAGGAAACAAATTTAGTATAAAGAGTTTCCATAGTTTTCTAATAAGTTAATCTTTATAAGGGAAATAAAATTTATTGGCATAAAACAAGAAAATACCCGCTTTCGCGGGTATGTATATTAAAGAAAAGATTTATGAATTTTGGAGTTAAAACGAAAACGATATTCCTAACATAAACGGATAAAGTTCCGGACCTTCGTCATTGTCAAATAGTTGAGATAAATTATAGTTGGCAAATAAGTTTAATCCACCATAACCCATTCTGAATGTTAGACCATATTTAAACGGAGACAAGTGGTAATTTTCTTTCATTTTGTTTTTTGTTTTTCCGTCTTCCTGAAAAACATACTTTGTGTGTGACCCAATTTTAAGTCCTCCAATTCCACCTGCAGAAATAAATATCCTTTTATCTTTTTTACCTACAGGAAATTGAAATTCAAATAATAAAGGCAAAGTTAGATATGTAACGACTAATTTGTTTTTTTCAAACTGTATATCAGTTTCCAATGCATATAAATTTTCAATGGAATCTGACATTAAAACAACATCATTACTAAATCTGTAATTGTTTGCTTCAAGTCCTAAACCTGTGACAATTCCAATTCTGTCTTTATGAAGACCAATACTTTTTTCAATAATATTAATTCCTACACCCCATGATTTCCCGGAATTTAGGTCAAGATATTTGTCCTCAAGCTCCAATGTAGTAGTATGGTCGGCATTAAGATAACCATTTAAACCAAGGTCAACTCCAAACCAGTGTCCTTTAAACTTGTCATCTTTTTTTTCATCTCCTGCTACAACTTCAATATCTTCAGCATTCGGGCTGATAATTAAAATCGTGCTTTTTCCAATAGTTATTTTTGTAGTGTCTTTTTTTGTTTCTTCTTGTGCATTTACTGCAAATAAAAACAATGTTGATAATAATAATAATCCAATCTTTTTCATGATATTAAATTTTAGTTAATTTTTGATTGTAAGACGTTTCTTGTGCAGGATTTGTTACAGAAAATTTATTTATTTTTCAAATTTCTTGAAAAACTAAATTTGTTTGTATTAACATTAATAGATGCTATTTCACCATTATTATTGTATTCTTTATCCCACATAACTTTTTTCCCGGTTAGTTTACCATATCCCTTTAATCCTGTTTCTGCAACATCCCAAAATGTCAGCTTATTATTATGTTGTGATGATTGCTTCTCTTTAATACTCATATCAATGTTGTCTAAAATTGAGTTTAAATAATTATCATTGTTTAATTCTCCTGACATAATTGATATGTTTTTAGGGCTAATATATGCTACATTTAGCTTATTGTCAGATAATATATTGTTATCTGCAATTGTGTTTGTATTAATAAGATCTGCCGTTTGTATATCTTTATTTGATTTTATAATTAAATCTTCATTGCTACCTGTTGAATATTTTGATATCCCGCTAATAATGTCAGAAATAAAAATTGCTTTTTGTGGGTCAACATATTGATATTTTTTAATTTTTATCTGTTTATCTTTTGATGTACTTTCAGAGACAATTGAAGGTGTTTCTGTTTTAATAATTGAAAAGTTTTCTTTTGAGGAAGAATAAACCTCTTTTACATTTTTATTATTGGCAATATTTGAATTATTTTTTAATATTTTAACGCTCTCGTTATTCCCAATATTAAGAAAAATAGCTACTACAAGGAATATCGCAGCTACATTGGCAATAATTTGATAAATTGTATTTCTGTTTTTTCTCTTGCCAATAAAATATTTTTTAAGTTTTGTTTTATCTTCAAAAATGACAGAGTTTTCAGCTTGCAAAACAGTTTTTTGGAATAATATAAAATCTTTTTCTTTTTCGGGATTTAAACTTATATATTTATTGAAAATCAGTTTTTCTTTTGTAGACAAATCACCTTCAATTATTGCTATTGCGCATTCATCAAAGTTTTTATCAGTAATAATGAAATCTCTTTCTGTTTTTTTTAACTCTGATTTTTCGTCATATTGAATTTTAGCATCCTCATGCAATATCGTTTTTTTATAAAATTCAAAATCAATTTTCTTTGTCTGATTTATTTCAATATATTTATCAAATGTTTCTTCTTCTTGTTTGCTTAGATCTCCTTCAATTTTTGCAATACAGCAATTTTCAAAATTTTCTTTTGTAATAATAAAATCATTTGCATTTTTCTTTAAAGAAAATTTTAAATCAATATCAATATTATTTTCAGGTAATTTTTCAAGATTAATAAAAGTGTAAAATTCTTCTTCCAGATCAGGATTTAGAGAAATAAATGTCATAAGATTTTCTATTTGATTTTCAGAAAGTTTCCCATCCAAATAATCAACAAAAAATATTTCGTAATTATTTCTATTAATTTCCATTTAAATTACTTTTTCTAAAGTCCCAATATATTCTTTTAAAAACATTCTGGCTCTATATATATATACTTTTACCTGTGGCTCGTTTAAATTTGTAATACCTGCAATTTCTTTATATGAATAACCTTCATAATCTCTTAATAATAGAACAGAACGTTGAATGTCATTTAATTTTTTAATTCCCTCATTTAATATTTCCTTTAAATCACTATATTGCTCATTATGTGAATAATCTATTGTTTTTACATTTTCAAAGTCGGCTTTTCTTTTCTCTTTTCTAATAAGATCAATCATTGTATGATAGGCAGTTGTGAAAATGTAAGATTTTGATTTAAGAAAATTAACATTATCAACATTTATCCAGAGTTTTTCAAAAGTATCCTGTATTATATCTTTGGCCTTATCTTCATCTTTGATATTTTTTAAGATAAACCGATATACTCTGTCTGAATATAGGTCAACACATTTATTATATTCTTCAACTTTCATTAAAAAAGAAAAATTTATTATATGACGAATATATATGAAAAAAGTTACAAAAATAATAATTACTTAAAACTCTTATCAAATAAGACTTTACAAAAATAATAATAAAATTTAATAAAAATCTATTTAATAAATTTTTGATGAAAACAGAATTAAGTATTATATTTATTTTTTTTTTGAAAATTGTATGGTTAAAAAGAAAAAAACTTATTTAGATTATGTCTTTACCCTTTATTCTGCAATGCAAAGGGATAATTTAGGACATATTTACAGGGGTAAATTTACACAGGAAATAACTGATGGAATTTTATCTTTGACCGAAACAAATCTGCAAAAAGAAGAAGAATCACCCAAAATTAAGAAACGAGTTTATGCTATTATGGTTGAATGCCTGCAAAATATTACCAGACATCAAGACGACATAAGTGATAGTTCACCAGAGAATTATGGGTTATTTGTTATTCAAAAACAAGAATCAAAATACTTTATTACTACAGGAAATTTAATTGAAAATCAAAATATTGCAAATATTAAGAATTTAATTCAAAAAATTAATAGCCTTGAAAAAGAAGAATTAAAAGAATATTACAAAAAAGTACTTATAGAAGGATCGCTATCAAGCAAAGGAGGTGCAGGACTTGGATTAATTGATATGGCAAGAAAATCAGGCAATAAGCTCAGGTATGAATTTAAACCTATTACTGATAAATTTTCATATTTTTATCTGCATACGATACCATCTCTGCCAGATTTAGAAGAAACAATTGCTTCAGGTGAAGATTCATTAGAGAACATTATGAAAATTCATAATGTACTTAATGATGAAAATATTTTATTAGTATTTAATGGGATTTTTAATCAGGAAAGTATGATTAATCTCCTATCAACTATTCAGGGGCAAATGTCAGGCTCTGAAACCCTTAAGAAAAAAGTGTTTTATGTAATTGTTGAGATGTTGCAAAATATTGTTAAACATGCTGACAAACGAAAAGAAGATTTTAGTGGAAGTCCGGGATTATTTTTTATTTCAGAAAAACAAAACCAATATATTATTACTACAGGAAATTACATATTAAATAACAAAATAGAGTCCCTTGAAAATAATATTGAAAAAATCAATAATCTTAGTAAGCCTGAACTTGAAAAGTATTATAACGACTTATTGTTAGATTTTGAAAAAGAAGGCGATAGCAAAAAAACAGGTCTTGGAATTATTGATATCAGAATAAAGAGCGGCAATAAATTAATCTACAGTTTTGATAAAATAGATAATAAATTTTCTTTTTTTACTTTACAAACAGATATTATGATTTAGCTATGGAGCCATTGTTAATACAAACTACTGAAGATACTCCAGAAATAATACTTAACTCTACAGAAGAAAAATTTTTAATCTCCGAAAGGTCACTTCCTGAAAATGCAATTGAATTTTATGAACCTATAATAGATTGGATAAATAATTATATCCAAAATCCAAATAATAAAACTCTTTTTAATTTTAAGCTTGAATATTTCAATACTGCATCAGCTAAACAAATTGCAAAGATATTATTACTTCTTGAAAAGCTATCCAAGACAAAAGATGTACTTATTTGTTGGCATTACAATAAAGAAGATACAGACATGTATGCTTCGGGAACTCGTTTTTCAAAGTTAATAAATATACCTTTTAAATTTATTGAATATTAAAACTACCTTTTATCAGTATAAAATTTATACTTATTTCATAATTTAATACTTATCAAACATAACTAAGTTTCTCCCCTTTTTACTTACGGCGAAGCAAGGCGAGAACCGCTTGGTTTATCTTGAGCGAAGCCGAAAGGCTTAGTGGTGTGAGAGGTGCACTGGCGGTCATTTGACCGTAAGCCGCCTACTCGATTGGCATGCGTTTGGTTTCTAATTATTTCTCCTATTAAACTTTGATGAATTTGGTCTATTTTGATTTTTTGTAGCAAAATATTCTTGTTTTCTTCGTGTTTTATCCTTTTCAAACACTTGCTTTTCCTTTGCTGTCATTGGATTGTCTGTTTGCGGAAAAGGGTTGTCTTTTATAATTTCTATTTTCTGGTTTATTAATTTTTCAATGTCTTTTATATACGCATTTTCTTCAGGTTCACAAATGGATATAGAAATACCTTCATCTCCTGCTCTACCTCCCCTACCTATCCTGTGAACATATGTTTCAGCTATATTAGGAATATCATAATTGATAACATATTTTAGTTTATCAATGTCAATACCTCTTGCAGCAATATCAGTTGCCACCAACACCCTTATTTCTCCGTCTTTAAGTTGTTGCAGGGCCTTTTGTCTTGTGTTTTGGGCTTTATCGCCATGTATAGCTGCTGTTTTAATTTTTTTCTTTTTTAAATTCCGGGTTATTCTGTCAGCACCATGTTTTGTTCTGGAAAATAACAATACCTGATCAATTTTTCGATCCTGAAGTATATAATAAAGCAAATCTTTCTTACTTGATTTATTAGTATAATAAAGGTATTGATGTATTGTTTCAGCAGTAGAAGAAACCGGACTTACTTCTACTTTTATAGGATTCTTCAGAATTTTCCTCGAAAGTTCAACAATATTATTTGGCATTGTTGCGGAAAAAAATAATGACTGCCGTTTGCTTGGTAATTTGGCAATGATCTTTCTAATATCATGAATAAAACCCATGTCAAGCATCCGGTCAGCTTCGTCCAGCACAAAATATTCAACATCATTCAATCTAACAAAACCTTGATCCATCAGGTCCAGAAGTCTTCCGGGTGTTGCAACTAGAATATCGACACCTCTGCTAAGAGCATCCGTTTGTGTGCCCTGAGTCACGCCTCCAAAAATGACGGTATTTTTTATTCCTGTAAATTTCCCATAGGTCGAAA
>CAYTAU010000045.1:0-35130 GCA_964435855.1 uncultured Bacteroidales bacterium | reverse complement strand
TTGTTACCAAGCGTATTTATTGTTTTATTAATTTTCTTGTTATTGTTTGTTTATCTGTTATAACTTTAATTATATAGATGCCTTTTGGCTTTGTGCTTAAATCTATTTCTGTTTCCTTGCCTATGTATATTTGTTTGCCTTGCAGGTTTATTACTTCTACACTCTCAATGCCCTCTGCCTTTATTGTAATAATATCTGTTGTGGGGTTAGGATAGATTTGTAAAAGATTTGAAAGAACCTCTGATTGAGTAGTAATTGTTACTGATATACTATCATATATAACATTGGAATCGCATAAATTAAAAACCAAAAGATTGACTAAAAAAACTCCTGCTGAATCATATACATGAATAGGATTCTGTTGATAACTATATGTGCCATCTCCAAAATCCCAATACCAATTAAGGTTATTCCCTGTAGAATTATTGAAGAAATATACAACGCCTGATGTATCAATAAATGAAAAACCAGCCAAAGGAGCTTCGCAATCTGCATATACATCAAGACAGAAAGTGTCATTAGAGCAATTATTTGATGCCATTAAGCAAACAGTATAAGTTCCTGCTGAATCGTACGAATGTATTGGATTTATAAGAGAATCTACTTTTCCATCCCCAAAATCCCAATAATATGAATCAGCATTTTCTGAATAGTTGGAAAAGTAAATTTCAGTACTATCATTATTAAAGTCAAAATTTGCAATAGTTTCAATACAAGAATAACAATGAATAGAATCAGTTACATTCACCGTATAGCTATTCGGGACAAATGTAGAGTCGAACAAATCTGTATAAATATTAAAAATGAATGGTTGTGAAAAACTTGAAGTATCAATATCACCTGAAAGAACATTAATATAATTACTACAACCAGAATACAAACTATCCAAGTCAAACATACTTATATAACCACTATCATATGTTTTGCCATATGTAATTCCTCTATTAGCTGAAAGTATTTTAATATGAGAATTTCTTCTAGGATAATCTCCATCTGACAGATATGTTTCCGAGTTTGTAATCCATAAAACATTGCCAGAAGAATCAGTTTTTAACATTATGTTACCATTAGGAGGATTCATAGCTCCACTAAAGTCATGCTGTCCTGTTATAATAAAGCTATTATCATCTGTTTGTGCTACATCATATCCCCAAGCATCTTCATCTATGTAATATTCCTTTATCCAAAAAATATCGCCGTTGGAGTTTATTTTCATTAACATCATGGATTGTCTGGAAGAACCCGTCAAAATTGAATTTGCTGTTCCTACAAGGATAAGATTATTGTTATCGACTTCAATTATTCTTTTAGCTCCTATTAGATTATTCCCACGATAAGACTTATCCCAAACTAAATTCCCGGCATTATCAATTTTCATAAATAACACCATTCCTATACCTCCTGTTATCAATAAGTTGCCCTGATCATCTTCTATAAAATCAAACATAGTTCCATAAAGTACATTTAGTCGAATGATTCTGGACCATATAATATTACCATTATTATCAATTTTAAAAATACTCGGACCTAAATCTGAATAACCAACAATGACATAGCTTCCATCACTTACTTGCTTAATTTTGTATCCAACTTCATCTGTATCATAGAAATATGTTTTTGCCCAAATTAGATTTCCAATACTATCGGTTTTCATAACAAAAAATGAACTGGAGTTCCAATAACCATTAGTATTTTGGATCCCATGCCTCCCAGTCATAACAAAATTATTTTCGATATCAGTACATATAGATAATAATTCAATTCCATGTAGTGTATCAATAAATATTTTTGAAAACAGGAATCCTCCTTGTTCATTAATTTTTGAAATATAGCCATCGCTATGATTTATTATTCCAAAACTATCAACCAGTGTTTTCCCACATACTATTGTATAGTCATCAATAGTCGAAGTAATCCCTTCAATGGTGGTTTTCGAATTAATATCAAATGTTTTTTCATAAATTGTTTGAGTAAATAATAATTTATAAAAAAGTATAAAACATATTATTGAAGCTGTTATTTTCATAATAATTATATTTATTTAATCCTATGCTTGGTAACAATTATGCAAAGGTAATATTACCTTTACATCTATTTATAGTTGCCATGTTAATTTTTACCAAAGGTAATAAAGAAAAAGAAAAAGAAAAAAAAACTTGCTAAACATATTTGCAATAATTTAGCAAAGATTTCTATTTTTGTATTCTGTATATAATACAAAATGGCAAAAAAATACAAATATAAAAAACACATAAAATCGAAACAAGTACAACAGGAAGTAGTTCCCGCTAAAAAAAACCGACTACCATATATAATTATACTACTATTCACCTTTTTGCTATATGGCAACACACTTACTAATCAGTACGCGCTTGACGATAGCATTGTAATACTCGATAATCAATTTACAAAAGAAGGCTTTGCCGGCATCAAAGACATATTAAAAAATGATACATTTACAGGATTTTTTGGAATACAAAAAAACCTTGTGGCGGGTGGCAGATACCGTCCTCTATCGCTTGTAACATTTGCCATAGAATACGAAATATTTGGTAAAAACCCATTTATAGGCCATTTAATAAACATATTACTCTACGCCCTTACAGGCATGATATTGTTTAGCATTCTAAAAAAATTGTTGCAAAAATACGATACCAATCGCAAGTGGTATTTCTCAATTTCTTTTATCGCATCCATACTGTTTATTGCACACCCAATACATACCGAAGTTATTGCAAATATAAAAGGTCGCGACGAAATTATGACACTACTGGGTTCACTAACAGCCTTGTTTTACACCATTAGATATCTCGAAACCAAAAAATCATTTTACCTTTTGGCAAGTTCCCTTGTTTTCTTTTTGGCTCTACTATCAAAAGAAAACGCGATTACATTCCTTGCCATAATTCCTGTATCAATATATTTCTTTACCACATATAAATTTAAGCAAAATATAATTTCATTACTTCCGCTGATATTTGCAAGCATAGTTTTTCTAGTTATTCGCCAAAAAATGTTAGGAACATTCAACATCCCCGAAACCTACGAACTAATGAACAACCCTTACATACACGCCGATGGTATTGAAAAAATGGCAACAATAATTTACACATGGGGTATTTATCTTAAATTGCTTGTGTTTCCCCACCCCCTCACATTCGATTATTATCCAAAACATATTCCAATTATCAACTTTGGCGATTATCGTGCACTAATATCAACACTATTTTATGCAGCAATAGCCATTATTGGTATTATCGGTATTAAAAAGAAAAAGTTAATTTCATTTAGCATCTTATTTTTCGCATTTAGCTTCTCAATAGTTTCCAATCTTTTTTTCAACGTAGGAGCATTTATGAACGAACGTTTTATGTATATATCATCAATAGGTTTTTGCCTAATACTTGCCTATATACTTATTATTGGTTTGCAAAAATTAATTAAATCCGATAAAAACTATCGTACAGCAATCACAAGCATACTTATTATTGTTATAGCTCTATATTCTTTTAAAACTATTGATAGAAACACAGTGTGGGACAACGATTATATTCTTTTCTCTACCGATATTAAGATTTCTGAGAATAGTGCAAAAAGTACCTGTTCAGCCGGTGGAAAAATAATGGAAGAAGCAATAAAACTTAGAAAAATAAAAAGTGAAAGCACATCGTTCAATAATATTAAACGAAAAATAAAAAACGAAACATCATTAAGTAATAAAGAAAAAAACAGAATATTAGATTCCGGCAATTTCAATAAAGCAGGTGCAGAAATTGATAAAATGGAACAAGAAATGCTACAACTTTCGCTTAAATACTTAAACAAAGCAATAGAAATACATCCAACTTATATTGATGCAATACTTTTGCTTGGCAATGCACACTTTGAGTATAACAAAAATTACGAAAAAACTGTTGAAATGTATTTAAAGATATTGCGCATTAATCCTAACTACGACAGAGCATTTTCAAACATGGAAATTGTTTTTAACTCTTGCGAAGATATTGATTTAAAAATTAAAACATGGGAAGAAGTATATAAGTTAAACTCAAACAGATTTGAAGTAAATTATTATCTTGGGAACCTGTACGGCAGGTTTAAAAACAATACAAAAAAAGCAATACCATTTCTCGAAAAAGCAGTACAAATAAAACCTAATAATGCCAAAGCATACAAAGACCTTGGCGTGGCTTATGGAATATCGCAAATGTTTAATAAATCTATTCCAATTCTTGAAAAAGCAATTCAATTAGACCCTAAAGATGCTCAGATAATGGTTAACCTTGGTGTTACATATCGCTTAACAGGCAACGAAGAAAAAGCAATTGAATGCTTTAATAGAGCAAAAGAAATTGACCCTAATTTTCAAATACCTCAATAATAACTGATGATAGGCAATAAAAAAATAGTAATTGTTCTACCTGCATACAATGCAGAAAAAACACTGGAACAAACATACAAGGAAATTCCTTTCGATATTGTTGATGATATTATTTTGGTTGATGACAAAAGCCCTGATAATACTATTGAAATAGCGAAAAAGTTAAAAATAAAACATATTGTAATACACGATGTAAATAAAGGCTATGGAGGCAATCAAAAATCGTGTTATAACAAAGCAATAGAACTTAATACCGATATTATTGTAATGCTTCATCCCGATTATCAATATACGCCTAAATTAATTCACTCAATGTGCTATCTTATAGCCAATAATGTTTACAAAGTTGTACTAGGTTCACGAATTCTTGGTAAAGGAGCTCTACGTGGTGGAATGCCCATTTATAAATATATTTTCAATAGATTTTTAACACTTTCACAAAATATACTTATGGGACAAAAACTATCGGAATATCACACAGGATATCGTGCTTTTGATGTTGAAGTACTTAAGACCATTAATTACATGGCAAACTCCGATGATTTTGTTTTCGACAATCAAATGCTTGCTCAGATATGCTATGCCAACTATGAAATTGCCGAAATAACCTGCCCAACAAAATATTTTAAAGATGCATCGTCAATAAACTTAAGTAGAAGTATTAAGTACGGTATAGGCGTTATGGGAACTTCTTTTAAATACTTTTTCAATAAAATTGGATTAGCAAAATCAAAGATATTTATTCAACAAAAAGATATTAAGCGGTAGCAGTAAAAAAAAATGCGCTAATATCTGCCATAATTATATTTGCGAAAAATTATTGTAAAAATTAAATGAAAATAAACAACAAACATTATACAGCAATCTGGCAAAAACCCGATAATAACCAAATAATTCAGATAATTGATCAGACAAAACTGCCATTTAGTTTTGAAATAAAAAATCTTACATCTGTAAACGACATCTATATTGCAATAAAAGATATGGAAGTAAGGGGAGCTCCGCTAATTGGTATTACAGCAGCTTTTGGAATGTATCTTGCATGTATCGAGGCTTCACGATCAGATAGCTTTAATGAACATTTGCAAAGCAATGCCGATAAATTGCGGAACTCACGACCAACAGCAGTAAATCTTTTTCACGCTATTGACACAATGCTTAAAGAAATTGAAAAAGAAAACGATATAAGTAAAAAAATAAATACCGCATTAAACACCGCACAAAAATATTTTAACAAGGAAATAGAAAACTTTAAACTAATAGGCGAAATAGGTTTACCATTAATTGAAAATATAAGCAGAAAGAAAAAAGAAAAAACAGTAAACATTCTAACACACTGTAATGCAGGATGGATAGCCTGTGGCGATTACGGAACAGCCACCTCTCCTATTTATCATGCTTTTGATAAGGGAATAAACATACACGTTTGGGTAAGTGAAACACGACCAAGAAACCAAGGCTCCAGGCTTACTGCATGGGAACTTGGGATGCACGGAATACCATATACAATTATTGCGGATAATACAAGTGGTTACATAATGCAAAATGATTTAGTTGATATAGTAATTGTTGGCAGCGACCGTACAGCAAAAAACGGAGATGTAACAAACAAAATTGGGACATACCTTAAAGCTCTTGCAGCAAAGGATAATAATATTCCGTTTTATGTTGCTCTACCAAAAAGCACAATAGACACTAATATAAAAAGCGGTCATGAAATTGAAATAGAACAAAGAAACGCCGATGAAATAAAATATATTGAAGGAATATTAAACAACAAGATCGAAAAAGTTTTACTTACTCCAAAAAATGCTAATGCAGTCAATTATGCTTTTGATATAACTCCTGCAAAACTTATAACAGGGCTTATTACTGAAAATGGGATTTGTGAAGCTAATAAAAACAGTATTGAAAAATTATTTGATTAAAAGCCCCTCCTAGCCTCCCCAAAGGAGAGGAACTATAAGACAAAATCAATTTTATGACTATAACCCCATAACAAGAATACAGAAATTAATAATATTTCAATACTGTTATTCTTATATTTGCATCTATAAAAAATAAAAAAGCCACAGATTCACAGATAAATTTATGAAATACAAAGTATTCATAAAAACTTTAAAAATTAATAGTATTATGAGTAAATGTTCATTACAAAAAAAATAATTTTATAATCTGTTAATCTGTGGCAAATTTAATTACCAACTATATTTAACATAAAACCAAAAACCAAAACCATGACCAATAAAAAGAAAGAAATAGCAGATTTTATGACACGCCTTTATCAAAAAGGACTTACTTCTTGTTCAGGTGGTAATATCAGCATAATTGATAACAATAAACACGTTTTTATTACTCCTTCACAAAAAGATAAAGGGAAATTAAAACCGGAGGATATTGGCGAAATTGACTTAAATGGCAATAACTATACTCCTGAAATAAAATTAAGCATGGAAACAGATATGCACCTTGCCATTTACAAAAAACGCCCCTATGTTAAAGCAATAATACACGCACACCCCATATATGCTACAAGCTATGCTATAAAAGGCAAAACAATAAACACAAAAATAACAGACGAAACCCATATTATACTTGGTAATATTACAAGTGCTCCTTATGCTCTGTCGGGCAGTAAAGAACTCGCTACGAATCTTGCCGAAAATATTGGCAACTCAAATCTTGTAATAATGGAAAAACATGGCATTTTATGTGTTGGCAAAACCTTATTTGATGCCTACAACAGAATAGAAGTTTTTGAAGCAGCTGCAAAAATGAATTTCATTATTGATAAACTATAATTTTTTTCAATACAAATTGTTGTAAATAAATAAAAATTATTATTTTTACAATTCTTTCAACCTCAATTGAAAAAAATAATTTATTATGATTACTTTTAAATTTGACCAAGACAAGGATATTCTATTTGTAAATTACGAGGGTTTAATAACTGATTCTGATGTTGTTAATTACATAAGCGATGTTGGTGTAAAAACAAAATCGCTAAAAAAGCTAAAAATATTTGAAGATGCCAGAAATGGTGAAATATCTCCTGATGTTGTTGATGTTGACAAAATAGTAGAAACGGTTAGAAGTTTTTCTATGAATAATGAAAAAGTGATAATTGCAACACTTCAGGACAAACCGGTAGAAACAGCTTTAAATATATTGTTTCAAAAAACTCTTAATTTAGATAATTATCATTATAAGGTTTTCTCAACAGAAAAAAAAGCTTTAGAATGGCTATCGCATTTTTAATAATATAAAATATAAAACATAAAAATTATACTATTCAATTCTAAAATTTTTACTTCCTTTGCAAACTTAAATCATATTAAATATGACAAAAAGTTTTCATACACATTCTTTTCATATTCCTGTATTTGGGATAGGATATAGTATTGATACTCCTATAAAAGTAGCGCATTACGGAATAAATTCTGTTATTCCGATAGGCGACCACAGACTTATTGAAAAAATGAGAGAATTTCATTGCGAAAAGATGCAAATTCCTTTTAAACCGATTGATGAAAACGTGGAAGATAGCAGGGCTAAACGAATTACTGAATATCTTAACCTTATTAAGGATATTGTTACAGAAAACTTTAACAATTTAAAAAAATCAATTTTTGAGGAAGGAAGCGAAATAACTAAATATTTTGAAATGCTTCCCGATACATCAATCCTGAAAACAGAATATAATGATATGCTTCAATTGAATAGAAATGAAGCAAAACAAGAAGCTCAACAAAAATTAAGAGAAAAGCTTATTCCCGGCTCAATTGATGTTAATATAATGACTAAACTTGACAGAGTAAACTATTCTCAAGATAACAAACTTCTGCCAATTGAATATAACGATGCTCATGCTGCACTTCGTGGATTTGCAAATAGTAATTTAAATTCAGCCATTGTTCTCTCTGCAGGATTACACCCCAGATTATACAATTATATGTCCGATTTCGATGATTTTTTTCCTGACAGTAAAGGTGAATTTAAAAAAAAAATAACATTAAAAGTTAGTGACTATCGTTCTGCATTAATTCAAGGTAAATTTCTCGCAAAAAAAGGTCTTTGGGTATCAGAATACAGAATAGAATCAGGGCTTAATTGTGGCGGACATGCTTTTATTACAAATGGGTACTTACTTGGTCCTGCACTAGAAGAATTTAAAGAGAATAAAGAACAATTAATATCAGATAACTTTGAATTATTATTATCTGCATTAAAAAATAATGATAAAACACTTATTAATGAACCACCACCTATTTCTGTTACAGTACAAGGTGGAGTTGGAACACAGGAAGAACATAATTTCTTATTAGATCATTATAAGATTGATTCAGTTGGTTGGGGAACTCCATTTCTATTAGTTCCTGAAACAGTAAATATTGACCAGGCAACAATGGATTTGCTTTGTAAAGCAGAAGAAAAGGATTTATACTTAAGTAATATTTCTCCAATTGGTGTACCATTTAATACAGTAAGAGGAACTTCTGTTGATGATGACAGAAAAAAAGCAATTGAAGAAGAAAATCCCGGTAGCCCTTGTCCAAAAAAACATCTTGTTTATAATACCGAATTTACTGACAAGCCTATTTGTTTAGCTTCACGACAATATCAAAAACTTAAAATTGAAGAACTTAAAAACAAAAGTTTTGACACAGATAAATTTAAAAAAGCATATAATAAAATTGTTGAAAAAACATGTATTTGTATTGGTTTAACAAATCCTGCATTTTTAGCTTATGGTATTGATAATGGAGCAAAAAATCAAGGTGCATCAGTATGTCCGGGACCAAACATGGCATATTTCTCTGAAATAGTTACTTTAAAAGATATGATCGCCCATATTTATGGAAAAATAGATCTGATAAAAAGAAATGACAGACCAAATATGTTCATTTTGGAATTATCAATGTATTACGAATATTTTAGAAATAAATTATCAGAAATGATCACCCCGCTTACAAAAAAGCAAACAGACCATTTTGTCATTGCTAAAGAAAAAATGATTGAAGGTATTAACTATTACAAAAATATGTTTTCGAATATTAATATTCAAAACGAATTAGATACTTTTAAGAAAAAGCTTAATAAGTTGATATAAAAATTAAATCTCTCAAGCATCCCTTTCGTATTAATTCTTAATTTTAGTTAATCTTTAATCTTTTTTAACATTTTAGATATTGAGGGTTTTATAAAAAACATTATCTTTATCTCAAATCAAAAATTAAAAATTATGAAATTCCCATCTGTTAAAACCTTGTTGCAAACCATAGGCAATACTTTTTTACGTTTCCCATTAGCTATTATTGTTTCAATATTCGGCGCAATTATAGCTGTGTATCTGTTAGAATTGGATTATTTAGAGAAAGAGCAATCGGAATTCTTTACAAAGCTATTATTAACAAGCATATTGGGATTAGGCTTATTTATCTTATCAGCACTATTAATAAAACGTAGAACAAAATCCATAAGCTCAAAAATAATATCGGGTGTTGTTGGCCTTGCATTGCTTGCTGCTTATTATTTTACCCTACCGGAAAAAATGACCGAACTTCATTTCTACAAATTCTTTTTATTCTTTTTGGCAATTCACTGTTTTATTTCCTTTGCCCCGTTTTTAAAAAAGGGTGAAACAAACGGCTTCTGGCAATTTAATAAATCATTATTTATTAGAATTCTTACTTCTGCTTTATATAGTGCAGTTTTGTATGCAGGATTAGCATTAGCAATGCTTGCTGTAGAAAATCTTTTTGAAGTAAGCGTAAAAGGAGAAAGATACGGGCAATTGTGGATAATTATTGTAGGGATTTTTAATACATGGTTTTTTATTTCAGGTATACCGGAAAATTTTAATGAGCTTGAAGAAAACAAAAAATATCCTAAAGGATTAAAAGTATTTACACAATGGATATTATTACCATTGGTATTATTATACTTTATTATACTATACGTTTACTCGGGTAAAATTATAGTATTTAGCAATTGGCCATCAGGATGGGTTGCATATATGGTATTAGGATTTTCAATAATTGGGATTTTCTCACTATTATTAGTTTATCCTGTTAAAGACGAACAAAAAAACAAATGGATAAGAATATTTACAAGATTTTTTTACTGGACATTAATCCCATTAATAATACTTTTATTTATTGCTATCTGGAAAAGAATAGGCGAATACGGCATTACAGAAAACAGATATTTTGTATTCGTACTGGCAATATGGCTTATAGGAATTATATTATATCAGATATTTACTAAATATAAAAACATAAAGATAATACCCATATCACTGGGTTTAATTGCATTATTATCATCGTTTGGACCATGGAGTGCTTTTGATATTTCTAAAAAAAGTCAATATAATCGCCTTATAAGTATTTTAGAAAAGCACGAAATATTAGTTGACGGAAAAGTAAGCAAACTTAAAAAAGAAATTTCTTTTGAAGATAGAAAAGACATTAGTTCAACTACAGAATATCTTGTAGATATGCATGGTTATGAAATGTTCAAACCATTTTTTAAGCAAAATTTAGATAGTATTTTAGTAGACTCATTATACCAACACAAACCAACAGTATTATTGAAAATAATGGGAATAGAATATATTAACAGGTGGACAACTGACAATTATTACAATGACAATTTCTATTTTTCTGCTAATAGCTATTCTAATAATATTACAAATATTTCGGGCTACAATTATCTGTTAGATTACAATAATTACTTTTATAATTATGATAATAACGATACAATATATCATACTAAATTCAAATTAGACAGTAATAATTTAACAATTCATTTCGATACTACATCAAATACTCTAAGTTTTAATATTAACGATGCTGATGGACCTAAACTAAATATTGAAGAAATTGTAGAAAAACTTAAAAAAGAATATTCGCAAGATAATGGATATAATATCAAACAAAACGATATGATATTTTTTATTAAAAACGAAGATATTGAAGTAAAAATTAACATGCTTAGGTTAAATGGGAACACTTTAAATGAAAAAATAAATATAACTGATATTGCTGCCAAAGTATTTATAAAACTAAAAATGCCTGAGCAAATAATTTATGATGAAGGTGCTTTGATAATTAATATTTAAATATTGCTTTACTCTCTTTTTAATACCCGTGAAAACGGGTATCCATTTATGGATATGAGCTGCAAAAGCAGGAATGTTTTTAATCTTTTACAAACTTCTCCGTTTGCTCCCCAATCTTCACAAAGTAAACTCCTTTCGCCAAATCTTCGATTTGTATTGATAATTTATTACTGTCTATTTTCGATTTATGTACAACTTTCCCTTTTACATCAAGAATTTGCAATTCATTCTTAATTCTTAATTCCTGCCTACCGGCAGGCATGGCTTCATTCATAATTTCAACAAACAGTATATTTATTGTAGGATTAGGATACAACCTAAACTCCAATTACTTTGTATTTATTTCATTAATTCCTGTTCCAAGAACAACAACAATATTTTTATATGCATACTACCACATTCTGATATCCATGCTGATATTTTCCATTCTTGAGGTTGGTACCTGTTGCCCGCCAGACAGGTCATTTACTTTTTCCCTCACATATTTTCTTAATTCCGAAAGCATTATCTTACCGTCTTTGTTTATGTCTGCGTCTTTTTTATCAAAACCACTTAAAACACAATATGTAAACAATCCGTTCTGCCATTTATCAGATTCCATAGCAAACTCTACCCCACCGGCAGATGAAACTACTGTGGAACCTGTTCCATTACGAAGATCGGCAAAAAGCTCTTTCATTACCTCTAACGAATTATTTAAGCCCATACCTGTCTTGTTCTTAACTCCCGTGCCTGAACTTCTGAAAGTAATATCACCCATTTCTTTTGCGGCGTTTTGTGCTATTTCAATTTCATCTTTATCCACTTCCCCTGAGTAGCATGTATCCATAAACAGCATCTTTCTCAATGATTTTATTCCGTCAAGTAAGGACTCTATTTCAGAATATTCTATGCCTCGTTTTGCAGGATCATTAAAATCAAGGTCGTAAGTACCGAAATAATAATCAAAATCACTATCAAGTACTCCGTGCCCTGCAATAAACAACATTACAACATCGTCCCTTCCTGCTTTTTCAAAAAATTCTTTCAGTTGTAGTATATTTTCACGAGTAACCATATCATCAGTCAATAGTTTTGTGTGTACTTCATTAAACGCTTTACTATCGCCCAACAAGGCAGAAATATCAGATGCATCTTTTGATGCATAATTCAAATTAAAACGAGAGTCCTTATAGTCAGAAACGCCTATTGCAACGATATAAAGGTTCGGTTTTTCCTCCTTTGCATTATTTGTAATATCAATTGTTTCCTTTAATGATTCGGCACCTTTTTCATTAATTACAGATACAGTTATTATATTTTTCCCTTTAGCCAGCTCAATATTCACATTCTTATTTACTTCCTGTTTATTTAAATTACTGATATCAATACCTGCGCTACCAAATACAGGCACATCATTTATTTTTATATTTATCTTATCAAGATCATATTTCGAATCTTTAAAATTAAGCTGTAGCTCTATTTCCGAAGAATCGGTAATCAGAGGCAAATGCTCAAAGTTTAATAGTTTTGTCTCGGGCAGATGCAATTCATCACTTAGGTTTTCTTCTTTAAAGCCCATTTTCTTCAATCTTTTCAGATAAGCTTTGTGGTATGCATTTATCAACTCCTCTGATGCAAGACCAATACGCGACAGCACAATATCGGGACGATTAAATTTAAGATCGAACTGCTGTGCAGGAAAAAACTTACTTCCATATTTAAAGCCTATACCATCAAGCGACGATTTGGGAGCCATATAATAATTGTCGGGAGTGATAAAGATAAATTTATCTTTATCGATAGGAATTATAGTGCTAATAAGTTTATAGCTTTCATAATTCCATAGCTTAAGAGTTCCGTCTAAGCTGCTGCTCACCAACATTTTTGTACCAGCAATAAGCTCTAATCCTGTAATATCATTTGCGTGGCCTTTTAATATTACTGGTTCATAAGGCTCTTTAATATTTTCAATTTTTATGTCATTATTCAATCCTATTATAATCTTATCTTTCTCAAGAAGCTTAAGTTTTTTGATTCCAATCTCTTCCTTTCTGCTAATCTCTTTACTCTTATTTACATCATACCATATAAGTGCACTATCGGTATTATATACCATAGTGTTATCGTCTAACCATTCAACATCGCTTGGGTTTAGATTAATAGTAAGCCACTCGTACAGACTCTGTGGATTTGAAATCTTTTTTATAACAGTATCCGATTTATACTTGTCAGCTTCCTTTTTCCAGTATTTAAGACCATCGGGATTGCCAGTAAATAAGTCGTAATTACTGGGATTAAACTCTAGGGTAGAGATACGTCTGGGCTGTGTTTTAATTAAGAGATTATTTTCTAAATTTTCTAAGTCGTATAATATAACCGATAATTTTCCTATAATAGGCTGTTGAACCCAGTTATTCCTACCAGCTACAGCAAGTTTTTTACCATCAGAGCTTATGTCTATTAAGTCTACTATACGCGCACCTTTAAATACATGAGCAGCTTCGTTTATTTTAGGATTTATCTCAGGCTTTTTATTTGCTCCTCCCCAAAATTTTATCCTTTTATAATTATCTGTATTACTCATTTCTCTAAATACAACCCTATTGTCCCATCCGCCAGATATTATCAAACTATCATCTAAAGAGAAACTCATATCCGATACTTGTAAAACATGGCTTTTGTATGAATTGAAATCAAAATCAGGAGAATTAAGATTTATACTTTTAACATATCCCATTTCATTACCAAATGCTAAAGACTTGTTGTTGTTTCCTGTTGCCACACAGCTTATAAGAAAAGCTCTTGAATACAATCTGTTTATTTGTTCTAATGTTTTGCTATCCCACAATATTATTGAACGGTCTTTTCCTGTGGTAGCAAACATTGAACCGTCAGGACTAAATATAATTGATCTTACCTCTGTCAAATGACACTTTCTTACTTTTATTTTTTTGCCTGAGCTTAATTCATAAATAAAGATTTTCCCTTCTTTTGAGCCTGCAATTAGTAAATTGTTTTTATCTGATACAGCTATTGATAAATATGGCATATCGGGATAATCGGCTATATGATTATAAACTCTTTTGTGCTTTTTAATATTAAATGCGCGCAGTGGTGCTACATTGGCATAGATGATATTATTATATTTATCTGAAAAAGCTAAAATATCTAATAAAGCATTTTTCTTTTCATAGCTTTCTAAATTTGATTTAATTTGGGATCCTATTACTGAAAGCATATATGCCTCAGTTTCGTTCAATCCCATTACTGAATATATCTTCTTTTGTCTATTGTATAAAGTAGATGATTTCTTTTCTTTTTTATTTCTTTTCTTTGCCAGCTTTTTGGCTTTTCTCTCTCCCTTTCTTCTTAGAAAATTTGAACAATCTTCTTTCTTATTGCCATCATTATCCGTTTTACATAATTTGCCATTTATATTGAAAAACCAGTATGCCTTTTCTTCTTTATTATAGATTATTTCAAAACATCGTTCATTAAGAACTACAGTTGTGTCACCATTCTCAAGATTAAGCTTGTAAATTTTATTGGCTGCAACAAAAACAGTGCTTTCACCAGAAAAACATATATCAGATATTTCTCCCTGAAGTTGATACTTGTTAATTAGTTCGGAATGTTCAACATCCCATATCTTAACATCACCTTCGGTGTTTCCAGTAATGATTCTGGTACTTTTATCAGGAAAAAACATACAGCTAGTTAATTCATATTCATCATGAAAACTGATCATCTCTTTACCAAGCGAGACATTCCAAACAGCAATTTTCCCCTTTTCATCTGTGCTTGCCAATAGCTCTCCATTTGGGCTGAATGATAGTTTATTTATTGAAGCAGAATGACCTGTTTGTACCGAAAGTTCGCTTTTTTGGGACTGAATATTTATACTTGCACAGATAAAACATATGCACAGGATAATTCTTATTATTTTAACTTCAATCAATTTCATTATTCAAAATCAAGATAAAAGTTTGTATTTACAGTTTTATAAGCAGTCCCATATTCATATGAAGTTGAATATCCTTCATAAACTATTGCTTGTTTTTCTCTGCTTAAATTACAGTTAACGGTAAAGGCATGAGAAAACCAGAAGCCAGAATAGAAGTTGCCAGGAGAATATTTTTCTAATTTTACATTTAGCTTATATTCGTCAAATTCGCCTCTCAAAAGCTTATCTAATGAGAACAGAATTAATTGACCTCCACCTCTAAACCCACCGGTAGCGTTAGCTAATTTTTCCAAGACCTCATTGTTGCAATGATGAAGAATACAAATTTTAATTTGATTGTCATTGGCTTTCTCTATAAGGCTATCTAATGTGGCAGTGCTGTTTCCATCATCATCATCTTGTAAAATAGTAACTATGTACTTGTTTTCTTTGTTTGCATTATTGATAACATAATCAATAGCTTTATCTAATGCATCGTAATAGCATGATGTACCTCCAGTCTTATTTGCAAGGTCTAGCAAATCTAATCTAGACTCTTCATAATCATTTGTAAAACCATTACCATATGCTGTGAATACATCCTGTTCTAATTCTCCTCCTCTTGCAAAACCAGAGATTGCAAATTCACTTTCACTTCCAATGTTTTTGATAAAGAAGTTTAAACCCTGAAAATAACCGTTACTACTGCTATTATCAATTAATAACAAAGCTGAGTATGGTCCTTGTTGTTGAGCAGACTCATACTTGAATTCATCAATAGAATAGCCATAATTATCAACATTATAAAATTGAAAAGCAGATTCACCGACACCTTCTAGTCCCTGGTTTTCTGGTCCATATATTTTCAATTGGTCAAGTATTGCAATTTTAAACTCTAGATTAGCAATTTTTGGAGAGTAATCAACCAATCTACTTGAGGTAAACACCATATCATTTTGAAAAACAGGAAGGTCTAACCTCTTCTCTTTTTTGCATGATATTAATGCAATTAACAGCAGTATAAGAATATATTTTATTGAATTATTCTTCATGCATATAAATTTTATTTACGGTACCATCATTATCAAGAGGATAATAAAATACCCAAGAGATTAAAAAATCCTTTACTACAACCCCGGGTGCCGGAGAAAATATCTCAAACCTAGGCCCAATATAGCTTTGGTAATATAACAATTTAAAAGCAATTGATACACCTGTAAAAGCTTTTAAGTAATAGTTTATAGGGCTTTTGTACACTATTCCTTCAAATACATTATCTCCACCCATCTCACTTCCCCAGCCAATGCAATTACTTATACCAGCATTTATTCGTAATCTTGTTCTACAGCCATTAATTATTACATAATTTAAATCTAAAGGTATTTCAACGCATTGTAAAATTATATTAGGACTATACTTGTTTAAACCACCGACAGGTTCAATTTCAAATTTAAATTCTCTCATGGAATATACTAATGCAGTTGAAACGCTAAACAACCTATATTCCTTAGACACAAAAAAACCTGCTGTGATGTTGACGTTAGAACCAGTTGTTTTTTGTTTTTTCTCATTAATAGAAAATGCCTTATATGAGTGTTCTGGGAAAATATAATCTCTGTCAATTTTTATTGTAGAAGGAATCTTGAGTGAGGTAAAACACATATAACCGCCAAAATTCGTTCTTTGGGAAAACAGGTTTGCTGTTAAAAACAATAAAGCAATATTTAATATTAACTTTTTCATCTATACACCAAAGATACACAAAATAATTATTAATTGTTAATTATTAATTATTTTCTCTACAGCAACACCTTTTTCTGTGGTTACTTTTACAATATAAATGCCTTTTGCTTGTTGGCTTAAATCAATATCATAGGTTTTACTTTTGATATTTGATTTCATGCCTATCGGCAGATAAATTTGTCTTTTGACTTTTTCTCCTTGCATATCCATTACCTCAATTCCTACAATGCCCTCTGCTTGTACTGTTATTTTTCCTGTTGTAGGATTAGGATATACTTTTACATCTTTTTCTGATATATAATTGTTTATATTGACTGTGGTAGCACATGAACCAATAAAATGGGGAGTTGTTGCCGAACCATACGCAATGCCATCAAGCAGGCTTCCGGATATTGCAGCTTTATTTGTAAGTATAATGGAATTACCAATTCCTGTATCCTCCATGTCGTAATATGCTACAAGACCACTTTCGTTCCCATTAAGAGGAGAATCTTTTCCTGTCATAATTTCAGGCTGTGTTCGTTCATAATTCCAATACCTGAGCTCATCTATAGAACCATTATAATAAATACCATAATTTCCTGATAAAAATTTATAAGCGCCTAATAAAAGAGGCTCTGAACTATTATTAATTGCACTATAATTTCCATTATGAAGATATCCTGGAATAAGTATTCCGTCTTTATATAATTTCACATAAGTATTGGTATGAACTATAGCTATATGAGCACATTCTCCATGATTAACAACAGCAGAATTGGAAAAGTATGAGTTTGTAATATTACAATTTCCATTATCATCCCATACCCACCTGATATGTCCATCCCTAATTTGTAAATAATAAGAATAATCTGAAGTAGCACACCAGCCTTTCATTAATACTAACATAGTATCTGCCTGTTTGGATTGTATCCATGCTTCAATAGTGTATGCACCGCTTATATCCAAATAGTCATTATCAGGAATCACAACATAGTCCTGTGAACCTTCAAACATCAAAGAATTACCAAAGTTCTGTCCATTTATATTGTTTATTATAACAATTGATAGAACGATTAATAATAGTTTATTTTTCATGATTATTTTTTTATAATAATAGAATTAAATCCTTACTCCCATTATTGTAATATCATCTATTTGAGCATGATTACCTTTCCACTTATTTAATGTTGTATTTAAAATTTCACTTTGTTCGTCCATTGCCTTGCCTGAAATATTAATTAACAAGTCTTTAAAAGGTTTGTATTTGAACTTCCTTCCTTTATCTCCACCAAACTGGTCAGGGAAGCCATCAGTAAACAGATATATTACATCATTTTTTTGCAACTGAATTTCATGGTTTTTATAAGGGTCCATTCTTCTATGAATTGATATTGGCATTTTATCGGATCTAAATTCAATTAACTCACCATTTCGCACAAGATATAATGGATTATTAGCTCCTGACCATTGCAATATATTCGTTTCCTTGTTAAGTACACAGAACGATATATCCATGCCGTCAGTAGATTCGCCCTGCACACCTTTTTGGTTCAAAGCACTTATTACATTATCCCTTAATTTGTTTAATACTTGGTTAGACTGAGTTATTTCAGATCTTATTACAATTTCGTTTAAAAACGATATACCCAACATACTCATAAAAGCTCCCGGAACACCATGCCCTGTACAATCAGCAACGGTAAGAATTACCATATTGTCAATTTTTGTTGTCCAATAGAAATCACCACTCACTATGCTTAATGGTTTAAAATAAACAAAATGCTCCGATAACAATTCATTCATAAATTTATTTGAAGGTAGTACAGCCTGTTGAATATGTTTTGCATAAAAAATACTATCAGTTAGTTCTTGGTGAATTTCTTCTATTTTATCTTTTTGACTAATTACAGTATCCCGTTGTGTTTCTATTTCAGCTTTTTGTTCTGCAAGTAGGATGTTAGCTATCTTTTTATGCCTGAACATACGCAGTATTATTAATGAAAAAACTAATACAATAACAAAACATGCCAGCATAGAGAAAATAATAATTTGCTGTTTCTTGTTTTCTGCATTTTTTATTTCAATAGCTTTTTGGTCTAATTGTTTTTGATTTTCCAGTTTTTCTATTTCAAGTTGTTTTTTGTCAGCTTCATATTTTGTTTGCATTTCTGCAAGTGCTTTTGTTTTTTCCGTGTTAAACATACTGTCTTGTGTAGCAATGTATACGTCGCCATATTCTATAGCTTCAGCATAATTTCCCAATTCTCTGTATGTCTCTCTTAAATGTTCAGATGCATCATTTAACAGAGGTAAAGCATGTACCTCCAAGGCCAAATCATAAGCTTTATTTCCATACTCCAATGCTTGTTGCAAGTGACTTTTTCTTTTTGCTCCTGTGTTTTCAGCACGAACAATATCCATGTGTAGCGCAGCTATATTAACATAAGCCACCGCTATACCATGTTTATCGCCCAGTTCTTCTTTTATTTTTAATGATTTAAGATAATATTCTATAGATTTGTTATAAAGCTTTTGTTCAGCATAAACATTACCAATATTGCCATAAGAGTTTGACATTCCTATTTTATCTCCCAGTTCTTCTTTTATCTTTAATGATTTAAGATAATACGATATTGCCTTATCGTAGAGTTTTTGAGAATAGTTAACATTACCGAGATTACCATAAGCATATGAAATTCCTATTTTGTTGCCAATTTCTTCATTTATTTTTAATGCTTTAAGATGATATTCTATTGCTTTATCGTAAATTCCTTGATTTCCATAAACAAGCCCTATGTTGTTGTAGGATGCAGACATCCCTTTTTTATCGCCTAGTTCTTCTTTTATTTCTAATGATTTAAGATAATATTCTATTGCCTTTTTATAAAGTCCTTTTCTGTAGTACATACTGCCTATATTGTTATAAGAAGCAGACATACCTTTTTTATCGTTTAATTTTTCCTTTATCTTTAATGATTTAGAAAAAATTTCTATTGCCTTGTCGTAATTACCCTGAGCCGAATAAGTAATGCCACTATAACGAAGCGCGGTGGCTTTAAGATTAAAAAAAACATTTGCAGGTGAATGTGAGGACTTGAGGTTTTCATCAGATAGATTTATGGCTTTTTCATAATAAATTAGTGCTGTATCGTTTATTGTTCCAAAATAATAATAATCACCTATTTCAATATACAGCTTAATATTAGTGCTATCGATTTTGCTTGCTTTTATTACTTGTTTTAAGGAATCGATGTTTTGCCCGGTAACAGGATTATATATTAAAGATGAAAAATTAAATATTATTACTAATGCTATTGTTATGTGTCTTAACTGTTTCATGCTTTAATGTTTGCGTTTTGCAAACATCGCAAATATATAAAAACTTGTTGTAAGAGAGCAAATAAACCATTTATATCTCAGAACTGTTTTGAGCTACCCACTTGTTTTTTTACAAAATATTTAAAAAACATAAGGCATAAATAAGCAATATTGTTTTTTTGTTTTAATTTTATAAAAATATAAGATTAGCATAAATGAGAATTGGTTTAATATCAGATGTTTTGTTATTTGCTTCACTTATAGCTCTTACAAAATAGAATGTAGCATCTTTAAGATTATCTATCTCATTTCTATACACCTTCCCTAATTCCAGTTCCTTTGTCAAGCCATATTCTAAAATAATGTCTTGCTTGTTTTCCCAATTGAACTTTAGAGAATTTTCACTTACATCTATTAATTCAATATCGGTTTTTTGACCATAAGTAACAAAACTTATAAGAATAAATATTATAGATATTACTTTGAAAATAGGCCTCATTATGTTTTTAAACTTTTCACAAAAATACTATTTTTTAATCAATTAACGGATGTTCAGTGACACACGTAAGGGTTTGCGGTAGAGGGAGACTAGCCCAGTAGGGGTTATTTTATTAATAAAGCATCAGGAATTGGAAGATATTTAATATTATTTTAGTAATTTTGTATACAATACTTTAATTAATAACCTTAAAAAATTGTGCTATGAATAAACTTTACTTTTTGTTTTTTACTTCAATTACTTTTTGTGCGAGTATAATAGCACAGCCAATATTAAATTATTCTAATATGGCTCCACAAGCGGGGACATCTTATACAAATCATAACATTAACCCCTCATCAGTAACAGTAGGAAGTGATGGTGCAAACATTACATGGGATTTTTCGGGTGTAGTTGAGACATCTACAACAACTTCTCAGTATATGGCTCCTGCCTCAACTCCATATGAAACTTCATTTCCAGGTTCAAATATGAGTACATACAATGCTAGTGGGGGAATATATAGTTACTTAAATTATAATAATTCATATTATGATATGGTAGGAGCATATTCACCATCGGGCGTAGTATTATATTATAGTAATAATGAAAGAATAATGACATTCCCATTCACATACAATAGTGTTTCTAATGATGATTTTGTTTGTGATTTTGTTTCTGGTGGTTATGATTTTCATAGATCAGGTTCAGTTGTTATGACATGTGTTGGTTATGGAACATTAATTTTACCATTTGGAACTTATACAAACATATTAAAATTAAAAATGGAAGAAACGTATACCGATGAATATGATGTTGGAACAGGACCACAAATAATAAATTATACCAGCGCAAATTATTATTGGTATACACCTGGTGTTCCAGAACCTTTGTTTGCAATAACTGCACTTACTAGTTCAATGGCAGGAACTTCCGAATATGCTTTTTATCTCGACCAGAATGATATTACACTTTATCTAAACAATTTCATTTCTGATAATAATATTAGTATTTATCCTAATCCTGTTATAGATAAACTGACTATAGAATATAATAATGAAGCCAATAAAAGTATAAAATATCAAATTATTGATTTAAGGGGAAGCATTGTACTAGAAGATGTTCTTTATATGAATAATGAAATAGATATTTCTAATTTTTCTGCGGGTATTTATATGTTGAAACTACAAACAGAAAATGAAATAAAGACTTATAAAATTGTAAAAGAATAAATTTTACTAACTATATATTTTATAAAAAGCACCATACTAGCTCTTATCAGGGGGCATTTACTGTATTAAAGTTCCTTCTATAGAACCAATTGCTGATGAGTTTTCAATACTTGTATATGAATATCCAGAACCAGTATAAGTATAATTGTCAGAATTTGAATTTTGAGACTCTCCCTTTATAATCATTTCTTTATTTTTCAATGATAATAATTGCCAGACTTCAGAATTTTCACCATTTGCAAATGTTTGTGTAATGGTTTGGTTGTTAGTATTACCTTCTATATCTGAAGAATTATATACTGTTATCTCTTGTTGAATATTTAATATTATTCTTTCTTTATTCTTATAATCTTCTTCAACAGAGCCAAGAAAATTCCATGTGCCTTTTACTTTTATACTTTGATTTCCATTACCAGTAGTAGTTGAGCTATAACCCGAACTTATATAAGTACTGCTATAATTACAATTTGTATATTCAATTGTTTTTTCAAAAGTACCATCATTTTCAAAAGTCAATGAAGCTACAGCTGTGCCATTCATTGTAGATGTATAGGTGTCTGTACCTGACGAATAAACAGATGTCTCATTAGTTGAACTTGTATAATTATTTCCATTAATGTCTAAAACTGTAGTTCCTGTTTCAGTATCTGTACTACTGCCAAAATTTGAAGTACTATTATAATTTGATGTTTCTTTCCAGGTATCAATAGTCCATTCGCCAATTACACGTGATTTTCTAGAACGTAAAGATAAAAATGGATCATCTTCTCCTTTTTTACAGCTATTAAATACAAGCATTATTGCAAATAAGAAGAGTGCAAGTTTTAAGATATATTTAGATTTTTTCATAATATAGTTTTTAAGTTTTCTCTTCCCCAAAGATACTCTTTTTTATTTCATTTGGCTTTTTATATTAAGGAACTCGACAGGAGTCGCGCATCCAATGTCATTAAATTAAGAATTGAGATGCTCATTATCAGTTGCCCCAGCCTGTCCCGATTTCTCGGGATCCTTTAGGTCGTGGGTTGAAGTACAAAAATTAAATGGGCTTCAGCCCAAAAAGAATATGAAGAATTTATAAATTAAATGCGAACTTAAAAAGACCTTTGGGCTAAAGCCCTATTTTTACAATATTTATATCCCCGCCTTAAAAGGCGGGGCAACTGATAACCTGCATAAAAAAAAGGGAAGTTTCCTTCCCTCTTGATTTCTGTTTGACCCCTCCCAGCCTCCCCTAAAGGGAGGAGAAGTCCCCCTGTAGGGGGATTTAGGGGGTCACTCTGTTTTGCGAATAGCCACATCCAATTTCTTAGATTCGCCCGGATACAATACAATTTCTTTTACAAGTGTATCGTAGTTTGCAAAGCTGAAAGTTATTATATACTTATCGGGCTCAAGGCTTTTAAATCGGTAGTAGCCTGTAATGGTTGTTAGTTTTTTTACTGGAATTTCAGTATCGGCAGCTGCTTTTGACCTTATTATTGTTACTGCTACATACTGCAATGCCTGTTTTGTTTCCTCATCGCTTACATTACCATAAATATCCAAATGACGAGTAATAGGGTCTACTATTTCGCGAATTTGCTCATATTCGTTATAAAACACATTGTCGGTTGGCATATAGTTTACCATAGCATTATCTAAATTACCTACTACCAAATTGCGGAGACTTTTTATTGTTTCCTTAATTTTTATGGTAGCTGTAGATTTTTCGGCTATTGCTTCTCTTGGTCTTGTCATGCGGTGCAAAAAATCGTAGCTGTCTGCATCAAACTTATCCATATTTTCTTGTGTAAGACCGTAAGCTTGTAATGCTTTAAAGTTTTTTACAGCTATCTTTTTTACATTTTCGGTATAAACAAGCAAAACAGTATCGCCCATTCTAAAAAGTTTTGATACAGGCAGTTTTACTGCATTATACATTAGTGTATTACTTGTATTGTAGGCGTAGGTGCGAATTGCACCACTCACCAGAAATATAATTTCGGCAAGTTGTTTTTTACTTTTTTTCTTATCTCTTGCCAAACCTGTAGTATCTTTCTTTTGTATTGAACGAAAATGTGCTATTAGCTTAACTTTTTCGTTAATAAGCTTTAAAGTGTTTTGAATTATTGCATTGTCTGCAATTTTTTCTGCGTATTTTACAAAGAAACTGATTAAAGCATAAATCATTTTCATATACGCTTTATTGTTTGATAACATGGTATAATGATTTTAATTTATAATTGTTTCGATTTTCGAAACCTTAATTGAACATAAAACGAAGTATTGTATGTTTTATTGTGTAATATTGTAAATATATGTGTTTTTTATTAAATAATATCTAATATTGTGCTTTAATATTGCTTGTTTGTTTTATTTGTAGATTTTGTTAAACCCACACGCTGCAAAGCGTGCGGGAGCGGGGGTTTTTAAGAAACCATAACCTGCCAACAAGTTTTATTGCGAAGTGTTGATTACTCCAAAACAACTTTCTCAACAGCAACTCCTCTTTGGGTTGTTACTTTTATAATATATATGCCTTTAGATTGTTCGCTTAGGTTTAGCTTTATATTAAATTTGTTTGGTTCTATTTTTTCTATAAGCTGTCCATTAATATTTAATATTTCAATGCCGGTTATAGAATTGTTTGAAT
Source organism: uncultured Bacteroidales bacterium (assembly GCA_964435855.1). Classification (GTDB taxonomy): domain Bacteria; phylum Bacteroidota; class Bacteroidia; order Bacteroidales; family CAYTAU01; genus CAYTAU01. Next base: position 10,316 of record CAYTAU010000045.1, on the reverse strand, counting down.
AAACCGTAAATTCTCCTGTATTTGGATTTGGAAATATTACTGCATACATATCAGTATTTTTATTAATAATTCCAACTGCAATTCCATTATCCTCAAGATTTGAAACAGAATGACTATAAGGTCCGCCGTTTGTTTTTACTGTACTTGTAGGGATACAGGCATTTGGTGTATTAATACTAATTTTGTAAAGTAATCCGCCCATTGTTCCCGGATCATCGGTATAAGATGTTAGATTTGCAGGAAGTGAATCTATCAACACCCAGCCTGTTGCATTCATATATCGGTGAATATAATATGTAAAATATGGAAATCCTTCGTAATGATCCCATATAAGATTATATGTTTGTCCCAAACCTTCGTTTATTGTTAAATGAATTGTTTTATGATGTTCACTTAACGGCGATTCATTTCCACAAGCATCTTCTGCCGAAATTTTATAACGCCACGAACGTGTTGTTGGGTTTGCAGTTGGGTCAACATATTCACTCATATCATCGTACATAACTGCATCTATGAAATCGTACTGACCAGCATACCAACTTTCGCGATAAATATTGTAATGCTCAATTCCTGTTGTTTGAACTTTTTCCCAAACAACAAGATTCATTGCTGTTGTACTATCAACCATTACTACGCAAATTGGTTGTTCTAAGGGTTCTATTCCAATTATTTCATGGCTAAATACAGCAATACAACCTGCACCATCTGTTACAGTAAGGTAATATATATTGGGATTAACATCAATAAGGTCTTCTGTTATTGTTCCGTCTGACCACAGATAAGAGGCATAAGGTGTTGTGCCTCCTGTAACAGAAACATAAATAGCTCCATCGTTTCCTCCGCAACCTGCAATATGTATTGAATCGAGAGTAATAACAGGTCCGCCTGTGCTTGTTAATGCAACACTGTCAATCAATACACAAGAGTTATTATCTGTTATTGTTAAAGAATATGTTCCTGCACTTAAACCTGTAATAGTGTTTGTTGTTCCACCTGAACTCCAGTTGTAATTGTAATTTGTTACTCCTCCGCTAACAACAACCGATATTTCTCCATCGCTTGCCAAACATGCAGGGTTGGTTAATGTAAATGCTGCTTGTAATAAATCGGGCTGAACAATAATTGTATCGAAACTTGCCATACATCCATTATCGTCTGTAATCATTACCTGATAATTTCCTGCTAATATATTACTTAAATCTTCAGTGTTTGCTCCGTTACTCCATTGTATTGTATAGGGTTGAACTCCACCTGTAACACTAATATCTATTGCTCCTGTATTTTCTCCATTACACACAATATCTGTTAAACTGTTAAAAGTAATAACAGGCCCGCCTGTGCTGTTAACAGTAAAATATTCCATTGCATAACAACCGAGTGAATCAACTACCTGAATGGAATGCATTCCTGCTGATAATGTATCAGTAATTCCAAGAGTATCTCCATTTGACCAATTAATAGTATATGGAGCATTACCACCTGTAATTATTACTTGGGCGTATCCATTATCAAAACCACAAGTTGCATCTTGAATATTTAAAGTATCAATGTTAAAACCAAGGCAAGTGTCTATTTCATCTTTTATACAACGGATTGAAAATCCGTTAATCTTATTGAAATTATATCGATACACATACCCATTATCATAGTCCAATCTTCGACTCCATGCATTAAAACTACTAGCTTCTTTAGCACTCCACCAATAACCATTGTCCCCAATTTCATAAAACAAACCACTGTTATCATTTCGAAAACCTCCTGGTAAAGCAGTAAATCCACTTTCGTTTGTTGCAGAAGTATTTGGACTATTCCAATGTGTGGTTCCTATTTCTTTTAATTTAAATCCATAACTAACACCTCCAAGATAATTTATCAAAGTTGTCCATTCCAAATCTGATGGAATATGCCAACCTGTAGGGCACATATTTTCAGTTTCTACAGTGTACCAATTGTATAATGCCCCATAAGTATTTGCATAGGTTATTGAGTCATTATCAAACCAACAATAAGCAGGTGTTGTTAAGTTGCTCCAAGCAGTATTATCTGTTACATTTGGTATAGGCGTACCACTTTCATAATGAGTAGTCTTCATATTTTCTTTAGTCCAGCATTGATTGCCAATTTGAACAGTATTGTATGTGTTACCATCATAATCATCAACCGTTGGCGTGCCTGGGCATGGATTCCACCCACCAATATGATAAAGGCTGTCTATTTCAGCAGAATCTAAGGCACAATCAAAAATTTGAATGTCGTCCAGTACTCCTTTAGCGAAAAAATTATTACTTATTTGATCAATATAATTCCCTATTTGAGGTGTTACTGATGGAGTATTAAAAGTATTACCAGGACCATATACAGTAAAAGGTGTCAGTTGACCATCTTTGTATAACTTTATATTACTATTTGTTGTTCCATCATAAGTTACTGCAAATTGACACCATTTATAAGGTTCGATAACAAGAGTGTCAGAAAGTACATCACTATTATATCTTCTGAGGTGTATATGGTACCTTGTTGAATCAATCTTATTTAGCCAAAGTGTAAAATCATTTCCAGTACCATTTGCACCTCCTTTATAAATACAGTAACCATAATTATTAATAGTATTAGGCAATCTGTACCATGCAACAATTGATCTTGGATTGTTACCTTGAATATTACTACCAAAAGGTAAATCAATTACATCATCCACCCCATCAAAATCATAAGCAGCATCTGTATTACCAAATCTATCTGTAGTAAGAGTTGCTCCGTTTACTGTGCCATCATTTCCGTAACCGCTTTCATCATTAGCATTGCCATTAAAGGGGTAGTTGGCTACGAGGCAGGGGTGTTGATTTCTATACCATGCTATTTTATTACCATTAATAGAAGCCGAAAGCACATCTACATCGCCATCGCTATCTACATCTATGGCAAATACTGATACTACCCAATCTGCATTTGTAGAAATAATATGTTCGGTAAATACTTCGCTTCCATTGTTTTCGTACCATGCTATTTTATCATCATTTCCTGAAGCCGAAAGCACATCAATATCGTTATCGCCATCTACATCTATGGCAAATACTGACATTGCAACATCTGCATTTGTAGAAATAATATGCTCGGTAAAAACTTCGCTTCCATTGTTTTCGTACCATGCTATTTTATCATTATTTCCTGAAGCCGAAAGCACATCAATATCGCCATCGATATCTACATCTATGGCAAATACAGAGTTTGCACCATCTGCTGTTGAGATAATATGTTCGGTAAAAACTTCGCTTCCATTGTTTTCGTACCATGCTATTTTATCATCATCTTGAGAAGCCGAAAGCACATCTATATCGCCATCGATATCTACATCTATGGCAAATACAGAGTTTGCACCACTAGCATTTGTAGAAATAATATGCTCTGTAAAAACTTCGCTTCCATTGTTTTCGTACCATGCTATTTTATTATCATTTCCTGAAGCCGAAAGCACATCTATATCGCCATCGATATCTACATCTATGGCAAATACAGAGTTTGCCCAATCTGCATTTGTAGAAATAATATGCTCGGTAAATACCTGGCTGCCATTGTTTTCGTACCATGCTATTTTATTATCAGTAAAAGAAGCCGAAAGCACATCTATATCACCATCGCTATCTACATCAATAGCAAATACTGATCTTGCAAGATCTGCATTTGTTGAGATAATATGCTCGGTAAATGTTTCGTTACCATCATTTTCGTACCATGCTATTTTATCATCATTATTGGAAGCCGAAAGCATATCTATATCTCCATCGCCATCTACATCTATGGCAAATACTGAGTATGCAGCACTTGCAGTATCAGAAACAATGTTTTCGGTAAATGTAATTTGTGCAAAAAGATTTATATTTAGCATACATAATGTTGCGATTATTAAGAGTATTAGTTTTTTCATAATATATATTTTTAAAAATCAATAAACTGTTTATTTTCCAAAGGTAACAAAAAAGGAGAAAATTCTTCTTTTAATTTATTTAATAAAATCAAAAATTAATGCTTTAGCATTTTAGTAGTTTGGAAACTACTTTTTATTTGCGGCGGAGTTATAAATTACGCCGAGCAGGAGACTATGGATACGAGCTACAAAAGCTCGCACCAGCAGAGGATGCTGAGCCTTATGGACTTTTTGTTTTTGCTGCCTATTATGTTTTTTTTCTTTTTCTTTGCCATTGCCTACTAATTGTTTATAAAAGTACAAACAATTAATGAATTGGCAAAAAAGCTTGGTTTAGCTTGCAAAATGCTTTTTATAAACCACCAGAAAGGATTCTGGCCGCAGGGGTTTTAGTAGTTTGAAAACTACTTTTTATTTATGGAGTTAAACCCACACGCTGCAAAGCGTGCGGGAGCAGGGGCTCCGTAGTGTTGCATAAGTTGATATAATTCCCACAATGATTTCTTATTATCAAGAAATGCTTTTGCTTTTCTATTAAATTCACCAAAAAACCATCTGGCTTTTTCTTGGCTATATTTCCAAAGTTCTTTTCTGTAAATTGAAGGAATAAGTGAAAAGGAAAAGTCTGGAACTCCCCTAAACCAGACTTTATCCTCTACTAGCCATAGTACTTTTATTTCTTCGATTAGATCGAGATACTCCGACAAGTATTCAACCTTTTTATTATTAGTGATAATTCCTTCCTTTTTAATTAAAGATATTTCCATATTTCATTGTTTATTCTTGTTATTTAGGCTTCAGATAATAAGAATTTGTTAGCAAAATTATTCATCTGTGTTTCTTTTTGTTCAATGAGCTTAATTGTATTAAGAAGATCTTCAAATTCACCACTAGTAACATTTTCCAATTTCTTTTCTTGTAAATCTTTATAAGTCTCGAATATTTCAATTAATTCATCATGCAGCAGCCTTTTCTGTATTGGTACAACAACAGATTTTAATTTACATAAAGTATTATCTAAATATTCAATTATATGATTCGTGCTATTAATTGATTTGTTCAATTTTAATATGGGGTTAGGCTCATTAACAATTTCATTATCTTTGTATAAAGGCTTGTAACTATCATTCATGATAGTTTTAATTTTTAATCTCCAATTACCAATTAAATAAGTTGATATTACTTTGGGATAGAGTTCTGCAATCTTTGATAAAATAGAAATATGTAGTTTGTTAAGTTCAACTAAATGTATTTCAGAGATATTTCTATTATGTGCTTCTTCTCTTCTTATTTTATTAAGTTGAATAATAGAATTTTCGAAATCTGTTTTATTATCAAATAAATGTTTAAAATAAGGCCAGTGTGTGGAGATTATTTTCTTTAAGTCTAATAGGTATGTATAGTTGATTAAAATGTCTCCATTCGATGTTTCTTCTCCAAATTGATTTGAGTATGTGTACTTAATACTTTGTCCAAGTTTATTGTTAAGTGCTTGATTCCACCAATCACAATCAAATTGTCTTGATAATATGTCCTTAACAACATGGCGGATGGTGTTTTCTACTTCAGAAATAATTCTCTTGGCTATACCTAACCTGTAATCATTAGTGTTTTCTTGAAAAAGAGTAGATTTAAGCCATTCAATAGAATTTCCCTCTCCTAATAACTGAGCAGTTTTTTTTGAAGATAATGCATATAGAAGTTCTTTGTCAGTTTGGTCGTAGGCTCTAACTGCATAATGCTTAAAATCAACATTTGCAAATGAATCATCTTTGAAAAACCCATTAAAAAAACCCATTATTGTAACAATCTCAACTTTAATATCAATAGAATTTTCTGAGTATGAATAGAATTGACATTGAAGAGTGTCAATATTGATTATACTGATTTCCTTAACTCTAACTTTTTTATCAGATCCCTCAAGTGCATCTAAATTCTCAAGACCAAACCTTATAAATGATATAATGGAATCTAATGGAATGTTTGCCTCCTCCTTTGATGATTGGGAGTCCTTATTCATACAACACTTTTTATACTTAAGTCCGCTTCCACAATCGCATATCTGATTTCTCTTAAGTCTCATATTAATTATTTCAAACCGCTAGCTGTTTTATTTATTTCTTCATTTATTTCTTCATTTAATTCTAATACCTCTTTATTAAAATTTTGTGTTTCATTATATTTCCAACCATAACAACTACAAACAGCATTATCTAGTTTTTTATGTAATTTGTAAAGTTTACTCGCAGGCTCATTAATAAAATCATTATAAAACTTTGTTATCGTAGTTTTACGTTCAACAGCTTCTTTCTTCCTAAAATCTTCCAATTCATTCATAATAAGCCTAACATCCTCCTTCAAATTTTCTTTTGCATTATGTGGAAAAGGGAATGTTTCAAAACAAGTTGTATTGGTATATCTGGTTCTATCTTCTAAGGTTGAACTTTGTGCTTTAACCCAATCTAAATGAATTTTGGAATTTAATACACCTAAAATAAAAAAATCGTCGCTTGTTATAACCATGTTAGCCTCACATGGTAATATTGAAATATCTATTGCTTGAAAACATGTATACTTTGCAACTTTAGGTAAACAAAAATAATGAGTTAAGCCTTCAAATTCTTTTCTCATTTTAGGTCTAGCTCTGCCAAAAAGCCACCATTTTTCTCTTCTAACTTTTTCTTTATTGGTTATTCGTTCAGGTTTAACGTTTTCTTTTACATGTTCAAAAGGAAGTTTGAATTTACTTGCATCTTCCATAGACATATTATTGAAATCAATTACCCATTCTAATTTTGAATTAGGGTTTACTAGAGAAGACCCATCAACCATTGGTTTAACTACCTCTTTATTTTTCTTATCTGATTTTATCCAATCTTTTGCTATTTCTTCAGAGATAATAAAACCTTTGCCTGAAAGCTCACAGCTTTGAAAAGATTTTTTTAAATTTTCTTTGATTTTTTTAGCATCTGTTACATCAATTTCATTCTTTAAACTTGTATTAATTATTTTTACTTTTTTATTATCAAGGTATAATGTTTTTGGTACATCATTTTTGTCTTTTACCCAATTTACAATACTAACATGTACATTAGCTTCACCACTCCAAACTTGAGTAGAAATAGCATTTGTAATATATCCACCATTTGAAACAATGAAATTTAAACTTGCATCTCTTGAAACTCCTTGAGATATAGAATTGGTTCCAACTAATCCTATTCTTTTGGCTACACTTAAATGAGCTTTTTGAAACCAAAACACACAATAATCTGGCTGCCCTTTTGCATTAGGAAATTTGCTATATATCTTTTCCGCATATTTATCTCCTCTTTCTTCTCTAAGATATTTTCCACCTAAAAATGGTGGATTACCAATAATAACATTTGCATCTATCCAATCTGCAAATAATGAATCTTCATAAATAATATTATCATCTAAATTATCTAATGGTAGTTTTTCTTCAATTTCAAAATCAATTCCTAATTGCGAATCGGTTAACCAATTTTGAGTTTCTTTTATTGCAACTTCTTTTGCAAGTAATAATGTTACTTTTGCCAATTCTATAGCAAATTCATTTAAATCAATACCATGAAATTGTTTTATGCTAACATGAGAAGAAGTTCCAATTTCTTTTGCTCCTTTTGGAAATTCTGTTTGGATATTATTTAGAATCTCCATTTCTAACCTTTTCAATTCTCTGTAGGCAACGTATAGAAAATTTCCACTACCACAGGCTGGATCTAATACTTTGAATTTTCTAATTTCTCCAAGTATTTCTCTTGTATCTTTTAATGTCTTTGCTTTATCAATTTTATTCAGCCATGGCTCAATTATAGTTGGATGAACAACCTTATAAATATCCAATTCACTTGTGAAATGAGCACCATAGGCATGCCTTTCTTCAGCATCCATACTACTTTGAAAGATTGTGCCAAATATCGCAGGATTTACTTTACTCCAATCTTTCTTTGCAGCATCTAGTAAGAATTGTAATTCTTTCTTATTTAATTCAATTGGAGTTATTTCCTCAAAAAGTCCTCCATTAAAATACTGTACTTCCTTATATCTCCCACCCTTTGCTTCATGTGGATTCGCCATTTGTTTATATAAACCTCCTAATAAGTCATAAGAACTTGCATCATTATTTATACATTCCATTATTAATGATGTGAAAAATCCATCAGGCAGCAACAAGTAATCCTCAGCAAACATTGCAAATACACTTTGAAGTATAAATTTTTGCGCATATGCTCTATCCTCTTTTCTTTGAATTAAGCTATTAAATACTTTTGCTACTTTATATGCTGTTTCTCTTGTAACCTCTTCAATGTTATTTTCAAAAATTGGTTTCTTTGGTTTAGGATATAGGAAGTTTAAAGCAGTAATTCTATTTTCAAGATTTTCTAATTTTATTTTATCTAATGGTTCGTCCTGTATTAAAAAATCATATATGTAAAATTCATCAAAATTACATAGGATTGAATATTTAGGTGGTTTAGGTCTCAATCCCCACCAATAATTTTTTAATTGAGTCAAATGTTTTTCTAGTTTTTCACCTCTTTTCTTCATTTCAATAAGTACTCTATCTCCCCAAAGCAAATCTGCAAAAGTGGTACTTTTCTTGGTCTTAACTCTATGTTCTAAGGTTGCACCAGCTTCTTTATAGCCATCATGTTCAAATGCTTGAAATAATCTATCGCAAAACACTTGTGCTTCACCTTTTTCGTCACCAACTAAAATTTTGGCATATTTTATAAATGCTTTTATTTTTTCTTTATCCATTAATTATCTTATTAAAATTTATTTTTACCAATGTTCTTAGGTTGAATAACTCTAGTTTCTTTAAATTTCTTAAAATCTTTATCATTAAAAGTTATTATTGTTTTAATATCATGTAAATCCATTATTACAAGATGCATTAAATCACCAACGCCAATTCTATAGCGTAAAATTTTCTTTTGGACATCATAAAAGAATTCATCAAGATCATATTTAGGTTTTTTAGGGTCTGGTAATATTGTTATCTTAACATTTCCTAGCCTTTTTTTTCTTAAAAGTTCCTCGAACAAAGCTAATACATCACTTTTTATAAAATTCTTACTGACCAATAATACCTTCATAGATTCTGTAAGTGTCCATGATGAAAGACACAGTTCAAATGATAAGTCCTTTTCACATTTATCAAGAAAAGCTATAGTTTCTTTATGTTGTGTCCCTGTGTCATTTTCATCAAAATATGAAACAAGGATACATGAATCAATATATAATTTATTGCTCATTTCTTTTTACTTTTTGATGAACTTGATTTCTTTGCGGTTGATTTTTTAAAAGCTGATTTATAAGCTTTACGATATGTAGTAATTGTAGATTTCTTCTTTGGTGAAGTTGTTTTACTTACACTTTTCTTTGCAGGTGCCTTTTTCTTACTACTGCTTTTTTTGGTTGTTGTTGCTTTCTTTTTTGCCATTATTTGTTTTATTTTTTAAAATCATTTTTTTACTGCGAGTGCAATGTACAGAAAATAAGTGAGAAGAAAAAGAATATTGATATATTTGCTTGTTTTGATTATCCTACAACATTTTGACTTCCCTTCGACTCCATTTCGACTCTGCTCAAAAAGAGGCAGATTGCCTGCCTACCGGACAGGCAGGCCACGCTCCACTCGCAATGACGTTAGAATAAAGTTTGCCACTTTGTCGCCAAAAACAGCTAACCACCTAATAAACAATAAAATTACATAGCTTACAGGCTATATTGTTACTATAAACACGAATACCGTTTGCATATACATGGCTCCCGTTGCCGTATACACGGCTTCTGTTACTGTATACACGGCATCTGTTGCCGCATACACGGTATCTGTTGCCGCATACACGGTATCTGTTGCCACATACACGAGCTCTGTTGCCGTATACACGAGCTCTGGCATGACATACAGGCAGTCTGGATGCTTTCCGCTCTAATCCGTTTGCCTGTACACGTTGTCCGTTTGCTTATGCACGTAGTCCGTTTGCTTGTGCATGGAATCTGTTTGCTTGTGCATGGAATCTGTTTGCCTGTACATGGAATCTGTTTGCTTGTACATGGCTTCTATTGGTCTATACATGGAGTCCGTTTGCTCTTCGGAGTAATCTGTTTGCGTTTCGCATTAGTTTATTTGCTCTTGGGAGAACATCATTTGCTTTTCGCAGCAATTTGTTTGCTTATACATGGCTTTTATCTGCTTATACACGGCTTGGAATTGCTTTTCGGGGGCTTTGGGGAGGAGGATAAACATTTTTGAATTACAAAAAATGGAGTTTATTCTTTTTGGGCTAAACCCCATTTAATTTTTGCATTTCAAACCCCGACCTAAAGGTTTCCGAGAAATCGGAACAGGCTGGGGCAACTGATT
>CAYTAU010000044.1:7245-35553 GCA_964435855.1 uncultured Bacteroidales bacterium | reverse complement strand
TATAGATATTAATGATGGTACTTGGCAAAATGATGTCTTAGTTTTATCGGGAAATAATGGAGATATATGGACTGAATCTAATATTATTTTATCTACATATTCTAGCCCTGTACAGGTAAGATTCCGTGGAATTACAGGAACAGATTACAGTAGTGATATGGCTATTGATGATGTTAGCTTTATTGAAGCACCAACTTGTCCTGCTCCAATAAATCTTGACGTGTTAAGTATTGCTGCAAATTCTGCAGATTTATCATGGACAGAAGTTGGAAGTGCAACGATATGGAATATTGAGTATGGATTACAAGGTTTTCCTCTTGGAGGTGGAGTTACTATAAACGGAGTAACATCAAATCCATATTTATTATCAGGGCTAATGCCATCTGTAACATACGATTATTATGTGCAAAGTGATTGTGGTGGTGGTGATTATAGTTCATGGATAGGGCCATTTACTTTTACTACCGCATGCAATACTTATACTGCACCATATTTTGAAGATTTTGAAAATGGTGGAGCTATACCATTATGTTGGATTAACGATACAGGAGATGATTTTGATTGGGAATTTAGCACTACAACAGCCACTGCTGGTACAGGACCATCAGTTGATCATACTACCGGCACAGGATATTTTGCTTTTACTGAAGCCAGTAATCCAAATAGCCCGAACAAACAAGCTGATATGCTCACCCCATGGGTAAATGTATCAACACTAACTGTACCCGGCTTAATCTTTTGGTACAATATGAATGGTGCTACAATGGGAGACTTACATATAGATATTAATGACGGAACTTGGCATAACGATGCTTTAATATTATCGGGAGATCAAGGAGATGTTTGGATTGAAGTTTCTTTAGACCTTTCAACTTATACCAGTCCTGTTCAGGCTCGCTTCAGGGGTATTACAGGAACCGATTATTTAAGTGATATGGCAATTGATGATGTTAGTTTTGATGAAATGCCTACTTGCCCTTCACCCACATCATTATCAGCAACTAATATTACAGATATTTCTGCTGACCTTGCCTGGACAGAAACCGGAAGTGCTACAACATGGGACATTGAATATGGTTCTGCAGGATTTGTACTGGGCAGTGGCACATTGTTAACAGGCATTACATCAAATCCATACACCTTGATAGGATTAACAGGATTAACCGATTATGAATTTTATTTAATGTCAGATTGTGGTGGTGGTGATACAAGCAATTGGGTTGGACCATTCACATTTACTACTCTAACGACACCATTGTCAAATCCTTCACCTTGTGAAGTTGGAATTACAATACCCGACAATGATTGTATTAGCCAACCTATTGAGGTAATTGTTCCCGGAACACAGTTGGGAACAGATATATTCTTATCCGATGTGAATATTATTATTGAGCATCCATCAGATATGGATTTGAGTTTTACTTTAGAATCACCAAATGGTGTTGTTATTGATATTTCAATGAATAATGGTGGATGGGGAGATCCTGATTACGGAATTATAGATGGAACATGTACTCAATATACAAACTTTAATATGGCAGGTGTTGATGGTGACATTACAGCAGGAACTGCTCCGTTTGTCGGATCATTTATTCCTGAAGGTGATTTTAATGATTTTAATGATGATAGTAATCCTAATGGATATTGGACAATTCAACTTTGTGATCAATGGAATGGAGATGTTGGCACACTTGAATATATCGAATTAGTTTTCGAACAAATACTTCCACCAGTTGATATGATAATTAATGAAGTTGATTGTGATCAGGCAACAGATACAAGTGAATTTATTGAAATTTATGATGGAGGCATAGGAAATTATCCGCTTGATGCATTTGTTGTTGTATTATATAACGGAAGTTCGGATCAATGTTATCAAGCATTTGACCTTGATGGATATTCCACTGATGTAAATGGATATTTTGTACTTGGTAATGCAGCTGTTCTGAACGTAGGACTTGTATTTGCTGATGGATTTTTGCAAAACGGTGCTGATGCTGTTGCTCTTTATGAAGATGATGCTACAACATTTCCAATAGGAACTCTGATTACTCTTACAAATCTCGAAGACGCCTTAGTTTACGAAACTAATGATGCTACAGATATTCAACTACTTGCATTATTAAATGGTGGGCAACCTCAAATAAACGAAGACAATTTGGGTAACAAAAATAATCATTCTTGCTCAAGACTACCTAATGGCTCAGGAGGACAAAGAAACACATTCACATATAATGCTGCTATGCCAACACCGGGAGCAGCAAATAATGCTGTACCGGAATTGGTTTGGAATAACAATACTTTTGTTGAAGCATTAGTAAACGATGGAAGCATACAAACTATTATTGATATTGAACTTAACAATAATGATTTTGCTACAATTGGTGTTTCAGTTGAGAATACAGATTATACTGTTGCAAATGTTCCGGTTGGATTAAGCGTTGTGATTACAACAACTTCAGATACAACTGCCAATATTGAACTCACAGGAAATGCAGATTCTCACTTAGATGTGGATGATATTAGCAACATGGAAATTACATTCCTCGACAATGCCTATGCAACATGGGATGCAATATTTGTAACAGGTAATTCTAATTTAGGATTAATTGTAGATTTCTTCGATTTACCTCCACCTACTTTAACCTGGGATGCTACTATATTTAATGAAGATGTGGCAGATGATGGAAGCATTTTAACTGTAATTAACATTGTTTTAACAAGCGAAACTTTTGCAGTTTTACCAGGTTTAATGACAGAATCAACACATTATACTGTGGCAAATGTTCCTCTTGGCTTAACAGTTGAAATTAATGTTATAGATACAATAAATGCAACAGTTCAATTATCGGGCAATGCTGTTTCACATAATGATGCTGATGATGTTAATAACATGGAAATTACATTTTTAGACACATCATTTACTACAAACCTTGCAGTTGATGTAGATAATTATTCTCAAACCAACTTAGTGGTTGACTTTTTTGAAATATTTAATGATTCAACTGATATTATTGCATATAGTTTTGTTGAACAAACAGGTCCTGCTACTATTGATTATGTATTGCATACTGTAGATGTTGAAGTAGCTTTCGGAACCAATGTTTCAAATTTGGTAGCTACTTTTACTTTATCGACAGGAGCTACTTCAACAATAACAGCAGTTCCTCAATTTAGTGGAGTTACTGCTAATGATTTCACATTGCCTGTTATATATAATGTATTAGCTGAAGATACAATTACAAATCAGAATTGGACTATTAATGTTTCTGTTGCTACTGAAATTAACAATGTAAACGTGAAAAATTATGAGGTATCAATTTTTCCAAACCCTGCAGATAATAAATTTGTATTGAAAATTTTATCAGGTAGTGATAATAATTATCAAATAGATTTGATTAATGTTCATGGTCAAATTCTTTTGAACCAAAATTATTCAAATAAAAGCAATATTTATAAGGAATTTGATGTGAGCAAGTTGTCAAGCGGGATTTATTATTTGAAAATTAACAATGAGCATACAATAAGCATAAAAAAGATAGTAATCCAATAAACAAAATTAATTTATTCTAAAACACTCTGATATATGAAAAAATTTATCCTTTTTTTAGCAGCCATTACACTGATATTTGCAAATTCAAATGCCCAATTAACTGTAAACACAGGTTACACAGCCCAAAATCTTGCAGAAATTTTAGCAGGCAATAATATAACGGTTACTAATGCGTCAATGATAGGTGATGCTGAACAATATGGATCTTTTCAATTTACAGGAACAGGTCTAAATGTAAGCTCGGGAGTAATACTCTCCACCGGAGATATTAATGATGCTGTTGGTCCCAACAGTAGTGGTAGCACATCAAGCAACATGAATAATCCTGGAAATACATTACTTGATAATTTAGCCGGATATAATACTTATGATGCTGTTGTATTTCAATTTGATTTTGAAGTGCAAACCGACATGATAGAATTCAAATATATTTTTCTTTCTGAAGAATATAACGAATATGTTGGTACAGGTTTTAACGATGTCTTTGCTTTTTATATTAGCGGACCAGGAATTACAGGCGAAGAAAATATTGCGGTAGTTCCCGGAACAACTACACCTGTTACAATAAATACAATAAACAACGGTTCTTTTTGGCAATTCTATGTGGACAATACTGCTGGTGGAACAAATATTGAATTTGATGGTTTTACAACATTAATGACAGCTAAAAAAGAAGGTTTGATACCATGTGAAACATACACTTTAAAATTAATGATTGCCGATGGAAGCGACCATGCCTACGATTCAGGTGTATTATTAGAAGAAAACTCACTGGTTCAGGCAAATGTATCTGCCACAGCATACACATATAGTGCAAATGATATTGCTCTTGAAGGATGTATTCAAGCTAGTTTTACTTTCAATTTAGATAGTGCAATGATTGACCCTACAATAATTGCTTTAGGTATTGGTGGTAGTGCAACAAATGGGGTTGATTATGCATATATTGATTCATTAATAGTAATACCTCCGGGGCAAACTTCTGCAACTATAATAATTGATTCTTATGCTGATGGAGTAAACGAAGGACAAGAAAGTGTGCAACTTTATTATTATCCAACTGTCTGTGGTGAAGTTGATACTATATTACTTTTTATCGATGATAATACTCCAATTGAATTTGGCTTAACAGGTACAAATTTACTATGTGCCGGTGATGGCTCTGGCGAACTTGATATTGCTATAACTGGAGGAACTGCTCCATACACTATAACATTAACCGATACATCTACAGGGATTGCAACAGATTATCCATCTTCTGCATTACCAATCACAGGACTTGATGCCGAAACATATCTTGTAGAAATAAGTGATAATTATGGGTGTTATGCTGAAGCATTAGTTGTGGGAGGAGATTTTGACGCAGGTCAAACATTTCTTCCGGATGGTACTGGTGTGTCATATGATAGCGATATTATTATTTCAGGTTTTAATGCAGGACAAACATTAACTTCAGAAACACAGATTAACAGTATTTGTGCTAATATGGAACATTCTTATGCAAATGACCTTACAATTGTTCTAGAAGCCCCAAATGGGTCACAAGTAATGTTAAAAAATGTTGGACCAACAGGTGGCGATTGGAATAAATGTAATATGGGTGAACCAGTAGCTTCTGGACCTGTTGATAGCTGGAACTCTTCTAATATTACTCCAGGTCTAGGATATGAGTATTGCTGGACAAATACACCTACCTTTTTGACTATGGGTGATGAAATTCAAAATCATAATGTACCATGGTATACTTATGTTTCAACTTGGGGAAATACCCTTTCTGATTATTATCTTCCATCTGGAGCATATACACCTGTGCAAAGTCTTGCTGGATTTATTGGGACAGAATTAAACGGAACATGGACATTGCATGTTACAGATAATTATAATCTTGACAATGGATATATTTTTAATTGGAATATTAGTTTAACTTCCGATTTACCTGATTCTACAATTACACTAACAGAACCAAATGATATAATCATTTCCGGTGGAGTTACAAGTGCTGCATGTGGTGCGAATGATGGAGCAATTGACATAACTCCAAGTGGTGATTATTCTCCATTTACTTTTAACTGGAGCACAGGACCAACAACAGAAGACATTAGTGGTATAGGTGCAGGTTCATATACAGTTACTGTAACCGATAATAATGGATGTGAAAATGATACTACATATAATGTTCCGAATTTTGGAGCAGTTACAATTACCGATTTAATTGCTAACTCTACTTGTATTGGTGCAAATGATGGTAGTATTGACCTTACACCATCTGGTACAGCACCTTTTACTTTTGTCTGGAGTAATGCTGAAACAACAGAAGATATTATAAATTTAGCTCCTGGCAACTACACAGTTTCTGTAACCGATGGTAATGGCTGTATAGGTATAGAAAGCTATACCGTTGGTGATGCAATTCCAATTGATATTGTAGCAGCCATTACAGATGAGAATTGTGGTGATGGTGAAGGTATAATCGATATAGCTATATCAGGAGGTAATCCCGGCTATACGTTTGTATGGTCTACAGGAGCTACAACAGAAGATATTACTGATTTATCGCAAGGAGAATATAGTGTAAGTGTTACTGATGGAAACATCTGTCTTGCTATTGATACATTTACAATTATTAATTACGTGGGTAATTGTGTGCCTAATTGCGACCTTGAAATATCTAGTTTTTTACTTTCTAATGAAACTTGTGGAAATGGAGATGGACTAATTGATATAACAATATCTACAACATTTACACCTTATACTGTCAATTGGTCAAATGGATCAAGCTCTGAAGATCAATATAACTTAGTTACAGGAACTTATACTGTTACAATTCTTGATGCTGAAAATTGCGAACATATAGAAGATTTTGTTGTCAATAACCAAACAGGTACACTTGCTATCAATAGTATTATAGCATCAAATGAAACATGTGGTAATGGCTTTGGTGGTGTAAATCTTACTGTTAGTGGTGGAGCACAACCATATACTTTCATATGGAGTAATGGTGCCTCTACAGAAGATCTAGTAAATATTTCAGCAGGAACTTATAATGTAACAATTATTGATGCTAATAATTGCTCGGTTTTCAATGGTACAACTGTCTATAATGAAGTTGGCACATTATCTCTGGATTATGGAAATGCTGCAAATGAAATATGTGGAAATGGACAAGGATCAATTGATATTATTGTTAGTGGCGGAAATACTCCTTATACTTTTAATTGGTCAAATGGAGCTACAACAGAAGATATTATGGGTCTCAGTGCAGGCGATTACTATTGTGACATAACTGATGATGATGGATGTGTAATGACAACACCAATTTATACTGTAAACAACGAAGCTGGAACATTATCTCTCGACTTTATTGATGTAGATAATGAAATTTGCGATAACAATCTTGGAGAAATTGTTATTCTTGTTTCTGGTGGTGCAACTCCTTATACTTTCTTATGGTCAAATGCAGCAACTACTCAAAATATATATAATTTGTCGGAAGGTTTGTTTTCTGGTACAATAACAGATAATAATGGTTGTAGCGTAAATACTGGAAATCTTAACCTAATTAATGAAGCAGGAACTTTACAACAAAATGGTGTTAGCTCTACAGATGAAATTTGTGGAAATGGTCTTGGTGCCGTGAATATAGACATCTCAGGCGGAACCCTTCCATACTCATTCAATTGGAATAATGGTTCAACATCTGAAGATTTGATAAATGTAAATGCTGGTAGTTATTCTTGTACTATAACTGATAATGTAGGTTGTGAAATTACTTTAAATTCAACTGTAAGTAACGACCCTGGAACATTATCACTTTCTAATACTATTACTGCTGATGAGAATTGTGGTAATAGTGACGGTTCTATAGACTTGGTTATATCTGGAGGTACTGCACCAATTACTTATTTATGGAGTTCAGGTGAAACTACAGAAGATATTTCAAGCATTATTGCTGGAGTATATACATGTACGATTACAGATAATGTTGGTTGTTCAACAACTGCAAATGCAAA
This sequence comes from uncultured Bacteroidales bacterium, assembly GCA_964435855.1. Taxonomy (GTDB): domain Bacteria; phylum Bacteroidota; class Bacteroidia; order Bacteroidales; family CAYTAU01; genus CAYTAU01. The sequence continues at coordinate 27,990 of CAYTAU010000044.1, read as the reverse complement.
TATTACAAATCAATCTGGTTCGTTAAGTGTCGACAACTATTCGTTAACAAATGAGGTTTGTGGAAATGCGCTTGGAGCAATAGATATTATGGTAACAGGTTTAGAAACCCCTATAACATATAACTGGAGTAATAGCGAAACAAGCGAAGACATAACAGATCTTTCAGCAGGCACTTATCAATGTACAGTTACCGATAACCTAGGTTGTAATGTAATTGCAGGACCTTATACAGTTAATAATTCTTCGGGGTCATTATCTCTTGATAATGTATTAATCACTGACGAAAATTGTGGAGATGGTACAGGTTTAGTTGATTTGACTATTTCTGGTGGTACAACTCCAATTACTTTTGCATGGAGCAACACAGCTACAACTGAAGATATTAATAGCCTCTCAGCTGGAACATTTTCTTATACTATTACTGATGTAAACAATTGTTCTATAATTGGTGATGCTGTTGTGAACAATAATGCTGGCTCATTATCATTAGATTCATATCAAATAATTGATGAATTATGTAATAATGGGTCTGGTGAAATTGATATTACAGTATCAGGTGGTGCTCTTCCATATACCTTTGCCTGGAGTTCAGGACCAAGTAGTGAAGATCTTACAAATCTGTCAGATGGAACTTATGTTATAACAATTACTGATAATAATGGTTGTCAGATTACTTCTTCAAATCTTGAAGTTAATAATAATCCAGGATCGTTCACACTTGTTGATATAAATGTAAATAATGAATCATGTGGTGATGGTACAGGTTCACTTGATGTAATATTGGCTGGTGGTACAAATCCTATTTTCTACAACTGGAGTACTAGTGCAGTAACTCAAGATATTTCAGGTTTAAGCGCTGGTGTTTATTCTTGTACTACAACTGATGCTAATAATTGCGAATTAACATATAGTGAAATAGTTGGAAATAATTCAGGTAGTCTTTCAATTGACAATGCGCTGGTAACTGATGAAACATGTAATGATTTTAATGGTGAAATTGACATTACTTTATCTGGTGGAACTTTACCTTACACTTTTAGTTGGAATACAGGTGATTCTACTGAAGATATAGTTGGTGTAGACGCAGGTAATTATACTTGTGTAATTACAGATGCTGCTGGATGTAGCACAAGCTATAATGGTGTAGTTAATAATATTGGAGGAAACCTTAATATTTCGAATATTCTTACAACAAATGAATTTTGTGGTAATAATTTAGGTACCGTTGATATAACAATTTCTGGAGGATCAATACCTTACACATTTGATTGGAGTAGTGGTCAGACTACTGAAGATATTGCAAATCTGACAGGAGGTACATACTTTGTTACCGTAACTGATGGTATGGGATGTACAACAGCTACTTCAATAACTATTATTAATCATCCTGGTTACATGTCTGTTGATGATATAATAATAACTGATGAAAACTGTGGTGACAGTTCAGGAGAAATAGATATTACATATTCGGGAGGAACAGAACCGGTTGTCATAACTTGGAGTAATGGTTCAACAGAGGAAGACATAGAATACCTAGGAGAAGGTACATATACTGTTACAATTGTAGATGTTGAAGGTTGTCAGGTAATAGAAAGTGCAAATGTTCTTAATGAAACAGGTGGATTTATTATAAATAATTCAGTAGTAGTTGATGAGAACTGCGGAGATGGACTAGGAGATATTGACCTTACTGTAACAGGAGGTTCTTTACCTTACACAATTATATGGAGCAACGGTGCTACTACAGAAGACCTTAGTAATCTTTCAGAAGGAACTTATACTTGTTCAATTACCGATAACACTGGTTGTATGCTTACCATTACTGAACAAATCATTAATGTTACAAATGGGCTATTATTACAAAGCTATACTACTGGCAACGATTATTGCAATAGTGGAACAGGTAACATAGATCAGATTATTAATGGAGGAGTTACCCCTTATACATTTACATGGAATAATGGTGCAAGTACTGAAGACCTGATTGATATTCTGGGAGGTAATTATGATGTAACTATCACAGATAGTACAGGTTGTAATATTTACTCTCAATACACTATAATTAATGATGTAAATAACAATCTTGGATACAACAGTATTACAATTACAAATGATAATTGTGGTCAGGGAATAGGTGTAATCGATTTCCAGCCATGGGCTACCGGTTATTCTTACGAGATTGATGGTGTTGCCAGTGGATCGCCTTTAACTCAATTTTCAAACTTAAATGAAGACACTTATATCATTTCTATTGTAGATTTTGGTTGTCGTATCGATTCTATGGTTACGGTTGGCAATGATGTTACATTCTCAGTACTTGTTGATAACATAGTTGATGAAAATTGTGGCAATGGTGATGGTGCTGCATATATAAGTGTTGTTCCCGGAACCGGCACTTATACTTATAGTTGGAGTAACGGCACTTATAATGCTAACTTAATTGGAGTTAATGCCGGCACATATACTTGCAACATATCCGATGACTTCGGTTGTCATGATATGATTACAGTAGATATTATTAACAATGCAACTTTCACCGCATCAGCTATTACTCTTGACGAATCTTGTGGAGATGGAAGTGGTAGTATTGATATTAGTACATCAGGGACTACCGGAACAGTTAGTTATTTATGGAATACCGGAGCTACTACAGAAGACATTAGTGGTTTAGCTGCAGGCCAATATTCATGTACTATTAGCGATGATAATTGTACTGTTTTTGTAAACGAAGAAGTTATTAATAATACAGGTACATTATATATTTCTTCTGTTGTCGCAAATGATTTCTGTAATGAAGGGCAAGCATACATAAGTTTATCGATAATAGGAGGTTCGGGAAACTATGATATATTATGGGATACAGGTGCAACAGTTGATTCATTATTTAATATTACTGCCGGTAATTATAGTGTTACAGTTACAGATTTAACTACTACTTGTGTTTACACCGATTCTTACATTGTGGAAAGTGTCGGCTATTTTACAGTAACTAATGCAATAACAAGCAGTGGATGTCAGACTTGTAATGATGGCGAAATTGATCTTACCATTAATGGTAGTAGTCCTAATTACTATTTTATTTGGGATAATGGTGCTACTACTGAAGATGTTTCAGGATTATTACCGGGAACTTATACTGTAACTATAAATGATGATTGGGCTTGTGAAAGTGTAGAAACATATACTGTTGGCTATCTTTCAAATCAACTTTCTATTTCTTCTATTACTGGTAATGATTCATGCAATACTTCAATAGGTTTTATTGAAATAATGGTTAGCGACGGTTCCGGCGACTATTCTTATTTATGGAGCAATAGTGATACAACACAGAATATTTATGATATAAATGCCGGAACTTATAATGTAACTGTTACCGACAATATTACTTCTTTTACTATAACTGAATCTTATTCAATAATAAATATTGGAAGCTATACTCTTAGTTCATCTATTACTAATGCATCTTGTCAGACTTGTAGTGATGGTGCAATAAATCTCACCGTTTCTGGAAGTAGTGGATATACTTTCAATTGGAGTAACGGTGCAACATCAGAAGACATTACTGATTTATTGCCAGGAATGTATACAGTTACTATTACCGATATTGGTAATTGCGAAACTGTTGAGACTTATGAGATAACTTATCCTGCAAGTATATTTGTAGTTACTGCAACATTAGAAAATGATTCTTGCAACAATTCTCAAGGATTTATTGAACTTATTATTACAGGTGGTTCTGGTGATTATTCATACAACTGGAGTATAGGAGCAACAACGGCAGATATTTATAGTTTATCGGCAGGAACATATACAGTAACAATTACAGATAACATATCTGCTTATATACAGCTTGAAACTTATACTATCAACAATATTGGAGGATATACAGTTAGCGCTTTATTGACAAGTGCAATGTGTCCAACATGCAACGATGGTGCAATTAACCTTATACTTGTTGGTAGCACTGGATATACCTTTATTTGGGATAATGCTGCAACTACAGAAGATATTTCAGGCTTATTACCTGGTAGTTACACTGTAACTATTACTGATGTTGCCAATTGTGAAATTGTAGAAACTTATATAATCGGCTATCAGCCTAATTCTTTATTTGCTACAGCTACTATAGTTGATGATTCTTGTAACCTGTCACAGGGATATATCGAATTACTGGTTAGTGGAGGTTCAGGTAATTATTCGTTCATCTGGAGTAATGCTGAAACAACTCAGGATATTTACAACCTTGCTATGGGAACTTATGATGTAACTATTACTGATAATATTACTACTTATACCTTAGTAGAATCATATTATGTAAACAACATTGGAAGCTACACAGTAAGTGAAATGATTAACAATTCTTCATGCGGAACATGTAACGATGGTGGTATTGATCTTACACTAACAGGTAGTTCAGGATATACATTCATTTGGAGTAATGCTGAAACAACTGAAGATATTTCAGGATTATTACCGGGAAGCTATATTGTAACTATTAGCGATGTTAATGGATGCGAAATAATAGAAACTTATGTAGTAGCTTATCCTCAATATCAGCTTACTGTATCGTCTACTGTAGTTGATGACACTTGTAATACTGCACAGGGATATATTCAGCTTATAGTTAGCGGTGGAACAGGAGACTACTCTTATTTATGGAGTACAACCGAAACAACTTCTACTATTATTAATCTAACTGCCGGAACTTATGATGTAACTATCACTGACAATATTACAAGCTATACATTAATTGAATCTTATACAATAAACAATCTTGGTAACTTTACAGTTAGCTCAAGTGTTTCTGATGCTTCTTGTGGAACATGTGGCGATGGTACAATTGATATTACAGTAACTGGAAGCTCAGGTTATACTTTTGCCTGGGATAATGGTGCAACAACCGAAGACCTTACAAATCTGTTGCCTGGAACATATACTGTTACAATATCCGATGGTTTTGGTTGCGAAAGTGTAGAAACCTACACTATTGGATATCCTGCAAACTTGCTTTCTGTAACAGAAACTGTAGGAAACGATTCTTGCAATAATGCTCTCGGCTTTATTGAGATTATTGTAAGTGGTGGTTCCGGCGATTATTCTTATATATGGAGCAATGGAGCAACCAGTCAGAATATCTATAGTCTTACAGGCGGAACATATGATGTTACAGTTACGGATAATATTACAAGTTATACAATCACTGCATCATATACTATAACTAATATTGGAAGTTTTACGCTTAGCTCAAGTGTTACTGATGCAACTTGTGGTACTTGTAGTGATGGAGGTATTGACCTTACTCTTGCAGGAAGCTCGGGATATACTTTTGCCTGGAACAATGGAGCAAGTACAGAAGACCTTACCGCAATGTTGCCGGGAACTTATACTGTTACAATATCCGACATAGGAGCTTGCGAAACGGTAGAAACATATACTATAGGATATCCTTCAAATCAATTATCAGCAACAGCTACAATTGCAGAAGATACCTGTAGTGCATCTGTTGGCTCTATTGAGTTGGTTGTTAGTGGTGGCACAGGAGACTACAGCTATATTTGGAGCAATGGTGCTACTACGCAGAATATTTACAATTTGTTATTTGGGACTTATGATGTAACTATTACAGATAATGTAACCGCTTACACTTATACCGATTCTTATATTGTAAATTTCCTTGGCAGTTTTACAGTTAGTTCAAGTATTATTGATGCAACTTGCAGTATTTGTCCTGATGGTAGTATTAACCTTACAGTAACCGGTAGTGGCATTTACACATACAATTGGGATACAGGCGACACAAGTGAAGATCTATTTAATCTTATGCCCGGGACTTATTGGGTAACTGTAACCGACAATCTTGCTTGTGAATATATAGAATCATTTATTGTTGATTATTCAACTCTGATTGCAGATACAAAAGAGGAGTTTAATATTAGTGTTTATCCAAATCCAACAACCGGAATAATTAATGTAAAATACGATTTAGGATTAAGCAAAGAAGCAGAAATTGTTTTATATAATGTTATTGGAAAAATAATTATTGAAACAAAAATTGATAATAATAACGGAATAAAACAACTTGACCTTAAAGATAATTTACCGGGATTATATTTTATAAGAATATCAAATAACAATTTTACAAAAACAATAAAATTAGTTTTATCTCAATAATAGCTGACATAAAAACATGAACATAAACAAAAAAAACTCTTTTGTATATATTTGTTAATTAGTTCTTGTTTATTCTCATTTGGACAAAGCAAAAATATTGTAGATACAACAAATATATGGCACGAAACCTTTGCAAAGGTTTCAGTTTATAAAATTGAGTTAAATTGATTTTATTTAACTGTAATTAAAGCTTTAGCTCGTGTAAGCCGTGCTTATATTAGTGCATACAACAAGGCAAAAGAACGATAGCCCGACAAAACAGCGAGCCATATTCCAACAGCTATCGTGAATCAGTTGCCCCAGCCTGTTCCGATTTCTCGGAAACCTTTAGGTCGGGGTTTAAGCAAAAATTAAATTGGCTTTAGCCCAAAGTAAAGGAATAAACCCCTCCAAAATACAAACACATTCCATAAATTAAGCAATACAGCCTGTATATACGCCTCTCCATGCCCGTAACAAGCAAACAGATTCCTCTTATAAGCAAACTGATTCCCCTTATAAGCCAATAGATTCCCTTAACAAGCAAACTGATGCCCCTTATAAGCAAACTGATTACAATAAGGGGCAAACTGATGACGGTAACAAGCCATTAGATGAACCTAAGGGGGTGCCAGACTGCCGTAGTGTCATGCCACAGCTCGGTTTTATGGCAACAGACTTCGGTTTTACGGCAACTGACTCCGGTAATACGCCATTAGACTTCGGTTTTATTGCAACTGACTCCGGTAATACGCCATTAGACTCCGGTTTTGTTGCAACTGACTTCGGTATTACGCAAACTGATGTAAGTATTACGCAAACTGATTTGAGTATAATGGCAATAATATAAATTACAGCCCATGCAATATGCTTGTTTATTAGGCTTCTAACTGTTTTTGGTGACAAAATGGCAAACTTCATTTTAACGTCATTGCGAGTGAAGCGCGGCAATCTGCCGATAATAGAAAAAAAGTTATAGAACAGATTTAAAAATTGTCAATATATCTTTTTTTTTCGCTTATTTTCTGTACATTGCAGGCTGAGTTGAAAAATAATTCTGAAAACATGATTACTTTTTCGGCTTTTTGCCCTCTTATATATGAAGGGAAGTATTTTTGAAGATAAATAAAATAAAATATATTATGATTTACAAAGAATTTAGAATTCAAAATTTTAAAGGGCTTGATGATATTTCAATAAGCTTTGAAAAAAATGATTTGGTATTGCTTTTAGGTTTAAATGAGTCAGGCAAAACCACCATACTAAAAGCTATTGAAACTTTCGATCATATCAATGATCCATCAGAAGTAAATAAAGCTCAATTTTATAAATCCATTAGAAAAAAATCGGAAACCCAATCTAATACTTCTGCGATTATTACTGCCAAAATTCAAATCGATAACAGTCTTAAACTCGATGATTTTAAACAAGAGACAAAAGGATTCTCAGATGATTTATTAGCCTTGTTTGATGCATTCTTAATTGATGTTAATAAAGAAAAGATGCTATCTATTTCAAGGATATTTTCTTTTAAAGATGGTAATCCTACATCCAATTTTTATGATTTCATATCAGATCACCCTTTTGTAAAAAAAGCTCAATCTATTAGAATTGCTAAGAGAATTGTTAATAAATGTTCCTTTATTATTTATTTTGAAGATTTTAAAGACAGAATACCTGAACGGATTCACATTAACAAAACGAGTGAAGCGTTTAACAGTGATTGGTATGATATCATTAATGGTTTATTTTATACAACGAATAAGAATTATAGTATAGATAAATTTAGAAAATACTATTTTAAAAGTAATTTAAGAGAGGATGATGCAAACTCTGAATTAAGAAAGGTCAATCAAGAACTGAATAGAATATTTACAGATAAATGGAAAGATTTGTCTGGGGTACAGGACATAGATGAAACTCTCTTAAAATATAACCATGGTAAGAAATATTTTGAAATAAAAATTATAGATAAAGATGGAACGAACTATTCGATTGATGAGAGGAGTAAAGGAGCACTATGGTATTTGTCTTTTTTAATGAGAACAGAATTTAGAAGAAAGAAATTAAGACACGATTATGGCAAATCTATTTTCCTAATTGACGAACCGGCTTCTAATCTTCATTCAACAGCCCAAACTAATATGATAAAGGATTTTACTAAATTAGTTGAAGAAGAAGATGCTACAGTTATTTATAGTACTCACAGTCAATACTTGATTTCTACAGCTAATATTAAGAACACTTATATTGTCAGAAGAGAAGAAGGTGTAATCTCATGTCCTAGATGGAGTGACTATATTAAAATTGACAACCCAAAAACAACTTATTACCAACCTTTGTTAAATCATCTTGAAATAGTTCCCAATGATTTTTCAATTCCCTGGTCAAAAGCAATCATTACTGAAGGTCCGTCAGACAGACATGTGTTGGACGTAATGTATAATGCCTTATTCAAAAAGAATCGAGATTATATTATTTATCCCGGCACATCTGCATTTTCACTATCACCTTTAATATCATTAAACATAGGTTGGGGAGCTACATTCAAAGTTATTTTAGATTCTGATGATGCAGGTATCGAATCCCAAAAAAAATACATTGATGAATTCAAATTGTCAGAAGAAATTATTCAGGTGCTACCTGTAAAGAAGAAAAAGATTGAAAGTCTTTTTACAACCGATGAAAGAAAGAAGTTGTATAAACTGGCTTTCAACAAAGAAAAAACTACAAGAATAACTAAACATGAATTTTCGAATATGTTTGGATTACTTCATTCAGATTCATCTAAAGTAAAAGATATTAAAGTTTTATTAAGCGAGGACACCGTTGATACTTTCAAGTCCATATTCAAAAATTTGGAACTTAAATAATTTATTTATGACAAATAGTATATAATTTATCCAAAACATATAGAATAATGGCAACATTCGAATCCCCCGCTGCGGCCAGAATCCTTTCTGGTGGTTAAAAAGCCCCCGCTTTTTGGCAATTCAATAAAAAGGCTGTATTTTTATGGGAGAGAAAAAGAAGTGCCTAAAGTTAAAAAATGAAAGTATGAGAAATTTAATATTAATTCTTTTTATAAGCTTATGTTCATTTATCTCTTATGGTCAGTATGTACTTAAACTTACCAATACAAGAAATAACAAAGAGATAATAATTAAAGAAGGTTCAAGAGTTGCTTTTGTTGATAGAACATTTATAAAGACAGGTATAATAAATAAAATCTCTGATACTACTGTTGTAATAAAAGATATTGAATACAATTTGTCAGATTTTAAGAGAATAGGAGAAAGAAAGAAAGGTACTTCACTAATAAGCTTTATTATGCTTGGTTTGTCTGGCTATGCTATAGGATATTCATTAAGTACTATACAATTTTCAGATGAACCGAAACCTTTGGGTTTGCTTATTGGTATTTCTTTGTTCGGGATTATGCAGTATAATGAAGGTTTAAACAAGATATGTACAATTAATAAAACATGGAAATTATCAATTGATGTTTTATAGTTCCCCCCCCCCCCCGCTCCCGCACGCTTTGCAGCGTGTGGGTTTAACCCCCGCTGGTGCGCGACTCCTGTCGCGTTCCATAACATAACTCCGCCGCAAATAGAAAGTAGTTTCCAAACTACTAAAATGCGAAAGCATTTTAAACAATGCAATAATTTCCATATCTTTAAAGTCTAAAAAGAAATACAAAGTATTAATAGATATAATTGTAAAATGAGAAAGTTGATTATACTCTTTTTTGCATTAACTTTTAGCCAATTTTGCCTATCACAAAATGATACAACTGAATTTAGTGGTATAATTAAATACAAAAATGAATTTGAAATAACCGGTCCTCCATATGATATTCATTACCTTATTTTACATAAAGGAACTGATGCAATATTATATTATAAAGAAGGCAAGTATAGATATGATTTTTGTATAGATGGAGTCAGAATTCATTCTGTATTTCAATTTAAAGATTCCCTTTATTCTTATCATATTTATGAATGTGCAGATACAATAACAGCTTATTTAAATAAAACTCATGAAATAAATGTGGTGAAAAGTGAACTAAAGTGCAAAGTTCTTGATTATGAGTGTGAGAATATTACAATTATTTCAGGTAGTAGATTTGAATATTCTTTCTTCTATTCAAAAGATCTTCCATATCACGATAAAAGTGTTCCAAACCAAAGTTTTTATAAAGCTGTGTATTCAAATACAAATTCTCATTATTTGAAGCATATTACTAAAAAAACAGGACCTTATAAATACACCAGCATAAGTACAGCTATAAGTGTTATTAATAAAGAATTGTCTGACTCAGTATTTATGCTGCCAAATTGTATAATTGTGAGAAATCCTCCTCCAAAATTCTCTAATTATTATAAAAGGTATAACAATATTGCTGATAATCTTTTAAGGTGTGGAGATTATAAAAATGCATCTGTAATGTATAACAGAGCAGTTGAGTATGATAGTTATGATAACGGCGTTCTATTTAATAGAGCTATTTCATATCTTAAACAAAATAAGTTTTTAAAGGCATGTGATGATTTTGCTTTACTTAAGAAAAAAAATGATAATGAAGCAATATCATTGTATAAAAAATATTGCAATTGTAATATTCTGAAATCTTATTACCATAATGAACTAATTAAGTTAATAGGCGAACAAAACTATGATAAAGCAATAACATATTTTAATTATGTAATTGAATGTAATGAAAAAGATACAAATGCTATTTTTAACAGAGCAATATCAAAATACAATAACAATCAAAAAATTGATGCATTTGAAGACATCCTATTATCTTATAAATTAGGAGATAATGAGGTAGCTAAATTTATAAATAAAAATTACAATAAAGAAGAACTTGGGAAAGCGTATTTTAAACTTGGCAATAAATATTTTATTCAAAAGGATTACAAAAAAGCAATAGAATATTTTAGTACCGTTTTAAACAGTTTTCCAAACTCTGTTGCTGCCCTTAGAAAAAGAGGACTTGCGTATAAGAAAACTAAAGAAAAAGAAAAAGCTTGTATTGATTTTAAAAAAGCGAGCAGCTTAAACGATGAAGAGTCAAAAAAAATGATGAAAAAGTGTTGTGAATAACCTCCCTGCTACACCCCCCCTGGTGCGCGACTCCTGTCGCGTTAATTTAACAAAGGTACAAACTCAAGCGTCAATAAATCAAAAAATGGAATGACTTAGAAAGAAAGAGTGAGTAATAAAGAATGCAAATATTAATTTGTAGTTTTAGAATTATTAAAAATAAATTAAATAAAGTAGGGTAAACAGAATTTTTTTTGTATTGTTGTAGGATTAATATAAAACAACAAATACAATGAAAAACATATTATTGATATTCTTACTAATAATTACCAATTTGCTAAATGCACAAACCGAAGTTTATCAGATAATAAGTGAATCGGAAGCTAAGATTCAACAACAAAAAGACAGTATAGAATTACAAAGTTTGATTGATAGTGCTAATTTAGGTAATTCAGACAAACAATTAATATTAGGCCAGATGTACCGAACAGGGCAAAGACCAGATGGTAGTAATATTCAGGTAGCCCAAGAAATTGGAATACTGGAATATTATAGCAACAGTTTTGTTTCCGATTATAAAAAAGCTTTATATTGGTTGTTGAAATCGGCTAAAAATAACAATACTCTTGCCGAAAACGATTTAGGCTTAATGTATGATTATGGAGAAGGAGTTCCCGAAAGGGGCGATTCTGCTTTTTATTGGTATTCAATTGCAGCTAGAAAATGCCTTGCAGAAGCACAAAACAATATTGCCCGATTATATTTTTTGGGCAAAGGAGTAACAAAGAATTATATAAAAAGCTATGCTTGGGCAGGTTTAGCAGTAGACAATGGAAGCGCCATGGCCGTAAAAGGTATGCAAATGTTGAAAGAGGCACTAAATGATACAGAAATTGAAGAAGCAAAAAAGCTAAAAGAGAATTTAAAGAAAAGGCTTATTTGTGATGATAATAATTTATGAAATAAAAAATGAAAACATACACAATTATTCTGCTTACATTTCTAAGCTTTTACCAATTAGGCGAGGTATTAGCTCAGGACACGCTTGGAGGAACTATAAAGTACACCAGAACAATAAAATTTACTTATTCTCCTACAGGTAATCCCAAATGGGATAATTATGCTAAAACATTACCAGGGAAGGGTAAATTTGACAAATCACTTTATTTTTCAGAGTACGAATCTCATTATATTTCTCCAATGAGTGCAATAGAAATGAAAGGTGCAATGACAAAAGCTATGTATTTGGCAAACTATGGCAAAACACCCAAGCCTAAAGTTTTAGAATTATATTGCGATCTTAAAAAAAATAAAAAGACTGAACAGCTTGAATTTATGACTCGCTATTTTATTACAGAGTCAGATATAATCCAAAAAAACTGGAAGCTGACTAATGAGAAAAAGAAAATACAGAATTATACATGTATGGCTGCAAAATTGATAAGTGAAAAAGATACCGTAATAGCATGGTTTACTCCTCAGATACCTATAGCAGTTGGTCCAAGTGAATATTATGGATTACCCGGTCTTGTACTTGCAGTGGAAAGAAATAGAGAAACGATATTTCTCGCAACATCAATAGAACTGGTTTTGCCCGATAAAGATGTCTTGATTAAACCAGATTTAGGGAAAAAAGTTTCTCAAAAGGAATTGGATAAAATAGTTGCAGAGAAAATTGAAGAATTTAAAAATACCGAGGGAAATACAGGTAAAAAAGACTACTATAAAAAGTGATAATAAATTTATTTAAACCCTATTAAACCTTTTGTCAATTTTTAAGTCTATAATTTCAGCTACACTGAACATTTGGTAAGTAGTACATTCAAGAATAATATCTTTGTCGAAAATTAAATAAAAATTTATTGATATGAAACATTTATTTATTTGTCTTTTTGCATTTGCACTGGTATTTAGTGCCACTCCCAAAAAATTATCTGCTCAGGAAATAGAAGGAGGAACGGTTAAATATCAGGAAATAACAAAACTTGATTTTTCCGGTAGGCAAGGTCCGGGTATGGATAATCAAAGAATTAAGGATTTTATTGCCAGTCTTCCCGAAGAAAGTAAAATTGTAAAAACATTACATTTTACAAAAGAAGCCTCTTTATATGAAGAGATAGTTTCAGAAAATGCAGATGTAGATCCAAATGTACGAAGAGCTACTTTTTTTATGAGTATGAGAAATAAACCTAAACCAAGCATTATTAAGATATATAATGATTTAGAGAAAAATAAAACAATAGAAAAGTTAAATTTTATGACCAGAGATTTTATTGTTGAATCAGAAAATGAAACAAAGAATTGGAAGCTTTCACCAGAAATGAAGAAAATATTAGATTATACCTGTATGAATGCTTCGCTAATTATTGAAAATGATTCAACAGATAATGATACTATAGTGGCATGGTTTACTGCTGAAATCCCATTATCTATAGGTCCTGAAAGGTATATTGGTTTACCGGGTCTAATTTTAGCTGTTGAGAAAAACAACGAGACAATATTGTTGGCTACTTCAATTGAGTTAACGCCTCCAGAAAAAGATGTCTTAGTAAAACCATCAGAAGGAAAAAAGGTAACACAAGAAGAATTAGATAAGATTATTCAGGAAAAGGTTGAAGAATTTAAAGCAACGCGAAGACAAGGAGGAGGAGGCCATCGTGGAGGAGGTGGTGGATATAGACATTAAATAAAATTTTATAGGTTCAAAGTAAAGTTATGTCAAAAGGTTTAAAAATTATTGTACTTACTATATTAGTAATAAGTATCTCTAAATTTAGTTTCTCTCAAAAAACAATAACAGGTAGATTATTAGATGAAAAGGGCGAAGCGTTAAGTTATGCAACAGTAGCGTTGTTAAATCCGGGCGATTCTACTTTAAGATTTTTTGGTGTTACAAATACAACAGGAAAATATCAGATCAAGAGCATTAAAGAAGGCAAGTATATAATGCAGTTTTCTTATGTGGGTATGAAAGTTGACTACGATAATATTACTATTACATCCGGTTCAACGGGTAATTATGGTGATAAGATAATGAAGTCAGAAACATTGGGAGAAATTGAAGTAATAGCAGAGTATATACCAATTACTTTTAAAAGCGATACGGTAGAATATAATGCAAAAGCCTTTGAAACAAAACCTGATGCTGTTGCCGAAGACCTTTTGAAAAAAATACCGGGAATTGAAGTTGATGAATCCGGAAACATAAAAGCATTGGGAGAAGATGTAACAAAAGTACTTGTTGATGGCAAAGAGTTTTTTGGCAATGATCTAAAGGTGGCCACAAAAAATTTACCTGCTAAAGCCATAGATAAAGTACAGGTTTATGATAAAAAATCAGAAGAGGCCGATTTTATGGGGATTGATGACGGTGTTCGCGACAGAACAATAAATCTAATGCTAAACAAGAATCATAAAAAAGGTTATTTTGGAAATATTGAAGCAGGAGCTAGTTTAGAAGAATATTATACAGCAGAAGCAAAGATTTACCGTTTTTCAAGCAAGCTTCAGACAGCTGTTCTTGGTATGTATAACAATATCAACGAATTTGGATACTCCTCTAAAGGTCATCAACAATGGGGTCAAACAGTAGACGGCCTAAACACAACTCTTGCAGGCGGACTTAATATGTCATATAATGTTAACGAAAAAAGACGATATTTCTTTAGCTATCTTGCCAGTTCAACAGATAAATTACTAGAACAGCAAACATCAACAGAGAATTTCCTAAAAGGCAGCTCATATTTTCAAGATGTTGAACTGGACGAAAACGAAAAGGATTCGCCACACACTATAGATTTTGGAATACGACACAGATTTAATTCCAATAGTAAATTAACTGTGGATGGAGATTTGGACATCAGTTCCAATAGTGTTTTTCGTAATGTTGTTACAAATACAAGTAGTAATGATACATTAATTAATAGTTTGGATAATACCTCCAATAATATTTCTTACATTACTAATGCCAGTGCAAAGGCTGTTTATATTCACAAATTCAACGAAGAAAAAACTCAGTTTAAGACCAAAATCTCTACTCAGTACGACAATAGGTTATCAGAACTTGACTTGAACAATCTTACTTACTTATATAATCCTGCAAGTATTAGTTTTATTGATCAATTTCAGAATAATAATACAGAAAAGCTAAACATGGCAGTGAAACCCGGGCTGGTACAAAAATTTAAGCAATTTTGGAGTTTAAATGTTGAAGCAAATATTGGTTCAAATACTGAAGAACTAAATCGTACTCATGGAACATCAGATATAACTATTGATTCACTTAGTGCTGATTTTAAAACAGAACATACCTTTTTGAACCCTGAGCTTACATTACGTAGAGGAACAAGTAAATCACAGTTTCGAATAACTCTGGGAGCGGGATTAAATCAATTTAACAAAGTTGATGTTGGGCTTATTGATGGAATTTCTGCAAGAACAGAAGAAAGCTATATGCACTTTTTACCTGGATTCAGTTACGAAAACAACTATCGTAAAGGCAGACGCATTAAACTGCGATATCGAACGAATATTGAAATGCCAACAGTAAATCAATTGTTGCCAATAACTAATTCAATAAATCCTTTATCGCTATATCAGGGAAATATAAACCTTACGCCTGAGTATAACCATAGCTTGAATTTAATGTGGTCGATATTTGATCAATTCTCGTTTACATCAATGTTCTCGCGTATTGGCGCTGGATATACAAACAATAAAATAAGTTTCTCGCAAACAATAAATGAAAATTATATACAAACAATTACACCGGTAAACGTTGAGTATTATTATAATGCTTATTCATTTATATATTTTTCTACACCTATTCGTAAACTTGGAGTTAAACTTAATATAAGATCAAGTGAATCGTGGAATCAGGGAATTAGTTTTATAAATAATGAAGAAAACATCAATACCAGTTTTACACATTCATTAAAACTATCTTTCGAAAACCGCACAAAGAAAAAATGGGATGTAAATGTAGGTGGCTCTGTTAGCCTTACCGATTCGAAATTTTCTATTGCCGAATCTATGAATAATATATATTATAACACAAGCTATTTCTCTCAAGTTCGTTTTACTCCAAACAAAAAGTGGAGCTTCGAAACAGAGGGCAGCATGTTAAATTATAGTTCGAAAAATTTAAACGAATCATTAAGTATTCCTTTATTAAGTGCAAGCATAAGCTATTTCTTTTTGAAATCAGAGAGAGCATCGTTTACGATTAGGGGTTTCGACCTGTTGGATAAAAGCTCAAACATCTCTCAGGTAGCAAGCTCCAATAATATTATGTATCAACAAAGCAACACAATAGGACGATATGTAATGCTTATTTTTAAGATGAGAATAGGAAAATAGGAAAGAATTAATTAATTTTACAAAAAATAGGGTAAACAAATTCTCGTTCAGCTTAGTATTGTAATTATTAAAAAATTAATAAGATGAAAACAACTAAAATTTTAGTATTTATAGCAGTTAGTATTGCAATAGTATTTACTGCATGTAAAAAAGATAAAGAAAATATTTCTGATTCTGAATTTGGCGATGATGAAGCAAATATCTTTTTGCGTTCTGTTGATTATGAATCTAATGTTATTAAACCTCTAGTAAAACCTGGTGATTGTGATTTTTATACAGAAGGTGCAATTGAGTACAAACTTGATGGAGAAGTAGTAGTTTTAGTTGATTTTGGTAATGGAGAAAAAGATAAGTGGGCGAAAAAAACAGTTGATGGAAAAACCGAAGACTTTGATTTAACCAAGAAGAAGAAAAAAGGTTATAAATATGATAAGAAAATTGTCAAGCCACTTGTTAAAGCTGAAAACTGCGATTATATAGTTGAAGGAACTATTAAATACTACTTAAAAGATAAATGGGTTGCTACTATTGACTATGGTGATGGCACTTGTGATGAGTGGGCTACAAAAACCACCAAAGAAGGAACTAAGAAATTTAGTTTAAATTATTTTAAAAAGAAAAAATAAACCCTATAAAACTATTTACTCTGAATCTATGCCATTTTACTCCTGCTTTGTTTTTGAATATTGGATTTTAGTTAGAAATATAATTCTTCAGCCTGATAATAATTTGATTGCAAAGCAAATTGGTATGTATTAGCTAAGGTAATGCCTACACAGAATTATTATCAGGATAATCATTGTCTAAACAATAACCAGCAATATTTAACCTTACGCATTTGTCTTAATCGCAACTATTTGAGTGTTTTATAATTAAAAGATATACCACCTATTCATTTCATCAAATACTTGAAACCTATATTGTTATTAATCGTATATAAATTATATTATAAGGTCAGTATATGTATTAATAAAATCTAAACAAGATGAAAAAATTCTACTCTTTACTCATCGTATTAACTTTTACTTTACAATTATTCTCACAAACCGGTACAGAGTTCTGGTTTGCACCACCAAATATAACTGATAGCCACTTACCTGCTGAAATAAATGACGTATATCTAAACATTACATGTTTGGATCAAGATGCAGTTGTTCATATCTGGCAACCTGCAAATTTAACAGGTGTTGATATGACAATTCCCTTTTTGGCAAATACATCTCAAAAGATTTATCTGGGTGCAAATATTGCTGATTTGGAAACAAAACCATTGGATGCAGTTTTAAATACTGGATTATTAATTGAATCTACTGAGAAAATCTCCGCTTATTATGAATATGATAACACCAATAACCCAGATATTTTTGCCCTAAAAGGAGCAAATGCACTAGGAACAGAGTTTTATATTCCTTTACAAAATCATCAAAATTATTCTAATTCTCTCCGTGTAGATCCTGCTTATGCTTCTTTTGATATTGTTGCCACTGAAGATGGAACTACTGTACGTATTTATCCAACAAGAGAAATTGATGGTCATGTTGGTCTACAACAATATACAATTACTTTAGACAAAGGTCAAACGTACTCTGGAGGTTGGACAGGTGTCAATTATCGCCAAACATCCACACACCCCTATGGTACAGTAATTACCTCTGATAAACCGATTGCTGTCTCTATTAAAGATGATTCGGTTTATGGTTTAACTACAGGTGGACAGAATGACCTTTTAGGAGATCAAATTGTTCCAGTAAGTGTTATTGGTAATGATTATATTGTTGTTAAAGGTCAATTGAATAACGATAGAGAGGAATCATGCTTTATTCTTGCTACTCAAAATGCAACAGAAATATACATTAACGGTGCAGCTTTACCAGAAGCTACTCTTTTTGCAGGAGAAATGTATAAATATACATTACCTATTGGACAAAATTACACTTATGTTCAATCAACCGCCCCAGTTTATGTTACCCATGTAACTGGTTTTGTTGGAGAAATGGGAGAGGCAATTTTACCTCCTTTAAACTGCGCAGGATCAGAAGAAGTGAGCTTTGTACGATCAACAGGTCCTCCTTTAAATCCGCTTGAAGAGTTTTTTTTAACTCTATTAGTTAAAACTCCATCAATAGGAGATTTTACTATAATAACAGAAACAACTACTGCAAATGCTCAGGCAGCTATTGATGCAGCTGTGTGGACACTTGTGCCCGGAACAGGGGGAGAGTGGATGGGAACTACTATTCAATTTGATGAAACCGAAATTGCTGTAGGAGAAGCTTGTCGACTATCAAACTCAAGCGATGTTTTTGCTATGGGTTTAATTAATGGAGGAGGATCTTCAGGATGTCGTTATGGATATTTTTCTGAGTTTGTTTCTGAAATTTTTGCAGACGCAGGTATTGATCAAACAATTTGTGCTAATGCTACTGCTACGCTAAATGGTTCTGTTACTGGTGGAGCAACAACGGGAATATGGACTACTTCCGGATCAGGTTCTTTCGATGATGATACAGATTTTAATGCTGAATATACTCCGAGTTTTGCTGATGCAACTGCCGGTTCAGTTACTCTGACCTTATCATCTACAGGATTATGTTTTCCAACTTCGGATGATATGGTGTTGTCATTTGACCCTGCACCTACAGTTGATGCCGGTATAGATGAAACGGTTTGTGAAAATAATGTAGATGTTGCAGTAAATGGAACAATAACAGTTGCTACAGGAGGAATTTGGTCAACAGTGGGAGATGGAACTTTTGCAGTTCCAACAGCATTAAATACAACATATACTCCCGGTGCTGCAGATATTACAGCAGGAAATGTAAAATTATATTTAACAACAACAGGTAATGGTTCTTGTAATGAAGAAAAAGATAGCTTAATTGTTACAATAACACCTGCTCCTACAATTAATGCAGGCGCAGATCAAACAGTTTGTGCAAATAATGCAGACGTTACACTAAGTGCGAGTGTAACCGTGGCTACTGGAGGACAATGGTCCGGAGGAACAGGGTCTTATAATCCCGGCAGTAGTGCTTTAAATACAATTTATACTCCTTCTGCCCCCGAAATTGCTAACGGAAGCGTTACTCTTACTGTTACATCAACCGGAAACGGTACTTGTATAGCCGTTAGCGATGATATAATAATAAATTTTTCAGCAATACCTGTTGTAGATGCAGGTCCCAATCAAGTAAAATGTTCAAATAATGAAGCAACTGTTTTATCGGGAAGTATTTCAGGAGGAGCAAGTGCAGGTATTTGGTCTAATGGTCTTGGAACATTCTTTGTTGATAATACAGATCTTAATGCAAGTTATACTCCAACAGCAACTGAAATTGCTAACGGTAGTGTTACCCTTACTTTAACTACTACTGATCATGGTGCAAATGCTTGTTCCGCAGAAAGTGACCAGATGACAATTTCATTTACTCCTGCACCTACAGTTAATGCAGGTGTAGATCAAACAGTTTGTGCAAACAATGTAGATGTTTCTTTAAATGGAACAGTTACGGTTGCTGCCGGAGGAATTTGGTCAACAGTCGGAGATGGATCTTTTGCAGTTCCAACAGCATTAAATACAACATATACACCCGGAGCAACAGATATTACAACGGGAAGTGTAAAATTATATTTAACAACAACCGGTAATGGTTCTTGTAATGAAGAAAAAGATAGTTTAATTGTTACAATAACACCGTCACCCACAATTAATGCGGGGCTGGATCAAACAATTTGTGCAAATAATGCAGATATTACTTTAAATGGAGCCGTTACGGTTGCTACTGCCTGGCAATGGACAGGTGGAACAGGAGCATACAACCCCGGCAATACAGCAATCAATACAATTTATTCTCCTACAGCAGCTGAAATTGCAAGTGGAAGCATAATACTAACATTAACCACAACTGTTCAAGGAACTTGTAATCCTGTAAGTGATGATATTTCAATAACTTTTTCTCCTGCACCTGTTGTTGACGCAGGTCCCGATCAGGTAAAATGTTCAAATAATGAAGTAACTGTTTTATCGGGCAGTATTTCAGGAGGAGCAAGCACAGGTATTTGGTCTAATGGTCTTGGAACGTTTTTCGTTGATAATACACAACTTAATGTAACCTATACACCAACAGCTACTGAAATTGCTAACGGTAGTGTTACCCTTACTTTAACTACTACTGATCATGGTG
>CAYTAU010000044.1:0-7145 GCA_964435855.1 uncultured Bacteroidales bacterium | reverse complement strand
GTGATGATATTTCAATAACTTTTTCTCCTGCACCTGTTGTTGACGCAGGTCCCGACCAAATAAAATGTTCAAATAATGAAGTAACTACTTTATCGGGCAGTATTTCAGGGGGCGCAAGCGCAGGAACTTGGACTAACGGTTTAGGTACTTTTTTTGTTGATAATAACGATTTAAATGCAGATTATACACCAACAGCTACTGAAATTGCTAACGGTAGTGTAACCTTAACCCTAACATCATCAGATCATGCAAGTAATGGTTGTAGTGCTGTTGGCGATCAAATGACAATTTCATTTACAGCTGCTCCAACTGCCGATGCAGGCATAGATATTGATGTTTGTCAAAATAACCCCGATGCTACATTATCTGGTATTGTTACAATTGCAAGTGGAGGGACATGGTCAGGAGGAGCCGGGACATTTGCTCCCAATGCCAATGATTTAAATGCAGTTTATACTCCATCGGCAGCTGAAGCTTTAGCAGGTAATCCGATAACTCTAACGCTTACCACAACAGGTAACGGAACATGTACATCAGTAAGTGATCAAGTAGTTATAAATTTTGATCCATCTCCAATTGTAAACGCAGGCTCGGATTTAACTTCATGTGAAAACAATCCTCAGGTTACTTTACAGGGTAGTGTCGTAAATGCAGGTGGCGGAATGTGGACTGGTAGTGCAGGCTCATTTAGTCCTAGTAATACTGACTTGTTGGCTACTTTTACTCCAACAGCTTTTGATATTTCTAACGGAAGTGTTTCGCTTACTTTAACATCTATAAATAATGGAAATTGTAATTCGGAAAGTGATATTATGGTCTTAACTATAGTTCCTTCGCCAATAGTTGATGCAGGATCAGATGCTACTTATTGTGCTAATAATGCTACAATAAGTTTAAATGGTTCTGTTTCTAATGCGACGGGTGGAGTTTGGTCAGGCGGATTAGGAATATTTGGAGATCCAAACAGCTTGAATACAACATATCAACCAAATGCAACAGAAATTGCAAACGGGTCTCTTGATATATTTCTAACCTCTACAGGTAATGGGTCATGTAATTCTGTACAAGATGTAGTTACATTTACATTTACTACAGCACCAACTGCCGATGCAGGAATTGACCAAACTGTTTGTGCAAATAATCCCGACATCTATTTAAGTGGGTCTGTTACAATTGCAACAGGAGGAACATGGTCTGGAGGATTAGGAACTTTTACCCCAAATGCTAACGATCTAAATGCTACATATACTCCATCGGCTGCTGAAATATTGGCTCAATCTGTTAGTTTAACATTAACAACAACAGGTAATGGGACTTGTGTTTCAGTTTCTGATGTTATTGATATTGTAATTAATGCTTCACCAATTGTTAGCGCAGGGGCAGATATACATTCTTGCCAAAATAATCCAAGTGTTACGCTAAACGGAAATGTAACTAATGCAACAGGCGGAATTTGGTCAGGCGGAAGCGGGGTGTTTAATCCAAACAATACAATTTTAAATGCTGATTATACTCCAACTGCAGGCGAAATATCAAGCGGACAAGTTATGTTATATTTAACATCTACAGGAAATGGTTCTTGTGTAGCTGTTCTTGATAGCATGTTAATTATTATAGATCCTGCACCAACAGTTAATGCTGGAATTGATCAAACAGTTTGTGCCAATAATGCAGATGTTGTTCTGAATGGATCTATTACTCTTGCTTCGGGTGGTGTTTGGTCTGGAGGATTGGGAACATTTATTCCAAACAACTCTATTTTAAACGCAACTTATTCTCCAACTGCCGCTGAAATTGCAAGTGGAAGCGTAGACTTAATTTTAACATCTACAGGGAATGGTTTTTGTTTAGCCGTTGATGATCAAGTTACTATAAATTACACTGTTGCTCCAATTGTAGATGCCGGCTTAGATTTTGAAGTGTGTGCTAACAACAGTCAAATAGATTTGTCGGGTATTGTAACAATAGCATCAGGAGGAATTTGGAGTGGTGGAACAGGAACGTATTCTCCCTCTAATGTAAGTATAATAACTTCATATTTTCCAACTCCAACAGAAATTACTAATGGTTCAATAATTTTAACATTAACATCAACAGGTAATGGAAATTGTATTGCCGAAAGTGATGATATTGAAATAACTATAAATTTTTCACCTATAGTAAGTGCCGGGGTTGATCAAAGTGTTTGTGTTGACGATATGAATGCTAATTTGAATGGTTCAGTTTCAGGAATAACAAATACAGGCGTTTGGTCAACATCAGGATCTGGATTTTTTGTTCCAAATAATACTGCTTTAAATGCTACTTATGTATGTAGCTCGGCTGATTCAATTTTTGGCAGTGTTGAATTGACGCTTACTTCAACAAACAATGGTGTTTGCTTATCAGAAAACGATTTTTTAACTGTAACTATTTTAACTGCCGGAGCTGCAGATGCAGGAATAGATCAAACAGTATGTGCTAATAATTCTGCAGTAGCCCTAAATGGAATTGTTAGTGGTGGAGCTACTACAGGAACTTGGAGTTCGTCCGGTTCAGGCGTATTTGTTCCAACAAATACAGCTTTAAACGCAACTTATATTCCAAGTGTATTTGATACATTAATAGGAAGTGTTACATTAAACTCTTACAGCAAATAGTTGTAATCTTGCTGAAGATGACATGTTAATTACAATTACTAATGCTCCTTTTGTTGATGCAGGTGTTGCGCAAACTAATTGTGTTGATAATCTAGATTTTCAATTAGATGCCACTGTTAGTGGTGCTTCAAGCACGGGAATTTGGTCTAGTACCGGTACAGGTACGTTTGATCCCAACAACACAACAATAGACGCTATTTACCATGCTAGTTCTGTAGATTCCCTGAATGGAGGTGCTACACTGATTTTAACATCAACAAATATTGGAAATTGCAATATTGTTCTTGATTCAATACAAATAAATATTTTACCTGCGGGACTTGTTGATGCAGGGGGAGACCAAATATTATGTTCTAACAATGCGCAAGTTCAATTAAATGGAAGTATTACCGGTGGTGCATCAGAAGGAATTTGGTCCACATCAGGAAGTGGAATATTCTTACCAAACGATACCGCTTTAAATGCAATTTATATTCCGAGTTCTGCCGATACTACAACTGGCTTGGTAACGTTAGCATTAACAGCAACAAATAGTTGTAATTTTGCCATGGACATAATTACAATTAATTTTACTTCTGCTCCTACGGCAGATGCAGGTCTTGATCAAATTGTCTGCGCAAATAATCCCATTGTTTCATTATCGGGAAGTGTAACGGTATCTGCCGGAGGTGTATGGTCAACTTCAGGAACAGGAACATTTGCCCCAAATAATACATCTTTAATTGCAACATATCAACCCTCGCCGGTTGATATGTCCAATGGAGTAGTTACAATTGTTCTCACAACAACTGGAAATGGAGGATGTAATTCTGTTACAGATACTGTTGAAATATTAATTGGACCCGCCCCAAGTGTTAATGCAGGAGGTGATCAAACAATTTGTTCATCAGGAATATCAACTCAGTTACAAGGCGTTGTAACTGGCGGAACAACAGAAGGAGTATGGACAAGTCTTGGTTCGGGAACATTTTCTCCAAATGATTCAACACTAAATGCAGAATATATATTTAGTAGTGCGGACACTACTGCGGGATTTGTACAACTTGTACTTACTTCTGTAAATAATGGAAGTTGTATTGCTGTTACTGATACAATGATATTAACATTCGGAGCCAATGCATTTTCAAATGCAGGAATAGATTATCTAATTTGCGCAAGTAATTTAGATGTTACTATTTCGGGGTTTGTATCAGGAGGTGCATCAACCGGACAATGGACAAGTTTGGGAACAGGAACATTTTTCCCTAATGATTCGTCTCTTAATGCTATATATACATGTAGCTCTGCAGATTCTTTAAATGGAAGTGTTCAAATTGTTTTAACTACAACAAATAATGGAGGATGCCAAGCCGGTATTGATACTATGAATATTGATATTGAATATATCCCCGTGGTTAATGCCGGTCCGGATCAATCTATTTGTCTTGGAACAAATACAATTACTTTAATAGGTACTGTAAATTACGCATCGGGATGGATTTGGACAACTACCGGAACAGGTTCTTTTATTCCAAGCGACACATCATTATCTGTTGCTTATCAGGTAAGTGCAGCAGACAGTTTGATTGGACAAGTATCATTTACCCTAACATCAACAGGTAGTTCGGTTTGTAGTTCGGTTTCAGATGATATTGTTGTTAATATGACAATTCCGTTATCGCCGGCAATAACTTATTCAATAGCATGTAAGGATAATGTTATAAATTTCTTTGATAACACAACAGTTAATGCGGGAACAATTACAGACTGGGAATGGGATTTTGGTAATGGCAATATTTATAATGCCGAAGATACAATGTTTACATTTTCTAATGTTGGGTATAATGTAATCAATTATACCGTAACTTCAAGTTTAGGATGTTCTTATACAATTACTGATTCAATCTATGTTAATCCTTTACCAATTGTTAATTTTAATGCAACAACGGTATGTTATAAAGATTCTGTTCAGTTTACTGACTTGACGACAGTCTCGGGAGGAACAATTGTTGATTGGGATTGGGATTTTGATGATGGAAATTCAAGTACTGTTCAAAACCCAATACATATTTATAATATTAATGATGATTATGAAATTGTTTTAAGTGTAATAAGCAATGAGGGCTGTAGTGCCACAGATACGATCAGTTTTACAGTTTATCCTTTACCTGTTGCAGATTTCGGATATACTTATGATTGTGCAAATTATACGGTTTCATTTATTGATTCCTCAAGTTCTCAGGGAAATTCATTGAATTTCTGGAATTGGAGTTTTGGCGATTCTAATACTGACAATATACAAAACCCTGTAAATACATATGATAATCTCGGAGATTATACTGTTCAGTTAATTACAGGTTCATCTGTTAACTGTTCTGATACAACAAGCCAAGCAATATCAATTTATACAATTAATGTGGGTTTTGCATACACAGAAATGTGTGTGTATGATACAATTTATTTTGTAGATAATTCAACAACAGATGGGGGAGCAATAACAAATTGGAATTGGTACTTTGGTGATACTGAAACATCAACAAATCAGAATCCTAATCACTTATATATTTATGATGGAAGTTATAATGTGTCATTAGTTATTCAATCTGCTGAAGGTTGCACAGATTCTATTGCATATCAGGTAGATGTTTATCCAACACCATTAGCAGGATTTACTATTAATGCTGACGATTATAAAATAAATAGTATAATATCATTTATTGACGCCAGCACAGGGGCTATTAATTATAATTGGGATTTTGGAGATAATGCAGGTACTTCAACAACTCAAAACCCAACATATTCTTATGGTGAAGAGGGGACTTATGAAGTAATCCAAATTGTTGAAAATGAGTATAACTGTATAGATACAGCTATTCAGAGCGTTATAATAATTGGTATAGATGAAGTATATGCTCCGGTACTTCCAACAGGATTTACACCTAATGGTGATGGAATAAATGATACTTTATATGTTAGAGGAGGACCTTTTACTGAAATAGTTTTCCGGGTTTATAATGAATGGGGAGAAATGATCTTTGAGTCTATTGAGCCTGACATAGGCTGGGATGGAAACAGAAAAGGAACCATGCAACCAATGGGTGTGTATGTTTATACAGTAAAAGCTATTTCTGATGAAGGAAAAGAGTATAGTCATTCAGGTGAAATTACATTAATAAGATAAATTTAAAGTCATGAAAAAATATAATATTATAGCAACAATAATTTTAGTAACAGTAATTTTTGGTTCACTAAAAGTAAATGCACAGGATATTCATTTTTCGCAATATGATGCATCTCCAATAGTTCTTAATCCATCCTTAACAGGAATGTATAAGGATGCAAATTATAAAGCAACTAATCAATACAGAAGTCAGTGGGATGCTGTAACAAGGAAGTCATATTTAAGTTCAATTATAACTTATGATATGCCATTTAAAGAAAAATGGGGTATGGGAGCGTATCTTATTAATGATAACAGCGCCAGAGTTTATAATTCATTTAGTTTTGTTTTGTCCGGAGCTCATGATATTGCTATTGATGAGCAGAACAGGCACAGGTTATCTGTTGGATTACAATTGGGTATAATTTATAAAAGTACTAGAATTGATGATTATTTGTTTGACGACCAATATAGCGAAGGTACTTTTCATTCCGATATTTCAACAGGTGAAGTATTTGAAAAAAATGCTCGAATTATGCCGGAAATAAATCTCGGCTTTTCATATCAAAATGCAGAAGAGAATAAAACAGCAAATCCTTATGGGGGGTTGGCTGTATTTCATATTACTAATCCAAAAGAGAATCTAACTCCCGTTGGTAATTCTAGATTGCCATTACGTTTTGTATTTCATGGTGGAAGTAAAATAATAATTTCCGACAAAGTTACGCTTGACCCTAAATTGTTGCTTATGCGACAAAGAAATGCAATGGAAATAAACATTGGTACTTATTCATATTTTCAATTACAAGATAAAGATGTACAATTAATTGCCGGGGCAAATTACAGATGGAATGATGCCGTAATTATAACAGGAGGACTATTTTATAAAAATTTTATTTACAGAATTAGTTATGATTTCAATGTTTCATCTCTTAGTGAATTCAGTAGCTACAAAGGAGGATTGGAATTTTCATTAGTATTCTATAAAACTATAAATCGTTCTACACGTTTATTATAGGGTAAAAGTAAACAATATTACTATTAAAATGTTTGATATATCAGGAGTATGTTGTTTGAAAAAGAATATTTCAGACCTGTAGGTGAATATCACATCGGTGTTGATATAAGAAGCTGTTTCAAAAAATTGAAACAGCTTCTTTTTTGGTACACCAACAAACGAATTAACCAATTGTGCAATAGACCCTATTGCAAAGATTCCCGAAACAAAGGTTTGTGCCGTTAAGGTTGAGAAATTGTAGATTGGATTATAGAAATAATTGATCCTATAACAATTCGTAAGACGGAGTAAGCCAGTAATGGATCATAATAACATTAGGGTGGATTAGGCATAAATTTTACTTACTCTG
>CAYTAU010000043.1:0-35657 GCA_964435855.1 uncultured Bacteroidales bacterium | reverse complement strand
AATGTTTATAAAAACAAAAAGGTCGGAAGAAAAAATCTTCCGACCACTCCTGAGTTAGAACTCCCTTTTTTATAATTATACCGAATTGTTTTAGTTAAATCATCCTGACAAATTATGGATAATATAAGCGGTATAAATTACCAAAGTAATTTTTAATTAATACTATTCTTCTGTTTCTATTGCTTCATCAACTAAATCTTCAACTTCTTCAGTTACAAGAGAATCTTCTTCAATAACATCAATTAATAAAGAATCTCCCTCAATATCAACTAAAGTAGAATCCAATTCATCAATAACGCCATCCAATTGATCAGCAATGTCTTGCGTACTGGTTTCACAAGATGTAAAAGCAATTCCTGCAGTAAATAATACAGCTACTAAATAAACTAATAATTTTTTCATTTTAATAATATTTTAAAATTAAACAATAAATATTTATGATTAATAAGATCTATTAGAAAAAGTAACCCATTATTTATTTATTTATAATTATTAATTTTATTTACTTTGGGTTACTTATAGTAAAAATTGTTATTAATATTGAATGCATAAATTAAAAAGTGCATATCGTAGTGATACTGAAATAATAGAAGGAATAATAGAAGGGAAAAATATAGCTTTAGAAATATTATATAAGCAAAATTTTTCT
Organism: uncultured Bacteroidales bacterium; assembly: GCA_964435855.1. GTDB lineage: Bacteria > Bacteroidota > Bacteroidia > Bacteroidales > CAYTAU01 > CAYTAU01. The sequence continues at coordinate 35,008 of CAYTAU010000043.1, read as the reverse complement.
ACTATTCTTCAATTTATTTTAGGAAATAATGGAAGTGAGCAAGAAGCTAAAGATATTTATCAGGAAGCAATAATTGTTTTTTATAATAAAATCAGGGATACAAGTTTTAAGTTAGAATGTAAAATAAAAACTTATTTATATTCAGTTTGCAGAAGATTATGGCTAAATGAACTTAAGAATAAAAAATTAAATGCAGGTGACATTACTGAATATGATAATTTTACAATTTTTAATAATAATCAGGAAAATGATTTTTTATTAAAAGAAAAGCAATTGAATATAATGTATGAAAGTCTTGCAATATTAGGAGAACCATGTAAAACAATACTTTACGATTTTTATATTGGAAAAATAAATATGCAACAAATTGCTAAAAAAATGGGATATACTAATACTGATAATGCTAAAAATCAAAAATATAAGTGTTTACAAAGATTAAAGAAAATATATTTTAAAACTTATGATATTCAATAATAAGTAATTATGGAATTCAATAGCGACATACATGATAAAATTGATAGTTATATATTAGGGGAACTTAATGGAGAAGAATTACTTGCTTTTGAAAATGAGATAGCTTCAAATCAAGAATTGGCAGAAGAAGTAAATTCTCAAAAAGAACTTATTGATATAATTAACGAACATTATCAAAAAATTGAGTTAAAAAACAAACTTGATAAATTCCATTCTGAATTAAATATTAAAAAACTTAAACCTAAAAGAGAAAAACGATATTTAAGGTCAATTTTTACAATATCAATTGCTGCTTCAATTGCATTATTGGTATCATTTTCTTTCATGTATTTTTCCGGTTGGTTCGAATATGGAAAACGTGTAAATACATACACAAAATTGAATAACAAATTAAATGATCTTTCAACTACCCAAAAATCAATTTGGGAAATACTAATTACATCCGACGATGAAAAAGAAGTAAAACCGGCTTATCCAAGCGGAACAAGTTTTGTTATATCTTCAAACGGCTATTTAGCAACAAATTATCATGTTGTACGTAATGTTGATTCAATTATTATTGTTAATCAACTTGATAGCTTGGTAAAATTTAAAGCAAAATTAGTATATAAAGATATTAAGTTTGACCTTGCTATTTTACAGGTTATTGATACTAATTTTAAATCGTTTAAGACAACACCTTATATATTTAATAAAAATTATGCCGACCTTGGAGAATATGTTTATACTCTAGGGTATTCAAAAGAAAAAATAGTTTTTGGAGAAGGTTCGGTTAGTTCTTCAACCGGATATAAAGAAGATACTATTGCATATCAAATTTCAATACCAGTTAATCCGGGAAATAGCGGAGGGCCATTAATTGATGTAAATGGGAATATTTTAGGTGTAATTAGTGGTAAACATTCTGATAAATCAGGAGCAACTTTTGCTATAAAATCAAAGTATTTATTAATGCTTATAGATTCTATTTCAAACGATTCTGCTTTTTCAAGCCCTGTATTATCAAAGTATAATAAAATAAAATGGTTGAAACGAAAAGATCAAATTAAAAAATTTAAACCTTTCGTATATAAGGTTGAGGTTTATAAATAATATGAATCCCGAGTCCGACTGAACTTGTTTCTAAAGATTTCTCACAAAAATTATTGTTAATTAAAAAGTTTTATTATATTTTTACTTTTTTGAAACAATTTAAAACTATGAGCAACAAAAAATATTTTTACTCATACGGAAAAGAAAAATACGGACCTGTAACTATAGAAGAATTAGGGTCCGTAAATATTAAGCCAAACACTTTGGTATGGTGCGAAGGAATGAAAGATTGGCAATACGCAAGAGAACGAGCCGACCTTTTACACATTTTTAACAGAAGGCATACACCTCCGCCAATAAACAACCAAAACATACATGTTCTTGAAAAGGGATATAATTTGCATAAAATCAGGACAATGTTCTTGATATTCCTTATTGGTGGATTTTCCTTAATGGCAGGAATATACGGAACTTTATTTAACAGTATGTCTGAAACAGAACTATTAAATGTTAGCTTATTATGGATAATACCAATGATTTTTGGGATATCAGGATTAATTAGCCTTGGAGTATCAAGCAACAAACCTGTAAAAGCAGCATTAATTACAACAATAATAATTACTTTGTTATTGTTTTTTCTGTTTAATTTGCTGTGGTCAGCCTTATAAATTCAAACCTGCACAAAATTAAATTAAATTAGAACAGATTTCATAAGATTGTTCTTACACTTTCAAACAAGTTGGCATAACCACCTCTTATAGCACATATTGCGCTTTGACGAAAAATATTATATGCAAAAAAAAAGCAAGATCCTTGATCTTGCATTTTTTTGGCGCCACTAAAATATTTGTTATTCTGTAGCTTCTTCTTCTGCTTCTTCTGCAACTTCTTCTTCTGCAACTCCTTCTTCAGTAACCTCTTCTTCAACAACTTCTTCTTCTAAAGCTTCAACTTCAGTTTCTAATTCTTCTAATGCACCATCTAAATCTTCTGTTAATTCATTAAGAGCATCTTCTAAATCACCTTCTGTTGTAGTTTGGCAACCGTAAAAAGCAACAAAACTTAACATTGCAAAAGCAACTAATACTAATTTAAATCTTTTCATTTTTTAAATCTTTAAGTTATATTTCTTTAATGTTGATTAAGTGCAAAGGTAAAACATTATTTTAAATAACAAACTTTAACAAAACAAAACAAAAAAAAATTAAAATATAATTACATAAATATATTTTTATTAATGATAACATCGTATTAATTTTGTACGTTATTTTATTTAAAGATGTTTAGCAAAGAAGAAAAAAAACATATTGAACAAGAGTATAAAAGTTTATTAAAAGTTTGTATAAGATCTAAAACAAAAGAAAGCAAAGATTTAATTAAAAAAGCTTTTGATATTGCTAATGAAGCTCACAATGGAATGCGTCGCCGTTCCGGTGAACCTTATATTATTCATCCAATAGAAGTTGCTAAAATAGTTGCCGATGAAATTGGTTTGGGAACAAAATCAGTTGTTGCCGCTATATTGCACGATGTAGTCGAAGATACAGAATATACAATTGAAGATATTGATAAATTGTTTGGGAAAAAAATAGCATCAATAATTGATGGTTTAACTAAAATTTCAAATATATTTAATAAAGAAGCATCATTACAAGCCGAGAATTTTAGAAAAATGCTACTAACCTTGTCTGATGATGTAAGAGTAATTTTAATAAAACTTGCTGACAGATTACACAATATGAGGACACTGGAATCAATGCCTCAACACAAACAAATAAAAATTGCAGGAGAAACTCTATTCCTTTATGCTCCTTTGGCTCATCGTTTAGGTTTGTATGCTATTAAAACAGAACTGGAAGACCTTAGTTTAAAATATGAACATCCTAATATTTATAATGATATACTTCAAAAAGTAAAAGGTACTGAAAAAAAACGTATTTCTTTTATCAATAAGTTTTCTTCACCAATTATTAATGAATTAACAAATCAAAAGTTTAAATTTGATGTAACCAGCAGATCTAAATCAATCTATTCTATTTGGAATAAGATGCAAAATAAAAATGTTCCCTTTGAGGAAGTATATGATATTTTTGCTATTCGTATAATTTTTGAATATAAACCAAGACTCAACGAAAAAACACAATGCTGGAACATATATTCTGTTATAACAGATATTTATCAGCCAAATCCTGATAGACTAAGAGACTGGGTAAGTACTCCAAAAGCAAATGGATATGAAGCTCTACATACAACAGTAATGGGGCCTGATGGGGAATGGGTTGAAGTACAAATTAGAAGCAAAAAAATGGACGAAATAGCAGAAAAAGGCTATGCCGCACATTGGAAATATAAAGACGATGATTCGAAAGAAAGTGAACTCGATAAATGGATAAAAGAAATTAGAGAATTACTGAAAGATCCTGAATCAAATGCCCTTGAATTTCTTGATGAATTTAAAATGAACTTGTTTTCATCCGAAATATTTGTCTTTACTCCTAAAGGAAATTTACAACGTTTACCAAAAAATTCTACAGCACTTGATTTTGCTTATGAAATACATTCTGAAATTGGAAATTATGCCATAGGTGCAAAAGTTAATCATAAGCTTGTTGCTTTAAGTTATAAACTCAATAGTGGAGATCAGATAGAAATAATTACTTCAAATAAACAAAACCCTAAAAAAGATTGGTTAGATTTTGTTATTACAGCTAAAGCTAAAACTAACATTAAAGATGCATTTAAAAATGAACGCAAAATAAATATTAAAATCGGGAAAAAAACACTTGAGAAAGAACTCAATAAATTAAGACTTACGCCAAATTCAGTTACTTTCAGAAAATTACTAACTGGCTTTAATATAAGAAGTAAAGAAGAACTTTACATGAAAATTGGAAGTGGGATTTTTAGTATTGAGGATATTAAAAAAGTTATTAAAAAGAAATCAAAAAGTAAGTTAATTAGATATTGGCAATTGCAATTATCAAAAACAACAAGCAGAAAAAAGAAAAGTGATAATATCATAAATACTGGCACAATAAGAATTGATAAAAAGAAACCTTTTATACTTACAGAAGACGTAGAACAAGATAATTATATGATAGCTAAATGTTGCAACCCAATACCCGGCGATGATGTAATGGGGTTTGTTAACCACAACAATAGTGTTATTATTCATAAAAATAAATGCCCTAATGCTATTAAAATATCTTCGAGTTTTGGAGATAGAATAATTACTGCTAAATGGACAACCCATAAAATTCTGTCATTTCTTGTACGTATTAAATTAACAGGAATTGACAAAATTGGTCTTGTTAGTAATGTTACAAATGTTATTTCAAAAGAATTAAATGTAAATATTAGGTCTATATTTTTTGATTCTTCAAATGGGGTATTTGAAGGTGAAATAGACCTTTATGTTCATAACACTAAAGATTTAGAGAATCTGATACAAAATATAAAGAAAATAAAAGGAGTAAATAAAGTAACCCGAATAGAAGATGTTGATTTAGAATAGAGGCCCCTCCTTTCAGATAGTTATCGGAGCCCCAAAGTGAAGGAACTAGAAAACAAAACATTACAAAATTTGTAACTAATCAGTGTCAAATATAAACTATAATTCATTCAATATGTGTAACTAATATAGTTTCACGCAAAGTACGCCAAGCAAATCGCAAAAAACGTAAAGTCAATATGAAACACACACTGATTAGTTACCAAAATTTTTAGAAAATTTTATTTTTCTCCCTTACTGCTAAAACCAACAGCAATAACTTTAATTTTACGTTCGTATGCTGCAACGGGGCTGTATACCGAGTTAATTAGATCAGAAAGTTCATCACTAATATTTTCAGAAGCAGTATCTTCACCATAAGCTTCTTCAATAAATGTTAATTTATTTCCTAATTCACTTGTTCCTTCTATATATGGAACAAACATACTGTCATTGTATTGATAGTAATAATTAATTAAACTATTGATTCTTCTTTTAGAAAGGTTTACGTTATAATCTGAAGCATGTAATGGGCTTGCAAAACCTTTAATTGTGATTTCAATATTATCACCTTTTTCTAATAGTTGTTCCATTAATAATGTGAAATTAGTAAGGTCGGTATAGCCTTTTATCACTTCATTATTAAAAAATGCTTCAATTTTATCTACTAATATCTCCTTTTTATTTTTTTTAGCTCTTCTTGAATATTCAGTCTTATACTCATCAACCATGTTAATATATTTAAAATAAGTCTGATTATAAGCAAATTCTGTAAGGGTATCACGAGTACGTGGGTTTGGTTCATCATTGTGAAAATACAATGTTAATGGTACCAACAATTTTATTTCATCCTCTAAAACCTTAATTTTGTTTTCTGTTATTTCTTCTTCAGTAATATACTCGGGTAATTCGTAAGAATAAATATCATTACAACATCTGTCGTTATTGTATGTAAATGCTCCCTTTCTGTTAGATGCAAAATAAGCGTTTTTTCCTTTCGAATTTATGTAGAAATACAATTCATTATCGCTTGTATTTAAAGGATACCCCATATTTTGTGGTTCTTCCCAGTCAATAAAATCACCTTTAACTTTAAAAATATCGAACCCGCCAATTGCTTGATGCCACTGTGAACTAAAATAGAGAGTAGAATCCCATGAATCGTAAAATGGTGTAATATCATCATCAATGCTGTTAATTTTAGAGGTTTGCTCAAAATAAAATCTCTCTTCTTCGCTATATTTATTTAAATTACTTCCCAAATTCATTAATTCACCATAATTATTTTCATCTGTAATATTACAATACCAAATATCTAGTCTTCCAATTCCACCTTTACGATTAGAAACAAACATCAAGTATTCTTCCTCTCCAATATTGGCAATAGATGGCTGAGTAGCAATAGTTCCCAGTTTGTTAATTTTATCGGGTAAGCGCTCAGGTTTCTGCCAAACTCCGTTTTCTAACTTACACTTATATATCTCGCTTTCAATAGTCGAATTACCTGCTGACGAAATACAAAAATATAATGTTTGTTGTAATTTACTAAATGCAGGATTTGTTATGTTAAAAGTGTCTGAATATATAATTTCATTAAACGATTTATTAGATGAATAAATTCCGTTTCCTTTTTTTGATTGGTATAATTTTGCATAAAATTCTGTGCTATCAGGATGCCCCAATGGACGAAGAGAACCATATAAAAATAGAGTATCATTAATATCGGTTATTCCAAAATCGCTGTAAACAGAATTTATTGAAGTATCAAGATGGGTAATGTTTAATCCTACCGGTTGTAATTTATGATAAAAGGCATTTTCGCAGGCAATAACTTCATATTTTGCTTTTTGTTTATAGTATTTTTCAACATTTACCGGATTGCTCTCAATAAATTTTAAAAACTTGCTGTAATTATACTGGGCTTTTTGATAATTACCGGTACTTTTACACACATCTGCCAACCAAAAAATTGCAATAGGATATTTTTCTTTTTCGGTTGCTATTAGATATCTATACCACTTTATTGCACTTTTATAATCGTGATTTAAACGGCAGGACTCTGCACATAAATATGCAATACGTGGTATTTTATTAGTTTTTAGTGCTAATTTAAAAGATTGCGCTGCACCATAGTAGTTTCCTATGTTGTAGGCATCTTTTCCTGCTTTTATTATTTTATTTATATTTTGCGAATGTGTTTCAATAAAAAATAATAAAACATAAAATAGTATTAATATGTATTTTAGATATTTCAGCTTAATACTAATTATTCTTTTTTAATAATCTTTCAAGAGTTTCATCAAGTCTTGGACCTCTAAGGTTTTTAGCAACAATAATTCCTTCGCCATCTATTAAAAAATTAACAGGAATACCTCTTACTCCATATTTAGCAGCGGGTGCTGAATGCCATCCTTTAAGGTCGCTAACATGATATTCCCAAATCAACTTGTCTTTTTTAATTGCAGCTTTCCATTTATCTTTATTATTATCTAACGAAACACCAAAAACAGTAAATCCTTTTCCATCGGTAAATTTTTCGTCTTTATATTTTTTATAAGCAGCAACAACATTTGGGTTTTCGCGTCTACAAGGACCACACCATGATGACCAAAAATCTATTAAAACCATTTTGCCTTTTAATGAGGAAAGTTTTAATTCTTCTCCTTCAGGATTATTATGCGCAATTTCGGGAGCTTTATTTCCAATAGCTGTTCCTTCTATTGCATATCCATCGTCTGTTTGAACAATGCCATAATTAACTTCTATATTTCTATTATTTGTTCTATCAACAAATCCGTATATCAAAACGATAACAATAAATAATCCGACAATATAATTAATGGTTTTCATAATAATTTTTCAATTTATTTAATATATAATAATTTACAAATATAAAAAAAATTATGTCGTGGTTATCCCTATGTAAAGCGATTGTTCACTTCATTTCAATTGCTCAACTTAGGTTTCATTTATCTAATCTGTTTATCTGTGCACCAATTTTATTTAAACGCATGTCAATATTTTGATAACCTCTGTCAATTTGTTCTATATTATGAATAGTGCTTGTTCCTTCAGCCGATAGCGCAGCAAGTAAAAGAGCTACACCTGCACGAATATCGGGAGAAGTCATTCTTGTTCCTCGCAAACGATATTGTCTGTTTAATCCAATAATAGTTGCTCTGTGCGGATCGCAAAGAATAATTTGTGCTCCCATGTCAATTAATTTATCAACAAAAAACAATCTGCTTTCAAACATTTTTTGATGTATAAGAACAGTACCTTTTGCCTGAGTTGCCACAACCAAAAATATACTTAACAAATCGGGTGTTAATCCCGGCCATATTGCATCAGAAATTGTCATTATTGAGCCATCAATATATGTTTCAATTTCATAATGTTCCTGAGCAGGAATATAAATATCATCACCCTTTCTTTCTAATTTTATTCCTAATTTTTTAAACGAGTCAGGAATTACACCAAGATTATCATAGGAAACATTTTTTATAGTAATTTCTGATTGTGTTAAAGCAGCCATACCTATGAAACTGCCTATTTCAATCATATCGGGTAATACATTGTGAACAGTTCCTTTTAGATCTTCAACTCCTTCAATTATTAACAAATTTGAACCTATACCTGATATTTTTGCTCCCATATTGTTAAGCATCTTACAAAGTTGCTGAATATATGGCTCACAAGCCGCATTATAAATTGTAGTTTTACCTTCTGCAAAAACAGATGCCATAACAATGTTTGCTGTTCCTGTAACCGATGCTTCGTCTAAAAGCATATAAGCACCTTTAAGTTTATCTGCTTTAACTTCAAAAAAACTATTTGAAACATCATACCTGAATTTTGCACCCAATTTCTCAAAGCCAATGAAATGCGTATCAAGTCTTCTTCGTCCAATTTTGTCTCCTCCCGGTCTTGGTATATATGCTTTTCCAAATCTTGCCAATAAGGGACCAATAATCATTATTGAACCTCTTAAACTGGCTCCTTGATTTTTAAATTTTTCAGAATGTAAATATTCAATATCTATATCTTTGGCAGTAAACTCAAATATATTATCGTCTGTTTTAACAATTTTTACACCCAAGTCTTTTAATAATTCTATTAGTTTATTTACATCTCTAATATTGGGAATATTTTTGATTGTAATAGTTTTGGATGTAAGCAATGTAGCACAAATAACCTGTAAAACCTCATTTTTTGCACCCTGTGGAATTATTTCTCCTGATAGTTTATTACCGCCTTGTACTTCAAAAACACTCATTTTTTTATTTTTTTCTAGGGAGTACTCGTTTTTTGGGTTTTGTTCTTGACAATATATCTCTTGTTTCTTTCAATTTCATATTTTTATCAACAATAATCTTGCCATCTGAAATTTTCTCTAGGTCTGTAAAAATTGTAGAATCGTTTACAGATTGTTTGTTCCACATAAGATATGATTTTTTCATATGGTTAGCAATTGTTTCAATTAAAATTTCACGTTCTTCACCTTCTTCTAAATCGATAACTGCATTAATAAAACTTTTAATATTTCTACCATAATGCCTATGATTACTTTCTTTTAACATATAAGGTACTTTGTTGGGTTTTTCTTTTAAAATTTTAGGGAACCCAACCTCAACCGGATAATCAATATCTAACTCATAATTTGACATCATTGCCAAATTATTCCATAATTTGTTTTTGAAATCAGAATGCTCATGATATTTATTGCTTAAATTACCCATTACTCTAATTAAAACTTTTGCCAATCTGGTTCTTTCCTCTTTGTCGTCAACTGTTTTAATATAATCTACCATTTTCTGAATATTTCTTCCATATTCAGGAATAATCATTTTTTCTCTTTGTGTATTATATTCCATATATTTTAATTTTTTACAAATGTATAGCTTTTAAGAAATATAGCAAAGGAATATTATATCTCTTTTGAAAAATCCCATCATAACCCTTTCTTGCCGGCAGGCTAGGGTTATATTATTCTATTGCTCTATTTTCAATTTTTTCCACTTCTCTTTATTAAAAAGTTCTCCTGTTTCTGTATAATGTTTCCATTTACCTTTTTTTATACCGTCCTTAAATTTTCCCTTAAGTTTTAAATTGCCCGTGTCATAATAAAATTCTGCATTACCATGAAATTCACCCTCTTTCATATAAATTAAGGCTTTTAAATTACCATTTTCATAAAATTCCTTGTACTCTCCATTAATAACATCTTCTGTGAAATTTACTTCTGCTTTGCTTGTACTTTCTTTATTATCGTAATAGAACATTGCGTTGCCATCTGCTTTTCCCTCAATAAAAACAACTGCTGCTTTAATATTTCCGCTTTCATAATATATACGCCATAATCCATCTAATTTTTCATCTGTTATCATACCTTCAGATATAAGAGTGCTATCAGTTGGGTCAATTGTATCTATATAAAAATATCTGAATACTCCTTCTTGTTTTAATTGCTCTTCTGTTAATATGGGTTTAAAGCCTAATGTATCGTATTCTTCAATAAATAAATCATCGGCTGCATTTTCCATTTTTTCAAGTTCTTCGTACATCAAAGCATTTTCATCGTGATATGCTAAAAGTTTTGTGTCATAAAAATTTCCCTTTGATGTAAGTTGAAATCCAATTTTTGCAAAGCTTAAAATTATCTCTTTATTATCGTGTATTGATACACGAGTGTCTTTATCGCTATAGAAATATAAATGCTTATACAATTTTGGCATTTGAATAAAAACTGTAACATTTGATTTATTGTTAAACTCATTTTTAAAATCCATAAAGTCCTCGCTATGCGACAATGTTCTTCCTTTCATATAATTATCAATAAAATCCATTATTGATGAAGGAGAGTTACTAAAAACAACATAATCTTCTATAAATGTATAATATGGTTTTTCTAATTTCCCAAACATTTTACCCAAAAACAATTTAAAGAAACCTTTAATGTTAAGATAATTAATTTTAAAATTTTTGTATTCTATTATCTCAAACTTAACAGGAGAGCGTTTTTTTACCTGTTTAGTGAATTTCTCCATACCAAGTTTTGCATCGTCAATATCTTTTGTGTGAATAGCAACTATTATATCTTGTTCTCTGGCATTACTTTCGGGTTGCATTTTTACAAAAGCTATTTCATTTCCTATCCAGCTAAAGAAAACTTCATTTAGGTCAATTTTTAGGAACTTTTCAATACGTTTAATATTTTTATCAATATTTGCATATTCTGTACTATCCTCATCTGCGAATTGTGTAGATATACTTTCGTAAAACTCATTAAAATCGTCAAAACATAATGCCATATATAATGCTGTTTTATCAGACAATATATTATAAGCATTCATCGCTCCGGGTTTTACTTTTGATAAGGCATTCAAATACGAAGGAATACTATCAAAAAAATTTGTAGAACCTTCCAAACTAAGCAATTCATTTTTAAAATTCATGTTAAACATTGAGTATGCCATAGCATTACTTAATGAGTTTGCCTGCTCACTTTCTTCGTCCAAAAAACATTTCAGATATTTGCCGAGCATTGAATAATTGAAATAGAATTTGAATAAATTTCTTTTTTTAAGCGATTTTGAGCCTGCAATAAAATATTGGTCTTTGTTCCAGTAATTTTCTTCTTTTTTATCAATAAGCTTTTCAATTAAGCTACTTGTATAGCTTCCTGCAAGAAGATTATCAATAATTGTTATATAAATGGTTTTGTTTGTTTTATTATCTGTTAATTCTGTAATCTCAACTTTTTTATAATCTCGTTTTTTAACAGTGTAGTCGAATAGCCCGAATATATCGGAAAGAAATGAAATTTTAGAGGCTTTTTCAATATCTACAAAAAATATAAAATCATAATCAATGCCTGAAGTCATGTGTGCGGAAATTAGCAACTGACGGTCTTTTAGCAAACTGCTTACTAATTTATTTTCTTTAATAAGACTGTCAATTTTATCGCCACTCTTGTTGAGGTCGCCAAAATACTCTGTTGACGTTAGGTGATTCCATATTTTACTTTCGCTAACAGCCGACCAGGCTTCATTTAAGTTTTTTGTTTCTACAATAAAAATTGCATCATCGGGAATAATGCTAAAAGCATTGCGTTGGGTGCTTTCGCTAAAATAGATGTAGGCAAAAAAGCTACCTACTACTACAACTATTACTATTATAATATATAGGAGAATTTTGAAGAATTTTTTCATGTGTTTATGTTTTTAGCCGCTAATTCGCGAATGTTTTTTATTGCGAATATAATTATCTCTTGTTAGTTTGGACTTGTACCCAAAACTTTTTTATAAAAATACTTGCAAAAATTTAATATGCAAAATAAAACTATTTATTTTTTGTTTTTGCAATTATAAGCACACGATGTCGTAGCAGGGCACTGATTACAAATCAGCGCCATTGGGGGTCTTTATATTAAATCAATAAATTTTTCACTGTTATTTTCATTTATTTCAAATTTAATGTCAGTGACATTATTAAAGATTTTTTTTAAAACTCTCATTACAACAATGTTTTCAAAAAGTAATTCATATTTATATTCATTTTGTCCCGTATTTATAACAATAAAATTTTTATTACCTCTTTTCGATTTGAAAACAGAAATCAACCCTGGATCAGGTTCGTCCTTATATCCACAGTATGTAATTGTCAATTTATTTATATCTTTATATGATAATGAAAAATTATCATTAATAGTTTCAATAAAAAGCTCATCATTTTTAAAGGTAATAAAGCCATTTTCAAAATAATTTTTTTTATACTTAACACTAATTAATATAATTAATACTGAAAAGATTATTAAAATCAGTACTATTCTATTAAATAAATGTTGCATATCAAATAATATTGGTGTAAGAAAAGCCATTAAAGTAAGAATAAGTGCTATGATTAACATTATTTTAATATATTTTGGAAAATATGTTTGGATTATTTTTACTTTAATTAACATTTAAAAATATTATTTTAATATACTCGACTATTTACTTTTAACTTGTCTAGGATCATTCGTTTCAAGTCTAATTGTTTTTTCACTTTCAACATCCCCAAATGGAACTTCTACCCCTAACTGGCAAGTTTCCGAACTTGTGGTCTCTACTTTTTCCATTAATCACCCCGAGTACTCGGGGCGATATTGGAGAAAACTCTCCTTTTAAAAAAAAAAAAAAGCCTCACCCCAACCCTCTCCAAAGGAGAGGGAGTTTTTGACTTTTGCTATTTGCTTTTTGGCTTTTTAATTTTACTCTTCTTCTTTCTTTTTAGTTGATTCATCTACCTGAAAACCCCACTCGCCAAGTTTGCGAAGTGTGCTTCTGAATATACCTTTTAGTATATCTCGGCATTGGGTAACATAGTAGAGTGCATCGCCGGGTCCTGTAGATTTTTGGTTTTTATGAATTCCCAACAGTTTATATGCAGTTTCGGTATACTCTTCGGCTTCTCGTCTTAGCCGTTGTGCTTTATCATAAGCCTCTTTTGCCTGAGTTGTTTTTGCTTCAAAATCTTTCATATCAACAGATTCCAAAACACTTTTGTCGCCATCGGCTTTATGTTTTTTAATTATGTTAGCACTCAATGATAACAATTTTGCAATGTTTCTACTAATAACTATTTTACTCATAATAATATTTTTTGTAAGTTAATAAATGCATTTATTATGTTGTAAAGGTATAAATAATATTGAGTATAAAAAAATTTAAATTGAATTTATAAAACATTATATGGCACTTAAAGAAGTTTAGAAAGCATTTATAAAACATTATATGGTGCTTAAAGAAGCTTAAAGAGCTTCTAAATAAATTTTGACGGTGTTATAAAACATTATAAGCTATTTAAAGAAGTTTAAAGAGTCTCTAAAAAAGTTTTGACGGTGTTATAAAACATTATAAACTCTCTAAAGTTGTTTATGGAGGGTTTATAAAGTATTATAAGCTATCTGAAGTTTTATAATTGGATGAAACAGTTTTGTAATCGCATGAAACAGATTGATGTTTGCATGAAACAGAATGATAACTGGATGAAACAGTTTTGTAATATCACGAAAGTGTATAATTATATCACGAAAGTGTATAACTAATCATCATTATCATCAACAACATCCATATCGTCGGTAAAACCTTCCTGGTCGCTTTCAAAGTAATATATTCTTAATCGGGCTGTATCTCTAAGAAAATCTATTCTTCCTATTTCAATTCTCGATATTTTTATGCCTGTTCTTTCCTGTAGGTCTGCCATTAGTTCTTCGCGTTTAGCGGGTTTTATCAGTTCTATTTTTTCGTAATCAATTGTTCTTCTTGATTCGTGTTTTAGCAACCATACTTTTTCAAGTGCCCATGTTAATATTATTATAGCTGTGTTTGTAAACAGCAGTTCGGCATAACTTATCTTTTTATTTGCCAATGCGTTTATTACTGCAATACCTATTATTAAAAAGAGGTAAGTCATTTCTTTTATAGGTATTTGTGCGGTGCGATATCTTATTATACCGAATATTGCAAATAAGCCTAATGCAAATCCAAGCTGTAGCTTTACATTATCTAATAAAAAACATAATAGAAAAACTGTTGTGCTTATTAGCAGATATGTAAAAAGATAATCTTTTCGTTTGCTTATTGAATAATAGAGCCACCTTACAAGTATAAGTGATACAATAAAATTGAAAGAAAACCTTACAATAAGTTTTATAAAATCTGCTGAATCGAATAAGTTTAATCCAAATAATTTATCGTCAACAATAATTTCTAATAAATTGTGCATCGTTACTTAGTTTAGTTAATGTTAATAATTTAGGTTTAAATCTGTTGTATTTAATATTTTTGTTCATTAATACTGTTCCAACACAATATTTGCTCATGCCTGTGGCTTGTATTTTTTGGGAACGTAATATTTTTATAAAGTCCGACAAATTGGAAAAGCCCTCTTGTTTTACTTCTACAATTACAAGAAACGGTAGATCTATATTATTTTCTTTTGTTTTGTATGAAAGGTTTAGATCAATTGTAATTCGTTCTTTATCGTGTTTATGAACAAGCGTAATTCTTGAAAATTTATTGTATAGTTTTGGAAAAAGCTCTTCGGGTTTATATGGGGAGTTTTTTAAAATAAATGCTTTTGATTTATCTGAAAATTCTTCTTTAATTGCTTTTTGCTTTACTCTTTTTTTTATTGTTCGTTCTTTATTCGATTTAAATTTTACTTCCAAAAAACTAATATTTGATATTAAATATTCTCTATGCCTTACTTTATACCTGTTAAGTTTTCCGTTTTGATGAAGATTATACATTTCAAAATCGGGAGTATCGAAATAAAGTGTGCGGTAATCTAATATTCTGGTATTGCTTATTTCTAATACTTTATATAATTCTGCTGCTTTATTTAAAATTGCCGGTAATTGCTCTACATTAAAAATGAACTTAGTATCGGTACGATTCATAAGTTTAACCTCATCCATTTCTTTAAGCGAAATTGGAGAAAAATTATCAATTATGTTTTTAATTTTAGGCATTTTGAATTTTAGGCATTCTGAATTTTATGTATTCTTAATTATTTATTTAAGATACTGGTAAACTTTTTTCGATTTTATTTTTCCTTTATTGTCAAGCACAATCTTCTCTGTTTTAAACCCTGCTTTATATTTATATTCTATTGTCTTTTTTATTTTATTGCTTGGCAAATAATGAACTTCTTTTATTATTTCGTTATCGTCGTTATATGAATACTTTACTTTTGTGTCTATTTTCCCGAATTCATCATATACTATTTCCTCAATAGTATTTCCATTTTCATCGAATTTCTTTTTCGATTCCATTAACTTTTTTTCTTTGCCTGTTTTATAATCGTATTTCCAAACAATTTTTGTTTTGACACCTTTTTCTTTTATTTCCTTTCTTTTTTGTGCATTAACACTATAAATAGTAAATATCAAAACTGAAATCAATACAATAAATCTCATAATTTTCTACTTTTTAATAACTATATCTTCAACCAAAATATTCTGAAAATCAGCTGTAATTGTTACTTCTTTTATTACAGGCTCTACTCCTGTTTGTTCTCCTCCTCCATACGTTTTTGAATAAGCATAAACTTTATAGATTCCTTTTGGTAATTGGTCAAATCTGTAAGTGCCATCGTAATGTGTACTAACATCATCCATATAATAAGTATCGTTTCCACGAACAAGAAAAACATCTTCATCAGGACCATAATATTCGCTATTTAGTATAGTGCCAGCTAGATTATAATTTTTAACCCATATTTTTCCCGATATTGATGATGTTCCACTATTATCTTTAGTTGTTATCATGATTATTATATCTGTTAATTCCAGAGTTTCACCATTTTTAATTATTTCTACTTCTCTTTCAACAGGCATCATGCCCGGGCTATAAGTTTCAGTAGAATCTTCAGAATAAACATAAATTGTGTATTTACCTTTTCTTAAATAATCAAAGCAATAAGTACCATCGTGAAATGTTTCAACATTGTCGCCAACTGCTGCTTCATCTCCAAATACAATGTAAACATCTTCGCCCTGCGCATAATAAGTGTTTTTTAAAACAGAGAAATCATAATTATATTCTTCTATTTTAACCTTTCCCGAAACACTTGCAGTCCCTCCTTTTCCTTCTTCTTTTGTACATGAACTAATAAATAGAACAAGAGAAGATGCAATAATTAATAATCTAAATAATTTCATAACAAATGTTTAAGTTAATTAATATCACAAAAGTATATATTACTACTTGTTAATAATAAATTTATCGGCAAAATTTCCAATCCTTAGTATATACACCCCATTAGACAAATCCCCTAACGGAATTATTACTTTATTTAATTTGGTATTAAATGGCTGTTCAATTAATTTTTGCATTACAAGATTATATACTTCAATATTCTTGTTACTATCTTGTAATGTTGAAGAATATTCAATACATAAATTATCTGAAGCCGGGTTTGGATATATTTTTATATGATCTGAATAATTTATTGATTCTATGCTGTTATCAAATTCAGAATTTGTTGTTGCAAATGTAGGCGGCATAAAAATAAAACTTCCCGTACCGTTTGGGAATCTGCCATAAGTAGTATCTGTAGATTGCTGTAAAAATGAAACACTGTCAATTACATCGCCAAAATAATTCGACAATATTACCGCTTCTCCTGATGCTGACAACTTAAAACTTGTATGTACTCCTGCTTGTTCAGGGTCGCTATCTGTCCATACAATAAAAAAGTCATTAGAATTAATTGTTGTATCAGGGAAAGCCCACTTTAATTTATTATCAACTTTATCTGATAAATACAATCCATATAATAATATATTATGATCGCTTGTATTATATAATTCTACCCAGTCATCAAATTCTCCACTTTCATCAGCCTGGGTATTTGTATTTGATGCCATTATTTCATTAATTACAACATCTCCTGCATTTATAATTTCACCTGCTATTACATAAGTGTAAAATTCATATTCTGCTCTTGCAGGAGAAAATATTCCTGCTTCAGCATTCTCTGCATAAACATAATAGTTTACAACTGTGGTTGGTTCAAAATCGGGTATCATTGCTCCATAAATACCATCTCCTGAGCTTCCGTCATTATGATTTCCATCATCATACATTTCGTATTTTCCAAAAGGAGCATATTCTTCTGTTTTATATTGTAAGCATACTTGTGTAACATTTGATACTTGTGCAGTAATCCAAACAGAATCAATAAATGTAGGACTTGAAACAGATTGTTGAATATTTGTTAATGTTGGAGCATTATGCAATACATCCGGTTGCGTTTGCAGAAATGTATAACGGTTATCCATTAAAACATTAATACCCGGTATTATTCCAATATTTTGATCTAAACTTACTTGAAAATCAGAATAAGGAAAAAGCTTTTTTGGATCATTTAACACATAAGTATCAATTAATGTTTGTAATTCAACTGCTCTTGTTTTCATGGCATCGCTTGTTAAAAGTTCATCAATATACGTTCTGAAATGTGCCATATATCTTTTACTGTAATCATCAATACTAAATAGTTTATTAATGAGTGGTCTTAATGTATCATTTTTATTATAAAAAGGATGTAAATTAATTAATTCTCCAAGATTCATTCCTTGAGAAAAAACACCAAAATTTTCATTCAAATCCCATATTATATTATTAAAAACTCCATAGCTGTTTTCGTAAGTATAAAAATTATGTCCGGAACCGGTGTAACTATCCATATTTGCAAATATATTATTGAAAACTAACATCCATAAAGAACGGTCTATATCAAGAACCTGATTTACATTTGATGGATTATTATTTAATTCTAAGATCATATTCATCAATTGATACCAGGCTATTTCCGAGTCTGATTTATTTTCATAATAATTCTTATAACATGCGGTATCGTTACCTGCTTTTATTAATGCAGTTGCCATTCCTGGAATTACTATGCATCCTGGAGGAGGTGGTGGTGGTGGTCCCCCAAACGATGCAGGATCGCATTTAAAAAAACTATTATAATCAGAACCAAAATGATTTTCTACAAAATCTTTGTTAACAGATTCGGTATTTGCATATAAACCTCTCTGAATGCTATCAGTATATACAACTAAAAAATTTGCCTGACTAGCGGGCATATAATTACGCAATATTTCAAAAGATAAAACCTCTCGAATAAAAGACGGGTCTTTAAACATGTTTGAAAGCTTTAATGTTGTATATCCCCATAGATCCTGATTTATAACATAGTCAATTGAAATATTAAATGGTCTTTTATCGCCTGTGTTTGTAAAATTTAATGAACTATTCCCTTTAAATCTCACACCAACGCTATCATATACTTCGCCGTTAATTGTAAGTGTTGCAAGTACTCTGTCATCCATGTCATTATCATAGTAATACTCAAGAGTTGTTTCCCATGCAGGGTCAAAAAAATCAAGATAAATTGTTCTTACAGAGTCCACATTGTACAAATCCTGACTAAAAAGATTTAGTGTACATAATATAAAGAACAATGGGGTTAATATAGTTTTCATAAAATATATTTCTTGTAAAATTAGATAATTAATAATTCAAAGATGTTACAATTTTTCGTAAAAAAGTTATGAAATTTAATTTTTTCATGCCCTTAAAAATACACAATCAAAATAAGATATTACATCTGCTATATTATTTTTATATTTTCAGAACTGAATAAATGATGGACGGAGAAATAGAAAAAGATAAAAAGTTTATTGGTAAAATATTTGGGAGCCATCAGATTTCCTTTGTTTGAAAGATAAAAAGAACTACCTGTGTCCATAAAATCTCAACTTGTACTTCACCCGCCCATAGCTCTAGCAAATAAAATCAGAGACTTTTTAATATTTTATTATCTTTTCAATAAAAATTGATTTTTCTGACTTAACTCTAATGAAATAAACTCCTTTAGGATATTCTGATATATCAATTTGTTCAAGTTCAGTATTAAGTTCTTTATTTAGCATAAGCTGCCCACTAGTATTTATTATTTTCATTTTAGCATTATCCGGATTTTCAATCTGTATGTTAATCAATCCTTCAGAAGGATTTGGGTAACAATGTATTCGATATTCATTTTTTATTGTTGAATTTATTGTATTAAATGTTCCTATATAAATTTCTTCAACCTCCTCTTGGCTTAAAGTTCTGTTATAAATTCTTACTTCATCAATAGCTCCATCCCAACGATCAACATCTCCAAATGATTCGCCATACCCATCTCTAGCAATATATAAATCACTTGTAGGAATTATTTGTAAAGGGATACTTGTAGAGTCTCTTTCATGTAAAGAACCATCAATATATATTTTTGCCATATCTCCTGCTCTAAGCGTACCAATTAATGAATGCCATAGTCCGTTTGAAAGTTCTCCTTTCATACCATATACCCAATCCCATTCAGAACCGTCATCATAAAATAAAACACCATGGTTATCCTCAATTCCAGTTGCTATGGTTCCCATTCTTATCCCATATTGCTGATAATTACTAGATCCATACCAATTGGATACAACAGCCCATGTACCTTCTGCTGTTGAAGATCCCTCCCATTTTATCCATGCCGATATTGAAAAATCAGAAACTATCAACAAACTATTATTATCTATTTTCACATAGTCACTAACACCATTAAAGTCTAAACCAAGTCCACTTTTACCAACAACAAATTGAGGAACACCATATATTGTCCCATGAAGATTATTACCAGAACTATCAAGAACATTATTTTCAAATTTATAAAAAGCAACTAATCCACTATCTAAATTAACTTGACAAAATAAATTTACCGTGAACAATAAAGTCAATATTGTAAGTTTAAATTTACTTATTAATTTTAATTCCATAATTAGTAATTTTGGTTACATTAAAAAAATTTATTTATTCAATAAGTTTAAAGAAATATTTAAAACTCATAAGAAATTTTCTGCAATATACACATATATTTTTATTTTGTCAAAATATTATACAATAAATATAAATTAATCTAACAAATAAATGCTAATTTAATTATTAGTATTTATTATTTTAAAATAACTTTCTTTGACAAACAACATTAAAGACATGCACCTAATAGTTTTCCAAATTAAAAAAAACAGGAAAAGGAAATTAGGTTTTTAAAAAACTTAAATATAAATTTGCTGTAATTTAAAACCTGACAAAACTAAACATGAAAATAGTTTTAGGACTAAGCGCAGCAACAATTGATGAAGACCAAAAATATCAATCTCACTTTAAGAAATAATCTTTGTATTGGTTGCGGTATATGTAAAAATGCATGTCCACATGATGCTATTGAAATTCTTTTTAATAAAAACAAAGAGTATAATCCCATAGTAAATAAAAACTGTACTGAATGTGGTCTATGCTATTATGTATGTCCACATTCTGTTCCAAACCTAAATTCCCGCATTAAATATGCTACTTCAAAAGGCACACAATATGGTCTTGAAAAAAATGTTGGCATATTTAAGGGTTATGAATGCAATTATGATACATACATAGAAAGCTCATCAGGAGGAATTCTGTCTGTATTGTTAAAATATCTACTTGATAATAATATTATTGATACTGTAATACATGCCGAGCAACTATTAGGAAATGAAACAAATAAATATTTTAAAGCTTCTATATCTAAATCATCAAGTGAAATTGATGAAAAAAGAAGCTCTTTTTATTATCCTATTGAGTTTTCTAAAGTGCTAGAGGAAATTAAAAATGATGATGGATGTAAAAATGTGGCATTTCTTGGTGTTCCATGTGTTCAAACAGGATTGAAAAATTTGATGAAAATTGATAAAAAAATTGATAAAAAAATCAAATTTACTTTTGCATTAGTATGTGGACATAATGCAAGTGCCCAACTTACTGATTGTATCATTGATAGCTTTCCTAAAAACTCGAATGAACTAAAGAAGTTTAAATATAGAGATAAAGCAGGCATACAAAATGCTGCTGATTATAATAATTCAATTACATTTCAAGACAGTAAAGTAATAAGAAAATCAAGAAATAAAACTCCTTATACATTAAACTGGAGAACGTTTTCATACGCTTATAACGGATGTATGTATTGCCCTGATTTTTGGGGTAGTGACGCAGATGCAGGATTTAAAGATGCATGGGGATTTTCTGTTGACCAAAAAGAAGGAGAAACAGTATTATATGTTAATACACAAGAATTGCGAGATATAATAAATCAACTTCAAACAGATAATATTATTCACAAATCGGATGTTACTATTGAAGAATTAATAAAATCACAAAAAGACACATTAATACATAAGACAAGCTATATAGGATACAAACAAAAAAGACATAAAACACTAAAAAAACATAGAGATAAAAAAAGACAAAAAGCAAGATTTTCGTTCTTAGAAAAATATTTATTATTTGTAGATTTCAATATAAAAAAAAGACATCTTAAATTTTCAAAGTTTTTATATAGAAATTTTAAAATTCCTATACCAAATTTATTTTTGAAACTTCCGGCTTTTATAATCAGAAAGATTGGTGTATACCTTAGTATTCTATCTTTAATAAAAGAGCAAGAACATCCTTTTGAAGTTCTTTATACAGCAGGCTTTGGTTATAAAAATATAGGTGATGAAGCACAACTAAGTACAAACCTTTCTTTATGGAAAGAATTTGCACCAAATGCAAAGCTCACGCTTCTATCTCCAAATCCTGAATACACAAGAAAAATACATGGTAATTATGATATTATCAAAGCTTCAAGAATTACATTCTGGGGATTACGAGGAATTGAATATGCAGGAATAGGTAATAGTAAGTTATTTAAGATATTTTTTAGAAAAAGATTTTTTGAGCTTAAAATAAATGCTTTTTTTGTCAAATATTTTAATACTACTTTTTATATTTCACCGGAAAGCAGCTATTTATTAAAAAAAATTAAAAATGTTAAAGTACTGCATATTGGAGGTGGTGGATATCTTACCGGCAAAACAGCATCACGGCTTTATGATTACATGGGACTTATACACATAGCCAATTATTTAAATACTGATGTTATTTTATCCGGACACAATATTGGTATTTGGCAAAATAATTCTCAGAAAAGAATCGCAAAAAAACTTAAAAAAGCTAAATATATTGGACTTAGAGACAATGAAAGCTCTACTAAAGATCTTAAAGAAATAGGTGTTTATCATGAGAATAAAGTTTTTGCTCTTTTTGATGACGCCTTATTCTGTCAAGGTGAAAAAACAGAAAAACTTGAACTTTATTTCAAACAAAACAACATTCCTTTTGAACAAAAATATATAATTATAAATGCATATTTTTTCAGGAATACAGAAAAAGTCGTTAAGGAAACATTATCAAAACTAGCTACATTATTAAACAATATAAAAAAACAATATAATTATAATGTGATATTACTTTCCATGCATTCATCAGACTTACCCGCTTTATTATTTCTAAAAAGCAAATTACACTTTCCTGTAAATGTTTTTAATCATGACGATAATTTTCGAGTTGTCATTTCTTTAATTCAAAATGCAGAAATCACAATTACAATGAGACATCATCCAATTATTTTTTCTATGGCAGGATGTGTGCCTACGTTATCAATTGTCTTTGATGAATATTTTATGCATAAAAATATGGGCGCTATGAAATTATTTGATCAGGAAAATTTTGTGCATCTATATAAAGACCTTTTTTCAGACAAATTTGGCAAGCAACTAATTAAAATGATTAATGAAAGAGATAATATTTCGGGAACAATAAAAGAGTATATTGACAATTACAATTCTAAAAAAGGATATATTATTAAAAAATATTTAGAAGAATATGCTGATTTCATATTAAACAAAGATTAATTAAAATGAATTGTCCAATTTGCTCTGCTAAACTTTCATCTACCGGAATTAAAAACAAAATATTTAATTCAGATAGTTATTATTGTAATGCCTGTCATTCATATCATATTTTAGATAAAATAGATGATTCTGAATATTATGCAGAGAAATATCATACTGCTTTTAATTATAAAAAAATTGTCTCAGCAATTATAAATAAACTAGGGCTTGTTAGTAACAGATGTATTTCTCGTTATCGGTATATCAAGAAGCATGTTCGTTTTTCATCTAAAATGAGCTATCTTGAGATTGGAGGAGGTTCTGGTGAAAATTTTGTTATATACAACGCTAGAAAAAAACCCGAATTATATACTATCATTGAACCAAATTCAAAATTTAATCTTAAAAATAAAAAGCTAAGATATTTTAATGATATTTTTGAAAATATTAGTACCGAAAAATTGATTGGAACAAATGTAGTAATGATATTTCATGTACTCGAGCATATTTATGACTTAGAAATCTTTTTTGAAAAACTTAAAAATGTTAATCCTCAATACTTTTATTTTGAAGTTCCAAATATTGATAATAAAATAGTTTTAGACGATTCGTTAAAGAATCATCCACATTATCATCATTTTAGTATTAAATCAATAGATTATATGCTGAACAAACAAGGGTTTACCAAAATAGCCTTGGATGGTATTGACCCAAAATCATATCACCCATATAAGAAAATTGGAACTTTCAAGAGATATTTAAAAAGAATATTGGGGAAAAATGAGTCTTTCAATGATAAAGGATTATATATTCGAGGAATTTATCAAATAAAGGAGAAATGAAACTAGCAGTATTAGTTATCTTAATATACAAAATAAATGATAATAATGGCGAGTTCCCTGACTGCCGACAAGGAATGCATCTGGTAACTAAAAAACAAATTATAAACAGATGAAAATAGCAATAGTAAACAATGCAGCAAACTATCTGGATTTTAATATAAATTTAGCAAAATATCTTGAAAAAAAAGGAATTGAAACCACTTTTCTAAATTGTGATTTATTCATAACAAGACAGTTGAAAAAATTTGACTTTAAGGTCGCAAAATATAAACAATCCAACTCTTCAGGAAAACATTATTCAAAAAACTCAGACATTATTCGATACTTTGAACGAATTTATGATATAAAAAATACAGCAAAATTATTAAAACAAAAGAACCGGGAATATTTCGACTGTTTTAACTTTCTTAAAAACAATCACTTTGATTATGTATTGATATTAAACGGAACTTTTAATGTAGAAACAGATGTCTGCAAAAACCTTGATATAAAATGTTTCTTCTTTGAACATGGATATTTTTCAAAAACTATTCAGATGGACACTGCTGGTGTAAATTGTAAGACCTCATTTTCAGAACTTAAACAGAATGATTTTTTAAACTTTTCATATAAATCTAATGAATTTAAACCATTAAATGATTTTATACTAATCAATACAAAATACAGTATTTTCAAAAGATTTCTGTACAGATTATTAGATAAAAAGTACAATGGGTTTTTAATGAACGTTTTATCTAAAAAGAATAAGCAAAGCAAGGCAAAGAAAAGGTTTAAAAATTTAACAGATGACAATTTTGATATTGATAAAATTGGTAAATATATATTCTTTCCTTTACAAGTTAACTCCGACACCCAAATAATACTTAATAGCCCATATGAAAGTATGTATGAAGCTATTGAAAAAATATTACCTATACTTAAAAATACAGAATTAAAAATTGTAATTAAAGAACATCCTTTAGAAGTAGAACCTGTAAACTACGATAGATTTATTGATAATAAAAATGTTTTCTTGGTAAAAAAATATGATTTAGATAAATTGATTATTAATTCAGAATTTGTAGTAAATATTAATTCTAGCGTTGGACTTCAATCTATAGCTAAATATAAGAAAGTTCTGTTACTAGGAGAAGCTTTTTATAAAAACAGCCCAATTTCTATACCATATCATGAAATAAATAGTGGTAATATCTATGAGTTTATAATGTCATTAAAAATTGATAAAACTGAAGTAGATAAATATATTAAGCATTTTCAAGATAAAATTTTTATAAAAGGGCATTTTTATACTCCGGATATTAGTTTTTTTGAAAAAATAAGAAATCGATTAATTTAGATGTGAGGAACTTTCCAATTTCTGATAAAACTTGATAATAAATTATCCGAAAAACAACAAATTTATCTGCCGATAGGCATGACGAAAAACAACTTAAGCCCTGTGAACACTTATATTATTTTATTATTGAATTAAGATAGATTGAAATTTTTTCAACCTGATTTTTAACAGAATATTCTGATATATCTTTATTCGTTTGGTTGGATGAATTATTTATAAATATGTGATACTTTTCATCTATGAATTTTTTCAAGCTATTATAATCATCATATTCTATACTTACTCCGGCAGAAACGGAAGTTATTATTTTTTCAACATCACTTCCTTTTGGTCCTAAACAAAGTATAGGTCTGTTTGATCTTAAGTTTTCGAAAAGTTTTCCGGGAATTCTACCTTTAGCATTATCTGCAATATTTAATGGGAGTAATAAAAGTTGGGACTTTAAAGTCAAATCAAGAGCTTTAGGTCTTAAAATATTTCCCAACTCAATAAAATTTTCTATTAAGCCATTTTTTGACATCTCTTCTTTTACCGAAAAATCAACAATTCCTGCAAATTTAAGTCTTAGATTATCTCCAAAACCAGATATATCTTCTTTTAAGTCTTTAAGCACTTTAAATAATGTGTCCGGCTTTCTATCATATCCAAGCAAGCCTGCATGAACAATTGAAAATTCCTTATCTAATTCAGGTGCTTGCTCTGAAAAATCTTCCTCATCATAACCCCAAAAAATAGTACTTACATCTTTTGCTCCAATACTTTCAAGGTCTTTTGCCCATGTCGGACTTGCAATGGTTATTTTTTTTGCTGTTTTAAAAGTTTCTTGTTCCAAACGTTTGTGTTTCTTATCTGCCCACTTGGAAATCTTAAACATCTTATAATAATCCACTTGCGTCCACGGATCCTGAAAATCTGCCAGCCATGGGATATTGAGTTCTTTTGATAATCTACATCCAATAACTGTATTTGTATGTGGAGGGCCATCTGTCAAAATCGCATCAACAGGATTTTCTTTTAAATATTTGCTTAGATATTTTACTGATGGTTTAATCCACAAAGATCTAGCATCAGGGATGAAAAAGTTACCTCGTATCCAGATTGCTAAATCGTCAATTAACCCTACTCTTTTACCTCTGGCATAAACAGGATTGACAGATTCATCTTTCTTTCTTCCTGATATTTTTTTAAATGCAGAAAAAGGCTCTCTTATTGGCTGTTTAATAATGGTAATATTTTCAGGAATATCTTTAAAATTTGTTTCATCCAAATACGGATATTGAGCATTTAGTGGAGCATAAATTATAGGCTCCCATCCAAACTTTCTAAGGTATTTTGCAAATTTTAAACACCTTAAAACTCCGATTCCTCCTGAAGGAGGCCAATAATATGTAATTATCAGAACTTTTTTCAATACAGTATCTTCTTTAATAATTTAATTTTACAAACTAATAAAAAAATTTCATGCAAAAATACACAATTTGCATGAAAAAATTATACTGAAGTTCCCTCTAATAATTTAAATATTTTTTCACTCACTTTCATGCACAAAACCAATTTTTAGAGATTCCACTAAAAAACAATTTTTTTTTTATAATTTTGCATTTAATAAAATTGATATAATTTGACTAATAATAAAACAAATAACTTGAAAATTATTAGTGTTGGACCTGCTTATCCTCT
This sequence comes from uncultured Bacteroidales bacterium, assembly GCA_964435855.1. Classification (GTDB taxonomy): domain Bacteria; phylum Bacteroidota; class Bacteroidia; order Bacteroidales; family CAYTAU01; genus CAYTAU01. The sequence goes on along the minus strand of CAYTAU010000043.1, from coordinate 7,811 downwards.
AAGGGGAGGAATATCAAATTTTAATGTTGCATTATCGTGTGCTTTTAATAATAATGATAATAATGTTTGTAAAATATTTTCATTCTCATTACAATATCCAAAATTTCTTTTTCCGGGAAAAACGCAATTTGAAGATGGGAAACCACCAAAGAATATTGAAATAATTTCAAAAATCAATTCTATTAATCCATTTTCATGGTTTAAAGTTGCACGCTTAATTAAAAAAGAAAACCCTGACATTGTAATAGTTCATTACTGGATGCCATTTATGGCACCATCTTTAGGGACTATAGTTAGAAAAATAAGGAAAAAGAATAAAACAAAGATTATTGCTATAACTCACAATGTTATACCTCATGAAAAAAGAATGGGCGATAAAATGCTGACAAAATATTTTCTTAAATCATGTGATGCCTACATTGCTCTTGCTAAATCTGTTGAAAACGATATTGGGAAATTTATTGATAATCCTGTTTCTGCATTTAATCCACATCCGATTTATGATATTTTTGGAGAAAATATTCCCAAAGCTCAAGCTAGAGAATTCTTGAAATTAAAAGAGAATGATAAAATAATATTGTTTTTTGGCTTAATCAGAGATTACAAAGGCTTGGACCTTTTATTGAATGCACTGGGAAACAACAATCTTAAAGAATTAAATATAAAATTATTAGTGGCAGGAGAATTTTATGAGGATAGGTCAAAATATAAAAAATTAATAGATTCTTTAAATATTGGTGATAATGTAATTCTTGTAGATAAATATATTCCCAGCGAAGAAGTAAAATACTATTTTTCTGCTGCCGATCTAATTGCACAAACTTATAAAACTGCTACTCAAAGTGGTGTTACACAAATTGGCTATCATTTTAACAAACCAATGCTTGTAACAAATGTTGGTGGCTTGGCTGAAATAATACCCGATAAAAAAGTTGGTTACGTTGTTGAACCTAACTCCAATGCAATTGCAGAAGCAATTGTAGATTTTTACAAAAATAAACGAGAAGAAGAATTTAGCATAAATGCTTCTATTGAAAAAAAGAAATATTCATGGGAAAATATGATAGATACAATTATTGCGTTATTTAATAATATTCATACTTCTTAAAAGACCTTCAAATATGAACCTGTATATGGCTAACATTCCGGCATATAAAATAAAGTTATGCAATATGAATGCCTAAAATTTAAAATGCCTAAAATACTTAAAATTACAAGGATTTGAATTTAGGCACTTTAGCTCACTTTAGGCATTTTAGTCATTTTAGTCATTTGTGTTTTTATAGATAAAATATGTAATTTTAGCACGAGTAATCGAAAAAAAACCTGAATATTAAATTTATGAACATGATAAAAACAGTTATAAAAGATTCGATTAAGCTAAAAGAATTGATATTGAATGATGAAAAACTGATAAACTCAATTCAAAAAGCAAGTGATCTGATAGTTGAATGCTATAAAAACAAAAATAAAGTACTATTATGTGGTAATGGTGGCAGTGCAGCCGATGCACAACATATTGCATCTGAACTATCGGGGCGTTTTTACTTAGATCGTCTTTCACTACCGGCAGAAGCAATGCACGTTAATACTTCATATTTAACAGCTGTATCTAATGACTATTCTTTTGATATGGTTTACTCAAGATATTTACAAGGCATTGGTAAAGATGGCGATGTACTAATAGGAATATCTACTTCAGGGAATTCGAAAAATATTTTACAAGCTTTAAAACAAGCAAAAGAATTAAATATAAGCACAATTTCAATGACAGGAAAAACAGGTGGTAAGATGAAAGAATTTTCTGATATTCTTATAAATATTCCTTCATTAGATACTCCAAGAATTCAAGAATCGCATATCTTAATCGGTCATATTATTTGCGAACAAGTAGAGAACAGATTATTTGGTAAAAGCCCATCCTAGCCTCCCCAAAGGGGAGGAATTAGAGGCAAAGCCAAGTTTTATGATTATAACCCTATACCAAGAGTCCGCCTCCGGCGGATTAATATTTAGTAAGGCATAAAAAAACCTGACAGAAATACTATCAGGTTTATTATATGTATAATTAAAAGACTAATTAGCAGCAGCAGCTTCTGTTACTAAATCTGTTAATGATTTTACTCTTTTATTCCAAACAACTGTAAGTTTTGAAAAATTTCCAGGATTAACACCAGACCATGAAACATAATTTCCATATTGGTCTTTAATATTATATGCAGGTTGAGTTTTTTCATCAAATGTCCATGTCATAACTTCCGGATTATCATCATTAACAAGGACATTAACATCCATAAATTTATGATAAATTACAGCTTCCATTAGTCCTGGAGGATTTACACCAATCATTTCAAGAATTGTAGTTAATGATTCCATTGTTAAAAACTTCATTTTAATCTCAACCGTAAACCTTTCTACAACCTCATTTTTAATCATAAAAAATTCACCTTCGGTTAATTTCATATCAGCATAACAAAAAGCTTCATCAAGTGTACTCATAAATTTCACAAAGTCGCTTTTTCCATAAACAATGTACATGAATAAAGGTCCACATGTGGAATTAACAGAGTTGTTATCATCTAAATGAATAAATGATGGGAATATATTTGTTACTCTGTCTGTTATTAAACTATCATCCTGATCATAAGCTTCTGTAAGTTGCCAAACACCTTGCATAAGATCATTTGTTGGAGTTGGTTTATCAACAGGTTCACATGATGATAAAATAAATATTGCTGCTAAAGTAAATAACGAAATTCTTGTAATTATTTTTTTCATAGTATAAAAGTTTAAATATTAATTAATACAAAAATATATATAAAATAAGAGTTTTAAAAATTTTAATTCAAATTTTAATGGAATTTTTTTACAATTTTATCAAATATGGGGTTTTCAAAAACAATGCCAAATATTTATTTGCAACTATTCTGTTCACTTAGTACATGACAAAATATACTAAAAAACCATTAGTTGCAACGTCCTTTAGGGCGTGGGCAAGTAACATTAATAAAAAAGGAAGTCGCAATTTTTTGCAATTAAAATTACAAAAAATTGCGACTTCTTTTTGAGGAAATTCACATTATTATCTACGCCCTAAAAAGGACATGGCAACTTATTTTACATCTATAGGATTATTTACCTTTTGTTTTACAATGGCAATTTTTAATACTTCCATAATATTTTCCACAAAATGAAAAGTAAGCCCTTTTAAATACATATCGTCAATTTTGGCAATATCTTTTTGATTTTCTACTGATAGTATTATCTCTTTAATATTTGCACGTTTTGCAGCTAAAATTTTCTCCTTTATCCCACCAACAGGCAAAACTTTTCCTCGTAAAGTTATTTCGCCTGTCATTGCAATACTTTTTTTAATTTTATTTTGAGTAAAAGCAGAAGCAATACTGGTAACCATAGCAACACCTGCCGATGGTCCGTCTTTAGGAATTGCACCTTCCGGTACGTGAATATGAATATTCCAGTTTTCAAAAGCTGTTATAGGAATATTTAATAATCCCGAATGAGCTTTAAGATATTCCAATGCAAGAACTCCCGATTCTTTCATTACATCTCCAAGGTTTCCTGTAATAGTTAATTTTCCTTTTCCTTTACTTAAACTGGTCTCAATATAAAGTATTTCACCTCCAACAGAAGTCCATGCAAGCCCGGTTGCAACACCTGCATATTCATTTCCCTCATATTTATCTTTTAAAAAAATTGGAGGTCCTAATATTTCTTTTACATCATCAATTGTAATCTTTTTATTGTAATCTTCTTTTAAAGCGATTTGTTTTGCTGTGTAACGACAAATTTTTGCGATTTTTTTATCTAAACTTCTTACACCACTTTCTCTTGTATAATCTTCTATTATTCTTTCTATTACTTTTTTAGAAAAACTTAATTGTGATTTTTTAAGCCCGTTAGCTTCAATTTGTTTTGTAATAAGATGTCTTACTGCAATTTCAATTTTTTCTTCAACAATGTAACCATCAACATTTATCATTTCCATCCTATCGCGTAATGCGGGATTAATAGTATTTGTCATATTGGCTGTTGCAATAAACATTACTTTCGACAAATCATATTCTAACTCAAGATAGTTATCATGAAAAGCATTGTTTTGCTCAGGGTCTAAAACCTCAAGTAGAGCAGATGATGGATCGCCACGAAAATCAGAACCAACTTTATCTATCTCGTCGAGGACAAAAACAGGATTTGATGATTTTGCTTTTTTAATATTTTGTAAGATCCTACCCGGCATAGCTCCAACATATGTTTTTCTATGCCCTCTTATTTCAGATTCATCATGCAAACCGCCAAGCGACATTCTTATATATTTTCTACCTAATGCTCTTGCTACAGATTTTCCCAGAGATGTTTTTCCTACTCCTGGAGGACCATATAAACACAAAATAGGAGCTTTTAGATCTTTTTTTAATTTAATTACTGCAAGATGTTCAATGATTCTTTCTTTTACTTCTTTTAAAGCATAATGATCTTCATCAAGTACTTGCTGTGCATATTTAAGATCAAATTTATCTTCGGTATATTCGTTCCATGGTAAATCCAAAAGATTTTCAATATAATTTTGTTGAACAGCGTATTCTCCCGATGCAGGGTTTATTCGTTTTAATTTAGCAATTTCCTTTTCAAATGCTTTAGCAACTTCTTTGTCCCACTTTTTATCTTTTGAACGCAGCATTAGTTCTTCAATCTCTTGCTCTAAAGGATTTCCTCCTAACTCTTCCTGAATTGTTTTCATTTGCTGATTAAGCAAAAATTCACGTTGTTGACTGTTAAGTTCCGATCTTACTTTTTTCTGAATATCACTTTTTAACTCCAGCATTTGTAATTCCTTGGTAAGATGTTCCAGTAATCTTACAGCTCTTTCTTTTAATGAATTTATTTCCAAAAGCTTTTGTTTATCCCCTACTTTCAAATCGGTATTTGAGCAAATGAAATTTACTAAAAAAGTAAGATTGTTAACATTTTTTAATGCAAATGCTGCTTCAGGTGGAATGTTTGAAGAAAGGTCAATAATTTTTAAAGAAAGGTCTTTTAATGTAGCAACTATTGCATTGTATTCTTTATCATTTGCCAAAGGCTTAGCATCTTTTAAAAGTGCAACTTTACCAAAATGATATGGTTCTACTTCAAGTAATTCTTCTAAAACAAATCTGCTTTCTCCTTGAATTATAACAGAAGTAGTATCATCGGGCATTTCCAAAATTTTAATAATTTTGGCTATTGTTCCTATTTTATGAAGGTCTTTAAATTCGGGATTTTCAATACTGCTGTCTTTCTGAGAAATTATACCTATAATTTTATCTTTTTTGTATATTTCATTTATTAATTTCAATGACTTTTTTCTGCCAATAGTAATTGGAAAAATTACACCCGGAAATAACACCGTATTTTTTAATGGTAAAATAGGTATTTTTGACGGCACTTTTTTAATTTTGGATTTAATTTCATTTTCACCGGAAATAATAGGTATTAAATCAGACTTTTCATCATCATTATAATCACCTACTATAATTCTATATTTACTTTCAGATTCCATAAATTTTATTTTTACTAAATACTTAATGCCATTGTACTCTTGGCACATTAATCATAATACAATATTATTTTGCCTCTTATTCCTCCCCTTGGGAGAGGTTAGGAGGGGCTTTTTCTTATAAAAGACAAGTTGTCAGTTATAATTTAGAAATAACATAAAGCATGCTATAGTCAATAGCTGTGCCAAATAAATAATTAGCTAATAATTGTCAGGATTTTCTGTGTTTCTTAGTAAGTTCAAACACTTTGTCAAGAATATCTTTTTCAATATTATCAAATTCAATTTCTCTTCTTTCCATTACTAATTTAGCAACTTCGTATGCTTTTGGTTTAGTATATGTAGTAAAACCGCTAACACCTCCCCACGAAAAATCGGGGATAAAATTACGTGGAAAACCTGCTCCAAAAATATTTGCAAAAACTCCAACAACTGTGCCTGTATTAAACATAGTATTTATTCCGCACTTGCTATGGTCGCCCATAATTAATCCGCAAAATTGTTTGCCTGTTTTAACAAAACGTTCTTCATTATAATTCCACAATCTTACTTCTGCATAATTATTTTTTAAATTTGAATTATTGCTGCCGGCTCCAATATTACACCATTCACCTATAACAGAATTTCCAAGAAAACCATCATGAGATTTGTTTGTGTAGCCAAATATTACACAATTATTTATTTCTCCTCCTACTTTTGAATGAGGTCCTATAGTAGTTGGTCCGTATATTTTAGCAGAAAGTTTTAAAGTAGAATTATTACATAGTGCAAAAGGTCCTCTTATAACTGCACCCTCCATTATTTCAGCATCTTTACCAATATAAATTGGTCCTTTTGTTGCATTTAAAATAGCACATTCAACTTTTGCTCCTTTCTCAACAAAAATATTTTCTTTTGCCAGTATGTTATTGCTTGAACTTAATTCTTCGCTTTTTCTGTTTTTTGTTAAAAGAGTATAATCTTCTTTCAGGGCTTCTCCGTTAAAAGAATAGATATCCCACAAATTATTAATTTTTAAAAATCCGGAACTTGCCTCAATCTTCTTGCAATTATTGTTTTCTAAGTTTTTGGTATTTGATGCTATTAAAATATTATCTGATACCAATGCTTCATTATCTTTTAAATTTTTAATTGCATTTACAAGTTCTGTATTTGGCAATACCGATGCATTAATATAAATATTGTTTTTTTCAATTTTTATTGGATATTTTACCGATAAATAATCTTCTGTTTTATACGATACTGTAGAATTTAAATATTTTTCCCATTTTTCTTTTATTGTTAAAATACCAATTCTTATTTCACCAACAGGACGAGTAAAAGTAAACGGCAAGAGATTTTCTCTGCTTTTATCATCAAATAAAATATAATTCATAATTCAAGTAATTTGTATAACTGACAAATTTACATAAAAATTCTTTTAATGGAATTGTTGTCTTGTTAAATTGTTATATTGTTATTTGTGGATGTAGACTGGTAATGATAGTTATCGCCTAACGCCCCTAATAGAACGCGTTTTAATGCTTTTTATTAATTGTTACCAAACGTATTTATTGTTTTATTAATTTACCTTCCTCCCAAATTTCTTCTTTTTTAATAATACCATTAATATCAAAGTATTTCCATAAACCTATCTTTTCATTATTCAGATATTCACCTACAATTTTTTCTACGCCGTTATCATACCATTCAATATATGACCCATTATAAGAGGCATATTTAATAATATATTGTTTTTTTAATTGTCCATTACAATATTTATATGAGTATAAAGTATCTTTCTCATACCATTTACTAATCATTTGACCATTATTACACCAAGTAAAAACATATAACATGGCATAACCATTACGTGTAACAAGTTTTTCTTTTATTTTACCATCTAAATAGTAACAAATATCATAACAAGAGTCATCTTTACAATAAAATTCATACATTAGATTACGAAATTCTTTATCATAATAAACTTTATAACAATTATCTGCATTAAAATATTTTTGTTTAATACCATATACTGTATCTGTTTTATTAATTGAATAAAAGTTTTCTAATATGTTGTCTATTTCCACAATAGAATCTTTATAATATAGCTTTAGAACTTCTTGGGAATAAGAAAATGAGGAGATAATCACGAACAATATTAGAATTTCTTTTTTCACCTTCTAAATTAATCTTTAATCATATATTGTATTTCTTATTCCTACTAACGTCAAATTTAACTTACAGAACAACAGTATTTAAAGAAAATCCA
>CAYTAU010000042.1:0-36268 GCA_964435855.1 uncultured Bacteroidales bacterium | reverse complement strand
AAAGGGTAAGCTACTTATATCGCACCGCTACAACCACCTACCCTTGCTACCTTCCAGTCCTGGGGGAGTTCAGTGGGAGCTGGTCGTATAAGACTTACCCCCTGCAAAAATAGTATGTTTTTTAAATCTTAGCAAACTTATTTTCAATATTCATAAAAAAACAAATATCTTTGTCATTATAAGTTTAAATATTTACAATTATGGAAAATAAAAAAGCATCTATCTGGAAAAATTCTATTAACTATGGTTTAATGACCGGGCTTGTTATAATTATTTACTCTGTTATATTATATGTTTTTAACCTTAATTTAAACAAAGGTCTTGGATATATTAATTATGTAATTATAATTGCAGGTATAGTTATTGGAACAAAAAATCTTAGAGATAAAATTCAGGGAGGTAATCTGTCTTATGGAAGAGGCTTGGGTTCCGGCACCTTAATATCTATTTTTGCAGGAATTATTGCAGCTATTTACACATTTGTATTGATGAAATATATTGACCCTGATATGATAGAGAAAATTTTTATTATGATGGAAGATGGCATGATAAGTCAGGGAATGCCCGATGAGCAAATAGAAATTGCAATGATGTATAGTAAAAAATTTACAACACCTATTATGATGTTAATTACAACAATTCCTTCATATGCTTTTATGGGATTTTTGCTTTCACTGATAACATCGGCAATTTTAAAAAAGAAAGTTGACCCATTTGATGCTGCAATGGCTAATGTAGAAACCGAAACTAAAGAAAATTAAATATTGATAAATGAATATTTCTGTTGTTGTACCATTATATAATGAAGAGGAATCATTACCAGAATTAGTTACCTGGATAGAAAAGGTAATGAAAGAAAATAATTTTTCTTTCGAAGTAATTTTAATTGATGATGGCAGTAATGACAGTTCCTGGTCAATTGTAGAAAAACTTTCCAATAATCATGATTTTATACGTGGAATAAAATTCCGTAAAAATTACGGTAAATCGGCAGCATTATTTAGCGGATTTGATACAGCACAAGGCAATGTTGTTATTACTATGGATGCCGATCTGCAAGACAGCCCTGACGAAATACCCGAACTTTACAAAATGATTGCCGAAAAAGATTTTGACCTTGTTTCGGGATGGAAGAAAAAAAGATACGACCCGTTTATGAAAACTTTTCCAAGTAAGTTTTTTAACTGGACTGCGCGCAGAGTATCAAAAATAAAACTACACGACTTTAACTGTGGATTAAAAGCATATAAATTAGACCTTGTAAAAAACATTGAGGTTTATGGCGAAATGCACCGCTATATCCCAATACTTGCCAAAGAAGCCGGATTTAATAAAATAGGTGAAAAAGTAGTTATACACCAAAAAAGAAAATACGGAAAAACAAAATACGGATTGGAAAGATTTATTAATGGTTTTCTCGATTTAATGACAATTTCGTTTATGTCGAGATTTGGTAACCGACCAATGCACTTTTTTGGCACTTTTGGCACATTGATGTTTCTTCTTGGTTTTCTTGCTGCTACATGGTTAGGAGGTAAAAAACTGTATTTTGTTGCAAAAGGAATTAATGCCAGTTTAGTGGTTGACAGTCCGTATTTTTATATAGCATTAACCATGATGATACTTGGTACTTTCCTTTTTGTTGCGGGTTTTCTTGGCGAAATGATAAGCAGAAACTCAAGCACACGCAATTTATATAAAATTGATAAAAAATTTTAGTATTAATATGTAGATGAATAATGATTTTTAGACATCTTCTTATATTCTTTTCCAAATTATCTCTTCTAAAAGTCTATAATTTATTTTTACTCCGCTACAGCTACTATATATCAATATTAAAAAGAAAAAGCACACATTACGGAAAACCTGTTAGTATTTCTGTTGAACCAACAACATCATGTAATTTACAATGTCTTGAATGCCCAAGCGGACAACAAACTTTAACAAGAGCAGCAGGAAATATAGATGTTTCTTTTTATAAAAAAATAATTGATGAACATTACAAATATTTATCTTATTTGTTGCTTTATTTTCAAGGTGAACCTTTTCTTCATAAAGATTTTTTTGAATTGATAAAATATGCAAGTGCTTTAAATATTTATACTGCAACATCTACAAATGCTCATTTTCTTGATGATGAGAATGTGAAAAAAATATTAGAAAGCGGTTTAAATAAAATCATAATTTCCATTGATGGAGTTGATGAGGAAACTTATTTAAAATATAGAAAAGGTGGTGATTTTAAAAAAGTTGTTGAAGGAACAAAGAATTTAGTTAAATGGAGAAAAAAACTAAAGCTAAAAAATCCCTTAATTGTTTTACAATTCTTAGTAACAAGATATAACGAGAATCAAATTAGTGAAATGAAACAATTTGCAAAACAAATTGGGGTTGATAAACTTGAGTTTAAATCAGCACAAGTATATAATTTTGAAAATGGAAATGAGTTAATACCTGATATTGAAAAATATTCTCGTTACAAAAAGAATTCTGATGGAACATACTCTATAAAAACTAAATTGAAAAATTCATGTTGGCGTATGTGGAGCTCTTTAGTAATTACTTGGGACGGGAAAGTAGTACCTTGTTGCTTTGATAAGGATGCAAAATATCAATTGGGTGATATTAGCGAAACAAATATTAAAGCAATTTGGGAAAACTCTAAATACAATAATTTTAGAAATAGAATATTAACAAATAGAAAAGATATTGATATTTGTAAGAATTGTGCGAAGTAAGAATGAGTAAAGGATAAAACAGTACTCTTGGTCATTTAACCCAAACTATGCAATAGAAATAAAAATAAAATCAATAATTGAGCAACAAATTCAAGAAGATGAAAATCTTGGCGAACAAGCAGATGGAAGTGGCCATTTATCAAATGTTGGATATTTTCTTTGTAACTTCACTCTTGGCTTTATATCAGCAATTACCTCATTTTTACCATCCTCTAAAAGTTTTTTAGCTACGCTCCAAGAGGATGCCGAAACTCTTGCACAAAAGTGGCTACCTGATGCAAGTGTGTTATGGAATAAATCAAAATATGGGTAACCCCTGTCAAACAAGTCCAAATCTCCTTCACCAAAATATTCAAGATGTTGTTTGGCTAGTGTACGCCCCCCTATCTTTTTGTTGACTAATTTAGCATCAATACTTAGCTTGTTAAGCACGTCATATGCTTTTAATAAAGCCTCTATTTTTATCCTTTGTTCAACACTAATATGAGTATAATTCTTTTTGTCCATAATGCAACAGTTTTTATCTTTGAAAGGGAAACTGTCGCACTTACTAATTGAATTTTCAATCTCATTTCACTAAATCACGATTTCGAAACTATTTAAATCCATTCACATTTTTTGAACTTTAAAAAATTAAAAACTTTTGTTCTATCTTTCTCCTGTAAAAACATAAATTTTGTTTAAAAAAATACAAAATTTATGTTTACACTTGGAACCGCTTCGCTTTACCATGATTTTTTTCATTTTTGTTGTATTAAATTAAAATTAAAAAAAATCATGTACATTTGAAGCATAAATTTTATCTATGCATTTCAAATTATTAAATACCGATACCAACTCAAAAGCAAGAGCAGGCAAAATAAGCACAGCACACGGCAATATTGAAACACCCATTTTTATGCCCGTAGGTACTATTGGCTCAGTAAAATCGATACATCAACGCGAGTTAGAAAACGATATTAAAGCACAAATAATTCTTGGCAATACCTACCATTTATATCTAAGACCGGGAACAGATATTTTAAAAAATGCAGGGGGTTTACATAAATTCATTAACTGGAACAAGCCAATTTTAACAGATAGCGGCGGATATCAGGTTTTTTCTCTTTCTAATAGCAGAAAAATTACAGAAAAAGGTGTAATATTTCAATCACATATCGATGGCTCAAAACATAACTTCACACCCGAAAATGTAATTGATACTCAAAGAATAATTGGTGCAGATATTATTATGGCTTTCGATGAATGCCCACCCTACCCCGCAGAATATGAATATGTAAAAAACTCTATGCACATTACTCACAACTGGCTCGATAGATGTATAACACAATTAGACTCAACAAAGCCAATTTATGATCATGAACAAAGCCTGTTCCCAATTGTACAAGGTGGCACATATAGTGATTTAAGAAAACAATCGGCAGAATATATTGCGTCAAGAAACTGCGATGGTAATGCAATTGGAGGCCTTTCAGTTGGCGAGCCAACAGACGAAATGTATAAAATGATAGAAATTACAAACAACATACTACCAAAAGAAAAACCACGTTATCTTATGGGCGTTGGAACACCAATAAATATCATAGAAGCAATTGCACTTGGTGTTGATATGTTTGATTGTGTTATGCCAACAAGAAATGGAAGAAACGGCATGTTATTCACAAAACAAGGAATTATAAATATTACAAACGAAAAATGGAAAAACGATTTTTCTCCTGTCGATACCGATAATTATACTTATGTTGACACACAATATTCAAAAGCATATTTGCGTCATTTATTTGTTGCCAAAGAAAGATTAAGTGCACAAATTGCAAGTTTACATAATTTAGGTTTTTATCTTTGGCTGGTTAAAGAGGCCCGAAAACATATTATTGATAACAATTTTGCCGATTGGAAAAACAGTATAATTAAAAATTTAGCAAACAGGCTTTAAGGGGACTTCTATTAATTGAATTGTAATAAGATTTTCATAGTTTTTCAAAGACAATGAGAATTTTTGAAACACTATCGGTATAATGTGATAAAATTTGAAGAAGTATTTGGAAAACTATGAAAACCCAATGGGAATAAATATAATAAACAATCTGACTTCCTTATATTTTGTTTAAAAATAGCTTCGGCTATTATAAAAAAATATAAGTTGCATATTATTCATTATATTTGTTTCTTGAAAAAATTGAATTAATAGGAGTCCCCTTAAGTAATGCTTAAAAAATTAGACATATATATTATTAAAAAGTTTTTAGGTACTTTTTTCTTTTCTATTATACTAATAATAAGTATTGCAATTGTTTTTGATATATCAGAGCACATTGAAGATTTTATAGACAAAAAAGCTCCCTTAAAAGCAATAATTTTTGAACACTATTTAACATTCATTCCATACTTTACAAATCTGTTTAGTTCATTATTCATTTTTATATCGGTTATTTTTTTCACTTCAAAAATGGCTTACAATACCGAAATAATTGCGATATTAAGCAATGGTATTAGTTTTAGACGATTTCTTTGGCCCTATTTTCTTTCAGCATTATTTTTAGCAATTTTCTCATTCTTTTTAAGCAGCTACATTATCCCCCCTGCAAACGAAATAAGACTAGAATTTGAAAATAAATATATTAGAAATAAATTCCATAATTTCGATAAAGATATTCACAAACAAATTGAACCCGGATTATTTGTGTATATGGATAATTATAATGTGAGTTTTATGATGGCTTATAAATTTTCTCTTGAAAAATTTGAAAACGGTAAACTAAAATCTAAATTAACCTGCGATTATGTAAAATGGGATACTGTTACAAACAAATGGAATATTTATAATTATAGAATCAGAAATATTGACGGAATTGAAGAAACTATAATTAAAGGAAACCAATTAGATACAATAATAAATTTACATCCATCAGAATTTTCCAGAAGAGAAACTATTATTGAAACAATGAATTATAATGAACTCAACGATTTTATAGATAAACAAATGATGCAAGGTTCAGAAAATATTAAAACATATTTGGTATACAAATACCAACGACTTGCATACCCATTTTCAACATTTATTCTTACCCTTATTGGTGTTACATTAGCTACCAGAAAAGTTAAAGGAGGAATTGGAATACATATAGGCATTGGCATTGCATTAAGTTTTGCTTATATTTTATTTATGCAATTTTCAACAAATTTTGCAATTGGTGGCAGTATAAATCCATTGTTTGCTGTATGGATACCAAATATTATTTTTTCATTTATAGGGTTATTTCTTTACAAAATAGCTCCAAAGTAATTACAAAGTAAATAATCAGTACTTAAAGTGAACTAAAGTTTAGAGTGCCTAAAATTATTTTGTGCTTGATTCTGAAAGATACAATTAATTTATTATTTAACTTTTTTATGTTGATAACTTAAGGCTCTCAAAATAAATGCATTTACACAACATGTTATTACTTAACATTAAATTTTTTGCAAGTTTCAAATTTAATTTGAGTTATTTTGCCATTCAAATTTTTAATTAAAATTGAATAACAAACAATAAGCCTATATGTCATTAAAAAGAAAAACCGTCGACCTTATTAAACGACGTGAAAAGATTGCACTTGGTGGTGGTGAAAAAGCCATACAAAAACAAGTATCTTTGGGTAAAATGACTGCAAGAGAAAGAATAATTGCTATTCTCGACAAAGATACATTTCACGAGTACGATATGTTTATTGAACATGAAGCTCGTGATTTTGATATGGATAAAAAAGTTTTACATGGCGATGGTGTAATTATTGGAACCGGTAAAGTTTTTGATGCTCCAATATGTATTTATGCTCAGGATTTTACTGTAGCAGGTGGCTCTCTTGGATTAATGCATGCCCGTAAAATTACAAAAATTATGGACCATGCAATGAAAATGAGAGTTCCTCTTATTGGAATTAACGATTCGGGTGGAGCAAGAGTACAAGAAGGTGTTAACTCATTGGCCGGTTATGGTGAAATATTTTATAGAAATACTTTAGCCTCAGGTGTTATACCCCAACTATCAGTAATTTTAGGACCTTGTGCCGGTGGCGCCGTTTATTCTCCTGCTTTAACAGATTTTGTTTTTGTAGTAGATAAAATATCTAAAATGTTTATTACAGGACCTGAGGTTATAAAAACTGTTTTAGGTGAAGAAATTTCGATGGAAGAATTAGGTGGTGCAAAAACCCATAGTGAAATTACAGGAAATGCTCATTTTTATGCAGATAGCGAAAAAGAATGTTTTGAACAAATAAAGGAACTAATAAATTATATTCCGTGGAACAATAATCAAAAAGCAATTGCAATTAAGCCAAAAGAACCTAAGAAAAGTTTTAAAATAGATGAAATAGTTCCCAGTGACCCCAAACAACCATACGATGTTAAAAATGTGATTAGGGCAGTTACCGATAACTCCGATTTTTTTGAAATACATGAAAAATGGGCAAAAAACATAGTTATAGGATTTGGAAGATTAAAAGGAGAAACTGTTGGTTTTGTTGCAAATCAACCTTTTGTTTTAGCAGGTGTTTTAGATGTAGATTCATCAGATAAATCTGCAAGATTTATAAGATATTGCGATGCTTTTAATATTCCTATTGTAACATTTGTTGATCTTCCCGGATATTTACCAGGTGTTGATCAAGAACATGCAGGAGTTATTAGGCATGGAGCAAAAGTATTGTATGCATATAGTGAAGCAACAGTACCTAAGATTTCAGTTATCTTAAGAAAAGCATATGGCGGTGGTTACATTGCAATGAATTCAAGACATCTTAGAGCCGACTTTGTTTTTGCATGGCCTGGTGCTGAAATTGCAGTAATGGGTCCCGAAGGCGCCGCTAACATTATTTTCAGGAAAGAAATTGCAGATGCAGATAATCCTGATGAGATGAGAAAGAAAAAAATTAAAGAATACAAACATAAGTTTGCAAATCCATATGTTGCTGCATCTAAGGGATATGTTGATTCTGTTATTGAGCCAAAAGAAACAAGGCAATTCATTGTTCATTCTATTGAAGTCTCAATTAATAAATCATCTAGTATGCCAAAGAAAAAACATGGCATTCCTCCTTTTTAATTTTTATATCTTAAATTTTTTACAATGTCTGAAGAAAAAAAAAGATTCAAGTCCTTAAATATTGAAGGAAGTAAATATTACACTTACTTAACAAACAAATTTGAAAACAGGGAAAAGTGGGAAAAGCCTAATGAAAAGACCATAAAGTCATATATTCCCGGTAAAATAGTTAAGATAGATGTAAAAGAAGGTCAAAAAGTTAAAAACGGTGATACTTTATTTATTCTTGAAGCAATGAAAATGAAAAACAAAATTGTTGCTCCTTTTAACGGAACAATCTTAAAAGTGCATGTTAAGAAAAATGAGAATGTTCCTAAAAACAAACTAATTGTTGAGTTTAAATAAATAAAAACAAGTCATATAAAAGGCTGTATATTCTGAAAAATTGCTAAATTGTTCTATTGTTAAATTATCAATATCGCTTCTATTTCACAATAGCAATTACATCGCCTTTTTTTACTACATCTCTGTGTTCAACAAGCATTGTAATTTCTCCTTCAAACTCTGATAAGATTTCATCATAAGAGACATGATGTTCTAAATAACATAAACGCTGACCCTTTATCACATAATCTCCTGTTTCTAATCGCTTAATATCCATATAGAAATTAACATTCAATAAAATTCTTCCACGATGTGGAGCTATTATTTTATCAGCATGAGGTGTAAATTTTACACCCTTGGAAGCAGCATCACTTTTACGTAATTTAATTTTTTCCAACTCATCATGAAATCGTTCTTTTGCCATTCCTGACTTATACTCCATATATTGTCTGTCGTGTATAGCTAACTCAAAAAGTTCTTCATCATCGTTTCCATAATCCCAATTATTTTCATCCATTATTTTACGCCATTTATCTAACTCATCAGGATAATTGTCTTGAGGAATTCCTGTATAAAATTCATAATTGTTTTTTTCTGCCAATTCAATTATTTCAGGAGCAAGTTCTCCCGGCAACTTACCTGCTTTACCAAGTATCATATTCCAGGCATTTTTATCAATTATCTCATACCTTTGTTTTCCTTGAATCAAGTTCATAACATTTACTAATGCTATATTTTTAACATACTGACTAAAAGGAGTAACTAATGGTGGGTAACCTAATTTTGGCCATACATAAGCAACTTCTTCAAACAATTTAACAAGAAGGTCATCTATTGTAAATTCATTATTTCCTGAAGATTTAAGAGATGAATTTATACCTTCATGTACACCTTGTAAATCTGCCATCATACTTCCCATCATACCTCCCGGCAAACCCGACTGAACAAGAAGCGAAGACATATATCTGTTTTTCGGATTAATAAAATATCCAAGAAAATCATCCATAAACTCCTGATTCAAAGCCCTTGCCTCCATATATGCTTTCATATTAATTTCAGGAACTTTAAAGCCTGCGTCAAACAACATTTCTCTAATAGTAATTACATCTGGATGTACCATACCCCACGAAAGTGGTTCAATTGCAACGTCAATGTAATCTGCACCTGCAAAAGCTACTTCAAGAGTAGAAGCAACTGAAAATCCCGGACCAGAATGTCCATGATATTGAACTAAAATATTTGGATATTTATCTTTAATAGATTTCACTAATTTTCCAAGAGTAACAGGACGACCAATACCGGCCATATCTTTCAGGCAAATCTCATCTGTTCCATATTCGACAAGTTTGTCAACAATATTCATGTAATATTCAACAGTATGAACTTTTGAATGAGTAATACTTAAAGTACCCTGAGAAATCATTCCAGCTTCCTTGGCATATTTTACAGAAAGCTCAAGATTACGATGGTCATTCAATCCGCAAAAAGATCTTGCAATATCAACACCTTGTGCTTTTTTAACTTTAAACATCAATCTGCGAACATCGGCAGGAACAGGATACATTCTAATTCCATTTAATGCACGTTCAAGCATATGGGTTTGAATACCTGCTTCATTAAATGGTCTTGTCCATTCACGAACTGCTTTATTTGGATTCTCTCCATAAAGTAAGTTTACCTGTTCAAATGCACCTCCATTTGTTTCAATACGATCAAAACATCCCATATCAACAATTACAGGTGCTATTTTTTTTAGTTGATCAACACGAGGTACATACTTGCCCGAAGACTGCCACATATCTCTGTAAACCAAACTAAATTTTATTTCTTTGCCCATAATAATCAATTAATCGTTTGTAAATATAATTTGCTTTTTTATAAGTGCATGATATTTGTACATAATTTATTTAGAAAGGGTTTTATTTTAAACGTTTTTTGTATATTAATATTTTTATAATTTTGTACTACTATTTTTAAATACGCAAATGCTAAAATAATTAAATTTAGTGGTAGTACCGATAATTTAATATAAATTTGCAAAAAAAAGTTTGGGAAGAATTATTGGAATAGATTACGGAACTAAAAGAATTGGAATTGCTGTTACTGACCCTTTTAAGATTATAGCAACAGGTTTAACAACTGTACATTCAAAAGATATTTTCAATTTTTTAAATGATTATTTTAATAAAGAAGAAGTTGAATGTTTGGTTGTAGGTTATCCAAAAGATCTTAAAAACAGAGAAACAGATGCAACAAAACATGTTGATATATTCATAAAAAAATTGAAAACTGCTTTTAGTAATATTCCAATTAAATTAATAGATGAAAGATTTACATCAAAAATAGCAATGCAATCGTTAATTGAAAGTG
The DNA here is from genome assembly GCA_964435855.1 of uncultured Bacteroidales bacterium. GTDB lineage: Bacteria > Bacteroidota > Bacteroidia > Bacteroidales > CAYTAU01 > CAYTAU01. The sequence goes on along the minus strand of CAYTAU010000042.1, from coordinate 25,750 downwards.
GTGTAAAAAAGAAAAAAAGACAAAACAAAGAATTGCTTGACACAATAAGTGCAACATTGATATTACAAACATATTTAAACAATAATAATTTATGATGCTGCCTATTTATACATACGGACAACCTGTTTTAAAAAAAATAGCAAAAGATATTGATAAAAACTATAAGGGGCTAAATGAGATAATTGAAAATATGTTTGAAACAATGGATAAATCAGAAGGTGTTGGTCTTGCTGCCCCACAAATAGGGCTTTCAATAAGATTAATTGTAATTGATGCTACACCAATGGCTGAAGAAGAAAAATCACTTGAAAATTTTAAAAAAGTTTTAATTAATGCTCAAATTATTGAAGAAGATGGTACTGAATGGTATTACAAAGAAGGTTGTTTAAGTGTTCCCGGAATTAGAGAAGAAATTAAAAGAAAACCAAATATACGAATTCAGTATTATGATGAAAATTTCAAATTTTATGATGAAAAATATGATGGAATAAAAGCCAGAATAATACAACATGAACATGATCATTTAGAAGGTAAATTATTAATTGATAGGCTAAATCCTTTAAAGAAAAGATTATTAAAATCTAAATTGAATAATATTATAAAAGGTAATGTAGAAGTTAAATATAAAGTTAAATTTGCAAAAAAATAAATATAATTATGAAAGCATCAATTTACATTTTATTTGCTCTAATGATTTTTAGTTTAATATTTTGTAGTACAGAAAATACAAAAGAAGAAAAACTTAAAAATATTGAAACATTAGAAGCTGCTTCCTATATTGACACAGTGACTTATGAGATTAATGAAAAGCAGGCTAATGAGCTTGTAAATGCTTATGCAGATTTTGCAGAGAACTTTAGTAATAATGAAAATTCACCTGAATATTTATTCAAAGCAGCTGAAATTTGCCGTTCTATATATGAACCCCAAAAAGCAATTGATTTTTATGATAAAATAATTTTAAAATACGAAAATTTTGAAAAAGTTCCATATTGTTTATTTCTAAAAGCATTTACTTACGACAATCAATTACAGGATATGATTAGAGCAAAAGAAAATTATAGTCTTTTCATAAAATTGCATCCTAAACACGATTTTGCTGATGATGCAAAAATATTAATAGATAATCTTGGAAAAACTCCGGAAGAATTAATAAAATCATTTGAGGATAAATCAGAGATTTCTCAGGATAGTACATAGTATTAGCAAAAAAACGTATTATTATTCTGTAGAGTAAAAAATTAGATATAGTTTGCTAGTTTTAATTTAGTTCCTTCATTAGATGCGTTAAAGCTAATAATTGCTTGTCGTCTTTTATATAAACATGGCATCTCAAAATTACAATCATTTTTTATCTTTGAAAGGGAAACTGTCGCACTTACTAATTGAATTTTCAATGCTTATTTAAAATTTATTTAATTATATTGTTAATATGCAAAATACTTAGGTTTTATTAACCAAATTCACATCCCGATAATTCGGAATTAATTTATCATACAGATTTCAAGCTATAACACTATAATTCAATACTCCGACGTATTTTCAAAGATATTTCTTCAAATTCTTTATCAGTAAATTTTAGTTTTGGTCTTGCAAAATTAATATCTTCAACATTATTGATTGGAATAAGGTGAATATGGGCATGTGGTACTTCCAGTCCAATAACAGCAATTCCAATTCTTTCACATTCAACAACTTTTTCAATACCCAAAGCAACCTTTTTAGCAAATATATTCATTCTGCCAAGTAAACTATCTTCAATATCAAAAATATAATCTATCTCCTTTTTAGGAATTACAAGAGTATGGCCTTTAAATAAGGGGAAAATATCTAAAAATGCGAGAAACTCATCATTTTCAGCTACTTTATATGCCGGTATTTCACCCTTAATTATTTTAGAAAATATTGAAGGCATAAAACTCTATTTATCTTGAAATTTCAATTATTTCAAACTTCATTTTGCCGTTAGGAACTGTTACTTCAACAACATCTCCTACCACTTTTCCAAGCAATCCTGAAGCAATTGGAGTATTTATGGAAATTTTTTTGTTTTTAAAATCCGCCTCAGGTTCAGATACAATTGTATATTCCATAATTGTATTATTATCAATGTTCTTAATTTTAACTTTTGATAATATCTGGACTTTTGAATTATCAAGCTTTGATTCATCAATTATTCTACAATTTCTAATTACTTCTTGCAATTTAGATATCCTAAGTTCTAAAAGACCTTGAGCCTCTTTTGCTGCGTCATATTCAGCATTTTCAGATAAATCTCCTTTATCTCTTGCTTCGGCAATTTGTCCGGATATAACTGGTCTTTCAATGTTAATCAATTGAACCAGTTCTTTATGTAATTTTTTCAAACCTTCTTCTGTAATATAAGAGATCTTTGTCATAACTCTTACCCCCCCTTATTAATAATAAAAAAGAATCCCAAAAAGGGACTCTTTTCAAATACAAATATATAATATTATTTATTAACTACAAAGTAATTCTTGCACCTATTGAATGTGTACCATTAAATGGTTGTGTATTTCTATAAGAATAATCAATAGAGAATACAGAACCTTTTTCTTTATTCATTGGTATAATAATTGAAACACCTGCAGTTGGTCCTGTATATACGGCAATACTGTAATCCTTATCTTCAGGCTTTTCCTGGTAAACATAACCACCTCTAAGCATTATTAAGTTTTTATAACAATATTCTAAGCCAAGATGATATTGGTCTTTTATAAATGAATTAGAAGTAAAATTTGCAGCAATTGTAAGTTTATGGTCTGATATTATTTTATCGCTAACTGTATCAATCTTTTGCGAAATCAAAAAATCATAAGCCACACCTATTTTAATTAACGATGGTAGTTCAAATTCTGTTGACCTATGTTCAACTGTCATTACAATTTGATCAGGAGGCACCCATCCTCTAAGCGACATACCATCACCGTTATATTTCATTGTTGGTCCAACATTTTTCATTGAAATACCAAATTTTAAATTATCTCTAATTTTCTTACCTGTCTTATCTTTCCCTATGCCGGTAATATACTGTATCCCTGCATCAAGCGAAACTCCCGATGCTGCAAGATCAGCAATACCCTCATTTATAACTTTAACAACTAATCCTCCAAATATACTATTAGAAAATGCTTTTGCAAACGCTAATGAAATGTTTGTATATGTAGGATGATAAGTTCCTAAACCACCTTCAGGAATATCAACGGTTGTTATGTCAATTTTTCCAAAATCCATTGACATAAACGCCAGACTCATTACTCCTGTTTCTCCAACTTTTTGTGAAAATCCAAAAGAATTAATATTTATGCCTGCTCCGGACATCCATGATGACCTTGAGAATATCAACTCTGTTTTTTCTGTAAATGCAGTTCCTGCAACATTAGAGTATATTGCTTCCAGTCCTTTTATAGAAGCTGTGTTTGCACCACCCCAACCAGAGCTCCCTGCCCATGGGTTTATTAATAATTCTGAAGCGCCGGCCTGACCTGCTCTTTGCTCATTTCCTGCAAACGATTGGTTTGAAAAAGTAATTAATACTACTATTAAACCTGTAATTAAAGCTAATGAAACTTTTTTCATAATATTTAGTTTTCAAATAATCAACAAATTAAAAATTAGTTAAATCAATTGGCCTAAGTGAACCAAACCATTTAAGGACTTTCTCGCCTATTTCCGGAGCATCTATATGTATAATGTATACTCCGCTTGCAATATCAATATTATATTGGTTTTTCAAATCCCAATCAATATAAGATATTACATTATCCTTTTCAAATCTTCTAATTAAAATACCATTAATTGTATAGATTGAGATATTACATTTTTGTGGAAGATTAGTAAACTTCACAACTTTGTCTAATTGAGTTCTTTCATATTCTGAGTATCCATAATAAGGATTTGGAACAACTCTTATAAGATCAAGTGCTGATTTTGCAGTTTCCAAATCACCTTTTGTTGGTGCCAAATCTGAAAGATCAAACCTGTAAAGTGGATTATATTCAGGATTTCCAATTGCAACTGAAGGACTATATTTATCTTGCTGATATGGACTTGATACTCTCAACTTGATAGTTATATCTGTTTCTAAAAGTTCATAACCTTGATTTAAAACAGGAATACTAACCCACATAACATTCTGATAAACTCTCTTTTTCCATATATCTTTTGGATTAATCGGGTTTGCTTGAATTAGTCTGTCATATATTACTTTTCCTTCATCATAAGACGGCATGCACTCATCCTCTGCAAGGTAGTCATTGTTACCCATTATATAAATTACATGTTTTCCTCCCCAAACAATATCTCCGGCAGTAACATCACCAAATGCTCCTCCAATATAAAAATCAGTAGTATATCTTGTTGAAGGATTCCACTTTAAATCTCTTCCATTATCACCTATAAATCTTGAATCTTCTCCAAACATTATATTTAAACGTTTACCTGTATTAATATTAATTGCATAGCCAGGGAACCATCCCATACCTATCATTGGTGTTCCTGATTCATCTACCTCTCCATCAGGACTACCATTTTTATCAACAGATAGACGATCTCTTAAACTAAACTTTAATGTATTATTTTCAGATAATCCGTTTGCAGCAAAACCTCCTGTTGTATCATATTCACACATTTCAATTACGGGGCTTCTTGTCCATTTTGATTTATCTGATGTTATTACAAGGTCAACATTTTGTAATTGAAAAACTTTCTCATCAATTCCACCATAATCATAAGTATTATAATAAGCACTAACATTCGAATGCCAAGCAGGAGTAGCATCGTATTTAGAATTATAAGCTAATCCATATTTTCTATTACAAGTACCAATAAAAACTCCTGCTCCTTCATCTATTGCTCCAACTCGAAATTCATCTCTTGCAACAAGGAAATATGGTGCCCATGTACCATATAATACTTTCTCATAATATTGATCAGCATCTTTATAATAATCATTACAAGCTTCACAAGCTTTTTCTTCAAGTGTTCCTGATTTAATCCAATCAAATGGTGAACAATTATCAGAATCATATACAAATCCTAACCATGGTTTAGTATTATCTTCAAACTCAATTGTTGCATCTATAAAACCTTCTTTTTCTGCTGTATTTTTATCTTCTAATGGAAAATCAACCTGATTAAAAGATACAGATATTCCATAATCAGCTATCAATTGTTCAGTATATTGTGATGTTCTTTTACTTCCATCATAATAAGTAATCCAGTTATCAGAGTAAATGATATCTACTAAAGGATCCGCAGGCTCCCAAAGCTTCCATTTTCCACGCATAATTTTTGCTTTATGAACAAAAATTAAAGTAACAGAATCTATTGCAAGCATTAATTCTTTTTCAGGAACATTTAATGGGTCAATAACTTTCACATTTATTGGGCCATAACCTGCTTTATAAACAATACTGTCTGTTTCCCATGGTTCACCGGCCATTATTCTTTCAATAGTTTCATCTGTTAGATCAATCCAATTTTTTCCATTACCATGCCCTTCCAATTGAACAATTTCCGGAGTATCACCAAATTCTGAGTTTAGAATTGTTCCCATATTTGCCGGTTCATATTTATGTGGAATTGCTTCATATGTTTTAATTGAACCACTTACTCCTTTTCTTCCTGCTTTAAAAGGCTGTTTTTGACCATCTAATGCATTTTCAGATGTATTATCATATTTTTTATAGTTATTATAAGCATAAGCAACTGCAATAAAATAATACTTTTTATGATTGACAAGTTTCTTATCTCCTGTAGCAAATTTATCTTCAGTTAATTTAAATGTATGCTTAATGCCCTCGTTTTCACCCTCTACCATTAACTGAGGAACACTTGCCATAATTTGCCCATCCCAGTTATAATTAATAAGTCTGTTTATTTGTTCTCCATTTTCATCATAATTTTCAATATCGCACTGAAAAACTAATTTTGATTTATCAATATTATAAATATCAGAAACAGATGTGTTTTTATCTTTTAATTGATATACCATATATCCTTCAAAGCGATAATAAATATCACATTCATCAATAATACCGTCACCATCATCATCAGGACATACAATAAAAGGGTCTTTCTCAATATAATCTTCCGGGGTTTCTTTAAAATTATTTGAACCCTGATTATTATAAATATGGAAAATAAGTTCCTGATCAAACTCAATAATTGTTAATTCAGGTGAATCCGGTCCATCAACAACTTTAAAACAATTCTCAAATAATTTTTGTGCTTTATCATCTGCTCTCTGTACTTCTCCAACTGAAGCCCATGCTCCACCTGATGAAGCTCTTGCCCATACCAATCCAACTGTTATGTCGTTAACTGCACCGGGTTCAAGTGTAAAAGGTCCTGCAGATTGCACAATACGTTTGTCATCAATAGGATTATTTGCTAATTCTTCAGACCATACATCTTGCGGATTTCCGGCTGTTCCCCATCCACATACATCTGTATTAGGATCACCCGGGAACACAAAATCAGTTGCGATAGAACCTCCGTGCCCATCTCCTCCATAAGACAACCTAGTACCATCTCTCCAGTATCCCTTCAAATAATAATAATATTCCGGTGCTGTTTCCGGGTCTCCCATATCACCTCCAGCATTATTATAATAAATAAACCTTCTCATTCCCCATCTTTCATTATCAATAACACCATCTTCAAAATTCAAACCATTAATACTACCTTCTTCTAATGGTGCTCTTGTACAATTTAACTGTTCTGTGACGGGATCCCAGTTTGATAAATTATCTAAACCATCAGGGTCCTGGTAAGGTCCTTCAAAAAAATCAACACCTATTGCAGGCGGTTGACTACCGTATGTATAACCACTTCCATCACCATCCATTTCATCTCCATTATATACATAACCGAGACCTCTGCTCACATCACAACCACAATAATCATCCCAGGCATCACCCATATCACCATCAGTAAAGACACCAAAATATGTATCATATAATGTATATGTAGAACGATTTATTAATTCATAATTTCCAAAAGTCATATTATTTAATTCATCATTTGTTGCAAAAGCAAATGCTTGTGCTCTTATTTCCATTCCAATAGCTGTTCCGTTTGATTCCTTATGTACATTACCTTTATCGTTATACACCCACCACAATGTTTGGTCTCCATATAAACGAGGTTTTCTTAATTCTCGTGAAGTTCCACATGGTAATGACCCGTCTAAATCAAAAAACGGATAATCACCGGCAGCAGGATTATAAACATCATCATCATCAGCATCAAAAAATGGTGCAAGATGATAATCATACCCTGCTGCTACATCACCATGGGCAGGCCATTCTTCAATTATTTTAGGGACTGTATATCCTTCAAATTCATCACTATTTAAAACGTCGGTATTATTTTCTAATTTTGCATTTATATAGGTTCTGTATTTAGAAACATCATATCTGTAAACAGAAAAATGTCTGTCATATTTTAAACAAACGTCAGAGGTAACATTAGCTTGTTCAACTCCACCTACAACAAGTGGTCCAGGCCAATAGTCAACACCCCCTGAACGATATCTTACAAAACAAGAACGTAACTGGTCGTTTACATCAACTCCTCCTATCCATATTCCGCCAACAAAAAGAGACATTTTACCGGATCCTTTAGGCACTTCATATCTTGGTTCTCCAATTAAATCCCACCACATATCTCCCCCTGTATGAATTAATGCCCTAACATTATTCAACTCCATTTCAGTTGATGCTGAGGCAGGAACGCAACCTGCAGAAACAGACTTTGGTTTTCCCTGCTTTTTGTCAACACTCTTTCTAGCAAAACTTGAAAAAACAATTGAAAGACCTATTAGTAAGAAAGCTAATTTCAAAATTGATGTTTTCATTTTATAATTTATTTAATTTTTATCTCTTGTATTTAATTTTATGTAATTATATAATTTTAAATATTTTAAAACCCTAATTGTAATCCAAACCTGATTGTTCTTGGCAAAGTATAATGATACGGATTATTCATTATCATAGAATAATAATTTCTGAAAGCCTCAGGGTCATTTTGATTCTCAATTAATGACTGATTACCTGGAATTATTAAATATCCATCGTCATCGGGATTACCTGTTTTATCATATACATTTCTCACATTTTTTGTATTAAAAAGATTTGAAATATCAAAATAAATGTTAAGATATGCTAGCTTTTTCTTATCATCATCGCCTTTGCCCCATTCCAACTCAATAGTTTTATCAACTTTCATATTAACAGTAACACGTGCAGGTTTTCTAGAACCATTTAATGAACCTACCAAATAATCAGTAGTAAGGTCTTTTCTACTATATGGAGAACCTGTTCCATACTTAACAACAAAACTTGCTCCTGTATTCTGAAAAATATCTGTACCAAACCACTTAGGACCGGTATAAGCTCTACCGCTTAAATAACGATAATCAAAAGAAGCAACAATAGCATGTCTTTGGTCAAAATCAAGAGGAATAGTTGTTCTTAAATTTGGTTGTCCGGTTTTAATTAAACTAAGTCCTGATTCTGCATTAGAACCAGTACCATTAGCAAACTGTAATGTATAGCTTGCTCTTAAGCTTACATTGCCTGTTCTTCTAAGATCATAAGTAGCAGTAAATCCTTTAACAGTACCAAAATCAATATTTGCATAAGTAATATAATCAACAGGATATGCACCATATATATACTGTGCCTGTATCATATCACGCATTTCACGATAAAATGCAGATAATTTTAAAGATGAAGTATTTGTTAGTTTTTGTTGAAATCCTAATTCATAATCAATGGTCTTTTCAGGTTTTAAATTAGGGTTATTAATTGGTGTTTGCCCTTGGGAATGAATAAATAAATAATTTAATGGATTTAATCTTGAATAACCTGAAGGTCTCTTTGAAAGCACATCATAATGTGCAAAGAATAATGCTACATCAGATATTGGAAAAGAAAAAGAAACACGAGGCATCATTGTTACTTGTGGTTCATAATCTTTAAATCCTTTTTCATTCAAATCTATATCGGGTTCAACAAGACACGGAGAAATACCTGTAGTAGCAGCAATATCACTATAATTATCAACCTCAACTCCATTTTCATCATACCATTTCACATCAGCAGGATTATCGCCTGTACGATATCCTAAAATATTTGTTGGAGAGCCAATATTGTCAACATATACTATATAATTATCGCCAATATTACCGGGAATAATGTAGCCATCACTTTCGTAAGCAGCATTATCAGAACTTAACATTCCCGGAACAAGTTCTGGATATACACCAGCCATATCAGATGCTTTATAAGTTTCAAAAAATGAATAACTATCCATTAAAACTTTTTGATTTGCATCATATCTGTCAACACGAAGACCAACATTAAAAATAAGGTCATTAAATGCAAATTTATCCTGAATATACGCGGCAGTATAACTAGGTTCAAATGGCGCAATTGGTCTTAAATATCTTCCATTTTCATCTTTAGAATCAAAAAAATCTTTAAAACTTGGTTTGCTTTTTAATCTGTTACCATGATGGTCGTACCCATAATATGCTACATACGAATTACCATTATTTAGTAATTCATCAGCACTAAAATAATCAATAGAAAATTCCGATGGATCGTAAGCATCAATATCAATCCATTCTCTACTATCAATATCAATTCCAAGATGCTCTCTGAATTTTTCATCAAATTGATATTGACCGGATTGATTGTATTTTCTATCGTAATGAATAGTATCATTAGTACCAGCACCACCTTCCCATGCGGGTATAGGATTACTAAAGTCTAATTCTAAAATATGGTCATTCATATAACCTCTGGCAAGTGTCCATAAACCTACAGGAGCAACACCATAATATCTGTCGCTACGTTGTTCAAATTCAAAACCAATTGAAATTTCATGGTCTTTAACATCTGCTGCTCCACTTGCTGAAACTCTGAATTGAGAATTATCTACAATATTATAAGAATTGAATTGAGTGCCCGGCGCATTCCAATTCATTCCATAAGATGATCTTAATCCATAAACTGATTTTGGTACATCTCCATTTAATAATCCACCTGCATACTGGACATTCTCTTTGTTCAAATAATAAAAACGTTGATTGTGTAAAGAATAATAGTAATCATTATATTTTGATAATATGGTATTTATATCTGAGTATTCAAAATCATATAAAGTATCTCTAAAACCATTTTGTATTATTATGCCGTCAGAAAAACCTGATACTGTATCAGTCCACTGGTAAGATTTAATTTTATAAGTTTCAAATTTTCCCACATAACCATAATTAAATAAATTATCTTTATGAGAATCATCCTCTTGTATTCTGTCTGTTTTTGAATAATCAACTTGAATTCGATAATAAGCATTTTTTATTAAAGCTTTTTCTGCATCTTCTGGACTAGCAGGTGTAAATTTTTGAGTATATCTTAAATAAGTTCTCCAATTGGTATATTTTTCATGTCCATTATTGTTCCAATTAAATAATTGATTAGCTCTATTAATCATGTGTTCATTATAATAATCAAAAGTTCCGCCTAGTGTTAGATTTGTATTTCTTGAAGGTTTATAATCCACTTTACCTGATAAATTAATTCTGTAATGTTTAATATTTTTTTGTGCTTTAACATTTTCAAAAACATCATTACCATTAGCATCTTTTTCCTGTAAATATTCAGCATTTAATTGTGAAACAAGGCTTCCTGGTTCTGGCACACGCAAAGGATTATCTATAAGCCAATTTAATGTATCTTCTTTAATTGACCAGTTACCAACAGATGAAGGGTATCTGTCTTTTTGATAATTAAAATTTGCTGAAATAAAATACCCTGCAATTGCTTCTTTTATAAATTTTGTAGAATCATTCGGGTCAGTTTTTTTCTTAAATATCATTGGTCCTGAAGCCATAACTTCAACTAAGTTATAATTATAAGGGTCTAAAAATTTAGATGTTACAAACTCTATTCCACCAAACAGCTGTTTTGAAGGTCCTTTTGTTGTAACACTTATAATACCGCCTGTTGCATCGCCATATCTAGCAGGTATTCCACCTGTTATAACCGTAACCTGTTCCATTGCAGATTTTGGCACAGCACTTGATCCGCGAACTTTAACACCATCAACATAATAAACAGTTGCATCAGACCTTGCTCCACGGATACTTCCAATTTCTCCATTTTCAGAATATACACCTCCAACTGTAGTAGCAACAGCAGCAGCAGAACGTCCAGGCATTTTTGCTATATCTTCAGATGTTACAGTTCCACCCGATTCTGTTTGATCTTTGCTGATTAAAGGCACTCTATATTCCTTAATTTCAACTTCCTGAATTACCTGAGTAGAAGAATTAAGTTTAAAATCCTGAAAAGTAATTTTTCCGGCAGTAATTCTCAAGCCATTCAACTGCAAAGATTTATATCCCATATAAGAAGCTTTCACAGAATATTTACCTGCTGCTATAGGTTTGATAGTATATTTACCATCAAAATCAGACATACCTCCCGTTACAACAGTACCATTTTGAATTATAGAAACATTCGCAAAAGGGATTGCCTCCCCATTCTGTGCATCAAGAACTTTTCCTTTTAAAGTACCACTTTGAGCAAACACTCCACTGGCAATTAATAAAATTAATAATGTTGATAATAAATTTCTCATCATAACAATTTATTTATAAAGTAATTATATTTTTCTTACAATTATTTTAACATTTTTTAACAAGTCGTAAATATATGGAATCTTATATTATAATCCCAAAAAAAATATTATAAAAAAAAATACTTTATAATAATTAATTAACATATTAACACTTTTTCATATTAAATGTTTTTATAATCAATAATTTAATTAATTTATTATATTTTTCAATTTCTATATAAATTTACTTCATAAACTTAAAAAAGTTGTTTTAGAATTTTCAAACAGCAAGTTTCAATTAACAAATGGTATTAATTATGCTATGAATTGAAATAATGAAATTAATATATATTTTCTGTATTTGAAGTTTTCATTGCACCAAACCATTTCAACACTTTTTCTCCAATTTCAGGTGCATTAATATAAATAATATATACTCCTCCGGTAATTTCATTTCCATATTGATCTTTCAAATCCCAATCAATATAAGATATTACATTATCCTTTTCAAATCTTCTAACTAAAACACCACTAATTGTATAGATTGAAATATTACATTTTTGTGGAAGATTAATAAATTTTACAATTTTATCTGACCAGTTATTTTGATATTCGGAATTTCCATAAAAAGGGTTTGGGACTATTCCAATAAGATCAAGTGCTGATTTTGCAGTTTCCAGATCACCTTTTGTTGGTGCCAAATCTGAAAGATCAAACCTGTAAAGTGGATTATATTCAGGATTTCCAATTGCAACTGAAGGACTATATTTATCTTGCTGATATGGACTTGATACTCTCAACTTGATAGTTATATCTGTTTCTAAAAGTTCATAACCTTGATTTAAAACAGGAATACTAACCCACATAACATTCTGATAAACTCTCTTTTTCCATATATCTTTTGGATTAATCGGGTTTGCTTGAATTAGTCTGTCATATATTACTTTTCCTTCATCATAAGACGGCATGCACTCATCCTCTGCAAGGTAGTCATTGTTACCCATTATATAAATTACATGTTTTCCTCCCCAAACAATATCTCCGGTTGTAACATTTCCATAATCTCCCGGAATATAGAGGTCTGTTACAATTCTGCTTGATGGATTCCAAATTAAATCTCTACCGTTATCACTAATAAATCTTGAATCTTCTCCAAACATTATATTTAAGCGTTTACCTGTATTAACATTAATTGCATAACCAGGAAACCAGCCAATACCTATCATTGGTGCTCCTGATTCATCTACCTCTCCGTCAGGATTACCATTTTTATCAACAGAGGGATGATCTCTTAAACTAAACTTTAATGTATTATTTTCAGATAATCCGCTTGCAGCAAATCCTCCTGTTGTATCATATTCACACATTTCAATTACGGGGCTTCTTGTCCATTTAGATTTATCTGATGTTATTACAAGGTCAACATTTTGTAATTGAAAAATTTTCGGATTAATTCCACCATAATCATAAGTATTATAATAAGCACTAACATTCGAATGCCAAGCAGGAGTAGCATCGTATTTAGAATTATAAGCTAATCCATATTTTCTATTACAAGTACCAATAAAAACTCCTGCTCCTTCATCTATTGCTCCAACTCGAAATTCATCTCTTGCAACAAGGAAATATGGTGCCCATGTACCATATAATACTTTCTCATAATATTGATTAGCATCTTTATAATAATCATTACAAGCTTCACAAACTTGTTCTTCAAGTGTTCCTGATTTAATCCAATCAAATGGTGAACAATTATCATAGTCAGATATAAAATCTAACCATGGTTTAGTATTATCTTCAAAATTAATTGATGCATCTATAAAACCACCATTTTCTGCTGAATTATTATCCTCTAATGGAAAATCAACCTGATTAAATGTTATTGAAATTCCATAATCAGCTATTAATTGTTCAGTATTTTGTGATATTCTTTCGCCTGCGTCATAATAAGTAATCCAATTATCAGAGTAAACAGTATCTGCCGAAGGATTAGCAGGCTCCCAAAGTTTCCATTTTCCACGCATAATTTTTGCTTTATAAACACCAATTAAAATAACAGAATCTATTGCAAGCATTAATTCTTTTTCAGGAACATTTAAGGGGTCAATAACTTTTACATCTATTGGTCCATGTCCTGCCCTATAAACAATACTATCAGTTTCCCATGGTTCACCTGCCATTATTCTTTCAATAGTTTCATCGGTTAAATCAATTTGATTTACTCCATTACCATGTCCTTCTAATTGTACTATTTGCGGACTACTTCCATAAGTTGAATTAAGAACTGTACCCTGATTTGCAGGTTTATATTTGTGTGGATATGCTTCATAAACTATAACATTGCCAAGTATTTCTTTTCTACTTGACTTATACTGGGTCTTTTGACCATCATAAGTAAATGGGTCATTTAAATCGTATTTTTTATAATTGTTATATGCATAAGCAATTGCAACATAATAATATTTTTTATGATTTACCAATCTGTTATTTTCAGATGAAAATTTATCTCTGGTTAATCTAAAAGAATGTTTTATACCATTATTGCTGCCCTCAACCATTAATTTTATTTCAGTATTCTGAATATCTTCATTATAATCATAATTAAAAAGATTATCTATTGGTGTTCCATTTTCATCATAGTTTTCAATATCGCATTGAAAAACCAACTTTGACTTATCTGTATCATAAATATCTTTAACGGTACAATTTTTATCTTTTAACTGAAAAACCTGATAACCTTCAAAACGATAATAAACATCACAATCATCAGATAGTCCATCATTATCATCATCAGGGCAAATAATAAGCGGGTCTTTTTCCATATAATCTTCAACTGTGTTTTTATAATTATTAGATCCCTTGTTATTATATATATGAAAAATCAATTCCTTATCAAGTTCAACTATTTTTAACTCAGGAGGCTCAGGTCCTTCAAGTAATTGAAAACAATTTTCAAATAATTTTTGTGCTTTATCATCTGCTCTCTGCAATTCACCAACCGAAGCCCATGCTCCACCGTTAATAGCTCTTGCCCAAACAACACCAAATGTAATATCGTTTACAGCACCCGGCTCAAGTGTAAATGGTCCTGTTGATTGCACAAAACGTTTGTCATCAATAGGAGTATTTGCTAATTCTTCTGACCATGGATCCTGTGGACTTCCGGTAGTTCCGAATCCACATATATCTGTATTAGGGGAACCAGGGAACACGAAATCAGCTGGTATAGAGCCTCCATATCCATCTCCTCCATAAGTTAAGGAAGTACCATCTCTCCAGTATCCCTTCAAATAATAATAATATTCCGGTGCTGTTTCCGGGTATCCCATATCACCTCCACCACCATGAAAATACATAAACTTTCTCATTCCCCATCTTTCATTATCAACAATTCCATCTTCAAAATTTAAACCATTAATACTGCCTTCCATAATCGGAGCTCTGCTACAATTAAGATTACAGGTATCGGGTTCCCAGTTTGACAAATTATCTTCTCCATCAGCATCCTGATAGGGTCCTTCAAAAAAATCGATGCCTATTGCAGGAGGTTGATTTCCATAAGTATAACCACTTCCATCACCATCCATTTCATCTCCATTATATATATAACCGAGACCTCTTTCCACATCACAACCTACATAATCATCCCAAGAATCACCTAAATCAGCATCTGTATAAATACCAAAATATGTGTTATTAATTGTATGTGTAGAACGATTTATAAGTTCGTAATTATAGAAAGTCATATTATTAATTTCATCATTTGTAGCATAAGCATAAGCCTGTGCGCGAATTTCTAGTCCTATAGCTGTACCATTTGATTCCTTATGGATATTTCCATTATCGTTAAATACCCACCAAAGAACCTTATCACCATGTAAACGTGACACTCTGCTTTCCCTGCTTATTTTACAGGGCAATTCATTGTCAAGGTCAAAATAAGGATAATCACCTGCATTTGGATTATAAACATCATTTCCATCTGTATCGTAAAAAGGTGCTAGATGATAATCGTATCCTGTAGCTACATCACCATGTGCAGGCCATTCTTCAATAATTTTAGGAATAACATAAGAATTAAACTCATCGCTATTTAAAACTTCGGTATCGCTTTCTAATTTAGCATTAATATATGTTCTGAATTTTTCAACTTCTGCTTTGGTAATTGAAAAATGTCTGTCGTACTTAATGCAAACATCAGAAGTAGTAGTAGATTGATTTGCTCCACTTGTAATTAATGGACCAGGCCAATAATCAACACCACCGGAACGATATAGAACAAAACAAGAGCGTAACTGATCATTTTCATCAAGACCTCCTATCCATATACCACCAACAAAAAGAGACATTTTACCTGAACCTTTAGGGATTTCATATCTTGGTTCTCCAATTAAATCCCACCACATATCACCACCATTATGAATTAATGTACGAACATTATTTATTGATAATTCTGATGAAGCGCTTGGAGCAGAACAACCGGAGGCTAACGATTTATTAGATTTTATATTTTGTGAGAATAAAGCATAAGGGCATGAAATACAAAACAATAAAATAATAAATTTGAAAACAAAATCTCTCATAAACTAATTGAATATATTTATTTAAAATCGACAATAATGTCAATTTGTAAATATAATAAATTTCTTTATAAACTTTATAAAGTTATAAGAAAATTTTCAAATAGCAAGTTTCAACTAATAAGTGGTATTAATTATGCTATGAATTGAAATGGAAAAATTTATTTCATAATTTCATTCCAAATTACATCATCGGGAGGATTTGCCTCAATTTTTATTTTTGTATTCTGAACAGGGTGGATAAACTCAAGGTTTCTGGCATGTAAATGAATACTCGCATTTTTATTTGAACGAGGAAACCCATATTTTAAATCACCTTTTATAGGGCAATCAATTTTTGCCAGTTGACACCTTATTTGATGATGGCGACCTGTTAAAAGATTTACTTCTAATAAATAATATGTTTTGGTGCTTTTAAGAACATTATATTTTAGAATTGCTTTTTTTGTTTTTAGTTTTTCATTATCGTAAGCATAAGATCGATTTTTTTCCTGATTTTTAACTAAATAATGAATTAGAGTATCTGATTTTGCATCAGGTTTATTTTTTACAATTGCCCAGTATTTTTTTTTAATCTCTTTTTCTTTAAACATATTATTTAACCGCGTTAACGCCTTGCTTGTTTTAGCGAACAATATAACACCACTTGCAGGCCTGTCTAATCTATGAACAAGTCCCAAAAAAATATTTCCCGGTTTATTATATTTCTTTTTTAAATATTCTTTAATAATATCTATTAAAGTAATATCTCCTGTTTTATCTCCCTGAACTAATTGTGAAGGTTTTTTATTTACAGCAATTATATGATTGTCTTCATAAAGAATTAACAGATTTTGCATTTAATACTGTTCCTTTTCATTTGGAAAATCTCTTGTTCTCACATCTGTAATATAATTTTTAACAGCACCGGTAATTTCCACATATAAATTGTGGTAACGTCTTAAAAATCTAGGAGAAAATTCTTGTGTTATACCGAGCATATCATGTAAAACAAGAACCTGTCCATCAACCCCCACTCCAGCACCTATTCCTATAATAGGTATTTTCACTCCTTTTGAAACACTTTCAGCAAGTTTTGCAGGAATTTTTTCTAAAACAATAGCAAAACAACCTGTTTCTTCCAATTCATGTGAATCTTCAATCAATTTATTTGCTTCATCTTCTTCTGTGGCTCTCACAACATAAGTTCCAAACTTGTGAATTGATTGAGGCGTAAGACCCAAATGCCCCATAACAGGAATACCTGCTGATAAAATTCTCTGAACCGATTCAATAATTTCGTGTCCACCTTCCATTTTTACTGCATGAGCTCCTGTTTCCTTCATAATTCTAATTGCAGAAACCAAAGCTTCTTTAGAATCTCCCTGATATGTTCCAAAAGGTAAATCAACAACAACTAAAGCTCTTTTTGTTGCTCTAACCACTCCTCTTGCATGGTAAATCATTTCATCAAGTGTAATAGGCAATGTGCTTTGGTTCCCAGCCATAACATTTGAAGCCGAATCACCTACCAATATTACATCAATACCTGCATTGTCTAAAATTCTTGCAATTGAATATTCGTAAGCAGTTAGCATTGTGATTTTTTCACCTTTCAATTTCATCTCATTTAACACATGAGTTGTTACTTTTCTAACTGATTTATGAATTGACATTATATTTATTATTAAATATTAATAAACTTTGATTATTTTTGTTTTTCAATACAAAATTACAAATTTGGAAAACAATAAAATGAAAAAATTACTTTTTATATCACTTTTAATTATTATTTCTTTTTTAAATTCGTGTAAAACCGACTTTGAAATAAATGCAGAATGGGAAGATATCAGTGTAATATATTGTTTTTTAAATCCAAACGATAGTGTCCATTATGTAAAATTAAACAAATGCTTTTTAGGAAATGAAAGCGCTTATGTAATGGCACAAATTAGTGATTCTTCAAATTATGCTAATGCTAATGTGATGTTAATACCCGGAACAATAAAAAAAACAGGTGAATTTGAAGAAGAAGGACAAGAAATTACACTAGATAAAACAACAGAAATTATTAAAGAACCCGGTGCTTTTGCTTCAGATGTTAATATTTTATATAAGACAGCAAACAATACTTTTTTAGATATTGATAAAGATTACAAATTAAAGATAGAAATTCCAGGGAAAGAGAATATTGAAGCTTATACATCTTTAATTTCCATTGATGAGTTAAAAATAATTGAGCCATATTATAACTTTAATTTAGCAGAAGGATCAACAGTTCAGGTAAAGTGGTCATCAATTGAATATGCTAAATTATATGAGCTTTCAATATTTTTTACCTACGTTGAAATTGCAAATAATGAGACAACAGAAAAAACTTTAGAATGGGTACAAAAAAGTAAAATATCACAGCATACCGATGGAGGTGAAACAATTACTATTTCAGTTTCTGGAGATGCATTTTTACAATTTGTTGCTTCAAAAATTAAAAGTGCTTCTGATTATAACCCAAATGCGATTAGAATTGCAAAAAGATACATTCCAAACGCAAGTGAGCCAAATAATCCATTAAATAAATACCCTTTAGAATTATATTTTTATACAGGAACTGAAGATTTACACATATATATTCAGGTTAGTCAACCATCAAACACAATAATTCAGGAAAAACCAAGTTTTTCAAATATAACAAATGGAATAGGGATATTTTCATGCAGAGCAAATAAAACTATTTCCAAAAAAACTATTACAGACAATGTTGTTGATGATTTATCTGAAAGTGAAATAACAAATGGTTTGAATTTTTACGATTCTAATGAAACTATTGCATATTGGCAAATAATAAATTAAGGTACTCCATTTTTCCCAAGACAGAGCTTGGCAAAAAAGCCACCTTTACAGGTGGGAAAAACGAATGTCAAAATGATGATGTCAAATGTCAAAAGGGAAATGTATTGTTAATTACAATTTGACATTTTCCATTTTCAATCTTCAATTTGACATAAAATTTATAGACAACATGTTGGTTCGTTTGTCTTTTAAAGAGGTTAATCAAAAAAAAAATGAAGCACTTTAGATTTATATTATTATTCTATTTATTCCTGATAAATAATTACACTTTTTCTCAATACGATAACTATGGTATACCCGACTTTGATGCTAATGAGAAAAACATAAAATTTAGATTCAATTTTGATCTTGGATATGGCAACTGGAATAAAACTATAAATAATGGCACACAAGATTTTATTGTTGATTATTACCATGGATTAAAAGATGGCTTTGACATTGAAATCGGAGCAATTTATTTCCCAAACAAATTTATTGGCATCGGGCTTACAGGATTACGATTTGATGCATACGCCAGATTAAATGATGTGTATTTAATAGATGATACTACCGGTAATGTTATTGCTATGGGGTTTCTTGAAGACGATATTGCAATTTCATTTATTGGTGCAACATTTTGTCATCGCTTTAAACCAATAAATAAAAAATATATAATTCAATTTGCATTAACTCCCGGGTATTTTTATTACAGAAATTACAAAAGCTGGGTAATATATAATGATAAAATAACAGGCACATCTTTTGGAATTAACTTTGCATTAAATCTTGATTTTCAATTTTCCAAAAACTTTGGTATTGGATTTGGTACGAATATACTAACAGGCTCTATTAAAGAAGTAGAAATTAATGGAGAATTGCAGCAACTTGATAAAAACGAAAGTTTAACCCGTATTAATTTTACTGTTGGTTTTAAGGTATATATTTAATTTAACCTACCCTGCCAAAGTTTCTTTCTTTTCATGCACTTTTCTTGAAATTTTAATGCTAAACTCATATAAAAGGTATAATGGAATTGCTACAAGAAACTGACTAAACACATCGGGAGGAGTTATAATACCTGAAATAATTAAGAACAGAACAATGGCATGTTTTCGATATTTTTTTAATTTTTGAGGTGTAATAATTCCAATTTTTGATAAAAAGAAAATAAATATCGGTAATTCAAAAACTATACCCGTAGTTAAAGCTAACATCACAACAGTAGATATATATGAGAATAAATTTATTTTATCTATTACCTGTAAACTAACCTCATATTTATTTAAAAAATTTATTGTAAGTGGGCTAATAATATAATATCCAAATAACACACCTATAATAAACAATGTAGTTGTTGAAAAAATAAAACTGTTTAAGCCTTTTCGTTCTTTTTTACTCAGCGCCGGCTTAATAAAACGAAGGATTTCATAAATAATATAAGGAAATGCCAAAATAATACCCGATACAATTGCTACAAGAATATGAGCTCTAAACTGTCCTGCAAGTTCAATATTAATAAGGTCTAATGAAATATCATTAATACAAATTGCAGAAATATTCACATATTCAGAAAGTTTACATAACCAGTAGTTTGTAAAAAAAGAAGGCTCTTTAGGGGCAAAAATTATTTTATCGAAAAGAAAAGATTTGAATATAAAAGCAAGAATTGAAAATAGCATAATAACAATTGCTATACGAACAATATGCTTTCGCAAAACTTCAAGATGTTCCCAAAAAGTCATTTCACCATCTTTTCTTGACTTTTTCAGAAAACTAAACATATAAAATCAGAAATGAAATTATTTATCGTTCTTATCAACTGCATTATTATTGTCATTCGGTTTATCGGAAGTAGCGTCCTTAAATTCTTTAATGCCTTTTCCTACTCCTTTCATCAAATCCGGAATTTTTTTCGCACCAAAAAGAACAAGAACTATCAATAAAATTATAATAATCTCTTGTGTCCCAATAATACCAGCTATAACAAAATTATTTATCATGATAAAAAATATTTATTTGCAAAAATACAAAAAAAGTTGACAATTGACAATTGACAGTAAGCAAAAATTGTCAAACTTTTAAAGTTTTGTACCATAAAACTACCATGAGTACTCGGGATAAATGTTTATAAAAAATTAAACATGCTTAATTGCATGATAACGGCAAACATAAATACACTTATCACATTTTGTACAATTTTGATTATTAATGCTCGCAAGCTTAGTATCCCTATCTATTGCATCATAAATACTACATGCATTAACATCAATACAATTATTACATGAAGTACATTTTTCCTGATTAATCTTAGGCAATTTATAATCGTCTTCTGTTGTTTTGATAATAGCACCATATTGACAAGCATTTAAACTAATACAATCGCCACAATATGAACATATATCAGTATGAATTATCGGATCATGATAGTTTGATGGTGTTTCTTGTATAATTGCAGCATAATTACATTCACCTGAATTATAGCAATCACCGCAATTTGTACAAATATCATCATGAATTACTGGAGCCTGATGACCAACAGGAAACGTTTGTGTTATTGCATTATATGTACAAGCAGAATAACATTGTCCAGATGTAATACAATTTGTTTGATTAATTTGAACTGTTGAAGGAGTTATTAAATTCCATGGACAAGAAGGGAGGCACTCTCCACAACGCACACATAAACTATGGTTAATATGTGCATAGCCTCCACTTAGATAAATTGCATTTTCGGGACAAGCATAATAGCAATATTTTGGACCACAACCCATACATGCTGATATGTCGTATTGATCGCTTCCTCCAACATAGGTAATACAATTACCTTGAGTTTGACATTCATCAACACAATTTCCACAACCAACACAAGTACTATTAATAGTATATGTTGGTGGATGGACTTCTATCGCATTTACAGAACAAATAGGAGCACATGCACCACATTCGACACAGTTACTTTCATCAATATAATAATTTAATGGTGTGATATCAATAGCTCCCTCTGGACAAACCGATACACATTGACCACAATCTCTGCAAATATCTTCAATAATCACATAAGCAATAATAAATATTTCGAAGGCATCAAATTCACAATGTGGAACACATTCTCTACATTCAATGCATTTGTCAACATCAATAGTATAAATTGAATTTTGAGGTAGTTTGATAGCGTCATAGTAACATACTTCTAAACATTCGCCACAACCAACACATTGTTTTGGGTCAATGTTTAATTTAGCATACTGATCAGCTAGTTTCCTGCAACTGTTTAAAACCGGTGATGATAATACAGCAGTGCCAAGAGCAAATAATGACGCTTTTTTTAAAAATTCTCTGCGTTGATATTTTTCGTTATCATCTTTTACCATACAATCTTTTCTAAAATGTTATTCTTAGCTCTGCTCTTGCCATATAATAAGTTTCATCTAAAACATCTGCCTCCATTCTGCTAAACATTGTTGTTAATTTTGCACGCTTGAAAAATGTTTTTCCAATTGCTAAATTATATTCTGAAATATTTTCATCTGTAAATTGCTGAGTAGCCTGCAGCTTAACATGCAACTTCCACTTAGGTATTCTATGTTTAGCCGCAAATTGATATAATGGGATATCCATCATATCCATCCTCATTACCTCGCCAATAAATAAATTACTAAAGGATGTATAAACCATTGCATTATTGTCAATATCAATTTTATTAAAATACCCCAGTTGAATAAACAACTGTCCTTTGGACGCAAAATTGAATTGTTTGCTTGCTTTAACATGATAAATAACAGCTTTATTGTCGATAGCATTCTGATTTAGAATTTCAGACCTTACTTTAATTTTCAAGGGCAGTTCAATTGTTGACATTAATCCATAATGAGTTCTTAAATTATCGATACCTGTACCAAATTCATTATAAACCACTATCCCTAATTCTTTTAATATTTGTTTCTTCTTTTCGGTAGAACTAAATTCATTAGATTCATCATTACTACTTGATTTTTTCTTTCCGGATGGTACCCATTTAAACATAGCTCCTGCAAAATTTGTTTCTCCTACCTCCTCTCCAATATATGCCAAATTTCTACCGTGAAACATATTATACAAATAATGAACACTACAGAATGTTCCAAATCTTGAAAAATCTTTTAAAACAGAGGCTCCTGTTACATTTAACTGAAAATCTTTCATTTTCTGGATATAGGATAATCCCAGCCCTCGTTCATTTAATAAAAAATAATCGCCAAAATTCATTGAATGGAAACCAAGAGTTAAATTTTTATCTTTTTTATTATTGAATCTATAAAAACCTTCACGAATTCCAAATCTTTGTTTTTGGAAAATTCTTCTTGAGCCTTTACTACTTGAGTATTGATATGGACCATTTAACGAATTACTCCAAGCCTTAGTTCCTCCTTCAAAATAGAATTGGTAATTTTTTTTAGAATAGTCTGCTCCTATAAATATCATTGCATTTTTTATAGAACGATCTGTCATAAAACCATAACCAAAAGTGGTTTCTGCCGCCCACAATAAGTGGGATTTTTTTTTAATTGGCTTTAAATATCCTCCCAACTTACTTCTGCATGTCCATTGCGAAAATATTGGAGAAATCAATAAAAAAATAAATATTACTATTAAAAATTTACTTTTCAATTTTACATTCATTTACACATTTAACGATAGTAGGATATTTTTTTGATTTTCTTAAGAACTTAAGACTTCCTTGTGAGCATGAGTCAATACAATCGCCACATGCAATACAATCGGTATTATTAATAATGCTTAATTTCTCATCACGAACAATTGCCTTATATTCGCATGATTTCTCACACATTTTGCAAGAAATACATTCACCTTTAATACCAATTACAGAAGCTCCAGGAATTTTGGTTATCAAACCCAATACCAAACCAACAGGACACATTGTTCTGCAAAATGGGCGATATATAAAAAGAGAAGAAATCAGAACAAAGACAACTAATGTTATAATAATTATTAATTCAAGATCGAAATATGTAACATTAATTAGCATATCGTAAAATCCCTTAAACCCAAAAATATTAATAAACGGATCTATTCTACACCAATATTTTGTTCCCATTATTGCTACCTGTATAATTAATGCGCCAAGCAAAACATATCTTATAATACGAAAAATATTTTGAGCTTTTCTAGTTTGAAGTATTTTTATTTTTCTAGGCAAGTATAAAAATTCCTGTATTGCTCCAAGATGACAGATCCACCCACACCATACTTTTCCAAAAAAATATGTAATAGGAATTATTGCTATAAACCATAATATATATATCCAACCCGTTTTATACCCAAAAATTACCAGTAAAAAATCTTGAAACCCGCCAATTGGACAAACCGTGCATCCGCCCTTATAGAATCCAAGTACAAATAATGATATTAATAAAAATAAGCCTCGTAGATTTCTAGTTGCTTTAAATCTTACGAGGATTCCTGCAATTATTGTGAAAATTAAAACACCAATTATCCAATACATCTGCGAATTTCTCTTTTCTAATGCTGAATTAGGACATGATTTTTGGCATGACTGACTACATGCAGGTGCTTTGCCAAAATCAGAGCTGTCTTCATCAAATGATTTGAATTCACTAAATTCATCATCCCCCTCATTTTCATTGAATTCTGAAAATTCACCAAACTCGTCATCAGATTCTTCTTCATCAAATGATTTGAATTCCCCAAATTCGTCATCAACTTCTGAATTTTCTTGAGAATATACAAGGCTAATGGAAATAGTAAGTATTACTACAATTAATAAGAATACACGAAAGAATTTTACAAGCATATATTTATTTTGCACTTACTCCTTTTAAAGTAATAGTTCCAAAGCCGCCTTCTTTATCGCATGTTCTGGTTACTGAAAGAGATAATTTACCTTTTTTTGTTTCTTCAACTTTTACTTTTAATTTTCTTTCCCAAACACCCGGTGAAGTTTCTTTCCAATCTGTAGCTGTTAAAATCTTAATTCCTTTACCCTCAAATTCTGTTTGTTTAATACCAATTGTACAAACCCTATGAGTAAAGGTAACTTTTACTTTTATTACAAGCTCATCACCAACATCATAAACTTCTTTCTTACTATATTTTTCTACTTCAAATTCAATTTCGCAAGCCATTACCTGACTTAAACTAAAAAACATCAATATTAATCCTGCTAATAAAAAACTCTTGCTTAATAATCCAATACTTTTCATAATTTAATGATTTTAAAAATTTCAATTTATTTAATACAATATTAATGCAAAAACTAAAAAAATAATCAACAATAATTTAAAATAACAAAAAACTCAAAACATATACAGATAATATATGTGCAAAGTACATATGCTTACAACACTATTAATAATCATTATAAATCATTAGACTCTTTTTAGCACACAAGGTTTAAAACTCAACTTTAGGGGCAACATCAGTACCTTCTTTTGCTTCAAAATATCCTTTGGTTTCAAATCCAAACCATGAAGCAAAAATATTATGAGGAAATTTTCTCACATAAACATTATAGATTTTAGCAATTTCATTAAAAGCCATTCTTTCTAATAAAATAGTATTTTCAATTTGCTCAAGTTGATTTTGAAGTTTAAGGAAGCCTTGATTAGCTTTTAAATCCGGATATTTTTCAATTACAACCATTAATTTTGATAAAGATGAAGATAAACCATCTTGTGCATTTTGAAAAT
>CAYTAU010000041.1:34871-37409 GCA_964435855.1 uncultured Bacteroidales bacterium | reverse complement strand
GCAACAGAGTCCATGATATGAATATCGCCACAATCGCCCTGAGCCAGATTGCCAATATCAAATACGTAATTGCCTAGTGTATCTATTGTGTATGGATAGTTTGCACTTACAAAAATTACATAATCGGGTAATTGAACATGTACTTCAACACTATCTTCATCAACAAAGCCATCATTGCAATAATGCACATAAGTATTGCTTGTAAAACATCTTCTTCGTCTGTCGCTGTTAATATCAATAGTCAATAAAGGACATGCAATTCCTTCATTATAAAAATTTAGGTCAGAAGTATCCTGTGATAATGAATCAAAATAAACTGTATAATAATTTGGATTTGGACATAAGGGATTTATTAATAATCCATTTATCGTCGGAATTAACTGCTCTACTTGGTATGTTCCTGTATCTGTTGAAATAGTATATGCGCCCAAACTGTCAGTTATGCCATAGAAAAACTCAGGGTTTGTTTTTACAATAATACCTTCTAATGCCTGTTCAGTTCCATCAATAACACAGTTAGTATCTATTACAACTTTTCCTGTTATTTCATTTGGGTCAGCAATCCCATATAAACAATTACTACCAAAAGAAGTCTGGGCATCTATATCTGTCCAGTTTGCAAATGACCAAACAGGGTCATCTACTTCTATGCAGTATAAATTAAGATTATTAACTGCATTGAAATCAATAAAATTTATATTATTAGTGTTTTTAATACTTAAACTATTCAAATAATTATTGTTGCACCATAAAAAATTTAATGATGTGTTATAACTTAAATCTAAATTTGTTATTTGATTATCATGACAAGCAAGAAGAGTAAGATTTGAAAGGTTGCTTAAATTTAAAGCAGTTAACTGATTATTATAGCAGTATAAATCAACAATGGCAGTATTATTACTAACATCAAGATTAATAAGGTTATTATTATTACATCTCAGCTTATGAAGAAATGAATTATTGCTAATATCAAGAATATCTATATCATTATTATCACAAGAAAAATCTTCCAGAAAGAGATTATTACTCACATCAATTGTTGTCAATTGAGTGTTTGAACACCAAAATACTTCTAAATAATATAAGTTGCTTACATCTATTGAGTTTAAAGGATTACTGCTACAATGCAAATAAGTAAGTGTTGTATTATTATTCAAATCTAATGAGCTTAATTGATTTGAATAACAATGTAAAATTTCAAGAGCAGTATTATTGCTCACATCTAAAGATGTTAACGGATTAATATAAGACCATAACTCAGTAAGTGCAGTATTATTGCTTATATCTAAGCTTGTTAATTGATTATTATTGCACTTTAAACTAGTAAGTGCTGTATTATTGCTTATATCTAATGATGTTAATTGATTAATTCCACACCATAAAACAGTAAGAGCTGTATGATTGATTACATCTAAAGTAGTTAATTGATTACTTGTACAAGATAAAGAAGTAAGTGCAGTATTATTACTTATATCTAATAAGGTTAACTGATTAGTATGACAAATTAAAGAAATAAGAGCAGTATTATTGCTTACATCCAAAGAGGTTAATTGATTAGTATGACAATATAAAGAAATAAGAGCAGTATTATTGCTAACATCTAATAGGCTTAATTGATTCATAGAACATAGCAACTCCGTAAGAGATGTATTATTACTTACATCTAATGTGCTTAGTTGATTATAAACACATCGTAAGACAGTAAGAAATGTATTATTGCTCACATTTAAAGTAGTTAATTGATTCCTGCCACAAGCTAAAGAAGTAAGAGCAGTATTATTGCTTAAATCTAAGGATGTTAAATTATTCCACTCACAAAACAAGAAAGTTGTGGCAGTAAAAGCCTCAATTCCTGCAAGGTCTGTAATATTTTTGTCATTAACAATTATTCCTCCTGTGTAAGCAGCAGCTTCACTTAGCTGTATTTCTCCATCTTGGTTAGTATTTATTAAAGTGTCTGCCAATAGTGCTGCTTTAAAATTAGCATCCGGTATATTTACAATTTGCGCATTAGCAAATAACACTAATAATAGTGCCACTAAAAGTAAAATTAGGTTTTTCATAATGTTTAATTTTTAAGTTTATTATAATATATGCAGTTTATACGTTTAGATTTGTAAATGGTTGCTTAATATCATTTAAAGATATTAGATACTTATCATTGTTGAAACACATAGTTTGCAGATGGTTATTATTAGTGTGTGAAATAAAATTAATTAACAATCGGTATTAATAATATTTCGCCCACTATGGGGCTCTATTTTAGCAATAATTATGTTTACTACAAATATATCGCCTCTAACGAGTCTGACATTAAGCATCGTAGATGCTAAATATTTGTAGATTGATGTTTCCAATAGATAATAGAGTGCCGTAGGCACGAAATACTTACCAAAATAGAGTTTTTTTCATCAATTTCCACCTCCGAACCTTAATCAGAAGGCTTATTTGTGTTAATACGAACCTTCGTATGATGCCATTTAAGCTTCTTTGCCTCGATACGAACCTTCGTATGATGCCATGTAAGCTTCTTTGCCT
>CAYTAU010000041.1:2016-34771 GCA_964435855.1 uncultured Bacteroidales bacterium | reverse complement strand
AGCTTCTTTGCCTCGATACGAACCTTCGTATGATGCCATGTAAGCTTCTTTGCCTCGATACGAACCTTCGTATGATGCCATGTAAGCTTCTTTGCCTTAATACGAACCTTCGTATGATGGCAAATAAAGGCAATTATTAATGGTAAAAGCATGCTATTTGCACAAAAAAGTATAAATTACCTCCTCATTGTTAAGAGATTAGCTTTGTATTCCTTAGTATTTGCAATTGGAAAGAGAAATATGAATTTATGATTATTGCGTAACTACAAAGGAGAGAAACGACTGAAGTAATCTCATGATAAAATACAGATTGCCTGCCTACCATACAGGCAGGCTTCACTTTGTTCGCAATAACGGTATAAAAGTAATAATTGAGTATGATGTAACAGGAATGTTTTCATACCCGTGAAAACGGGTATCCAGTCTTTAATCCCAATTCTTTGCTAAATCATGCCAATTTGGATTTTCTTTTTCTATTAGCTCAAGTTTCCATTTTCTTAACCACTTTTTCATTTGTCTTTCACGCTTAAATGCTTCATAACTGTTTTCAAAAGTTTCAAAATACATTAGTTTGTCTATACTATGTTTTTTTGTAAATCCATTAACTTCTTTTGCTTTGTGTTCTCGCATTCTTCTTTCTAAATCATCTGTCATTCCTATATATAGGGTTCCATTTTGTTTACTCGCTAATATGTATACATAATATTCTTTCATTGTCTTTTTATCTGGATTCCTGCTTTCGCAAGAATGTTCACATATTTGTGAAAATGGGTATCCAAACTTATTACTACTGGATTCCTGCTTTCGCAAGAATGTTCACATATTTGTGAAAATGGGTATCCAGACTTATTACTACTGGATTCCTGCTTTTGCAGGAATGTTCACATACCCGTAAAAACGGGTATCCAGTCTTATTATTACTGAATCCTGCTTTCGCAGGAATGTTCACATACCCGTAAAAATGAGTATCCAAACTTATTACTACTGGATTCCTGCTTTCGCAGGAATGTTCACATACCCGTGAAAACGGGTATCCAAACTTATTACTACTGGATTCCTGCTTTCGCAGGAATGTTCACATATCTGTGAAAACGGGTATCCAAACTTATTACTACTGGATTCCTGCTTTTGCAGGAATGTTCACATACCCGTGAAAACGGGTATCCAGTCTTTAATTACTAGATTCCTGCTTTCCCAATCCCCAGTCAAGCTAAGAAAGGTTGAGGATGTGGCAGGAATGTTTTTATTCCCACTCAATTGTTGCAGGAGGCTTTGAACTTATATCGTAAACTACCCTGTTAATACCTTTTACCTGATTTATTATTCTGTTTGATATTTTTGCAAGAAATTCATAAGGCAAATGTACCCAGTCTGCTGTCATACCATCGGTTGATTGCACAGCACGCAAGGCAACAACTTTTTCGTAGGTTCGCTCATCTCCCATCACTCCTACCGAATTAACAGGCAATAGCATTACTCCTGCCTGCCATACATCATCATATAAATTGTACTCTTTTAATCCTTCAATAAAGATATCATCAGCATCTTGAAGCATATTTACTTTTTCTTGTGTAATATCACCAAGTATTCTAATTGCAAGTCCCGGACCGGGAAAAGGATGGCGTTTTAATATTTTATCGTCAATATTAAGAGCTTTACCTACTCTTCGCACTTCATCCTTAAACAATAAGTTTAATGGCTCAACAATTTTCAGATTCATATTATCGGGCAAACCGCCCACATTATGATGCGACTTTATTGTTGCCGATGGTCCGTTTACCGAAACAGATTCAATAACATCGGGATAAATAGTGCCTTGTGCCAGCCATTTTACATCTTTAATTTTGTGTGCTTCTTTATCAAATACCTCAATAAATACTCTGCCTATTACTTTGCGCTTTGCTTCAGGCTCTGAAATACCTTTTAACTCATCAATAAACTGTTTTTTTGCATCTATTCCAATTACATTTAATCCCATGCCCTGATATGAATCTAAAACTTTTTCAAATTCATTTTTACGCAATAGTCCGTTGTCAACAAATATGCAAGTAAGCTTATCTCCAATAGCTTTATGCAAAAGTATTGCTGCTACCGAAGAATCTACTCCTCCCGAAAGACCAAGCACAACTTTATCGTTAGCAAGTGTGTTTTTAAGTTCATTTACTTTTGTATCGACAAAGGAATCGGGTGTCCAGTTTTGTGAGCATTTGCATATATCAACAATAAAATTCCTGAGCATTTGCTTGCCTTCTAATGTATGATATACCTCTGGGTGAAACTGAATACCATAGGTTTGTTCGCCTTCTATCTGATATGCTCCAAATTTCACATCAGCGGTGCTTGCAATAATTTTATAGTAATCGGGAATTTTTGCAATTGTATCGCCATGCGACATCCATACTTGCGTATTAAGTGTTATATCTTTAAAAAAATTATTGCTGTTGTCTATAAATTCGAGATTTGCCCTGCCATACTCTCTTTTGTTCGACGGTAATACTTCTCCTCCAAAATTATGTGCCAGATACTGTGCTCCGTAACAAACACCAAGTAATGGATAAATGCCTTTTATTTCCGACAGATCGGGAATTAATGCGTTTTTATCTCTAACAGAAAACGGACTGCCCGAAAGTATTACGCCTTTTACATTTTCATTGAGTTCGGGTACATTGTTGTACGGAAATATTTCGCAATATACATTTAGCTCACGTATTCGTCGTGCTATTAGTTGTGTGTATTGAGAGCCAAAATCCAGTATTATAATCTTATCTTGCATATTGTTTTATTTAAAAAGCCCCTTCTAGCCTCCCCAAAGGGGAGGAATTAGAACAAGACATTATTTAATAAATTTGATTTCAAAAGTAATTATTTTATCCCAAACTCTGCAATAATGTGTAGCTTAAGATAAATAATAACGGAATTTTAAAATCCACGTAGTGGATTCACATTTGTAGCAACTATTAAGCAAGGTGCAATACAACCCAGTATTGGGTTGCATATATATTAATTAATCAATAAATTGAAATAGAAATTGTTTGTCAAATTGAATCTCAAATTTTTTTAAAAACCCTACGTACTCTTCCTTAAAAGTTATCTTTTTATGATGAGATTCCTGTTTGCTAATATATTCATATATATCATTTAACTGTGAGCGACCATATGAAAATCCACCATAACCTGATTGCCATTTAAAATTTCCCCGACACCAATTTTTTTCATTAATGAATAATGAAGAACTCCTTTTTACATCTCGCACTAAATCAGAAATAGATTGATTTGGGTTTAGTCCTACAAGAATATGAACATGATCTGGCATGCCATTTATAATAATTGGCTTATGTTTAAGATTTTGAATTGTTTTGTTCATATATTTATACAATTCACTTTTGTATTCATTTTTAATTAAATATTCTCTTTTGAAAGGAGAGAATACTAATTGAATATAAATTTGTGTAAACGTTCCTGGTTTCATTTTTTATATTTATTATGCAACCCCATACGGGGTTGGGTTCCTCACGACTATTTTTCCTACAAATATGTATCCACTACGTGGATCCAAAAATATATAAAAAATTTGATTAGGAAATATCTTTTTGAAACTTGTATCCACTTATTTTTGGCATTGAGCCCTAATCTACTCATGCTAAAGCATGGTGCTGTATAAAATAGCAAATTTGTTTTAGGAAGTCGGCTTTAAGCCGACTTTGTAAACATAATATTTGCATTTAAACACCACAATAAATTGTGGTGCTAATCTGATATTAGCATAATTTACAAGTAAAATATACAGGAACTTACTTTTAGCTATAGATCATTGGATATAAAATATACCAATTAAGGAAATAAACAATTGCCCATGTAATAACAAAGGCAACAGAAATTAATAAAACATTTATTATATATTTCATATAGGGTGGCTTATAGCTTTTAAAATTGTTAATATTAACAATAATAAGAGCAACAAGTAATGCAATAAACAATAGTATTGTAATTGCTTCGGATGTGCTTTCTTTGTAATATTTGTCGGTAAAATAAGTTATAATATCTAATATGATAAAAATACCTACAACTAAACTGTTTCTTTTGATTAATGTGATTAGTTTAATGTGTATAGAATTAATTTGACAATTGATTAATTTAATAACGATGACATTATTTAGTTATTGTAACAGTGGTGAAATTCACAATTTAATTTGCATCTATCTATGTAAAGTCATCATTACGAGCAGTAGCGAAGCTTGACTGTCACTAACCTTTTCAAAACTTTTAAAAAGTTTTATTATGAGTTACCTGTTTTTTTAAGCTAAACAACATATAGATTATTTAAGATACAATGGAATTTATTGTAATTTTAATGGTTCAATAAATTTGTAACTTTAAATACTATATAAAAATGGCAACAAGAGTTGAAAAAGACACAATGGGCGAAGTTCATGTTCCCGCAGAAAAGTACTGGGGAGCTCAAACACAACGTTCAAAAGACAATTTTAAAATTGGTAAAGAAGCATCAATGCCTTTAGAGATTATTCATGCTTTTGGCATACTAAAAAAAGCTGCCGCAATTACAAACAAAGAACTTGGTGTTCTTGATGGAGACAAATCGGACTTTATTGCAAAGGCTTGTGATGAAATTATTGAAGGCAAATTAGATGATAACTTTCCTTTGGTAATATGGCAAACCGGTTCAGGCACACAATCTAACATGAATTTAAACGAAGTTATAGCAAATCGTGCTCATGTAATTAATGGTGGTTCTTTAAATGACGAAAAGAAATTTACACATCCAAATGATGA
The DNA here is from genome assembly GCA_964435855.1 of uncultured Bacteroidales bacterium. Classification (GTDB taxonomy): domain Bacteria; phylum Bacteroidota; class Bacteroidia; order Bacteroidales; family CAYTAU01; genus CAYTAU01. The sequence continues at coordinate 29,980 of CAYTAU010000041.1, read as the reverse complement.
TGTAAATAAATCGCAATCGTCAAACGATACATTCCCTACAGCTATGCATATTGCTGCATACAAATTGCTTGTTGATACAACAATTCCGGGAATTGAATTGCTTAAAAATACCTTGAAAGAAAAATCGGCTCAGTTTAAAACCATTGTTAAAACAGGACGTACTCATTTAATGGATGCTACGCCTTTAACTTTAGGACAAGAATTTTCGGGATATGTTTCTCAATTAGAACACGGAATTAAAGCTGTTAAAAATACATTAGAACATATTTCAGAATTAGCACTTGGCGGAACTGCTGTTGGAACATGTTTAAATACACCTGATGGATATTCAGAAAAAGTTGCAGCTAAAATTGCTGAGTTAACAGGCAATCCTTTTATTACTGCACCAAATAAATATGAATCGCTTTCTGCACACGATGCACTTGTTGAAACATCGGGAGCATTGAAAACTGTTGCTGTTAGTTTATTACATATTGCAAACAATGTTCGCTTACTGGCTTCCGGACCTAGATGTGGCATTGGTGAAATTAGTTTACCTGCAAATGAACCGGGTTCTTCTATTATGCCAGGAAAAGTTAACCCTACACAATGCGAAGCTTTAACTATGGTTTGTGCACAGGTAATTGGGAACGATACAACAATTAATATTGGTGGTATGAATGGTCAATTTCAGCTAAATGTATTTATGCCTGTAATGATACACAATTTGTTAGAATCTGCAAGATTAATTGGTGATGCTTGCACATCATTTAGTAATAATTGTGCTATTGGAATTGAAGCAAACGATAAGGTTATTAATAATAACTTACAAAATTCATTAATGCTTGTAACAGCTTTAAACAGGCATATTGGATACGATAATTCAGCTAAAATTGCAAAAAAAGCACACGCAGAAGGCACAACACTAAAAGAAGCTTCAATTGCACTTGGTTTAGTTACAGAAGAACAATTTCATGAATGGGTTGATCCAAGTAAAATGATTGGTTCTTTTTAACTATCTTTGTTATTCATATAATTGTAAATTCAAACGGATTTCAGAAATTTAAGTAATAGAAAAGTCAGTTGCCCCGTCCTTTAGGGCGGGGACAAGGATAAAAACACCCCGCCTTAAAAGGCGGGGCAACTGAACAGATTGTTGTTTTATTTTCTCTGAAATCAATTAAAACTTACCATTAATAAAAAAAACAATGAATAACTCTTTTGGAAAATTATTTAGTATAAGTATATTCGGCGAATCACATGGGAAAGCCGTTGGTATAGTAATCGACGGCTGCCCTGCCGGGATTGATCTCATACAACAAGATTTCCTTGATGACTTAATACGACGTCAAGGCGAAATAAAAGGAACTACAGAAAGAAAAGAAAAAGATATTCCACAAATAATTAGTGGTGTTTTCAATAACAAAACAAGTGGCTCGCCCATTACAATCCTATTTGATAACAAGGATATAAAATCAAAAGACTACGAGGATATAAAAGATACTCCACGCCCTGGTCATGCAGATTTTGTTGCTAATAAAAAATTTAACAGCTTTAATGATTATCGAGGTGGTGGATATTTTTCCGGCAGATTAACAGTTGCTTTGGTTGCTGCCGGAATTATTGCAAAAAAAATCATCAACCCTGATGATCAAAATATTATAATAAATGCTTATTTAGAAAAAGCAGGTGGTATAAAGGATATTAACAAAGCAATTGATACTGCAATAATATCTAATGATAGTATCGGTGGTATTGTGAAATGTACCGTTAACAACCTTCCTATTGGATTAGGGGAGCCTTTTTTCAATTCTGTTGAATCACTTATAAGTCATGCGGTATTTTCTATTCCGGCTATTAAGGGCATTGAATTTGGTTCAGGTTTTGATGCCGCAAGAATGAACGGAAGTCAACATAACGACACAATTATTAATGCCAAGGGAACAACATCTACAAACAATGCAGGTGGCATTAATGGTGGAATTACAAATGGCAACGAATTAGTTTTCAGAGTAGCTGTGAAACCTACATCAAGCATAGCAAAAACACAGAATACAATTAATTTAAACTCCGGTGATATTGAAAAACTTAATGTAAAAGGTCGTCATGATGCTTGTATTGCATTACGAATGCCTGTTATTGTTGAATCTGTTACCGCTATTGTTCTTGCTGATTTAATGTTGCAAGGGTAAAAGAAGGAATATTCATTATCCCCGACCTGAAGGACGGGGCAAAGATATGTATTTCAATGTTTGTTATTTGTTTAAATTCAATAATATATACCTAGCTAACCCCATTCCCGTTGTTGTTGTTGCTACCTTCTACTGTGTATTTTTGTAAAGAGTCTTTATTTAATTGTTTATGTGAAACTTTATTTTTGTAAATATCACAAGCAAGATAAATTGCTTCTTTAAACGAATTAGGATTTGCTAAATTTTCACCGGCAATATCAAAAGCAGTGCCATGTACCGGCGAAGTTCTTATAATTGGTAAGCCGGCAGTGTAATTAACACCTTTATCAAACGATATTGCCTTAAAAGGAGCAAGTCCCTGATCATGATACATTGCAAGTATGGCATCAAACTTTTCGTAATGACGTGAACCGAAAAAACCATCGGCAGGATACGGACCTAAAGCAACAATATTATTCTCTCTTGCTTTCTCTAATGCAGGAATTATAATTTCCTTCTCTTCGTTACCGATCACACCATTATCTCCCGCATGCGGGTTTAATCCAAGAACAGCAATTTTGGGTTTTCTAATTCCAAAATCTGTTAACATAGATTGGTTTAATATCTCTAATTTCTTCAGGATATTCTCTTCTGTAATATATGCAGGAATATCCTTAACAGGCACATGTCCTGTAACAACACCAATTCTTAATTTATCGGATATCATAAGCATTAACACATCATCAACATTAAATTTTTGTTGCAGATATTCGGTATGCCCCGGAAAATTAAATTTATCAGATTGAATATTATCTTTGTCGATAGGTGCAGTAACCAAAACAAAGAATTTTTTCTCTAACATATCGTTTACAGCCATTTCTAGCACTTTAAACGATGCCTTACCTGCTTCTTCGGTAGATTTACCAAGCTCAACACGAACATCATCACCAATGCAATCAATAATATTAACCCGTTTTAGATTAAAATCGGTAACAGATCTAATGTTATTAAAACTAAAATTATCAATATTTAATGCTTTTCTGTGATATGCTGCTACTTTAGGAGAGCCATATACAACAGGCGTACATATATCAAGCATTCTACTATCTATAAACGTTTTTATTATAACCTCGTAACTAATACCGTTAATATCGCCATGTGTAATTCCAAGTAATATTTTATTTGCCATTTGTTTTGTAATTTATAATTTAATATTTTTAATCATCCGTCTGACGACTATGTGCCATACACTCTATGCATAATTTTTAATAAGATCGTACAATAATCTAACACCAACACCTGTTCCACCTTTTCCTCTGTAGTTATCAGTTGTAAATGTGTATGCAGGACCTGCAATATCAAGATGTATATAAGGATAATCAGTAAAATGTTCTAAAAACTTACCGGCAGTTATAGCTCCCGCTACCTTACCTCCAATATTTTTAATGTCGGCATAATCTGATTTTAACATTTCATTATATTCATCCCAAAAAGGAAATTCTACAACTCTTTCATAAACATTCTCACCGCTTTTCTTCAACTTTTCAAACGTTTTAACTTTGGCATTACCCATGCCAATAATTCCGTAATGACCAATTGCCGCCATTGCCGAACCTGTTAAAGTTGCAATATCAATAACTAATTCGGGTTTGTAATTTTTGGCATAACTTAAAGCATCGGCAAGTATCATTCTGCCTTCAGCATCGGTATTAAGAACTTCAACCGTACTGCCATTGTGCATTTTAATAATATCTTGCGGTACATAAGCATTACCACCCGGACGATTATCGGTTGCAGGTACCAGTGCAATTACATGAACAGGCAATTTATTTTTGGTAATAGCATACATTGCTCCAACAACTGCTGCTGCTCCTGCCATATCGCATTTCATAAATGCCATACTTTTATCAGGCTTAATATTCATGCCGCCCGTATCAAAAACAACACCTTTGCCAACTAAAACAACAGGCTTTTTATTTTTTGCATTTCTAGGTTTCCATTCAAGCACCGAAAATGTGGGAGGGTCAACACTACCACGATTTACAGCAAGCAAACCACCCATTTTTAATGTTTCAATTTTCTTTTTGCTAAACACCTCGGTAGTAAAGCCGGCTTTTTTGCCAAAACTCTCAATTTCCTTTGATAATTTAACTGCCGTTAATTCAGACAGTGGCTCATTTATAAGATTACGCGAAATAACAACAGCCTGTGTTATATTATTTAATTCATCAATATCTTTTTTATTGATATCAGGGCTTTTAATTGCAATCTGCTTAATGTGTGAATTTTCATCTTTATCCTTAGTAAAATACTTATCAAAACTATAATTACTTAAGATCAAACCTTCGGCAAAAGCTAAACTATATTGTTTGTTTTTTATACAATCATTAATAACAATATTTTTTATTTTTTCTTTGTTAACAGCCTTGCAAACATCAAAAGACAATAACCTTGATTTTTCATTTGTTTTATATTCGGGCTGATTAGATTTAAGTACAACAATAATTTTTAATGCTTTATATTTATTGATGTATATTACTTCTTTTTTATCCTTAATGTTTTTATTTATATATTTTATTTCATCTGTTGTAAAATCGTTAGCAACAGGTTTCCATTTTTTATTTGCTATAAAAACCACCGTTTCAGCAGCTTTTAATTTGTCTGTCTTTATGCTTATCATAACTTTATGGTGTTATTAATATTTAGCGTAAAATTATACAAAATTTAAGAAAACAGATTATAAAAAGTAAATACAATTTTATTTTTTTAATTTAGCAAATAGAATTTACTGATATTGGAAACAAACAACATATTAAATAAAGCTTTAGAACTTAAAGCAATCAGCCTTGATGAAAGTGTGTTTATTTATAAAAATGCTAATACATCTGAGCTTGTATTTTATGCAAATGAGATAAGAAAAAAGCTACATCCAAATAAAATAATTACTTACATTATTGACAGAAATATTAATATTACCAATGTATGTATTTCGCGTTGTAAGTTTTGTAATTTTCATTGTGTGCCTAAAGCAAAAGATGCTTACATAACTACTATTGACGAGTATCTAAAAAAGATAGATGAACTTTACGCATTGGGAGGCAAACAAATACTTTTACAAGGTGGTTTGCATCCCGAGCTTGGATTAAAATATTATACTTCTCTTTTTAAAGACTTAAAATCGCATTATCCCAATTTAAAATTACATGCTTTAGGTCCGCCCGAAATATTTCATATAGCAAAATTAGAGAATACATCTTACCAAAATATATTAACAAGTTTGGTAGAAGCAGGTCTTGACAGCTTGCCCGGAGCTGGAGCAGAAATATTAAGCAAGAGGGTACGAGAAATTGTTTCGCCCGGAAAATGCAGTGCTGATGAGTGGTTAGATATAATGCATATTGCCCATAAATTAAATATTTTAACTTCTTCTACAATGATGTTTGGACATATTGAAACATCGGAAGAAAGAATAGAACATCTGATAAAGCTGCGTGATGTTCAAAACAATAAACCAAAAACATCTGTTGGGTTTATTTCGTTTACTCCCTGGCCTTTTCAGGACGAAAATACTGTTTTGCAAAAAAAGTATAATGTAAACAACAATGTTACTATAAACGATTATATAAGATTAATTGCAATTAGCAGGATTGTATTAATAAATATTGAAAATATACAGGCTTCGTGGTTAACGGTAGGAACAAAAACGGGACAGATAGCACTAAATGCCGGAGCAAATGATTTTGGCTCTGTTATGATAGAGGAAAATGTGGTTTCGGCAGCCGGAGCAAACTATTCTTTAAACCAAAAAGGTATTGAAAAACAAATAAGTGAAGCAGGATATACTCCCAGACAACGAAACCAGATGTATGATTATGTTGATATTTAATAAAAATGCTTTGGCATTTTGGTATGCTAACAAAGGAGACTTACCTAAAAACCTCTGTTTGTAACAATTTTATTTTGCTTTATCTAATATTACGCCTATTTCCATGGCGAAACTTAATGGGTCGTCAGGCATGTTGTGTTCTAATACATATGTGTAAGTACCTGTTTCTTCATATTTTTTGTTAGGCTCTATTAGGTGATCACTATCCCAAATATCTAAACCTGGTTCTCCAATGTATTCGCCGTTTTCTTCTCGTACTTTTAAATCGTAACTTTTTATCATTTCTTTACCGCTCGGACTAATTTCGGTTACTTTTACTTTTAGAACCTGATACGGAAAACCGTTAACATATCTAAACGCTAAACTCATATCGTATGCAATACTATTGTCAATAATTGGAACTTTAAATTCTCTAACATCTTCCTTTGACCAACTTACCTTAGACGATAATTCTTGATGTTCCACATAAATTCGTCCTTCGGGCTGACATGCGATTAAACCTATTGCTATTGCCAATACTATTAATAATCTATTCATTTTATATTTTATATTTTATATTACATATTATTTTAACTACAAATGTAATAAAAATAAAATGGATTCCTGCTTTCGCAGGGATGTTTTTTTACTCCGCTTTGCACAATTTCACATCCCTGCGCTTACCTTTATTTTTAATTATTTCAATTTCTATTGGAAGAGTGTTTTAACCAAATTTTTCGAAAACAATTTGGTAGATGCCCTGCAAAAGTTTTGTAAACCTGTAATTTCCTTTATTGGCAAAAAGGATTGGGTTAAAAACTACTTTTTAATTATAATGGAATTATATAAAAACCAAACTGACTTTTTCTCTAAACCACGCTATATAATTGCTCACCAGCGGGAGCTACACTCTAACACCTATTACGCCATTCAGCAGGCTTAGGGTAAACTTTGTATCATATTTTAACGCCTATGATACAAACATCATCTATTTGCTCAAGCTTTCCTCTCCAGCTTTCAAAGTTTTCATCTAACAGGAGTCTTTGGTCTTCCATGCTTTTGTTTTGAATACTTAAGAGTAGTTTTTTAAAAGCTTTTGATTTGAATTTCTTTGCTTTTTCTCCTCCAAACTGATCTACATAACCATCAGAGAAAATATAAAGGGTATCTCCTTTTTGTAGCTCTATTGTATGAGTTGTAAATGGTTTTGATATTCTTGACACACCTATTGGTTGTCTGTCTGATTTAGTTTCCAGAATCTCTCCATTTCTTATTATCCATAGAGGATTATGTGCACCTGCATATTGAAGCCTCACCCTTCCGTCCCTCTCTTTTGGAGAGGGAAACTCAAGCGAACAAAGAGCTATATCCATTCCATCTTTTACTTCTTCTTCGCTTTTTTCAAATTCTTGTATTATAATATCTCTAGTTTTGTCTAGTATCTTGCCAGGGTCTGTAAGTCCATGTTCTCTTACTGCTCTGTTTAGTCCATTGTTGCAAACAACACTAACCATTGCACCCGGTACCCCATGTCCTGTACAATCGGCTGCTGCAAAAAGTATTTTATCATCTTTATGTTCTATCCAGTAAAAATCGCCTGCTACTATATCTTTCGGTTTATATAAAATAAATGAGTCTTTCAGATACTCTTTTACAATTTTACCTGGAGGAAGAATTGCTGACTGTATTCTTTTAGCATAAGCTATAGAATCCATTATGTCTTTGTTCTTTTCTTCTACCAGTAATTTTTGAGTTTCTACTTCAAGTTTTTGTGCTGTAATTACAGCATTTGTTCTTTGTTTTTCCTTATTTCTTTTTATTAATACAAATGTTATCCCTAAAAGCAATAAGACTACTATAATGCCCGAAAATGTATATACTTTTTGTCTTTTTAGCTCTTCATTTTTAACTGCTTTTTCTTTATCTATCTTAATTTGTTCTATTATTTTCTGTTCTTCCCTTTTAAGCGAATCTCGTCGATTCTGTTGTTCAAAATTATGTTGCATTTCCATCTGAGTAATTTTCTGAATATTATCTTTATTCAGAAGACTATCGGCTAGATTTTTATAAATTACATGTGACAAATAAGCTTCTTTGTAATTACCAATCTTATAATATATTTTTGACAATCCGGAATGTGCTTGTTTTTTCCAATCAAGCATGTTATTTTTCTCTGCTTCTGCCAATGCTTTTTTATGGTAATCTAATGCTAACGTGTATTTTCCTAGTCTGTTATATACTACTCCCAGATTGTTATATAAATGACCTAAATCATCAAGATTTCCAATTTCTTTATAAATTCTAAGCGAATTAAGAAAATTATCTTTAGCTTCTTGGTAGTTTTCCATAGCTATGTTAAGACCTCCAATATTTCCGTAAGAGTTTGCAATTCCTCTCTTGTGTTTACTTTCTATTCGTATATCAAGCGCCACTTTATGATAATATAGTGCGGAGTCGTATCTGCCTTGCTCGTTATAAATTATTGCAATATTGCATAATGCCGAAGCCCTTCCTAAATCATCTTCAATTTCTTCTTTCAGCTTAAGTGATTTAAAGTAATATTTAAGTGATAAATCGATATCATGAGTATAATAATATAAAGAGCCAATATTATTCAGGCATCTGTCTATCTGATAAGTATTATCAAGGTTTTCATACAGTTTCATAGCTTTTAAAAAGGAATTGAGTGAACGCTGATAATTTCCTTGATTCAGATAAATAATTCCTAAATTATTGTTAGCACTTGCAATGTTATATTTGTCCCCTATTTTTTGTGAATGAGATATTGCCAACTCAAAATATTTAATTGCCTCTGTATAATTTCCTGCTATAGCATAAGTAGTTCCAATATTGTTGTATGAAACGGATAGTCCTTTTTCAAATCCAAGTTTTTTAGCCAACTCTATTCCTTCCCTGCCATATTTAAAAGAAAGTGTTGTATCAGAACTTTTATAATAAAAACAAAGTGTTCGTAAACAATTTACCTTATTTGTGTCATCTGCCCCAGATTTTGCAATGTTTTTTAAACTATCAATATTTTCTTGATCTTGTGCTACAGCAACTGCAGAGAACAAAATAAAATATAATATTGCTAAAAACAAATGTCTCATAAATAGATATCTTAGATTATAAAAATACACATTTTTATTTAATTGTACTATTTGCTGAGAATTTTTGTATTAAGGAACGCGAAATAATTCGAGCACCAGAACGTTACGGAATTTATAAATAAATTGTTTTATTGTTACATTGTTCAATTACTGCATTGTTATTTGTGGGTGTAGACTGGAAGCACGTATTACTCTTTGTTAAATCTGCGCCATTGGGATACTAAAGTAATTTTTTTCTATTCCAAGCCAAGCCAAACCCTACTCCTATATGAAGAGTTGGTTTAAAACTATTAACATATTCCATCTTTGGTGAAGAATAAGGGATTAAACTGTTAATTAAAGCACGCCCTCCACGTTCTGCATATATAGTCCATTCTTTATAATGATATCTTACTCCAATTCCGGCAAATACTTCAAAGAATGATTGAATTTTTCTTGTAGATTTACTATAAATATAAATTTTCTTTCCAATTGTGCATCTAATACCAGATGCAATCTTTCTCAATGATAAAAGTTTAGTTTCTGAATAATCTTCTATGCTTACCCAATAAAATTCATATTTAGGGTCATGATAAGAATATCTGAAAAGAAAGTCCATTGATAAAAGATATTGCTTTCTTATAAACCAAGTATGCCCAATATTCCCATAAAACCATTCTTCGGCAGTTATTTCTATAGGATAAACAAACATTGTAATACCACTTAAAGGTTGTTCTGTTGAGTACTCATTGTTTTTTATGCCAAATTTATAACCTAAACCTGTGTGTAGAAATCTATTTTGTTTGTATTCCCATTCATAATTTAGATGAATGTCTTTAAATAGTAATTGAGAAGTATTTATTTTAAGGAAATGTTTCTTATTAGCTGTGTCAGATTTCAATTCAAACCCTGCATACGATAATTGCAAAGTATGATAAAGAATAAAGAATATGAGAAAATACTTTTTCATCACTAAAACTTTATAGCAAATTTTAAGATTTAATCATTAAAAAGCTTTTTCTCTTTAATTTCAATAATTTTACCGTATTCAGAAAGTTTTTTCATATCAATGCTCTTTTTATTACCAACAATTATAGTAACCAACGGTATCTCTTTAAGGTTATCCTGATAGAATATATTAATATCACTAAACTCAAGTTGCTTGTATTTAGGCACATTATATTTTGCAGGATCGCTATCGTATCCTAATAACTCCCATTTTACAACAGAACTGCTTAAATTTCTAAACAATGGCTGATTTGTTAATGCCGATTGAATTAAATAATCTTTAATCATTTGCATTCTTTCCTTTTTTTGTGGCATTTCTCTAACCAAACCTGTAAATATTTCAATAGCCTCATTGGTTTTGTCGGCTTGCGTACCAATATATCCAATAAAGTCAGCATTTTTGCCTTTTATTATCGGTACACCAAACCTTGCCCCTGCTGAATATGCCATTGAGCGGTATTCTCTTATTTCTTGTAATACCAAACCCGAAAATCCACCACCAAAATACATATTAAATGCATCTATATTCGGTTTGTTTTCAATACTGAATGGCTTTCCATTTGCAAAAAAGAATATCTTACTTTGTCGTGCTTTTTTCTTGTTTACAAAATAAACAATGTTTTCATTATACTTTTCTCTTTCCTGATATATAGGCGATTTCGTTGCATTTACTTTTTGTAACAAACCTAAAGCATTGGCTGATTTTTCCGGCAATTCTTCATCATTTAAAGTTCCAATAAAATGAATTTCCGCAAAATATCCTGTTGCTTTCTTAAAAACATCAACAAGGTCTGTGGCTTGCAAAGCTTTTATTTCTTTCATAGAAAGTCTTTCAATATATTGAGATTTTTCTTTAAATCTCACATAATCAAAAAGAGCATCGGCAATAGCATCCGGCTCCGATTTTTCAATTTTCCTGTTGGTTTTTTCTCCATCTATCAGGTTTTTTATTTTATCTTGTTCCAAAACAGGATTTGTAATAAGCTCTAATATTAATTTCCCGGCTTCTTTATAATTTTTTTCAATTCCATTTACTTCAACTATAAGATAACTGTTATTGCTGTATATATAGTAACTGCAACCTAATTTGCTAAATTCATTTTTAAACTCATTTACAGTTTTATCCTTTGTACCCGCATAATTCATCATTTCAGAGGCATATTTTATCATTGGTAATTTATACTCGCCAATTCCATACTTTATTTTAAAAGTAAATATGTCGTTTACAGGGTTATTTGTATAATAGAAGTTACAGCCTTCAAATTCCGATTTTGTAACATCTTTTTTAATATCTATATATTTTTCAATAAGTTCTTTAGTTTTTAGCTTATCAAAATATTTTGTGTATTTCGATTTTGCATTTGTATTTACTTTTAAAGGTTCAAATTCGGGCTTTTCAATTTTATCTTTTTTAGGAAATCCCATTTTTGAATGAAAAGCAAGGTAATTATCGCCATAATATTTATTTGCAATTTTTATAACATCTTCTTTTGAAACAGAATTAATAATATCGGGTATTTTATTAATGTAATCAATGTCTTTACCTTGTGTAAAAATTCCTAAAATATACATAGCTTTATCTTCAATAGATTCAAGGTCCATCATATATTCAACATATAATTCATTTTTTATGGCATCTATCATCCAATCGTCAAATTCTCCTTTATTTAATTTTTTCATTTCCGACAATATCAGTTGTTCAGCATCATCAAGATTTTGCCCCAATATTTTTGGAACAAAGAAAATTAACGAAGCACCATAATCTTTGTAGGGCATTGAAAATACTTGAGCAACCATTATTTTGTTGTCTAAAACTATTTTATCTAAAATCCCTGTTTGATTTTCATTTGATAATATTCTGTTACAAATTTCAAGAGGTATTTTATCTTTATGTCCCGAAGGTGCAGAACGAAAACCAAGTATTCCGAGACCTATTGGGCTCATTTTCACTTTAGCATATTCTCTACCTGTAAAGGGTTCTTCTTTGTATTTTATTGGTTCAGGTAATTCTCTTTTTTTCCATTTGCCAAATTTTTCTTTTATCAATGGTTTTATTTCATCAGAGTTGAAATCACCTACAAGTATCAATGCCATATTGTTGGGTACATAATATGTTTTAAAGAAATCGTACATTTTTGTAAGCGATGGATTTTTCAGGTCTTCTGTTGTACCAATTAGTGTTTGTTGTCCGTAAGGATGTTGTTTGAAAAAATATTCATTAAATTTTTCAAATAATGGGAAAAAGAACATATCCTGATACATATTTTTTTCTTCGTAAACTACTTCCAGTTCTGCCTGAAATGACCTGAAAACAGGATTTATAAATCTATGGCTATATAAATCAAGCCAAGGCTCTATTTGGTTTGAAGGAAAGGCATTATAAAAAACTGTGTTATCGGGACCTGTCCCTGCATTTAAATTTGTACCACCCATACTTTTTATTAAGTTGCTTAATTCGTTAGGAATTGCATATTCAGCAGCTTTTAAAGATTCTTCATTTATTTGCTTTTGTATTTCTTTTCGTTTTTCATCATCTTCTGTTTTACCCAAATCATCGTACAATTTGAATATATTATCAATGTGAATTTTTTCTTTTCCCCAATTTATAGTACCGAGTTCTTCAGTACCTTTAAAAAGCATGTGTTCCTGATAATGCGCCATACCTGTGGCATCTTTTGGGTCATCTTTTCCTCCTGCATTAACTATTACTCCTCCAAAAACTTTTGGTTTTGCATGATCTTCGCTAAGTAATACCGTCAAACCATTATCCAACACAAATTTCTCTACATTAACATGTTGCGAAAAACTTATTGACACAGAGATTGCCAATATAATAACGGAAATAAAAATAATTTTCTTATTCATAATAATTTAGTTTTAATTGACGATAAAATTAAATAAATATGACGAAAAAGTGTGTTAGAAAGTTACTATTTTATATTTTTATAATTGTTTTTTCTGATTTTGTCTTATCTGTGTTTAATATTTTGGCAGGCAAAATTAAGCATCCATTCAATTTTATATTGGTATTGTAGGAATAGAAAAAGGCATTGAAATAATTCAATGCCCTTTTTCATTATTAACCTCAAAAATTAATTTATTATGAAAAACCTATGAAAGAAATTAATTCCTCTCTATTTTTTCATTGACAAAGATAAGCACAGTTTATGTAATGACAATGTTTTATTTTTCAACAACATAAAATAAAAATGATTTATATATAATAACGAATGTTAATAACTTCAAAATTCTACAACTGTAAAAGATTTCAAGAGGTCAAAAAAAAATGCAAAATAAAAAACATTTACTTATTCGTGATTAAAATAGTAAAATTACACATAATTCAACATAATTTTAAATAATGATTAAGAATAATCAAGGTATGCAGAAACCTCTATATGTTTAAAAAATGTTGCCTGAATACCGCTTTTAATTTTGTTTTTTTTACATTTTAAATTAATTAAAATAAATATCTATTTATCTTTGTATTTTTTCTTGAATGAATTATTCTGTATGAATATTATATCCAAATTAAAGTTAAATTCTCAAGAAAAGAAAACATTCAGTTTGCATTTATCTTATGCAACTATTGAAGGAATAATTGCCGGAGTATTAGCTTTAAACGAGTTTGTTTTTATCAAAAGTTTAAAAGGTTCAGATTACCAACTTAGCTTTCTTTTCTCTTTTAGCATGGTAGTTTTTTTAATGCTAATATTTATCAATGAGTTTTTAAAAAGAATTAAAAGTCAGCGGAAGCTATTGCGAATAGTAGCAGTTTTGACGAGGTTGCCGTTACTTCTCTTGTTGTTTTTCCCTGACAATGTAGATGCAATAATCAAAACTCCGATATATCATTATATTTTTCTTGCAATCTTTCTAGTATATTTTCTTGCACATCCTATTGTAAGACCTTTAGTAAATCTATTTTTGAAAAATTCATACAGACACGAAAATTTTGGCAAACTATATAGTTATTCAACCACAGTAAATAAAATTGTAATTCTTATTATAACATTTTTGTTTGGTTTAATACTGGACTATGACAATTATGCATTTACTTATATTTATCCTGTTATTGGCATATTGGGCATCATATCAATATTTTTATTGTCTAAAATAGATTATATTGATAACCAAATTGATGTAAGCGAAAAAGGTTTCTTAATTTCAATTAAGAACTCTATTAAAAAAATGCTGGATATATTAAAAAATGACAAACCATATTTTTATTTCGAAATGGCATTTGTGTTATATGGTTTTGCTTTTATGATAAGCTATGCTGTAATAAATATATTTTTCGAAGATGTATTGCATCTAAACTATTCAAGTGTGGCATTTTATAAAAATTCCAGCAATATGGTTGCAATATTTCTTTTACCTTATTTTGGGAAACTAATTGGGAAAATTGATCCGCGTAAATTCGGTATTATAACTTTTATAGCCTTATTGTTTTATTTGTTATTTATGGCAATAACCGAATATACTCCTGAGACAATAAATGTATTTGGTATAAGTATTTTTATCACACTTATTATATCTTTTGTATTTTTGGGAATATTCACAGCCGGAATGCACTTACTATGGAGTATTGGTTCTGCTTATTTTTGCAAAGATGAAGATGCAGGTATTTATCAGTCAGTTCATCTTTCATTAACAGGAACAAGAGCATTATTTATACCTGTACTTGGGATTGTAATGTATGAGTTAATTGGTTTTAGCGGAACATTTTTACTTGGTGTAATTGCATTAATGGCAGGAATTTTGATATTACGCTGGACAATGAAAAAACATAAAATAAAAGTTAAAAAATAAAGTATGAAATTATTATTTACTATAATTATTTTATTTATCTTATATGCTGGATTTGCACAGGAAGTTAAAGTTTATAAAGACACTTTATCAGATATTAATAATGTAATTTATAATATTAAAGATGGAAAGGTTTATAAAAATAATTCTGTATATAATAGTGATATAGTATTGACATTACGTGAAAACAGAGTTTACAGAAAAAATTCCGAACTTGAAAGTGATATAGTTTTTACAATCAGGGATAATAAAACATATAAAAGTAATTCATTTGAAAATGATGATGTAATATTTACGTTAAAAAAAGGTTCTGTTTATAAGGAAAATTTAAAAGGCAGCAGAGATATTTTATGCACTCTAAAAGCGTCGAAAATTTACAATAAAAACCTGATATACCCCGATGAAATTATTGTTAACTATAAAGGAGTTGCAACCCGCGAATATATTATGATAATTATATATATTATAAACTTTCCTGACGAATTAAAGTGATACTTAAGTATTTTTGATTACTTTTACAACATTATTAAGATATTTGGAATTATGAAAACTATTGTTTTATATTTTTCTTTTTTACTTTTGTTTAGTTCAAATTTATTTGCTCAATCATTGAAATTGCAAAATACTGAAAATGACAAAGTTAAAGTTTTAAATAAATATAAATATCTTGAAATCAAATTACGCGAAACAGGAGAAGATAATTTATTAAATAAAACATATTATGGGTTTTTAAATAATATTACTGATAATAAATTTATGTTTGATATTGATTATGAACATATAGAGGAAACATCAAGCACTATTAACTCTCTGATTTTCAACACCAAAGAATTTTTTGACACATCTATTATAAAATCTTTTTCAAGCAATGAAATAGAATATATAATACATCACAAAAAATCTGAAAGTATATTCAATAATATTGCAGAAATATGCCTGTATGGAGCATTAATAAGCCCTTTGTTTTGTATAGATTATAAAAATTTTATTATCAATTCCGACAATTATTTTATTCTTACAGGCGGGTTTCTTTGTACAGCACTAATTTCCTATACCATTTCTTTTTCATTAAGTAAAAAGAAATTTTTTATTTTCCCAAATTCTGCAGAGGAAGAAAAGAATATTTGGAAAATGGAATATTAATAACCAGCCTACATATTAACAATAAATTAACATAATTTTTAAAAAAATTAACAAACAATTTCAATTTTGGAATTATATTTGTAAAACAAAAAAACATAACTGAAAGCTTACTACAGATCATGAAAAATATTTTTACTGTTTTATTTTTACTTTTTGTTTTTACTGGTTATGGACAGTCATATTTAGGAAATAGCAGTAACAGAGCTGTTATAACTTGGAAAAACGACATTCACGATTTTGGAAAAATAAAACAAGGAAAACCCGTATCGATAATATATAAATTTAAAAACGACGGTCTAAAACCATTAATTATAAAAAAAGTGGTGTCAAGTTGTGGCTGTACCGTTCCTGAATACCCAAGAATACCAATAAGGCCAATGTCTGGAGGAGAAATTAAAGCTACTTTTGATTCAAAAAAAGTTGGAGTATTCAGTAAAAGTGTTTCAGTAACTACAAATGCAAGCGAAAAACCAAAAGTGTTGATTTTGAAAGGAGAAGTTATACCAATTGTAATTATAAAATAGTCCTAAAACATTTTGTAATTTTACAATGGTAAATGCCGATTCTACATGAAAATAGTTCAATATTTTGGACTATATTGAATGTCCTGTCGGTATTATTCCTTGTTAATTTTCAGTAATTCTTTACTTGTTTTAGCTCCTTTAATTTTTAAATATATTTTCACATTCTTGTTTATCGCTATATCTAAAACAGTTCTCGAATTAACATTAATGGAATTTATATCCGCCCCATGCTTAATTAGAAAAATTACATTTTTCAAATCCCCTTGTTTTGCTGACCAAGCCAATGCAGTCATTCCCATTATATCTTTAATATCTATATCTGCATTATGTGAGATAAGATATTCCGCGATCTCAGTATTATCATTATTTAAAGCAATTTGTAAAGGAGTTGAACCAACATTAACTGTTTGATTTACATTTGCTCCACTATCAACAAGTAACTTTATAACTTCATTATGATTGTATTTACAGGCATAAGCTAATGCTGTCCATTTTGCTTTATTTCTTGCATTAATATCAATTCCTTTTTTTAAATAATTCCTAACTTTATTTAATTCCCCATTTGCTGCTAATGCAATAAATTTATCTTCCTTTTTTGTTAATTGTGAATAAAGTAGATTATTTGTGCAAACACAAGAAACAAGGATATAAATAATATATAAAACCCAAATACGCAAGTTGAAAAATTTATGTATTACATATTTTATTTACGAGATTTTTTCATTTTAGTTGTCTTTGTTTATTATATTTGTTTCTTGAAAAGATTGAATTAATTGAAGCACCATTAATATAATTCAAGACAATGGACAAGGAATTAAAATGGTATGTAGTATATACAAAATCAAGATCTGAAAAAAAAATTAACGAAAGGCTTGAAAAAATTGGGATAGAAACCTATCTGCCATTAATTAAAACATTGCGACAATGGAGCGATAGGAAAAAAAAAGTTGAAATTCCTCTAATAAACTCTTACATATTTGTAAAAGCAAATAAACTAAACTATACTTCCATTTTAAACACAGAAGGTGTAATTCATTTTATTAAATTTGAAAATAAACACGCATCTATTCCTGATAATCAAATAGATAATTTCAAAATTTTAATGCGAGACTCAAATAATATTACAGTATCAAATAATGAATTTATTAAAGGGGAAAAAATAAAAATAGAATTTGGCAAATTTAAAGGTTATAATGGCGAAATAAAAGAACTTAAAGGTAAACGCAGGTTAATTGTTTATATTCAAGCATTAAATACTTCATTTAGTTTAGAAATTTCCGTAGAAAATGTATCAAAAGTATAATATAAGAATTATATTTGTGCGTAATTTTTAAAATTACTGTATTCCCTTTTGGGAGTGAGGAAAGCGAAGCTTTGTAAACACCTAAAATAATTAAAACAAATTAATCCCATAAGTCCCTTATTATAGTCGACATGCATGGATTGCAAAAAAATAAATAATCATATAATAAAATGGTTAATTGAGCAATTAAAAAACTCTAATCAAAAAGGTTTTGTTATTGGAGTTTCTGGAGGAATTGATTCTGCTGTTGTTTCAACATTATGTGCAACAACAAATTATCCTGTTATTGTTTTAAATATGCCAATATATCAAGTAAAAGAACAATTTGACAGAGCAAATGAACATATTAAATACTTAAAACATAAGTATAAAAATGTTACAGATTATACTGTTGACTTAACAAAGCCATTTAAATCCTTAAACAATGTTTTACCTAATGAAGCAAAAAGTGATTTAGCTTCAGTTAATACTCGTTCAAGGCTAAGGATGTCAACACTTTACTCATTTGCCAATTCAAATAACTATTTGGTTTGTGGTACCGGAAATAAAATTGAAGACTTTGGTATTGGTTTTTTCACAAAATATGGTGATGGTGGTGTAGATATTAGTCCAATAGCCGATCTTCTTAAATCTGAAGTATATAAATTAGGAAAATACCTGGGAATATCAAAAACAATTTTAGAGGCCGCTCCTACTGATGGTCTTTGGGAAAAAGACAAAACAGACGAAGAACAAATTGGTGCAAGTTATGATGAGCTTGAATGGGCTATGGACTATTGTGATACAAATGGAGACAATATAGAGTTTGATAACATTACTGAAATAACGAACAGACAAAAAGATGTATTAAAAATATACATACATCGAAACAAGGCAAGCAAACATAAAATGCAAATGCCTCCGGTTTGTGACTGTAGCAACATAAAGTAAACTTAATAAACTTGAAAAATCCTTAAAAATAGAAAATTTTCAATTTTTGTAATTTTTCGATGATGCCGGACCAAGACATTGGTCGGCACTTGATAAACTTTAAGAACTTGATAAACTTGATAACTTGAAAAACTTGATAACTTGATAAACTTTCAAACTTGATAAACTTGACAAACTTGATAACTTAAATAATGACTAAAGAAACTGCAATAAAATTATTTAAAGACAAACAAATACGTACACATTGGGATGACAAAGAAGAAAAATGGTACTTTTCAATTGTTGATATTGTTGGAGTTCTTACTAATAGTGCTAATTCAAGAAAATACTGGAGTGTTTTAAAAACAAGATTAAAAGCTGAAGGAAGTGAGTTGGCTACAAATTGTAGTCAACTGAAAATGCTTTCTGCTGATGGCAAAATGTATCTAACAGATGTTGCTGATACAGAAACGCTTTTTAGATTAATTCAATCTATTCCTTCACCAAAAGCTGAACCATTTAAAATCTGGCTGGCAAAAGTTGGTAGAGAGCGTATTGACGAAATTGAAGACCCTGAATTAGGAATTGACAGATTAATGGAAACATACTTAAAAAAAGGTTATAGTAAAAAATGGATAAATCAACGTTTAAAAAGCATTGAGATAAGAAAGGAACTTACTGATGAATGGGAAAAGCGTGGAGTACAAAAAGGACAGGAATATGGAATGTTAACCGATGAAATAACAAAAGCATGGAGTGGATTTTCATCAAAGCAATATAAACAATTCAAAGACTTAAAAAAGGAAAATCTCCGAGACCATATGTCTAATTTGGAATTGGTTTTAAATATGCTTGCAGAAGCAACAACTACAGAGATTTCAAAAGAAAAAAAACCGAGAACATTTAAAGATAACAGAAAAATTGCTAAACAAGGTGGCACAATTGCAGGAAACACTAGAAAAGAAATTGAAGTAAAGTCTGGGAGAAAAATTGTGACGAAACAAAACGCAAAACAACTAAGTAAAAATCAAAACAAGAAATTAGACTAATTTGACAAACTTGATGAACTTTAAAAACTTGACAAACTTGATAAACTATAAGAAGTGAGTAAACAAAAAATAATACTAATTGGCGGTGGCGGCCACTGCAAATCCTGCATTGATGTTATTGAGGAAGAAGGAAAATATGAAATTGCAGAAATCCTCTTCGTTGCAAACGAGAGGCATTGGGCAAAATTCAAAACATAATGCAATAAAGTCCTTTGAAATAATGTTGTATTTTACAAAATGTCATTGATTTTAATGCGTAATCTTGCAAATTATCATTAATATTTTTGTATGTTTGTTGAAAATAATTATTAAAATTAATGGAACGAACCCAAATAAATAGTTTAATACAGTGGAAAAACTCTAATACACGTAAGCCAATGCTTATACGTGGTGCAAGGCAAGTAGGGAAAACATGGTTAATGAAAGAATTTGGTAAAAGAGAATATAAACAATGTATTTATATTAATTTTGAGAGTAGTAAGCATATTCAAAATATATTTAGCGAAGATTTCAATATAAACAGGATAATTACTGCATTACAAATTGAATCAGGAATTACATTTAATGCAACAAATACACTTATAATCTTAGATGAAATACAAGAAGCAAAAGGTGCAATAACTTCATTAAAATATTTTTATGAAAACGCTCCCGAATATCATGTTATTGCTGCAGGTTCTTTATTGGGAGTGGCATTACATCAGCAGACTTCTTTTCCTGTCGGAAAGATAGAATTTTTAGATCTTTATCCATTAAGTTTTTATGAATTTTTAGAAGCCAAGGACCAAAAAAATCTTTTATCTCTACTTATAAACAAAAACTGGGATATAATAAAAACATTTAAACAAAAATATATTCAGCTATTACGCCAATATTATTATGTTGGAGGAATGCCCGAAGCAGTAAATGCGCTTTGTAATAATAATGATTTTAACGAAGTTAGAGAAATACAAAATAGAATATTACAGGCATATGAACAAGATTTTTCAAAACATGCTCCAATTGAAATTGTTCCTAAAATAAGAATGTTGTGGAACTCTATTCCTGCACAATTGGCAAAAGAAAATCGAAAATTTATATACGGTATTATTAAAAAAGGTGCAAGAGCAAAAGATTATGAAATTGCAATTGCGTGGCTTATAGATTGCGGTCTTATACATAAAGTAAGCAGAATATCTAAACCTGCAATTCCAATTAAAGCTTACGCAGATTTTAATGCATTTAAATTATTTTTGGTAGATATAGGATTAATGTCTGCTATGGGCAATATTGATGCTAAAACCTTACTGAAAGGAAATGTAATTTTTGAAGAATTTAAAGGAGCAATTACCGAGCAATTTGTATTACAACAATTAGTTACAATAAAAGAATTTAATGTTTATTATTGGTCGGCAGAGAAATCAACAGCAGAAATTGATTTCGTAATTCAATACCAAAACAAAGTTATTCCAATTGAAGTAAAAGCAGAAGAAAATCTACAGGCAAAAAGTTTAAAAATATATTGCCAAAAATATAAACCTAATCAAGCTATTAGAACTTCAATGTCGGACTACAGAAAAGAAAATTGGTTGACAAATGTTCCGCTATATGCAATTAATGAAATAACAGAATAACTGTAAATAAATAAAAACCTGTAAAGGCATTAATTGTTGAAAATGCCGAAAATTATATATTTAGTTCTGCTTGTAAGTATGCAGGAAATAAAGGAATAGTAAATGTTACAACTGAAATATAATATTGAGTTACAAACTTGATAAACTTGATAACTTTCTAACTTGAAAAACTTGATAAACTTAACTAACTTGACAAACTAAACTAAATGGACCTACAAATAATTCAAAATAAAATTTATGATATAAGGGAGCAAAAGGTAATGTTAGATTTCGATTTAGCTGAACTTTACAACCCGACAACAGACAGAATTGTAAATATACCAAGTAGTGTTATTTTATGAATATTGAATGGTTAAATATTTTTATTTTTGGGTAACCATAATACCATATTGCAAATACTTGAAATTGGTGAAGGTCAGTTTATTGAGTTTAAAGAATCTCTTGATAAAAGTTTCCAAAAAGAATTGGTCGCATTTTCAAATGCCTCAGGTGGCATAATTTATTTAGGTGTTTCCGATAATGGTCAAGTTAAAGGAATTGAAACAACTAACCGATTAAGGTCACAGATTCAGGACATGGCATATAATTGCGATCCATCAATAGTCGTTTCCATTTCTGAAATTGATAATATTATTGCAGTTGAAATAAAAGAGGGAACAAATAAACCCTATGCCTGTTCTTCTGGGTTTTATATGCGTATGGGAGCTAACTCTCAAAAAATGAACAGAGATGAAATATTAGCACTCGCTATAAAAACCGGGAAAATTCGTTTTGATGAGCAAATATGCAAAGACTTCGACTGGAAAGATTTTGATAATGAAAAATTTGAGTATTACTTAAAACTTGCGCACATTTCTAATAATATGCCAAAGAAAGAAATCCTGAGAAACGTACGTGTACTAACAAACGAGGGTTTCACTAATGCAGGTGTATTATATTTTGCAAAAGAACCTTATAAATACATTATTAGTTCTAAAATTCGCTGTGTGCACTTTAATGATAACAAGCGTGTTGACATACTTGACAAAAAAGTAGTTGACCGTGGTATTATTGGGAATATCGAATATGCCGTGGCATACCTAAAAGAACGTGTTCCTGTTCGGTACGAAATTAAAAAATTGGAAAGAGATGAGTTTCCTGAATATCCAATTGAGGCATATAGAGAAGCTATTGTTAATGCCATTATTCATTTCGACTATTTTTTAGGAGATGCAATTGCTATTGAGAAACTTAAGAGTAAAATAATTGTTAATAATAAAGGGGAATTACTTTTTCCGAAAAAAGATTTTGGTAAAAAAAGTGAAGCAAGAAATAAACTTCTTTCTGACCTGTTATCAAGAACTAAATATATGGAAAAAGCAGGAACCGGTATTCAAAGAGTGAAAGATGCGTGTTCAAACAACAACAATAAAATCTTATTTGATTTTTCAGACTCCTTTTGGGTAACTATAAAAACAAACAATAATGTCGGAGATAATGTCGGAGATAATGTCGGAGATAATGTCGGAGATGTAAGATTAATTAAAATATTAAGCCTGATTAAACATAATAATAAACTATCGGCAAAACAATTAGCGACTAAACTATCGGTTACCGGTAGAACCATTGAAAGGGACATTGAGAAACTGAAAAATCAAAACAAATTAAAACGTATTGGTAGTGAAAAAAGCGGACATTGGGAGATTATAAAATTAAAGGATATTTAGTTAAATATATAATGCGAAGAACAAACTTGATAAACTTGACAAACTTTCTAACTTGATAAACTTGATAAACTTAACTAACTTTGCAAACTAAATAATGTGATAAAAGGTGAAAAAATATTAATAACTGGTACTAATGAATTTACAGGATTATTCCTTACAGAAATACCACATATTATACAAAAACAAGTTTTTACAATTAATTTAAAAAATAACGACTTGTATAGTCAATTTTGAAAATAAATAACATGAGCAATATAATTAAATACAAAAATATTGAAGCTAAAATAATAGAAATTAGAAAGCAAAAAGTTCTTTTAGATTTTGATGTTGCAGAAATTTATGGTGTAGATACTAAAAGGGTAAACGAAGCCGTGAAAAATAATCCCAATAAATTTCCTGATGATTATTTGTTTCCATTAACTAATAAGGAATTTAGTGATTTGCGGTCGAAAATTTCGACCACAAAATTAGCTAAGACTCGTGTCGCACCAAAAGTCTTCACAGAGAAAGGTTTATATATGATTACAACAATATTAAAAAGTAAACAAGCAGTAAATGCAACTTTCGCAATTATCGAAACCTTTGCTAAAATAAGAAAACTAAAGCAAACAATAAACGCATTATCAGCAAATCCCGAAAAACAAAAACAAAAATCATTAATGCAGAAAAGTGGAAAACTAATTTCGGAATTATTTGACGATGATTTACAAACTAATGAAACAGAAACAACTATAGAACTTAATTTTGCAGTATTAAAATTTAAACATACCATAAAAAAGAAGTGAATAAACAAAAAATTACACTAATTGGCGGTGGCGACCACTGCAAATCCTGCATTAATGTTATTGAGCAAAAAGGAAAATATAATATTACAGAAATCTCCCTCGTTACAAACTAGAGGCATTGGGGTAACTTGAAAAACTTGATAAACTTTCTAACTTGATAAACTTGATAACTTTCAAACTTGATAAACTTGATAAACTTGATAACTTGACAAACTTTATAAACTAAATAAATGGAAAACAAAAAAGAAATACGCTGGAAACAAAGATTTTCAAATTTAGAAAAAGCTTTTCTTCAGCTTAAAAGTGCCATTGACCAATTTGAAAAATTAAATGATCTTTCAAAAGAAGGTCTGATTCAGAGGTTTGAATACACTTATGAGTTATCATGGAAAACTTTAAAAGATTATCTGGAAAGTAAGGGTGAGCAAGAAAAATTTCAAAGAGATATTCTTAGAAAAGCATTTAATCTCGAAATTATCGACAATGGAGAGTTATGGTTAGAAATGCTTGAAAAACGAAATTTAATGTCACATACTTATGACAAAGCAACGTTCAAAACCGTTGTCAACGATATCTATACAAAATACTATTTTGAAATTGAAAAATTATATCACTTTCTAAAAAATGAAAATGAATAATAATTTTGGTATATACAACAACAGCTTTAAAATGATTTTAGAAAGCTTTTTACTCTTTCCCAAAATAGAGAAAGCAATAATCTTTGGATCAAGAGCAATGGGAAATTTCAAAAATGGTTCAGATATAGATATAGCTATTATTGGCAACAATATCGATTTTGATACTACTGCTCGTATACATGGCAAACTAAACGAAGAATTACCAATACCTTATTTTATAGATGTAGTTAATTTCAATAGCATCGAATCAGAAGAATTAAAAAAACATATAAGCACAGAAGGAAAAATCATTTATACAAAGCTTTAAGGACTTGATAACTTGATAAACTTGAAAAACTTTCTAACTTGACAAACTTGATAAACTTAATAACTTTACAAACTTTACAAACTTGACAAACATGCTAAACCTAATAGGCAGAGAAAAACAACTTTTTGGTGAAGACATAAAAAAACATTCTAAAGAATTAAAGGAAATTGTTTCTTCCTCTTCTTTTTTAGTTATTTGTGGTGCTATTAACAACAATCATTTACTATTTTTACATAAAAATAAAGTTACTTTTGTATAAAAAATAAGTTTTTACAATTAATTTAAAAAATAATGGACTTAAACAATAAATCAATATTAATAACCGGAGGAACTGGTTCTCTTGGAAAACAATTAACAAAAAGAATTTATCAGGAATGGCCAAATGTAAAACGACTTGTAATTTACTCAAGAGATGAACAAAAGCATTATCAAATGGCACAGGAATATCCTCATGAAAAATATTCATCAATAAGATATTTCATTGGAGATATTAGAGATAAGGAAAGATTGATTAGAGCAATGGAAGGTATTGAAATTGTAATTCATGCAGCAGCAATGAAACATGTGGATATAGCTGAATACAATCCAATGGAAGCTGTAAAAACAAATATAAATGGAGCAGAAAATGTAATTAATGCTGCCTTGGAAACAAAAGTTGAAAAGGTTGTAGCACTTTCAACTGATAAAGCAGCAGCTCCGATAAATTTATACGGTGCGACAAAATTTAGTATCAGACAAACTTTTTATTGCAGCAAATAACATAAAAGGATGGAGAAATATAAAGTTTTCAGTTGTTCGTTATGGTAATGTTATGGGATCAAATGGTTCTGTAATTCCATTCTTCCTAAACAAAAGAAAAGCAAGGAACTGCATATAAAAAAGTAGGTGGTCAAGTAGGTGGTCAAATAACAGAATCTTTAAGACAAATATTGTTGTTAATTGAACAATATCAAAAAATTAGTCGAAAAGAAATATCACTAAAGCTAAATAAAAACGAATCGGCTATTCAAAAACAAATAAATAGATTGAAAAAAATGGGAATAATTGAAAGGATTGGAGGAACAAGAGGATACTGGAAAATATTAGAATAATATATATATTAATGCAAAAAACAAAAAACACAGCAATAAACAAAGTAAATGACTCCCAATAAACTTAAAAATATAATTTTGCAAGGCGAGGGTCTTAAAATTGAATTTAAAAAAGCTAAAAATAGTTTGCCAAATAATTTATTTGAAACAGTTTGCTCTTTTTTAAATAAAAGTGGCGGAGAGATTATTCTTGGTGTTGATGATGATAAAAACATTATAGGAATTAACGAAAATATTGTTGAACAGTTAGCAAAAGAAATAGCAAATTTAAGTAATAATAAACAAAAATTATTTCCTTCTTTTTTATTGGAGCCACATATTATTGATTATGAGAACAAAAAGCTTATTTATATTTTTGTTCCTATATCATCTCAAGTTCATAAAACTGCAAATAAAATATACGACAGAAGTGTTGATGGTGATTTTGTTTTAAACAACGATACTCAAATAAAACAATTATATATCAGAAAGTCTACCGAATATTCAGAAAATAAGATTTATCCTTTTCTTTTCGAAAGTGATTTTACTAAAGGTATTATAGAAAGAACACGTAGAATTATAAGAGTTTATAGACCTAACCATCCGTGGAACGAACTCTCTAACAAAGATTTTTATAAATCAGCAGGTTTATATAGAAAAGATATGGCAACTGGTAAAGAAGGTTTTACTATGTCAGCTTTGTTATTATTTGGCAAACCAGAAACAATAGGTAGTGCAATACCACATTATAAAATAGATGCCATTTTAAGGATAGAAAATATTGATAGGTACGATGACAGAATAAATATTAGATGTAACATTATAGAGGCTTACGATAAATTAATGGAATTTGTAACTAAACACTTGCCAGATAAATTTTATATGCAAGGTGACCAGCGGATTTCTTTACGTGAGAAAATTTTTAGAGAAATAGTAGCTAATATATTAATTCATAGAGAATATACTAACGCATTTCCTACAAGTTTTATTATTTACAGAGATAAAGTAGTATGTAAAAATGCCAATAAGCCTCATAATTTAGGTAATTTAATACCCGGAAATTTCTCTCCATTTCCAAAAAATCCACATATTGCACAAATTTTTACTCAAATGGGACGCTCAGAGGAACTTGGCACAGGTATTAAAAATGTTTTCCGTTATAATAAAATATACTCTAATGCCGACAATAATGAGTTTTTAGAAGATGATATTTTTATTACATCTGTACCTCTAAAATTATTTAAAGAATTAAATGATACAATAAATGATACAATAAATGACACAATAAATGACACAATAAATGACACAATAAATGTCCCTGTAAATGTCCCTGTAAATGTCCCTGTAAATGTCCCTGTAAATAATAGACAAAAACAGATTGTTTTATTAATAACAAATAATAAAAATATTACTATCGAATTATTATCTGCAAAATGTGAAGTTAATGTTAAGACAATAAAACGAGATATTAAAAAACTAAAAGAATTAAATATCATTAAACGCATAGGTAGCGATAAAACAGGATATTGGGAGATAATAAAGAATAATTGATTAAATGCAAAAACAAAAAAATATAGCAATAATTCCTATCCATTTAAATTCATGTAATAAAAATTTAAATTGGGAAAAAGGTAATTTCCCAGTTGCTGAAAACTATTATAACAGATGCTTAAGTTTACCAATGTTCCCAACTTTAAGTGATGAAGAACAAGACTTTGTGATTAATAAAGTGAAAGAATTTATTTCAAAATAGATGCACAAAAAATTAGCAATAGGAACAGTACAATTTTGGGCTTAACTATGGAATTAGTAATACAAAAGGAGAAGTCTCTTTAAGCGATGTAAAAAGCATCTTACAGCAAGCAGAAGCAAAAGGAGTTAGAACAATAGACACAGCTAGAGCCTACGGAAATAGTGAAAAAAAGCTAGGAAAAATAGACTTGCAAAATTTTAATGTAATAACAAAACTTGACAAACTTGATAAACTTTATAACTT
>CAYTAU010000041.1:0-1916 GCA_964435855.1 uncultured Bacteroidales bacterium | reverse complement strand
AACTTGATAAACTTGATAAACTTGAAAAACTTGAAAAACTTTCTAACTTGACAAACTTTCAAACTTGATAAACTTTAAGAACTTGATAAACTTGATAAACTTGAAAACTTGAAAAACTTGATAACTTGACAAACTTGATAAACTTTCAAACTTGATAAACTTGATAACTTTCTAACTTGACAAACTTGAAAAACTTTCTAAACTTGACAAACTTATTGCAGAAAAGGTATGTATTAAAAAATGGTAATAGATTTTTATGAATAAACCGATTAAAATAAAGAATACTGATTTTTCATATATAATCTCTTTGATTGAGGAATCAAGAGCTAAGGCATTTTATAAAGTTAATGAAGAACTTGTAATTCTTTATTTCAAAGTTGGTGAAATAGTTTCTGATAAAGTTAATGCAGGAAAATGGGGAGAACAAACTGTAAATGAATTAGCTGCTTATATTGAGAATAAATATCCTGAGTTAAAAGGGTTTAATCGAAGGGGTTTATACAGAATGAAACAATTTTATGAAACTTATTCAAATCCTGAATTTGAGTCAACAGCGTTGACATATTTACAAAATACAGAAAAAAATGCACAAAATAACTTGCTTAAGCTTCTTACACAAATTCAATGGTCATCTCACCTGCATATAATGTCTAAAGCAAAAACCAAGGAAGAAAAACTGTTTTATATTGTTAAAGCATCATCTGAAAAATGGTCCGTTAGAGAAACAGAAAGACAATTAAATTCTGCATGCTATGAAAGGACAATCTTAGCAGATAAAAATGTGGCAACAGCGTTGACACAAATACATCCAAATTTGTTTAAAGATCCTTATATTTTTGAATTTCTTAATCTTCCTGACATTTATTCTGAAAAAGATTTAGAAAAAGCACTAATATTAAATCTACAGAAATTTATTCTTG
This sequence comes from uncultured Bacteroidales bacterium, assembly GCA_964435855.1. Classification (GTDB taxonomy): domain Bacteria; phylum Bacteroidota; class Bacteroidia; order Bacteroidales; family CAYTAU01; genus CAYTAU01. The sequence goes on along the minus strand of CAYTAU010000041.1, from coordinate 996 downwards.
AAATTGGAAAAGATTTCACATATATGGGGAATCAATATCGCTTACAAGTAGGAAATAAAGATTATTATACTGATTTACTATTTTTTCACCGAAATTTGCAATGTCTTGTTCTGTTTGAGTTAAAGATAGAAGAGTTTAGCCCCGAGGCTTTGGGAAAATTAAACTTTTATCTGGAAGCTCTTGACAGAAATGTAAAACGCCAGCATGAAAAACCAAGTATTGGTGTGCTTCTTTGTAAAGGTAAGGATAATGAGGTGGTAGAATATGCAATGGCAAAAAATATGTCTAAAGCTCTTATTGCAGATTATGAAACCAAATTAATACCCAGAAATATTCTTGAAACAAAGCTGCAACAATTAGCTGAATATTTCTCTGAAAAAAAACCATTGAAAACTTGATAACTTGACAAACTTGATAACTTGACAAACTTGATAACTTGACAAACTAAACTAAATGGATCTACAAATAATTCAAAATAAAATTTATGAAATTAGAGGACAAAAAGTAATGTTAGATTACGATTTAGCAGAACTTTATGAAGTTCAAACAAAAGCTCTTAATCAGGCGGTTAAAAGAAATATTAAAAGATTCCCTTCTGATTTCATGTTTCGTATCTCTATTGAAGAATGGACACTTATCCGGTCACAAAACGAAACCGCAATAAATAATGATGATAACATGCAGTCACAAATTGTGACCACATCACAAAAAAAAAGAAATATTCAAGCCCTTCCTTATGCTTTTACAGAACAAGGTCTTGCTATGCTTAGTGGAATTTTAAACTCTGACAAAGCAATAAGTGTAAACATAAGCATTATGCGAGCATTTGTAATGATAAGACAATATGCTCTAACATACAAAGACTTAAGCGAAAGATTAAAAGAAATTGAAGGTAAATTTACTGACGTGTATCAGGCAATAAACTACTTACTTGAAAAAGATAAAATAGATACAGATCAAAAACAAAGAAAAAGAATAGGATTCAAACAAACTTGA
>CAYTAU010000040.1:0-38071 GCA_964435855.1 uncultured Bacteroidales bacterium | reverse complement strand
AATATAGCCATTGCATCCTGCCTCTATTGCTTTTTCTTTGTCACCCGAAAGAGCACAAGCTGTTTGAGCAAATATAGTTACTTCTTTGTTAAACTGCCGTATTTGCTTTGTAGCTTCATATCCATCCAATTCTGGCAGTTTAATATCCATTAAAACTAAATCAATGTCGGGGTTATCTTTGCATATTTCAACTGCTTTTACTCCGTTTCCGGTTATTAAAACTTTTTTGCAGTACTTTTCTACTATTTTGGCAATTAACTTTACTATTGTATCGTCGTCTTCAACAATTAATATTTTTAAGTTGTTAATATTATTTTCTTCTTCATTAGCCGAAACAGTATCTTTAGTAATGATTTCTTCTTCAGGTTCGGCATTGTAAGGAATTGTAAAGTAAAATATAGAGCCTTTTCCTTCTTCGCTTTCTACCCAAATTTTCCCATCCAACATTTTCACATAGGCTTTAGTGATTGTTAACCCAAGTCCGGCTCCCTGTAGTGCTTGTTTATCGGAAATATCAGCTTGAATAAATCGTTCAAAGATTGCCCCTTGCCGCTTTTTAGCAATACCAATACCTGTGTCTTTTACATAAAATTCTATTTCAAAAGGTTCACCATTTGTTTTTAAAATATATCCAAATTCAATTGAACCTTTATTAGTGTATTTAACAGCATTTTTAACTAGATTTAAAAGTATTGCATATACTTTTTCTTTATCTGTTTTTATAAATGCTTTTTCTGAAGGCAAGTTATTTTTAAAGGAAAGTTGCAATCCTTTATCATCAACCTCAGGTTTGAAGAAAGTATAAATGTATTCGATTTGTTCGTTGATATTTGTTTTTGAAATTAAAATCTCCATTAATCCCGATTCTATTTTCGAAACATCAATAATATCATTGATAATTTTTAGCATGCGGGCACCACTTTTCTCAATAATGTCGATATACTCATGTTGTTTTTCATCTGTTAAATTCTTTTTTTTGAGCAGGCTTGCAAAGCCTAGTATACCGTTCATAGGGGTTCTTATCTCGTGGCTCATATTGGCAAGGAATGCAGATTTTAAACGGTCGTTTTCTTCAGAATTTTCTTTAGCAATACATAGCTCTTTATTTATTTTTATATATATTTCGTTTTGTGCTTCTATTTTTTTGTTTTTTCCCTGAAGTTCTTCGGTACGTGCATTTACTTTGTTTTCCAGCTTTATATTAAATTGCAGAAGACGTTCGTTTGCTTTTTTCTTTTGTAAAAACAATCGGTAAATAAAGAACAGAAAAATCATAATAATTACGAGAATTAGGATAAAAGAATAAATAATAATTCTCTGTTTTTTCATTTTTTCATTTTGTAATTCTTTTTCTTTGTCCAATTTTTCTATTTGTAATTGGTTTTCCCGATTTTTATAATTAGCTTCCAGTTCTTTTGTTTTTGATAAATATGTTTCACCGTAAACAATGGACTTAATACTATCGGATATCTGCAAATATTTGATAGCATTTTGAAAATCCCGCATATCGTTATACGTTACAAACAAATAATATGCAGTGTAAATCATGTTATTTTTTATTCCCAAACTATCTGCAAGATTATATCCTTTCAAGCCATATAAAACTGCTTTTTCAAAGTTTTTAATTTTACAATAATTAGAACCTATATTATTGTAAATAATAGGTTTTTCTATTGTTTCTCCGGTTATATCAGCAATTTTTAATGCTTTTTCATAATAAGTTATCGCAATATTGTATCTAAGAAGATTGTGGTAGCAGGCGCCAAGAATGTTGTAATTGCTTAAGTTGTAATTATTACTTCTAAGTTTTTTAGACCAAAAAAATGAGGTGTCTACATATTGAATTGATATATTAAAATAATTAGTCTTATCATCTTGGGAATCCCTAAATGCAAGTTCAAAAGTAACAGCTCCTAAACGATTATAAGCATAAGGTAAAAATTTATAAATATTTTTGTTATTAGATATACCGATGGCTTTTTTAATAAATTCGGATGCTTTAAACAGATTGTTTATAGATCTGTAAAATTCACCAATTTCGATATTTGATAGAATTATGTTTTCTAAATCGTTTGCATTTTCAAATAAATCCAGAGCATTAAATAAATAAAATCGTGCTGAATCAATAATCCCTTTATTTTTAAAGCTTACACCTCTTTGGTAATAAATTGCAGAAAATAAATTTTTTGTATTATTTTTTCCGGCATTATGAATAGCTATATCGGAATAATATAATGCACTGTCAGGATTTATTTTATTATATAAAGAAGATATTTGATTTAGGATATTTATTTGCTTAGTAGCATTTTTATTGTTTCTAAATAATACTATTAGAGAATCTATTTTTTCATTTATAGTCTGAGGCGTGGTACTCATAACTTGTGTTGAACAGACAATAAAAAGCATAAATAAATAAAGCACTAAAAAATAACTTTTACTGTAATTCATTGTTTTAGAATTTAGCAAATATTTTTCAATTCGTTTTACCATTGCTTGTTTTTATTGTCCAAATCAATTGAATTGCACATAATATTATTGGTTTGACTTTGCGATAGTTCTGTTCAAACTTTTTATAAAAATACTAAAAATATGTTAATTTACAAAAACCTATTTATTCTTTATTTCGAAGCAAATAATTAATGTTACAGGTAACACTACTGTTCTATCCATTTAAGAAACCTGCCATTGTTGTATTTCCCAATTTTCTCTAACTCTCCATTTTCTTTGTAATATTCAAGTATAAATTTGTTATTTAAATCTTTAATCCAACTACTGTTATATCGTCAATCTGGTTGTATTTTTCAACATTTCCATTCATCCATTTATCGAGTTCTTTTTCTATTGTTTTGCCTTGCTGTTTCATTGTTAAGGCAGAAGTTTCAGCAATTAATCTTTTAAATTTTTTATACATGAATTTCTTTCCTTTTGATCCTCCGAATTGATCGGGGAATCCATCGGAGAACATATATAGCTGATCGCCTTTATTCAATTCAATCTCATGGTTGGTAAAATCATCCATTCTTAAATAAACTGCTACTGGCATACTATCGGCTTTTATTGCTTGCACCATGTCGGACTTGTCTTCAAAGCTTTGTGATTGTGCCCCTTGTCTTATTATCCACAGTGGATTGTTTGCTCCGGCAAAAACCATACGTTTTCTTGTTTTATGAATGGCAACAATTGACATATCCATTCCGTCTTTCTGTGAACCGGATTCGCCTGTTTGCTTTAAGGCATCAATAACAGAAATACGTAAATGGTTCAATACTTCACCTACATTGGTTACGTCTTTCTTTCTCACTATTTCATTAAGAAAACTAATACCAAGCATACTCATGAAAGCACCAGGTACACCATGCCCTGTACAATCGGCTACTGTTATTACTGTCCATTCTTCGGTCTTGGTTGCCCAGTAGAAATCTCCAGAAACCACATCCTTTGGTCGGAAAACAATAAAATGTTCACCAAGAATTGAGTCGGCATATTTATCGGCGGGCAACACAGCGTTTTGAATACGTTTTGCATACAAGATGCTATCTTCAATCTCCTGTTTTTGAGCTTCCACAATGTTTTTTCGTTCAATTGCAACATCGTAAAGTTGTTCAATTTGTTCTTTCTGGTCCTGTACTTTATCCCGTTGTTCTGTTATCTCATCTCTTTGAGTTTCAATTTCTTCTTTTTGTTGTTTTATTTCCTCGTTTTGATGTGCTAGAAGTATGTTTGCTTTACGCTTCTGCCGGAACATACGAAGGATAATGATCGAAAACACAAGAACAATCAAAAACCCACCGATTGCAGAAAAAATAATAACTTGTTGTTTACGGTTTTCGGCTTGCTGTGCTTCAATGGTTTTATCATCTAATTGCTTTTGTTTTTCCATTTTTTCTATCTGCAATTGCTTCTTTTCAGCCTTATATTTAGCACCCATTTCAGCTAATGCTTTGGTTTTTTCTTCGGAAAAAATGGTGTCTTTTGTTTCGATGAAAATTTCAGCAAATTCAAGTGCTTTTTTATAGTTACCTTTGGCTTTATAGGCTTTTTGAAGATGACTAGCCGCCCAATAAACTTGGGCTGCAGATTCAATTTCCTTCGCTATTTTCATTGCCTTATTTCCATACTGCATGGCACTATCCAAATGAGCAGCTCGTACATGTTTTCCAAGACCGGCTGAATCAGCCAGTGTAATATGAAGGCTTGAAATATTTCCATAGACCATGGCAATTCCCTTTTTATCTCCTAACTCTTTTTTAATCTTTAAAGATTTTAAATAATATTTAATTGCCTTATCATAATTGCCTTGATAATAGTGAATAATGCCGATATTGGTGTAAAAGACTGACATTCCTTTTTTATCTCCTAATTTTTCTTTAATCTTTAATGATTGCAAATAATACTCAATTGCCTTGTCGTAGTTGCCCTGATTGCCGTAAACAACCCCAATATTGGTGTAACACCGCGACATTCCTTTTTTATCTTTTAACTCTTTGCAAATCTTTAATGATTGCAAATAATACTCAATTGCCTTGTTATAGCTACTCTGCTTATTGTAAACAATCCCGATATTGTTATAACACTTCGACATTCCATTTTTATCTCCTAATTCCTCGTCTATCTTTAATGATTGCAAATAATACTCAATTGCCTTGTCATAGCTGCCTCTACGACTGTAAATAATTCCGATATTGGTGTAACACTGTGATGTTCCTCTCTTATCTCCCAATTCTTCGAAATTTTTTAAAGATTGCATATAATACTTAATTGCCTTATTATAGCTACCCTGGTTACTGTAAACGAGCCCGATATTGGTATAGCACTCTGACATTCCCATTTTATCTCCTAATTCTTCTAAAATCTTCAAAGATTGCAGATAGTACTCAATTGCTTTGTTATAGTTGCCATTATCAGAGTAAGCAATACCGATATTCATTAAACAAGTTGGCATTCCTTTTTTATCTCCTATCTCTTCGAAAATTTTTAAAGATTGCAGATAATACTTAATTGCCTTGTCATAACTGCCCTGGTTACTATGAACAACCCCAATATTTATATAAGACTGTGATATTCCTTTTTTATTTCCTAATTCTTCATCTATCTTTAAGGATAGCATATAATACTTAATTGCCTTGTCATAGCTGCCCTGATTACTGTGAAAAATACCGATATAATTCAGGGAATTGGATTTCAAAGAAAAAATTCTATCATAGGTTTTTGCGTGAGAAGAGGTAAGTTTCAAAGCCTTATTAGATAAATCTACAGCTTTTTGGTAGTAAAACAGTGCCGTATCCTGAATAAGGTATTCATAAACATCTCCAATGTGCAAAAAAGTTTTAATGCGCGTAGTGTCATGTTTTGCCTGTTTAAAAACTGTCCATAAACTGTCGAGTTTTTGTCTGTCTTGCCCATTTACATTGATAAAAGAACAGGCTGACAACAAGAGCATTATTAGTATTCTATACTTCATTTAAATTTAGTCTATTTTATCCTAATTTTTAAATCACGAACACAATGTAAAATTAATATTTATTGTGAGTAAATCAAAAAATTTAGCGGTGCTAATTTCTTGTAATAAACTATCAATTTTGCTTTTCAGCTTACATTCCTTTTACCTTTCGTGTGCTTTTGTGTTTTTATTAAATTTCTTCTAATCAGCAATTTGGGCAATACCTTTTGAATATTTAAAAGTATCGCAGATTGAAAGAAAATTGCCTGTTGTATTAAGCAAACAAGAAGTTGTGAAAATTATTGAGTGCTTATTTTACTTTAATAGCATTTGGAAATTCTTCGTCTCTTATTCTTGCCGGCATTATGAATAGCTATATCGGAATAATATAATGCACTATCAGGATTTATTTTATTATATAAAGAAGATATTTGATTTAAAATATTTATTTGCTCATTGGCATTTTTATTATTTCTAAATAATGCTATTAGAGAATCTATTTTTTCGTTTATAGTCTGAGGCGGGGCACTCATAACTTGTGTTGAACAGACAATAAAAAGCATAAATAAATAAAGCACTAAAAAATAACTTTTACTGTAATTCATTGTTTTAGAATTTAGCAAATATTTTTCAATTCGCTTTACCATTGCTTGTTTTTATTGAACAAATCAATTGAATTGCACATAATATTATTGGTTTGACTTTGCGATAGTTCTATTCAAACTTTTTATAAAAATATTAAAAATATGTTAATTTACAAAAACTATTTATCTTTTTTACTTATGCAAATAAGCAATGTTACATGTAAAACTACAGTTTTATCCATTTAAGAAACCTGCCATTGTTGTATTTCCCAATTTTCTCTAATTCTCCATTTTCTTTGTAATATTCAACTATAAATTTTTTCGACTTTTTTATTTGCGTTTGAATTTGTCTTCCTTTTTGCGCGTATGTTTTGATAACATTAATTTGTTTGCTGTTATTGAAATAAAATACTTGAATTTTGTAATTGCCGTTTTTAAAACTTTGAAATGACAATAGATTTCTTTTTTCTGTATATGTTAACCATTGTCCATCAGCTATTCCCATATTGTAATTTGCGTCAAGTCTTAATTGTCCGTTCTCAAAATAGTCTTTACAATTACCATGTTTTTTATTGTTCAAATATTTATGAGACATGTAAATTTTCCCATTTTTATAAAAGTTATTACGATACCTGGTCATAAAACCATCAAGGTATTCATGTGCAGATTTTAATTCTCCTGTTTCATAATAGGATTTCCATGTTCCATGAGTTTTATTATTAAAGATCATGAAAATAAAATTAGCAATTTGGGGAAAATATATGTAAATTCAGCCCAAATTTCAAGTTTCAAATTTCATCAAACAGTATATACAATGAATTCATATAAAATATACTCTGCAGGAGAATTTGTATCAACAAAAACGATATTAGAAGTTAAAAACTCATTTACAAACAAAGTGTTTGCAACAACTTTCTTGGCAGGGAAAGAAGAATTGGAAAATTCTATTAATAAAGCAGAAGAAGTTAAAAATAATTTAAAACATTTACCTTCATTTCAATACTATGAGATACTTATGCAAATTGCAGAAGAAATTGGAAAAAATAAAAACCATTTATCAACTGTATTGGCACAGGAAGCCTGTAAACCATTAAAATACGCAATAGGAGAAATTGAAAGAGCAAAACAAACTTTTATTATTGCAGCCGAAGAAGCTAAAAGATTACCAAAAGAATATTTTTCAATTGACTGGACTCCGTCAGGGCAAAATAAAGAGGGATTGGTAAAATATTTTCCTATTGGATTAATTGCAGGTATTTCTCCTTTTAATTTTCCATTAAATCTTGCAGCACATAAAATTGCTCCTGCTATTGCTTCTGGAAATCCAATAATTCTAAAACCTGCACGTTCTACTCCACTAAGTGTACTTGAGTTGGCAAAAATTATTGACAATACTTCTTTGCCAAAAGGAGCTGTTTCAATACTTCCTATGGATAGAGATTCAGGGAATCAACTTGTAACAGATGAAAGGTTTAAAATGTTAAGTTTTACAGGTTCTCCTGAAGTTGGCTGGGAAATGAAAAAAAATGCAGGAAAGAAAAAAATTGCTTTGGAACTTGGAGGGAATGCAGGAGTAATAATTAGTAATAGTGCTGACATTAATAAAGCTGTCTCAAAGTGTGTTATTGGAAGTTTTGCTTATTCCGGACAAGTTTGTATACACTTGCAAAGAATTTACGTTGAAGAAAATATTTTTAACGAGTTTATTCAAAAGTTTGTTGATGCTGTAAAAAATTTGAAAACCGGACATCCTTCAGATATTAATACAGATATTTCATCAATGATAGATGAAGAGAATGTTATTAGGGTTGAAAAATGGGTTAACGAAGCAGTTTCAGATGGAGCAAAAATATTATGTGGAGGTAAAAGAAAAGGAACACTCTATGAGCCGACAATAATTACAAATACAAAACCAAATATGAATGTTTGTGCATTAGAAATATTTGGTCCTGTTGTTACAATTGAAAATTTTTCTGAATTCAATAATGCCATAAATGAAATAAATAATTCTCAATATGGGTTACAAGCAGGAGTATTCACAAACAAGATTAGCGAAATGGATCTTGCTTTTGATAAACTTGAAGTTGGTGGTGTTATAATAAATGATATTCCTACTTTTAGAGTTGATCATATGCCATACGGTGGCATTAAAGATTCAGGTCTAGGCCGTGAGGGAGTTAAATATGCTATCCGCGAAATGATGGAACCAAAATTAATGGTTAAAAATATTTTGTAGCTTAGTTTCTGTAATCTCAAATTTATTATTGTATTGTTCTATATCTTTTAAAACAGAACTTATACAAAAATCTTTTTGTTTTACTGAATAAAAGATCTTTTTATCCTTATAGTATTTTGCAAGATATTCTTGTTCTGTTTGTCCCGGAGTTGGAACTATAATTGCATTTTTTTCAAGTACAATTAGATCCATAATAGTTGAATAACCCGAACGACTTATTATATGATTTGAAGAAAGAATAGCATCTTTCATGTCATTTGTATTTAAATGAGAAACAACATTTATATTATCAGGGACAGATAATTTACTTGTGTTTAATCCTCGAACAAGCAATGTTTTATAATCTGTTTTTGAAATTTGTTCTATTAAAATATTTTCAAATATAGTTCTTTGGGGCTCAGGTCCTGAAAGAATAATAAGTATTTCGTATTTTTTCTTTATATCAGAAATTTTATCTTTTTTAAACCTTGATAAAATACCTATAAATTTTGCATTTTCGGGTAATGGAAATTTCTGTGTCAAATCACCTGCAATATTTGGATCTTGTTCAATATCAGGAATCCAGCATTCATCATATTTCTTAATATATTTTTTATGAAATCTGTAGATCGGGTATTCCAAAAACTTTAAAATACCGGGCATCTTTATCATTATCTGATGAGTAATATAAATGCTTTTAATCTCTTTAGACCATAATCCAAAACGATTATCAGAAACAACTATATCAATATTATGTTCTTTAATTATCTTTTCAAGTTGTATGTGTTCTTTACGAATTTTTATAAAAATTTTTGGTGCTTGAAATAGCATTTTTAAAGATAGAGGAATTGTTTTAGAATATTTTATGTTATATCCTTCTATAGAGATAGTTCTCAATTTCGGGAAAGTAGTTTTTAAAAGCAATAATGATTTCCCGCTACCGGCTATTATAACTTCATTATTGTTTTTTATAAATTCTGTAATAATTGGGATTAATCTGCTTGCATGCCCAATCCCCCAATCTAGCGGACAAACTAATATGTTTTTACTTTTTTGCAAATAATAAAAATAAAAGCCCCTCCTTTCCGATAGCTATCGGAACCCCAAAAGAGCAGGACTGTTTCATTCTAATAAATTTTTAGGTATAAGCGATTAAATCGTACAAAAATACATATAAAAATAATTTTAATATTTTTCATTTAGCATTCGATATTTAGCATTTAATTTTGACATTTAAATATATGTTCCAAAATATAAACAGTTACAAAAATAGAATGAAACAGTTTTTCCCAAAAGAGAGTAACCAGTATAATATCCTATCCTGAAACCTGAACTTTATAACCCATATTTATAGCTTTTTCTGCAATTTTATTTAATTCACTTACAGAAATTTTTTCAAGTCCTGCAACAGGAGTATCACGAGCTATAGTATAGATCATTATAAGTCTGGGATTAAGTTCCGGTAATAAAGAAAGCCATGCTTCAACTTCTTTTTTTGTAGTATTATCAATAACAATATCATTATATTTACCACGAACAAACATAGTTTGTAAAATAAAATTACCCTTAAATTTCTTTAAATTGTTAATTATTGAATCCAGGCTGAATGGACCAATAGGGTTATTTAAAAGTTTTACTGTTTTTTCTAAAGCACTATCAAGTTTCAAAATATTATCATCAATTTCTAAAAGTGCATTAAATACTTTTTCTTTATGAATTGTTGTTGCATTTGACAGAACAGCTATTCGGGCTTCAGAAAAATATTTATCTCTAATTTCAATAGTATCATCAATTATTTTATCAAACTCCGGATGCAATGTAGGTTCTCCATTTCCTGCAAATGTAATAACATCAAGAGGTTCGTTGTTTTTTTGCATTAATTGCAATTTTTCTTGTAATTGTAGTTTTACATTTTCACGCAAATGAAGTTTACTTTTATTTATATTTTTCGAATCTGTCCATCCACATTCACAATAAATACAATTAAAATTGCAAAATTTATAATCATTTGGCAATAAATTTACGCCTAATGATATTCCTAATCTTCTGCTCCTTACAGGACCAAAAATTATGTCTCTAAATAAAAATGGGCTCATATTTTATATTTTGTTTGGCAAATTTATAGAAAAACTTTTATCAATCTGATATATTAATTGTAATTATACACTTTTCAATACACATAAGCTTTAACTTTCTTTTTTCTTAATTATCCATTTGCCTGATTTTCTATTTTTTATTTTGTATATTTAAGCCCTCAAAAATTATTATTATAAAATTGAAAATTCGTTGAGAAATTTTATGAATTCAAAGAAAACTACAAGAGCTTACCTTTTACTATGGATAATTCTATTTAGTTCATCAGCAATATTTTCTCAAAATCTGATGCTAAACCCCGGTTTTGAAAATAGCCTCTTTGGATGGTACAGGGACAGTACTTCTCTATATCCTGTTTTTTCGGTTGATTATACCGAAAAACATTCCGGTGTCTCCTGTTTAAAAATGACTCATAGCGATTCTGACACATCAATATTTGCTCAGGTTGTACCGGTAACAGAAGGTAAAAAATATTTTATAGAATACTGGATAAAAGCAGAAAACATGGAGCATTATTTTTTGCCCTTTGTTCGTTTTGCACATGATACATCCAGAGTTTTTGAGACTTATTTCTGCCCCAACGGAAATGTTCCTGAATGGCAGCCTCTCAGAGCCAGATTTATTGTACCCGATTCGGCAAATGCAATTATTCTGTTTTTTGCATTATATGGAAAAGGAGCATTATGGTTTGATGATATTTCTCTTATTGAGCAAACTGACACCACATATAATCAGTTTACGGTTGATGTAGGCTCTGCCGGAACACCTTTAAAGAATTATTTCCAATCAAACGGGATTGACCCGGGAAATTCTGCAAACTCACTCAACTTTATTGATCATTTTCAGGAAATGGGAATTGATTATGTTCGTACACATGATTTTGCAATTGCATTTGACCACAGCACAATATTAGGTGTTTTAGATACAGCCTATGATCCTTTTGATCCGGCGTCCTATTCTTTTCACATCAGTGATTCAATAGCTGCAAACATTTACGATGCAGACGGTAAAATTTTTTACAGATTGGGGCAAAGTTATCACCCGGATACCTTATATAGTCTTCCACCTGTTAATTACACAAAATGGGCAAATTCGGCAGTTCAGATAATTAAACATTATAACGATGGATGGAACAATGGATTTAATTATAATATTAATTATTTTGAAATATGGAATGAGCCTGACCTGAAAGACTTCTGGAGGGGAACAGTACAAAAATATATTGCATTTTACAGAACCGTATCAAAGGCAATTAAAACATATAATCCAAATCTAAAAGTTGGCGGACCTGCAATATCAAATGTTTTTAACGAAAGTTTTATCAACGAATTTCTCGATTCGGTTTCAACATATAATCTTCCTTTGGATTTTTTTTCGTACCATCTTTATTATTTGCCAAATCCATATTATTTTAAACTTACAAATAAATATGTAAGGAATAAACTTAATGAATACGGACTTGGAAGCACCGAACTGATTAATACCGAATGGAATACTGCCATGTTCAATTATCAGTTTTATGAAGTTTTTGGAATGGATGATGGATTAAACGCAGCATCTTTCACTAATACTATGACTTATATGCAGGACAGCGATATCAGTAAATTTTTCAGATACAGTTTCAGAAATTATTGGTTCGGACTGGTTCAGGAAAACGGGGATGTGAGATATTCGGGCTTAGCAATGAAATCATTCAGACAACTTTATGAAAACGGGAACAGAATTTCAAGCACAGGAGGAGATACTTTGGGAACAAGTATAATTGCCACACGGGGAGTTTCGGATTGTCATATAATTGTTTCAGATATCAGTTCGCCGGCAACAGCTTATTCTTTGCAAATTGAAAATCTTTATCCCGGCATTTACAATTATGTTATTTACAGAATTTCAGATAGTTTATTTTACGAAGAAGCCGGGCAGGGAACAGTTTCTTCCTCCAACCCGGAAATTATTGTTACTGCTATTTCGCCTTATTCAGACCACATAATTATTTCATCAATCACTTCTTTTAATAAAAGCAGAAACAACGAACATGCCAAACTTTATCCGAATCCCTGCTCTGACTATCTGTTTCTGTCTTTTCAGGAAATCTGTCATTTCATTAATGTTGAAATATGTGATATTGCAGGAAAAACTATATTCAACAAAACTTTCAGAGCTACTGATAAATGTGAATTGGATATAATGAAACTTGAAAAGGGATTGTATATTATTAAATATTACAATGATAGTAATTCAAGTTCTTTAAATTTTATAAAAATTGACGATTAATTTCTGTTTTTTCCCTTTTTCCGAAAATGATTTTTTGTAAATAATTTGGAAACTATATCTTTGTATAAAATATTACATTAAACAATTGGATGAAAAATAGACAAAAGACAATAGGTAAGGCCATTACATTAAATGGAATAGGATTACATACAGGAAATAAATGTGAAATCACTTTCAAGCCTGCGTCGGAAAATCATGGATATAAATTTCAACGAGTAGATATTGAAAATAAACCGATTGTAAATGCCTTGGTTGAAAATGTAATTGATACTTCAAGAGGGACAAGTATTGAAGCAAATGGAGTAAGAATTTCAACAGTAGAACATGTTTTAGCTGCCGTTTATGGACTGGGAATTGATAATATTCTTATTGAAGTAAGTTCTACAGAAATTCCGATAATGGATGGTAGTGCAAAATTATTTGTTAAAGCTCTGTTTGATGCTGAAATTATTGAACAGGAAGCTGAACGAAAAATCTTTTCTTTCAAAGATAAAATTCAGTATGTTAATAATGAAAAAAATGTTGAAATTACTCTTTATCCTGAAAGTAATTTTAGCATCAATGTGATGATAGACTATGCTTCGGATGTGGTTGCAAATCAGTACACCATAATGAGCAATATCTCCGAATTTGAAAAACATTTTTCAAATGCCAGAACCTTTGTTTTTTTAACGGAACTTGAAATTTTACTTAAAAATAATTTAATTAAAGGAGGCGATCTTGATAATGCAATTGTAATTATTGATAAAAAAATCAATCAGGAAGAGCTTGACCACCTAGCTGACCTTTTTAACAAACCCCGAATTAAAGTTATTCCAAACTTTGGAGTTCTAAATAACATTGATTTACACTATAACAATGAACCAGCTCGCCACAAATTACTTGACCTTCTTGGAGATTTAGCATTAATTGGATACAGGTTTAATGGGAAAATACTTGCAAACAAACCCGGGCATTTTTCAAATATTGAATTTGCTAAAGCTATTAAACAGGTAATTAAAAAAGATAAATCAAAAAATAAAGCTCCTGTATTTGACCTTTCTAAGCCTCCAATTTTGGATATCAATCAAATAATGGAACTTCTTCCTCATAGACCACCATTTCTTTTGGTAGATAAAATAGTAGAACTGGATAAAACCTCTATTACCGGAATTAAAAATGTTACAATGAATGAAAGTTTCTTTGTTGGACATTTCCCCGAAGAACCAGTTATGCCCGGAGTTTTACAAATTGAAGCAATGGCGCAAATTGGAGGATTATTCTTTTTAAGTTCAGTAGATGATCCCCAAAATTATAATACATATTTTATGACTATTGATAAAGTCAAATTTAAACGCAAAGTAGTTCCCGGTGACACAATTGTTTTTAAAGTAATATTGAAAGGTGAAATCAGAAGAGGGATTGCCTCATTAATTGGCAAGGCTTTTGTAAGAGATAACCTTGTAATGGAGGGAGAATTAATGGCGCAATTATCCAAAAAACAATAAAACAAATATGAAACAACCATTAGCATATATACACCCAGATGCAAAAATTGCCAACAATGTAGTAATTGAACCATTTGTTACTATTGATAAAAATGTAACAATTGGAGAAGGGACATGGATTGGGTCAAGTGTTTCAATTATGGAAGGAGCTCGCATCGGAAAAAATTGCAGAATATTTCCCGGAGCTGTTATTTCTGCAATACCTCAAGATCTTAAATTTGATGGCGAAAAAACTTTTGTTGAAATAGGCAATAATACAACTATTAGAGAATGTGTAACAATTAACCGTGGTACTACTGCAAGTTATAAAACCATAATTGGGAACGACTGTCTGATTATGGCATACTCACACGTTGCTCATGATTGTATAATAGGAAATCATTGTATTCTTGCTAATTCCGCCAATTTAGCAGGTCATGTTGTTATTGATGATTGGGCAATAATTGGTGGTTTATGTGCAATACATCAATTTTCTCATATCGGATCGCATGTAATGATAGCAGGAGGCGCTTTAGTTAGAAAAGATATTCCTCCTTATATAAAAGCCGCTCGCGAACCATTAAGCTTTGTTGGCATTAACTCAATAGGAATGCGTCGCAGAGGCTATACAAACGAAAAAATTAATGAAATTCAAGAAATATATAGAGTACTTTATCTTAAAGGTTTTAATAACACTCAAGCATTAGAATTTGTAGAAGCAAATATGCCGGCAACTAAAGAAAGAGACGAAATTATTCTTTTCGTAAAAGGCTCAAGCAGAGGAATAATGAAAGGTTACTTTCCTGAACAATAACATATAATTATGCTTAATGAAATAATAATAATAATATTTTTTTATTAATTAATTAAATTGTAATTTTAAACTATAAAAATTTAAACAAAAAATTAAAATTATGTCTATTAACAAAGTTATCCTAGTAGGAAATGTAGGAAAAGATCCGGAAGTAAAATATTTAGAATCCGGCACAGCAGTAGCAAGATTTTCATTGGCAACAAATGAAAATTACAAAAATAAAAGTGGCGAAAAAGTAACAAATACTGAATGGCACAACATTGAAGTTTGGAGAGGAACAGCAGAATTTGTAGATAAATATGTAAAAAAAGGAACCCAACTTTATGTTGAAGGAAAGATAAGAACTGAAAATTGGGAGGACAAAGAAGGAAATAAGAGATACACAACAAAAATATTGGTTGATAATTTACAATTACTTGGCAAAAAAGATGATTCAGTAGAATCAACTTCAAATGCAACTACAACTCCAACTATTGAAACAACAGAAGAGAATTCTGAATCATCAGAACAAAAAGAAGCAGACGATTTACCATTTTAAATAAGATGCTAAATCTCTTTAACTAAATAGTTAAGAAAACATAAACTTATAAGTTAATTTATTATTACTAAATTGGACGTTGAACCCCTACTATATGGAATGGTTGAAGTTTTTAATAAACTTCAACCTATTTCTTTCACCTTAATTATTGGTTTTATTATTATAATTGTATTGTTAATGGCGTCTGCCTTAATATCAGGATCGGAAGTTGCTTTTTTCTCTTTGTCTCCTTCTAATATAAATACAATAAAAAGAAGTGATTTAAAAAAGGATAAAATTATTCTTAAGCTAATTAAGAAACCTGAAAAATTACTGGCAACTATACTTATCGTTAATAATTTTGTTAATATTGGAATTGTAATACTATCTTCATTTTTATCAAACTCATTATTTGATTTTTCAAACTCTCCTGTTTGGGGCTTTATAATTCAAATCGTAATTATTGCATTCTTATTATTAATATTTGGTGAAATATTACCAAAAATTTTAGCAACACAACGTCCTGTTGGTTTTGCCAAATTTATGGCTTTGCCAATTATAATTTTAACAAAAATTTTCAATCCTTTAAATACAATATTAATAAATTCAACAAACATTGTAAATAAAAAATTTGCTAAGAAAAAACAGAATATTTCATTAAATGATTTGTCTCAGGCTTTAGATCTTACATCAGAAGACCTAAAAGATGATAAAAAAATATTGAAAGGAATTGTAAAATTCAGCAATATTGATGTTAAAGAAATTATGGTGTCTAGATTATATGTAAAATCTGTTGACATAAAAACAGATTATAGCAAACTACTTGACTTAATTGTTGAAACAGGTTTCTCAAGAATTCCGGTATATGATAGCAATTTCGATAATGTTAAAGGTGTTTTATATATAAAAGATCTTTTATCTCATATCCACAAAGGCAATTCATTCAAATGGCAATCATTTATTCGTCATCCTTATTATATTCCGGAAACAAAAAAGATAAATGATCTACTTGAAGAATTTCAGCTCAAAAAAATTCATATGGCTATTGTTATAGATGAATATGGCGGAACTTCGGGAATAATAACTCTTGAGGATGTTTTGGAAGAAATTGTAGGTGAAATCAATGATGAATTAGATGATGTTGAAAAGGTATTTACAAAAGTAAATAACAATACTTATATTTTTGAAGGGAAAACACTACTTAATGATTTTTATAAAATTTTCAATATTGAAGATACAGTTTTTAATGATGTTAAAGGTGATGCAGATACACTTGCTGGATTAATATTGGAACTCACAGGCGAAATGCCTCAAGCACATGAAATTATAGAATGTGATGATTTTAATTTCAAGGTCAAATCTGTTGATAATAGGAGAATTAAACAAATAATAGTAAAGATAAAAGGAAATATTAAAGCACAAGATGATATATAAATATATTATAATAAGCATAATATTATTATTAATATTTTCATGCGAACAAGACTACGTTCCAAAACCAAGAGTTTATTTTAGAATTGACCTGCCTGAAAAAGAATATCAAACTTATTCTTCAGATTATCCTTTTACTTTTGAATATCCCGTATATTCAAAAGTTGTTGATTCTAAAAAAGATTCTTGCTGGGTAAATATTATATATCCTGATTTTAATGCAATAATTTATTTAACATATAAAACAATAAATAACAATTTACCTGCATATTTTGAAGAAACCAGGCATTTTGTTTATAAACATACAATAAAAGCTGATGCAATAAATGAATATTTGTTACCATATCCGGAAAAAAGTGTTTATGCTATTCTTTATGAAATAAAAGGAAATGCCGCTTCATCTGTAAATTTTTACGCAACAGACAGTATCGATAATTTTTTAAGAGGTGCATTATATTTCAATGTTACACCTAATAAAGATTCACTGGCCCCTGTAATAAACTATATTACAGATGATATTGCACATTTAATTGAGACATTGGAATGGAAATAGATTTTTTTAATCATATTTTTTAGCTTTTTGCCAAATATCTTCCATTTCATCAAGGCTCATATCGTGTAGGGATTTACCCTTAATGATAGTTTGATCTTCTAAATATTTAAACCTTTTAATAAACTTTTTATTTGTTCTTTCTAAAGCATTATCAGGATCTATTTCATAAAGTCGAGCAGCATTAATTATTGAAAATAATAAATCTCCAAATTCTGCCTCAACTTTTTCTTTGTTATTTTCTTTCTTAATTTCAACTACTAATTCTTTAAGTTCCTCGTCTACTTTATCCCAGACCTGTTCTCTTACATCCCAGTCAAATCCAACACCTTTTACCTTTTCCTGTATCCTGTTTGCTTTAACTAATGCAGGTAATGATTTTGGAACTCCATCCAAAACACGCTTATTGTCACCTTCTTTTAGTTTCAGTTTTTCCCAATTATCTGCAACGTCATTGGCACTATTAACTTTAACATCTCCATATATATGCGGATGACGATAAATAAGCTTATCACAAATAGTATTTATTACGTCTGTTATATCAAAATCATTTGTTTCAGAACCAATTTTAGCATAAAAAACAATATGTAAAATTAAATCTCCAAGTTCTTTTTTAATTTCTTCAGGATTACCATTCAGAATAGCATCTGCAAGCTCGTATGTTTCTTCAATTGTAAGTTTTCTCAGGCTTTCAAATGTTTGCTTTTTATCCCATGGGCATTTATCGCGTAAATTATCCATTATAGATAATAAGCGGTTGAATGCTTCAAGTTCCTTTTTCACTTTTTAATTATTTTAATTTATAAATGCATCTTCAACTGTCCATGCTTGAGCAGGAGAACTAAATAGTTGTTTTACTTCATTCCATGTTTTTTTAAACATTTCTGAATTTCGATAGTTTTCTAAATCTTGTTCCGATTCCCAAATGCTATAACTAAAAAATTTTGTCTTTATTTTTTTATCACACATTATATTAACCTGTTTACAACCCTGAGCTGCAAGTATTTTGTTTTGATATGCTTGGACTAAATCTTTAAATTTTTTAACATCCAATACATTTACATTCATCTTTACAATTCTTGTTATCATAAAAATTCTATCCTTATTTGTGAATCAACATCAAGTTTGAAAAATTGTTTTACAGAACCATATTTAATTGCTATTTCCAATAAATTTAACGAATTAAATAATGCAACTAATTCTCCATCTTCTGTTTCAAAATAACTATTATTTATCTTGTTTAGTGAATGAATATTATTTTGAAGAAAAATTGCAAATTTTCTTTCTTTTCCTACATTAATAAAAAGATCTTTACTGATATTAGTTATTGCATTTTCGTATGAATCGATATATATTACTTTACCCGAAATAATGGTATTATCTCCATGTTCGTCAATAGTTGGCATATAGCCTATTTGCCTGTTAATACTACTTTGCTCTTTTCCAAGGTCTTTAATGTTTTTCCCTTTAATTAAATGGGAAACAGCTTGCGGAAAAACATTAAGTTCGGGAAAAGTTATATGCTCATTAATACTTGCTAATTTTACGATTATATCAGGTTTTGAATCGAACAATAATCCTAATATACCATTATCAGTACAAACAAAATAATGATTGTTATGCTTAACAGCCACATGCTTATTTTTATCTGTTAACTCACTATTAACACAAATTACATGTACGCTACCCTCCGGAAATTGCTCATAACAACTTTTTAAAATAAATGCAGCCTGAACAATACTAAATTTAGTAATATTATGCGTAATATCTATTATGATATTATCCAAGCCATTAGTTAATAATGCCCCTTTAACGGCACCAACATAAAAATCATTGGTATTCCACTCGGTGGTTAATGTTATTACAGACATTTGTTAATAATTGAAATTATTTAAAAGCTATTTATAATAAAAAATTAATTATTTTGCATTTCAAAATTAATTATAAATTGTTAATCTTAATGGCTGAAAAAATAATATCTTTAGAAAAGATAGATTTTCTTGAATTTTATGGGACTAATAATTCAAAATTGAATTTAATTTCTAATTATTTTCCCAAATTAAAAATTATTGGCAGAGGAGATGAAATAAAAGTATTTGGTGAAACAAAAGAAATTTTAAAATTTGAAGAAAAGGTTAAATCAATAATATTACACCTTAATAAATATAATAATATTACAAAAGAAACTATTTCACGAATATTAGATAGTAAGGGAGAAACTATTTTAGAAGACAGTATTACCAATAACAATATTCTTGTATACGGTAATAACGGGAAAGCAATAAAAGCCCGAACTAAAAATCAAAAAAAATTAGTAACCGAACACCAAAAAAATGATTTGCTTTTTGCAATAGGACCTGCCGGTACAGGGAAAACATACACAGCAATTGCGATAGCAGTAAATATGTTGAAAAACAAAAAAGTAAAAAAAATTATATTAAGCCGACCTGCTGTTGAAGCGGGTGAACATTTAGGATTTTTACCCGGTGATCTTAAAGAAAAACTTGATCCATACCTGCAACCATTATATGATGCTCTTAAAGATATGATTCCTTCAAAAAAACTTGCTGAATATTTTGAATTTGGAATTATTGAAATTGCTCCTTTGGCATTTATGCGCGGTCGTACTTTGGAAAATGCTTTCGTAATTCTTGATGAAGCTCAAAATTCTACAATAAATCAGCTAAAAATGTTTTTAACAAGAATGGGAACTCATTCAAAATTTATAGTTACAGGCGATCTTACTCAAATTGATTTAGCAGATAAAAATCATTCCGGTCTTTTACAAGCGGTTAGAATTTTAAAAAATGTAAAAAATATTTCCGTTATTGAATTTGACGAAAAAGATACTATGAGACACGAATTAGTTAATAAAATTGTGGTTGCTTATAATAATGAAGAAAATAAAAAAGGAAAATAACTTTATCAAAAACAATAAATATTTAATTTATTGTTTTAAAAAATAAAAATAAAGCAAGCCAATATTCTTTATGAGTTTCGCTTTCTATGCATAAAGCTCTTGCTCCGTGAGTCCCATCACCTTCCTGAGGTTGAAAGATCGTTTTATAATCTGTTGGAACTTCTGTAAACATTTCATCAACATATTTGAACTCACGTTTAGAAGAAGCAATAAATGTTGGTTTTAAGTAGCCCTTTAATTCATCTGCAATTTTAATTTTTGGCAAAAAATATTCTCCAGGGCTAAAAGCAATAACTGCTTTAATTTTAGGTTCATTTTTTGCAATTTTCAAACATAATGAAGCAGAATATGAACTGCCAAAAACTATCATGTTTTTTTTTGACCTTTCCCAGGTCCATTCAATTGCAGCTAATATATCTTGCTCCGCATCTAAATATTCGGTTGATAGTCCTTGTTTTTTAGCCCTGATGGCCGTTTCATTTTGCACAAAATTAAAATTATCACCTGAACGTAAATCAACAGCCATACAATTATACCCAAGTTTTAATAACTTAATTGCTATTTCTTTGTATTCTCCTTTACTGGAATTCGCTTGATGAAATAAAACAATATATGGTAATGTTTCATCTAATTCATATAGGTTTGCAGTGATTTCAAGTCCATCGGGAGCTTTAAAAGTAACCGTTTCTTGTGATATTAAATTAAATGAAAAAAATAAGCCTAAAATTAGAATTAAAATTGATTTATACATAAGTAAGATAGATATATGATTAATTACCGAATAATAAATTTATATAATATGTTGCAAATTCTATGCCTTAAATAATTAATGTCAAATTGATTCTACAAGGACAATAATATGATTCTTTTTTACCTCAACTACACCACCACCAATTTGCAAAAATGTTTCGTCTCCATCAGTTGTTATAATTTTAATTTCCCCTGCATCCAGAATAGAGATAATAGGTGCATGGTTTTTCAGCACAGCAAAAGAACCTGCACTTCCAGGAAAGCGAACAAGTTCAACTTCTCCGTCAAAAACCTTTTTATCAGGTGTTATAATCTCTAATTGCATAATAATTTAGCTATTAACTTCTGCCATCATTTTTTCCCCTTTTTCAATTGCTTCTTCTATTGTTCCAACAAGATTGAAAGCAGCTTCAGGATATTTATCAACCTCCCCGTTCATTATCATATTAAATCCTTTAATTGTATCTTCTATTGGAACAAGAACACCTTTAAGTCCTGTAAATTGTTCTGCAACAAAGAAGGGTTGAGAAAGAAAACGCTGTACTCTTCTTGCTCTGTGAACTGCTAATTTATCTTCTTCAGAAAGCTCATCCATTCCTAAAATTGCAATAATATCTTGTAATTCCTTATATCGTTGTAATATTTCTTTTACTTGTTGAGCTGTTTTATAATGTTCTTCTCCAACAATATCAGGGGTTAATATTCTAGAAGTTGAATCAAGTGGGTCAACAGCCGGATAAATACCTAGTTCTGCAATTTTACGATTTAAAACAGTAGTTGCATCAAGATGAGCAAAAGTAGTAGCAGGAGCGGGGTCTGTCAAGTCATCGGCAGGCACATAAACAGCCTGAACAGATGTAATTGAACCGTGCTTTGTTGAAGTAATACGTTCTTGCATAAAACCCATTTCTGTAGCAAGGGTTGGCTGATAACCAACAGCAGAAGGCATTCTGCCTAAGAGTGCAGAAACTTCACTTCCGGCCTGGGTAAAACGAAAAATATTATCAATAAATAATAAGATATCATTTCCTTTGCCTTTGCCATCACCATCACGAAAGTATTCTGCAACAGATAAGCCTGAAAGGACAACTCTTGCACGTGCTCCCGGGGGTTCATTCATTTGCCCAAAAACCATTGAAACTTTTGAATCTTTTAGTTTTTCCATATCTACTTTTGAAAGATCCCATCCTCCTTCTTCCATATCTTTCAAAAATTCATCCCCATATTGCATTACTCCCGACTCAAGCATTTCTCGCAACAAATCGTTTCCTTCTCTCGTTCTTTCGCCAACACCTGCAAAAACAGATAATCCTGAATAAGCTTTTGCAATATTATTAATTAATTCCATAATAAGCACGGTTTTTCCCACTCCGGCACCGCCAAATAAACCAATTTTCCCTCCTTTTGAATATGGTTCTATAAGGTCAATAACTTTAATCCCCGTATAAAGTACTTCTTTTTCTGTAGACAAATCTTCATATTTTGGCGGATGTCTGTGTATCTGATAACCTCCTTCTTTGCCTAATTTACCAATACCATCAATCGTTTCGCCCACTACATTCAATAACCTTCCTTTTGTTTTTTCTCCAACAGGCATAATAATTGGGGACCCTGTAGATACAACTTTCATTCCTCTGTGCAATCCGTCTGTTGAATCCATTGCAATAGTACGAACTGTGTGTTCTCCAATATGCTGTTCAACTTCAATAATTAATGTACTACCATCTTCTTTTATAATTTCAAGTGCATCAAGAATATTTGGCAAATCGGTTCCTGATTGTTCAAAACTTACGTCAACAACAGGTCCTATAACCTGAATTATTTCCCCAGCGTGTTTAGTCATTTAATATTTATTTTTATATATTGAAAACTTTGTTGTAAACATACAAAAATAATATTATTTATAAATTTTTCAATGAAAAAAATAAATTACTTAGCAGTATTTTTTTATAATTAAGTTATTGGATAATGAAAAGATGCCCTACACTCTTCGCAGTTAGCCCCGTATAAACATTATTATAATGATTAAATAAAACCATTTTAAATTTTTAAATACATCTAAAATTGATTTATAAAAATAAATTATGTATCTTTGTGTGCTTATGCAGTATATTAAAACTGTTTTTTATTGAATAAATAATGAACAAATTTTTTACATTCATTTTAGGTTTGATTATCAGTATTAATGTGTTTTCTCAAACAACAATAGAAAACTATAACAATACTGATAAAAATGAAGTGAAAATTGGATTTTTTCAATTATACGAAGGTGCATTTCAGGTAGGATTTGAACGCTACCTTAATAATAATACAAGCATAATTATTATTGGTACATCTACAATTAAAGAAAAAGAATTTAATAAAATTATTGGTGCTAGTGGAGAAATTCAATACAGATTTTATTTTTATCCTTCTGAAAACAGCAAAATTAGTTTCTACACAGGACCATATATTATGTATAAATACCGTGAAGAAACAAATTTAAACTTAAACCTGAAATCATACACATACTCTACTGATAATTATACTTATGACAATATTTATGGAAGCGGTATAATTGGTGGTGCTAAATTTAATATTTTTCATAAAATATACGTGGATTTAAGCTTGGGAGGCGGACTAAGACTCTGCAAATCAAACAAGTCTGACAATTACTATTATGAAGATAACGGTATATTATCTCCGCAATATTCAGGATTTGCTCCAAAATTAAATCTTATGTTTGGTTTGAAATTCTAACAATTTTTTACTCACTTTGTCGTTCTATATTATTCAAAACGTATTTTTAAATGAGAAATTTATTTTTGCAAGTTGCTGTAATTTGTTTTCTATCTATAAGTTATAGTGTTTTAGGGCAAAATGGTGGCAAAAATACTTTTGAATTTTTAGACCTGCCAAATGCTGCCAGAGTTGCTTCTCTTGGTGGAAATGTTATATCAATTCAAGATAATGATCTTAATCTTGTTTTTCATAATCCTTCTTTATTGAATAAAGAAATGTCAGAAAATTTTGTTTTGAATTATATAAATTATTTTTCTGACATTAATTTTGGATATGTTTCTTATGCAAAACATATTGAGAAATACGGCACTTTTGCTGCCGGACTACATTATATAAATTACGGTAAATTTATTGAAGCTGATTATACAGGGCAAATTATCGGGGAATTTACTGCAGCAGAATATGCTCTTAATCTTATGTATGCTCGTCCTTTAGATAGTAATTTTACTGTTGGAGCAAATCTAAAATCAATATATTCGGCACTTGATACTTATTATTCATCAGGCATGGCTGTTGATGCCGGAATTACTTATCATAATTCTAAAAATCTTACAGTTGCATTGGTAATTAAAAACTTAGGGCATCAAATTAAACCATATTATGAAAAAAATTGGGAACCATTACCATTTGACATTCAGGTTGGTATTTCAAAAAGATTAGGTCATGCCCCTTTTCGTTTTTCTATTTTAGCACAAAATCTAACAAATTTCAAAATGCGATATGAGCTTCCCGAGAGCAATAATATTACACAATTTGATAATGATTCAATTGTAAAAGAAAACAAAATAGAAAAATTTGCAGATGAGGCAGCAAGACATTTTATATTTGCTGCTGAATTTATACCTGTTGAAAACTTCTATTTACGTTTTGGCTATAATTATCAAAGAAGAAAAGAACTTCAGCTAGTAACACGGGCAAAACTTACCGGGTTTTCGTTTGGAATAGGTGTTAGAATTTCAAAATTTCATTTTAGTTATGGTTTAGCAACTTACCATGTAGCCGGAGCATCACATCATTTTTCAATAAGTACAAATCTATCGGGATTTTATAAAAGGAGTTAGTAAAAGCCCCTCCTAACCTCCCCAAAGGGAGGAAATAATTTCAAAATGACTAAAATAAATTTTAAGTATTTTGAATTTTAAGTATTTTAGTCATTTATTTTTTATTGCACAATAATTTTTTCTTTAAAAATCTTATTGCCAACAACTACTTGCACATAATATATGCCTGTGGGGTGATTAGAAATATTTACAGAAATCTCATTCTGCTTAATATTTATTTTATTTAAAATTGTTTTGCCAAGCATATTGCTTACCGATAAGGAAATATTTTCATTATTATAGTTTGTTATAAAAGCAGTAAACTGTCCTCTGTTTGGGTTTGGATAAATGTTAATCCTTGTATCAGTAAGATTTTCAGTTAATGAAGTATCAGTTTGCATGTACATATCAATATAATAATCTTTTTCATTTTTATTCAAAAAAACAGGTGCATAAGGAAACCAATACATACTATCAAGTGCATTTAGCGTAGGTCCGTCGGAATAAAGTCCTTCAGAAAGAGATTTATTTAAATTACTACAACTAAAGTCTTCTATCTTTGCTATAAAGTGTGCGCCAGCTTTTACTTGAAAACCCGGTTTTAAAACTATTTTTTCTCCTGCATAGAATCTTACATCTCCATTTGCATCAGCAAATGTTATTGGACTAAAAGGTGTTAGATGAACTTTAGTATCAATCATTGAATTTGATTCTATAGTCAAATAGCCTCTAATTTCAAGACTATTATTTTCAACACCAATAATTGATCCAGTAAGCAAACACGGGAAATAATAATCATTAATTTCACGGCTTAATAAACGAACATAAGGTTCAGGGTTTTCAACCAAATGGTAAAGATTATACAAAAGCATAAAATCTGTGCCATCATAATTACCCGTATTATCATCATCACCAAATTTTTGTTTTTCATGTACATGCCAGAATTTTGCAGTGCTTGCCCAACCATTTGGGGCATAATCACCAATTTGAGGGTAATTAATATCTCCTTCTTCATAACAGTACGGACCACAAAGCGGAGCACCATTTAACTGGTCTAAAGCTTTATTTATAAAACTGGAATTGCTGCCATTTTGCAATACTTTCCATAGCAATAAATAAAAAGTGTCCCAATTTTCTTGTTCTGTAATGGTATTTATTCCAATCCGTGTTGTATTTACAAAACTAATATTAAATGAATTGCCAATTGCGGCAAGTTCTGCCACCATATGATTATTGCCCGGACTTGTAGGAACAAGCTGTAATGCATTCCATGTATCTTTCCATGCAAAATAAGTCAAAGAAATGGTATATTCTTGCCACAGAAAAATTTCGGGTGGTATTCCTGTAAAATATTCGTATGCTTTTGCAAAACCATATTTAAATATACCTGCATAACCACCATTATCTTCTATCACTTTTACACCATCAGGTCTGTATATCCACCAGTGCAGTGGTCCGTTAAAATGCTCGTAATTTCTTAAGTATTTTAATATTTTACTTGCCAGTTCTATGGCTTTATTGTAATGCCACGAACTTTGATGGCAACAACGTTTTACAAGTGCCAGTCCTTTTAATAAAGGAATAACTTCATCAATGCTTATTGCCCTTTCCTCTGCAAAAGTCAATTCACCCGGCTCCCAATCATAAAATACATTTATTGATGCATCTATTGTATCAACATAAGCAGGCATTCCTTTTTGGTTTATATTTTTAAAATAATCAACGTTATTTGCTGGTGTTAATTTATAATTCAAATCAGGATGACTCGACACAAAATTTCGAGGAACATCTTCCCGTACCAAAAAACCATCATAATCCGAATTTGGTAAATACCAGGGAATAGTATTTTCACATTTGTCTAACCTTTCGCACGCCATTAAAGCATATTCCAGTTCAATAAGTGTATTATTTGCATCTTCAAATTGACCACTATTATACAACAACTTAAATTCTGTTGCCAGTATGCCAATATAATAACCCATGTGTGTTAAATGCTGCCCATAACGCAATTTTCCTCCATTAAATTTATTTCTTATACATGCAATACAAGATTCACCGGATTGATTGCCAACACTAACAAAACGTTTAAGACGGTTTCTGTAAAACCAGTATTTTTCCTGATTAGTTTGTGCAAATACGTTTAATACACAAAATAAAAATAAAAGAAGCAAGTATGTTTTTTTCATAATATTGTTTTTTATCTATCTGATGATAATTCAAACTCTAATCTATATATTTTATCATTGGTCTGATTTTCTATTATTAATTCTTTTTGTTTTAATTTTTTTATTGTCCAGATACTACTCTCATAAGTACTAAAAGGACCAAAACTAATTATTGTATCATGTACAACAGAATAATTTGGAAAAGTTTGTTCAATATCAAAAACAAGTTCTTCTTTTTTATTAATAAAATCCCAGTGTCCATGCAAATTAATTAATCCTCCTACAGAATGAAGTGTGTTATACACTACAGCATACACGCCTTCCTGGCTAGTAGCAATATAAAATAAAATTCCTAATTTCTCTTTAAATAATTGTGTTGAATCAATATTATTAATTAAATATGTTTTAACTGCCCAATGTCCAATAAGCCTTTCTTTTTTGCTTCTTAAACTAATACGGGGACCTTCTTCATATTTTTTACAAGCAGCAAATGGTATTAGAATAATTACCGTAAAAATTATTAAAAAATGTCTTTTCATAATATAGTTTTTATTTATTTTTTTCAAGTTCAATTCTAAAATCTAAGTTATTTATAGTAGATTCAATATTTAGCTTTTTGTTTGACAATTTTTTAATTTCAAAAATTATTTCATCATTAGCATTAAATGGATAAAAAAAAATACTATCCCTTTCTAGTTGTACAACATCATAATCCAGATATAGCTTGTCTTTAATAATATTCCAATATCCAATATAAAAACCATGTTCTGAATCTGTGTCAATAGAGTACCTATTATAAAGATCATGATATTCAAATTGGTTTTCTAATATAAAACGAATTTGACTGGTATATCTATCTTTATATACTTGTGTCGAATCATTCCCTTCAATAATATATTTGTTTATATACCAATGTCCTTCTATTCTTTTCATTGAAGATCTTAAACTAATCATTGGTCCTTCCTCGTATTTTTTGCAAGCAGCAAATGGTATTAGAATAATTACCGTAAAAATTATTAAAAAATGTCTTTTCATCATATAGCAATTTATATTCTGTAGCAAGTATACCCAAATATTCTCCAAAAAACTTATGAGGTTGTGCAATTCTTAACTTGTTATTATTTTCTGGATTTCTAATTGAAAAGACTAATGATTCTCCTCTTCCTGTACCCTCCGAAATAAAATATTTTTTTAATCTTGCCCTGTAATACCAGTATTTTTCATGATTCATTTGATCTGTTTGTGAATATGTCTGAATAATGAAACTACAAAGTAATATTGTTATAATTGCTTTCATAAAATTTATATTATTTTTTGATAAGTTCAATTCTGAAATCATAGTTGTTAATATTTGATTCAATATTTAAATTATAACTTGTTAGCTTTTTTATTTCAAATACAACTTCTTCACTTGCATTAAATGGATATACAATAATACTATCAACCCAATTATTATTTCCAAGCAAGAATTTTGTTGCATCTTTATTGGTGAATCTCCAATTGCCAAGAAAATTATTTTCCATTGTATAATATGCGCTCATTGAAGCATCATCTCTACCTTTATTAAAGCTCACATGAGATGTGTATCTGTCTCTGTAAGTTTGGGTTGAATCATTGCCGTTAATATAATACTTAGCTATATCCCATTCTCCATACAATCTATTTTTGGGTTTTTTTAAGCTAATTAATGGTCCTTCCTCATATTTTTGACATCCTGTAAAAAATATAAGGATAATTGTTAGTGAAATTAGAAAAAAGTTTTTTTTCATAATATAGTTTTTATTTATCTCTTATTAAGTCAAACTCTAATCTGTAATTTTTATTATCGGTCTGATTTTCTATAATTAATTCCTCTTGTTTTAATTTTTTTATTGTCCATAAACAACTTCCTGATGCTTTAAAAGGACCAAAACTAACTATAGTATCCTTATAAGAATAACTTGTAGTAGTTCGTTCAATATCTATAAGAAGTTCTTCTTTTTTATTTGTAAAATCCCATTTTCCACCCAAATTAATTAATCCTCCTCCAGAACAAAATGTATTATATATAACAGCATACGCACCTTCTTGGCTAGTGGAAATAGAAAAATTTCCTAATTTCTCTTTAAATAATTGTGTTGAATCAATATTATTAATTAAATATGTTTTAATTCCCCAATATCCAATAAGCCTTTCTTTTTTGCTTCTTAAGCTAATATGGGGTCCTTCTTCGTATTTTTTACAAGCTGAAAAAGGTATTAAAATTATTAGTGTTAATATTATTAAAATGTGGTTTTTCATAATAATTCCGTTTGCTATTTACTTTTTTCTTCAAGTTCCTTAATTCGCTTATCCTGTTCAATAATATATAGAGTAAGTTCTTCTATTTTTTCAAGAAGGGTGTTTACCATTTCCCCAACTTGCATCCCATTTTCTTCAATTTCTTTTGCTGAAGGCACGTTAGGTAAATGTCCATTTCTATTTATAAAGTTTTCAATTTCTTCAATTGAAAGTAGCTTGTATTCATCCACAAAAACATAGTCAGCCCAATTTAGTACTTTTATTTCAATTTCTTCAGCAATTATTTTCCCATCTACCATTAACCTAGCACTATATGGAGTATGTATTTTATCACCGATTGCAATATTACCATTTCCATACAGTACAAATTTTTGATAACCATCATTGCCAACAACTGTTAAAGCTTTAGTCCAATCATTATTTGTTTTGATTCTTATTCCAAAACCAAATCCTGCAGTATGATTCAAATCTAAAATCATCCCGGTCATTGCATCTGCATTAATATGAAGTTTTGCACTAGGATTGGATAATCCAATACCTACATTTCCATCAACATCCCATTGCAGAGCAATATTTTCAATACCTGAACTTGTATTTCTTATTCCTAATGCTCCTCCATTATGTCCATAAAGTACCATACCACCAACATCCTGTCCTGCAAATAATGCTTTGCCTCCACTAGCAGTTGCAGTTCCATACCAACCTAAACCATTATCTGCTCCTGACAATAAGCAATAAATATCATTATTTCTTATTCTTAAATTTCCGTTTATATCTAATTTTTCCACGGGATTTTCAGTACCAATCCCAATATTCCCATTTTGTTCTATTGTTAATGCTGCAAGATTTGGTGTTAATGGATCTGATGATTGAAAATACAATCTATTGTTTGGTGTTAATCCTGAAACAATTATATCCCAATATGCACTTCCAAGAAAACTTCCTTGATCATTTACAACTTCATCTTCTATTCTTAATATTGTGCTTTCTGGGTCAGGGTCAGGTATCTGAGAACTTATACAAGTTCTGCCTTTTACATGCAGGTTTTGTAGAGGGTCGTCAGTTCCAATGCCTATTTGTATATCTAATAAATCTGGGGAACCTCCAAAAATAATTTTACCGGCACTTGAAAGTATTTCATCAGTTCCAATGCAATGGGTACCAACAATTAAAGAATTTGTTCCTATCTTTAGTCTATTAATTACATGCAAACTATCAAAACTTGTATAATTCACATTCAAATTATCAGTACTGATAGTATTTGCATTAATAGTTCCTGTTGTTTTTAAATTAGTATTTTCAAAATCTATTAAACCTGTTGTTGAAGATATTCTACTGTTTATTCCGTCAATATTTATTGTATGTACTTTAACTTTCTTCGATTTTATGGTATCGCTTGTAAGTTCTGCTACAATTAAAGTATCAGTTGTCATTTTTTCAGCTGTTGTAGTTTTTGTATTCAATGTATCTATATCTGCTTTTCCTCCTTCGTATCGTTCGCCTATTATTAATCCGCCTTCTACCCATAATAAATCGCGAAAATGAGCATCGCCTGCTACATCTAAACTGTATTGCGGTTTATCTATTCCTATACCTATCTGTTTTGGCACTATTACCGTATCAGCGTCTAATGTTATTAAATTTGCCCCCGATACTATTGCTATCTTGTTCGGAGTTTGTATTGTATCTTTTATCGGATATACAGGAATAATTCCTCCGTTGCTAAACTTGAAATTGCCTATGTTAATACTGCTTTGTATAAATAAATTATCGGCATATATATTTCCTGTTGTTTTTAAATTGGTATTTTCAAAATCTATTAAACCTGTTGTTGAAGATATTCTACTGTTTATTCCGTCAATTTTTATTGTATGTACTTTAACTTCTTTACTTGCTTCAATTTCTTCAACTTCCATTTTTGTTGCTTCAAATCTTTCAGATTTTACAGTATCAACTTCAACTTTTTCGCCTTTATATTTTGTGCCTACAATAATACCGTTAAAAACATGTAAAGTGCCTCTTATAATAGCATTGCCATTAATATCAAGTTTTGCCTGTGGTTGTGTAGTTCCAATACCAACATTACCTGTTGGGATAGTCAACAAATTATTATTGCTAATTTTCCAGTCATTATCGTCAATATTCAATGTTCCAAACGTACCATCTCCAAGCAGTACATTATTTGCATTTCCTGTGAATTGTATATAAAGCAAATTCCCATCATTGTCATATTTCAATAATCCCTGTCCCATACCGCTAAACATGTTGAATCTTATATCTCCGTTTACATGTAAATTTGTCTGCGGAGATAGTACTCCAATACCAAAATTTCCGTTACTAAGCAGTCGCAATTTCTCTGTACCAAATGTTACAAAAGAAATGTAGGCATCGTTATTTGTTCCAAAAATTTCACCTGGGCTTATTGATATACCTCCTGTTGACCACTTTTGCCCCGACTGTGAAAATGAATACTTGCTTATTAATATTAAGCTTAATACTAAAATTAATTGAAGTAGTTTTTTTCTTCCACAAACACCACAAATGTGTGTGTGTGTGTGTGTGTTATGTCTTTTTTCATGGGAATAAAATTTTAAGTAAAATTGAATATAGTATTACATACGTAATAAAACAGAGAAGGTTACGGTAAAAATGATTATTTTAACGATTAAATAATACCACAACAAATTTGGGATTTTTAATACAGATTGTATTATTCGAATATTTTATTTACCAATTCACTTATTTTATTCTCATCAATATCATTCATGCACTTAAAATGATTTTTAGGGCATTTGTTATAACCAATTTTGGAACATGGTCGGCATTTAAGATTATTTATTTCAAATATTTGGGAGTTTTTGTCAGATAAATATGGATACATACCAAATTCGGGAATTGTATTGCCCCAGACAGAAATAATTTTCTTTTTAAAAGCTGCTGCAATATGCATTAAGCCTGTATCGTGAGTAATTATAGCATTTGCCTGTTTTACCAAAGAAGCTGATTGATTTAAGTTGTATTTTCCGCAAACGCTTAAAACTTTTTCTCCAACTTCAAGAGCAATGTTATTGCCATTTTCTTCATCTTCTTTTCCTCCTAATAAAATAATGGGAAAATCTATTTTTTTACATATTTCTACTATTTTATTATTTGGCAATTTTTTTGTAAAATGCTTTGCTCCTATTACAAAACCAACATATCCATTTTTGAAATTTTCAGGTAATTGGGAGAGTGAAATATTGTCTTCCTCAGGAATAAAATAATCTAATCCTTTATTGTCATTTTTCACATCAAAAACTTTTGTTGTTGCCATATATCTATCAACAATGTGAATGTCAGGCAATACATTTTTTTTCTTAAATGTAACACTTAAATATTTCCTGTAATTAAGTTTATTGTATGAAAAAGATAAAATACGCAAAGCTTTTCTAACACGACAACTACGAATATTTTTATGCAAATCAATAATATAATTAAACTGCTCTTTGCGTAATTTATTTATGGTATCCGAAAAACTTTTTTCTAATATATGAACTTTATCAATATATGAATTTGAATGTAAAATGCCTGAAAATATGTCTTTTGTCAAATAATGAATTTCCGCACCTTCAACTTGTTCTTTTATGCACCTAATTACAGGAGTAGTGAGAACAATGTCTCCTATTGAACTAAATCTTATTATTAGAAATTTAACTTTCATTTTTTTTGAAAATGTATTTCCATTTTATCATTTCTCAGTGTTAATTCATCCTTTGAAAGCCTAACAATTGTATAAACTTCAACAATTTCAATTTCGTGCATTGTATATGTAAGCTGCAAAGTTTTTTCCTCATCATATATCCATTTACCTGCATAAATAGTTTCATCTCCAAAATATACTATGGTTTTTTCATAATCTCCATTATTATTTAATTTTTCAGACCAACCATTAAATCCTGATGTTTGGAGTTCTCCTGCTTCAAAATCGTACACCGAAATATATTTCCATGTATTTGTTAATCGGTTAGTTTCTGACCGTAAACTATAATTTACACCTTCATCAAACTTATTACACCCAGAAGAAAAAAATGCAATAAATAAAATTATAATAAATAATGATATTTTATTTTTCACATTACAATTTTGATATAACAAAAATGCAGGCATTAAGATAATAATTTTCCACGAAGATAAAATGAACCATACATGTACCAAAGATGAACCGCAATTATTTACTAACGAATAATTGTTAATCAATATTATAAATTTTTCTTTTGAAAAATAAATTTATCTGAAATCAAATATAATCTATATAGAATAAATGCAATGATAATTCCAAAAAGTCCGCCACAGGCAATATCTCCGGGAAAATGTACACCCAAATAAATTCTGCTGTATGAAACTATTATTGCCCAGAAAATCAAAATTAAAGAAATATGTTTATTTTTTAGAAATAATAACAGCAAAGTTGCAATTCCAAATGAGTTTGCAGCATGAGATGAAATAAAACCAAATATGCCTCCTTTATAATTATTAACTGTATGTACCAATTCCGAAATATCTAAATTGTGAGTAGGGCGATATCTTTGAATCATATTTTTAAAAAGATGAACTGATAATTGGTCTGTTACAATAATCAACAATATAATTGTAACAACAGGAAGAATAGATTTTTTACCATACTTTTTAATTAATAAATATAATAAATATGCATAAAGCGGAATCCAAACATATTTATTGCTTATCCACCACATTAATGAATCGAAAAAATCAGAATGTATTCCGTTTAAAAACAAAAATAAGTCAGTATCAATATTTTTTAAAAATTCTATCATTCGGTTATAGCTTTCCAAATCATGTCTTTTAATTCAGTTAATCTATATTTAGTTATTGAAGAAATAAAAATTGATTCTATATCGGGTAGTTCTTTAGCAATTTCTTCTGCTAACTCTTTGTCTAAAAGGTCAGATTTGGTAATTGCTAAAATTCGTTTTTTATCAAGCAATTCTTTATTGTATCTTTTTAACTCATTTAACAGGACTTCGTATTCTTTATTAATATCTGCGGAATCTGCAGGAATCATAAATAGTAAAATTGAGTTTCTTTCAATATGGCGCAAAAAACGAGTTCCAAGTCCTTTACCTTCATGGGCTCCTTCAATAATTCCAGGGATATCAGCCATTACAAATGATTTGTAATCATAATATTTAACTATTCCAAGGTTTGGCACCAGTGTAGTAAACGCATAATCAGCAATTTTTGGTTTAGCAGCAGAGATAACTGATAACAAAGTTGATTTTCCTGCATTTGGAAATCCAACTAAACCAACATCTGCCAATATTTTTAATTCTAATACTTTCCAGCCTTCTTCTCCCTCTTCACCAGGTTGTGCATATCTTGGGGTTTGATTTGTTGATGATTTAAAATTTGTATTTCCCAACCCTCCTCTGCCTCCGTGTATAATTATCTCGGTTTGGTCATGATCAACTATTTCAAAAAGAAATTCTTCTGTTTCAAAATCTTTTATAACAGTCCCTAATGGTACTTCAACAATTATATCTTCTCCGTCTGCTCCTGTTGAACATTGCAATGACCCATTTACACCATTTGGAGCATGTAAATGTCGTTTATATTTTAAATGAATAAGTGTCCAAAGTTGTTTGTTGCCTTTGAGAATGATATGACCGCCTCGTCCTCCATTTCCACCATCAGGTCCACCTTTAGCTGTTATTTTATCACGTCGTAAATGAGCAGAACCCGCTCCACCATTTCCTGACCTGCAAAATATTTTAACATAATCAACAAAATTGGAATCCGCCATTGAGGAATTTTTAATATATCAAATTCTTAACGATGTCAATAGTATCACATAACTTGATATATATATCATCTATAGTTCCTTTACCGTAAACTGATGCAAATTTATTTTGAGATTCATAAAACTCAACTACAGGAGTTGTTTGTTTATTATATACCATTAAACGATTTTCAATAACAGCCCTGTTTTGATCGTCGGCCCTGCCAGACTCTTTTCCTCTTTTTAAAAGTCGCTCAATCACTTCTTCTTTATCAACTTCAAGAGTTATCATAATATCAATATAACATTTTTTTTCGTGCATCATTTCATCAAGTGCTTTTGCCTGTAAAGTTGTTCGGGGAAATCCATCAAAAATAAATCCTTTTGCGTCTTTGTTTTTATCTAATAATGTTGCAATCATTCCAATTACAATATCATCAGGAACAAGTTGTCCTTTATCCATATTCTTTTTTGCTTCAATACCAAGTGCTGTTTTGTTGGCAATTTCCATTCTTAATAAATCACCTGTAGAAATATGTACAAGATTATATTTTTTCATTAAGCGTATTGCCTGTGTTCCTTTACCGGCTCCTGGAGGACCAAATAATACAATATTAAGTTTAATATCATTAGGTTCTTTTTCAATATTTATTACAGAATAAATATCTTCAAGACTTCTGCCTCTTCCGTTATAATCAAGTCCATATCCTACAATAAAGTCATTTGGTATTTCAATACCAACATAATCTATGTTCAGCTCAATTTTACAAGCGGAGGGTTTAAATAATAATGTAGCTATTTTTATTTCAGCAGGCTCCAATTTTTGTAATTCTTTAATCATTTTAGACAAAGTTAAGCCGGTATCTATTATATCTTCAATAATAACAATAGATTTTCCTTTAATATCTTCATTAAAACCAATTAATTGATTTATTTTTCCTGTAGATGAATCCCCTTCGTAAGATGAGAATTTAACAAATGAAATTTGACAATCAAAACTGGTTTTTTTAATAAGGTCTGATGCAAACATAAAAGCACCATTAAGTATTGCAACAAACAAAGGACTTTTTCCTCTATAATCTTTGTTTAGTTTGTTTGCAATTTTACAGATTGCCTGCTGAATTTCCGTAGAAGAAATTGATAATGCAAACTCCTTGTCTAAAATTCTGACTTTTTTCATAATTAATGAGTATTATTTTTTATTTATTAAAAATTTATTTTTACCGATATGGAATAAAAATGTTACAATGTTTTTCACACTTGTTTCATCAATTTTGTATAACTTGCGAAGATAATTTTTTATTTTTAATAAACTTAATTTTATTCTTGAAAAAAATTAATAAAAAACTAACAATGAAAGCAAGAGTAAGTATAATTATGGGCAGTACATCAGACTGGCTCATTATGGAAAAAGCAGCAAAAATTTTAAACGAATTTGAAATACCTTTTGAAGTAAATGCTTTATCTGCTCACAGAACTCCTGAACAAGTTGAAGAATTTGCAAAAAACGCTGAAAATAGAGGAATTCAAGTAATTATTGCGGGAGCAGGAATGGCAGCTCACTTACCCGGCGTTATTGCCTCAATGACCCCTATACCTATTATTGGCGTTCCAATAAAAGCTTCTCTTGAAGGAATAGATGCAATGTTATCAATACTACAAATGCCTCCGGGGATTCCTGTTGCAACA
Organism: uncultured Bacteroidales bacterium; assembly: GCA_964435855.1. Taxonomy (GTDB): domain Bacteria; phylum Bacteroidota; class Bacteroidia; order Bacteroidales; family CAYTAU01; genus CAYTAU01. Next base: position 1,288 of record CAYTAU010000040.1, on the reverse strand, counting down.
GTTAGTTTAAATGGCGCACAAAATGCAGCTATACTTTCAGCACAAATTTTATCTGTTGGAGATAAAGAAATTGCAGAAAAAGTTAAAGAATATAAAGAAAGCCTAAAATCAAAAATTATTGAAGCAAACAAAGAGCTTTCAAATTATAAATTTGATTATAAAACCAATTAATGTGAAGATTTTTACTTTTTTATTAATTTTCTTACTCATATATTTAATAAGCTATTCAGGGAACGATAACTATCCAACCGGCTCAAGATCTGCAAGCATGGGTAATTCTTCTGTAACTCTTTCTGATGTTTGGTCAACACACCACAATCAAGCAGGTTTGGCAAACTTAACTAAACCTACAATTGGTTTTCATCATGAAAATAGATTTATTGTAAAAGAATATGGATTACAATCTCTTGCATTTGTATTGCCAACAAACTCAGGAAATTTTGGTGTAAGTTTATCATACTTTGGTTACAGTAAATATAATGAAAGCAAAATTGGGCTTGGCTATGCAAAAAAGTTAGGCGATAAAATATCTTTTGGCGTTCAACTGGATTATTTTAACACACATATTGCAGAAGATTATGGTAACAAAGGTGCAGCAGTAGCAGAGCTTGGAATTCTTGTTGAGCCAAAAGAAAACTTTTTTATAGGTGTGCATGTATTTAATCCAACAATGTCGAAGATTGCAATATATGATAATGAAAGAATTCCAACTATTTTCAGAGTAGGCATAGGGTATAAATTTTCCGATAATTTATATATTGCTACTGAAACAGAAAAAGATATTGATTTCGACCCTGTTTTTAAAGCAGGTGTTGAATATATGATGATAAAAGACTTTTTTATCAGAGCAGGAATTAGCACAAATCCTGTTCAAAATTCTTTTGGAATTGGATATGTTCATAAAAGATTAAAAGCTGATATTGCCTTTTCAACACATCAGATACTTGGTATTACTCCGCATTTTACAGTTATTTATGAATTTAAATAGATTTTATAAAACTTTTTATTCAAATTGTAAATATTAGCAAGCCATGAAATACAATAAATTAACGGAATCTGATAAAAATATTATATTACAAAAAGGAACTGAAAAACCTTTTACGGGGAAATACAACGACAATAAAGAAAAAGGCATTTATACCTGTAAGCAATGTGGCTCGCCCCTATATAAGTCTGACAATAAATTTAATAGCGGTTGTGGCTGGCCCAGTTTTGATGATGAGATCAAGGGAGCGGTTAAAAGAATTCCTGATGCTGATGGAGTAAGAACCGAAATTTTATGCAATAA